>JBBSJP010000039.1:0-46899 GCA_038257155.1 Lysobacterales bacterium | reverse complement strand
CTGATCCGCCGTGGAATGGAATGGCTTCGACGGACCGTGCTTCCGCCAGGTATCCAAACACGCTTGGGCCGTGAAAACCCAGATGAAGTGTGGAGTCGAGCAATGGCACAGCGATGAAAAAGTGGGGAGACCTCAGGCCAAGGCCCACCCCGCGTGCCATGCAATTTGTCGTGCACCGCGTGGTGATTGGAGCCACGCTTCGTAGGGTGGGCCTTGGCCCACCATCGCCGAATGCTCAAAGCCTTGGAACGTCTTGTCGCACTGAGGCGAGTCGCAGCTGATGCGCGGTGGGCCAAGGCCCACCCTACGACAGCCGATCGCGTCAGCCGCGCTTGGCCCGCGCCAGGGCCTCGGCCAGCGCGTTGTTGGCCGGCGGGGCGCTGCCGCCGCGAGCCTGATCCGGTCGAGCTGCGCCACGCGGCGCATCGCGTGTCGGGCGTGGACGTTCATTCGTCCCAGCACGCGGCACACGCTCCGCACCAGGCTCGTCGTTCAATCGGCAGCTCAATGCGATGCGCTTGCGCGGCAGGTCGACCTCCATCACCTTGACCTTGACGATGTCGCCGGCCTTGACCGCGTCGCGCGGGTCCTTGATGAAGCGTTCCGACAGCGCCGAGACGTGCACCAGGCCATCCTGGTGCACGCCGATGTCGACGAAGGCGCCGAATGCCGCGACGTTGGTGACCACGCCTTCCAGGATCATGCCGGGCTTGAGGTCACGCAAGTCCTCGATGCCTTCGGCGAAACGTGCGGCGCGGAATTCGGGGCGTGGATCGCGGCCCGGCTTTTCCAGCTCCTTGAGGATGTCGCGCACGGTCGGCAGACCGAAGCGCTCGTCGGTCAGTTGCTCGGGTTTGAGCGCGCGCAGCAGGCTGGCATCGCCGATTATCTGGCGTATCTCGCGGCCACATTGGGCGCGGATGCGCTCGACCACCGGATAGGCCTCCGGGTGCACGGACGACGCATCGAGCGGCTCATCTCCGCCCTGGATGCGCAGGAAACCAGCGCATTGTTCGAAGGTCTTGTCGCCGAGACGCGCCACCTTGAGCAGGGCGCGGCGATTGGCGAAGGCGCCGTGCTGGTCGCGATGCGCGACGATGTTCTCCGCGACCGTGCCCGAGAGTCCCGAAACGCGCGCCAGCAGTGCACTGGAGGCGGTGTTGAGATCGACACCGACGGCATTGACGCAGTCCTCCACCGTGGCGTCGAGTGCGCGCGCCAGCTGGAACGGATTCACATCGTGCTGGTACTGGCCGACGCCGATCGCCTTGGGCTCGATCTTCACCAGTTCGGCGAGCGGGTCCTGCAGGCGCCGCGCGATCGACACTGCGCCGCGCAGGCTCACGTCGACATCGGGAAACTCGCGCGCGGCGATTTCCGAAGCCGAATAGACCGAGGCGCCGGCCTCGCTCACCACGATGCGGGTGAGCTTCAGCTCCGGCTGCTGCTGCATCAGTTCGGCGACCAGCTTGTCGGTCTCGCGCGAGGCGGTACCGTTGCCGATCGCGACCAGTTCCACGCCATGCCGCTGGCAGTGCATGCGCAGCGCGGCGAGCGACTCGCGCCACTGGCGACGCGGCTCGTGCGGATACAGGGTATCGGTCGCGACCAGCTTGCCGGTGCGATCGACGATGACCAGCTTGACGCCGGTACGGATACCCGGGTCCAGTCCCATCACCACGCGCGGGCCGGCTGGCGCTGCCAGCAGCAGGTCCTTGAGGTTGGCGGCGAAAATCGCGATCGCCTCGGCCTCAGCCTTTTCGCGCGCCTGGCCCATCAGGTCGAGGCCAAGGTGCATGTGCAGCTTGGCACGCCAGGTCAGCCGACAGGCCGACTGCAGCCAGCTGTCGGCAGCCCGCCCGCGATTCTCCACGCCGGCCTGACGCGCCACGCGCGCTTCAGCGTAAGCATGCCCGGCCTCGGCATCACTGCCGGGCTGCAACTCGACGTCAATGATGCTCTCGCGTCGCGCGCGCAACAGGGCCAGCATGCGGTGCGACGGAATCTTCGACAGCGGTTCGCTGTGATCGAAGTAGTCGCTGTACTTCGCGCCCTCGGCTTCCTTGCCTTCGACCAGCCTGGCGCGGACCTGGCCTTGTTCGGCCAGCCAGATGCGCAGCTCGCCCAGCAGGGCGGCATCCTCGCCCCAACGCTCGATCAGGATGGCGCGTGCGCCTTCCAGCGCCGCCTTGGCATCGGCCACGCCGCGCTCGCTGTCGACAAAGGTTTCCGCGGCGGCTTCCGGCGCGAGACTGGGATCGCTCAGCAACGCATCGGCGAGCGGCTCAAGGCCTGCTTCACGCGCGATCTGCGCACGGGTGCGGCGCTTGGTCTTGTACGGCAGGTACAGGTCCTCCAGGCGTGCCTTGCTGTCGGCAGCTTCGATCTCGCCGCGCAGCGCGTCACTCAGCTTGCCCTGCTCGGCAACACTGGACAGGATCGCGGCGCGGCGGTCTTCCAGTTCCCGCAAGTAGGTCAGGCGCGTCTCCAGATTGCGCAGCTGGGTGTCATCCAGTCCGCCGGTGACCTCCTTGCGATAGCGCGCGATGAAGGGAACCGTGGCACCGCCATCGAGCAGTTCGATCGCGGCCCGAACCTGGGCGGGCTGGGCAAGGATTTCACTGGCAATGCTGGCGGCGATCGCCTGTTCAAGTCGCGGGCTGGATGAGGTCATCGGATCCGTGGGTCGGGTTGGGGGGACGCATTCTGGCAAGACTGGCGCTGCAGGGTAAGGCGTTGACAGATCGTCACGACGGCGGTTCAGTGGCATTTCGTGCGACGGGACTGGGAGTGGGTGACGAGACAGGTTTCGGCTTTCTGCCATCTCGCTCCATTCCCGGAGTGCTGGCCGGCTGCGTGCAGGGATCGCAGGTCCATACTGGTCGCTATACCTGCGGCGCCACTTGGAGTCAGGAATCACGTCGGAAGGCGTGGGCTATACTCGCCGCCCCCCGCGGTCGCTTGATATGACCAATTCCCTGTTCCGCCGAGAAGCGCTGGAGGCCCGGCAGACCCGATGGCTGGGCGGAATTGTGCTGGGGCAACCGCTGTCGCTGTGGCTGTTGACTGGCGTCGCGGTGTGCGCCGCCACGGCCATCGTGCTGTTCCTGATCTTCGCTGACTACACCCGGCGCAGCCGGGTGGTCGGTCAGCTGGTGCCAAGCCAGGGCATTGCCACGGTGACTGCGCCGGTGTCCGCCACCTTGGCCGAGGTCCGCGTAGAGGAAGGGCAGCGGGTACTTGCCGGCGACGTGTTGGCGGTGCTGGCGATGCCGCGCGCGACCTTGGCTGGCGGTGACACCGCCGAAGCGCTGCAGGCCGCCATTGCCGAGCGTCAGGCAGGCGTGGTCGGCAGTTATGCCTCGCAGCGTGCGCAATTGGGGGCGCAGCAGGACGGACTGGCCGCCCAGATCGCCGGTGCACAGGCCGAGCTGCGCCAGATCGAAGCGGAGCTCGGCACACGTCGCCAACAACATCGACTCGCCGAGCAGGCCACCAAGCGTTTCAGCGAATTGCGCGAGCAGCAATTCGTCACCGAGCCGCAACTGCAGCAACAGCAGGCGGCGGAACTCGATCAACTGGGACTGGTGCAGTCGCTGGAGCGGCAGCAGCTGAGCGTACACCGGCAGTTGGCGCAGCTGCAGCAGGCGCACCGCGAGCTGCCCTCACGCCTTACTGCGCTCGACGCTGCCGAGCAGCTGGATCGCGCTGCTCTCACGCAGGAGTCGGTCGAGACCTCATCGCGTGCCGAGGCGGTAATCCGCGCCCCGGTTGCCGGCACCATCGCCACCCTGCTGGGGCAGCCGGGCCAAGCTGTGCAGCCTGGGCAGCCACTGCTCAGCCTGTTGCCCGCCGCCAGCAAGCTGGAAGCGCACCTGTTCGTGCCGAGCCGCGCAATCGGCTTCGTTGAGCCGGGTGATGCCGTGCTGTTGCGCTATCAGGCATTTCCGTATCAGAAGTTCGGGCATCACGAAGGACGCGTAGCGCGCATTTCTCGCAGCGCGCTGGGCGGCAACGAATTGGCGGCCCTGATCGGCAATGCGCAGGCGAGCGAGCCGCACTACCGTATTGTGGTCGAGCTGGACAGCCAGACCGTGCGCGCCTTCGGCCAGGACGAAGCGCTCATGCCCGGCATGCAGTTGGGGGCCGAAATACTCGGCGAGCGACGCAAGTTGTGGGAGTGGGCGGTGGAGCCCTTGTTTGCGCTCAGTGGAGGCGCGCGTGAGCAGTAGTTCACCCGTCCCCGCAATGACTGATGGGCGCGAACCTTGAAGCTGATACTGCAGTCCCAGGCTGCCGAGTGTGGCTTGGCGTGTCTGGCGATGGTTGCCGACCATCACGGACATCGCAGCGACCTGCCGAGCCTTCGTCAGCGTTTTCCGCTGTCATTGAAAGGCGCTTCGCTCAATCGCCTGATCGGCATCGCCCAGGTCCTGGGGCTTCAGACACGCGCCCTGCGGCTGGATATCGAACATCTGCCGCAACTGCAATTGCCTTGCATCCTGCACTGGGACCTCAACCACTTCGTCGTGCTGGTGAAGGTCGGTCGCAAGTCCGTCACCGTGTTCGACCCGGCCTTTGGCGAGCGCAAGATCAGTCTCGATGAAGTCTCCGAGCACTTCACCGGCGTCGCCCTGGAGTTGACCCCAGGAGGCGAGTTCAGGAAGCAGGACGCGCCGCCAGCGGTCAGGATGTCGCAACTCACTGGCCCGGTGCGCGGGCTTTGGCCCTCGCTGGCGCAAATTCTGCTGCTGTCGGCGGCCCTGCAGGTATTCGTGCTGCTGGCGCCCTTCCTGATGCAATGGGTGGTGGACCAGGTGCTGGTGTCTGCCGACCGCGACCTGTTGACGGTGCTGGGGTTGGGATTCGGTTTGGCGATGGTGCTGCAGGTCGCCATTGGCCTGCTGCGCGGCTGGGCGCTGGTGTACCTGTCCACCCGCCTGGGCTTGCAATGGCTGGGCAACGTATTCGCGCATGCATTGCGCCTGCCGCTCGACTACTTCGAAAAGCGCCACCTTGGCGATGTGGTATCTCGCATGGGCGCGGTGCAGGCCATCCAGCGCACCCTGACCAGCAGCTTCATCGAGGCGCTGATCGATGGACTGATGGCGATCGCCACCCTGGCGATGATGCTGCTTTACAGCGCCAAGTTGGCGACGGTCACCTTGGTCGCAGTGGCCCTGTATCTGGGCTTCCGCGCGCTGGCCTTCCAGCCGCTGCGCACCACCACCGAGCAGCAGTTGGTGGCCTCCGCCCGGCAGCACTCGCACCTGCTGGAGTCGCTGCGCGGTATGCAAAGCGTCAAGGTCGCCGGACAGGAAGCCTTTCGCCAGGGCGCGTACCACAACCTGATGGTTGATACCGTCAACCAGGAACTGCGCCTGTCGAAATTGCGCCTGAGCTTTTCCAGCGCCAGCCAGCTGATCTTCGGCATCGAGCGCATCGCAGTGATCTGGATTGGCGCCAGTCTCGCCATGCAAAGCGTGTTCTCGGTCGGCATGCTGATCGCCTATCTGGCCTACAAGGACCAGTTCGCACAGCGCGTCGCCGGCCTGATCGACAAATGGATCGAGTTCCGCATGCTGCGGCTGCACGGCGAACGGCTGGCCGATATTGTTCTGACACCGCCTGAGCAGGATGCCGCTTCTGACATGGAGCAAGCGCCGCCATCGAGTTCCAGAATCGCGGTGGAAGGGCTCGGCTTCCGCTACGCCGAGGGCGAGCCCTGGGTTTTGAAAGACTGCAGCTTCAGCATCGAGGAAGGCGAATCGGTGGCCATCGTCGGCGCCTCCGGCTGCGGCAAGACCACCCTGGTCAAGCTGATGCTGGGCCTGCTGCCGGCGAGCGAGGGAACCATCCGCGTTGGCGGCCAGGACATCCGCCGGCTCGGCCTGCGCAATTACCGCAGCATCGTCGCGGCGGTGATGCAGGACGACCAGCTGTTCGCCGGATCGGTCGCCGAGAACATCGGCTTCGGCGACAGTGAAACGGATTTCGCGCGGATCGAATCTGCGGCGCGCTTGGCGGCCGTGCACGACGAGATCGCGGCAATGCCGATGGCCTACCACAGCCTGATTGGCGACATGGGCACGACGTTGTCCGGCGGGCAGAAGCAACGGGTGATCCTGGCCCGCGCGCTTTACCGCAAGCCCAAACTGCTGTTCCTCGATGAGGCCACCAGCAATCTTGACGTCGAGCGCGAGCGCCTGGTCAACGACGCCGTACGCCGGCTTGAGCTGACCAAGGTGATCATCGCGCACCGGCCAGAAACCATCGCCTCGGCCGACCGGATGTTGGCGATGCAGGGAGGCCGAATCGTCAAGGAGTATCGCCCAGGAGACGAGGTCTCTGCAGAAAGGCCGCATGATCTGCAGTGCGTTGGCGAGTCGAGCGGCGAGCGGCCTGCGGATTGACAACCCCCGGGCTGTGGCCCACTGTCGCCGCCTCGTCGCCGGCCAGGCCGGGCAACGTGATCTTTCAAAGGAAACTCCCAATGCGCGAACTGAATTCGTTTGAGTTGGACATGGTGAATGGTGGCTCCGATCGTCAGACCGGTACGGTCGGGGAGCGGGCCTCGGAGCAGGCGAGCGAGGAACAGGACGCCAACTCGATCCAGGGCTCGGTCGGCTCCACCGTGGTACTTTTTGGAGAGTCATCCAATTCTTGATTGGCCCGCGCCCACGCAGGATGTGTCGCGCGCTGCCAGCATGACAAGAAGGGGCCTGACGCCAACCATCGTCAGGCCCTTTTTCAATGCTGGGGCGTGGGAACCCTGAGGGCGAATCTGTCTGACGCGCTCGTTATGCCACGCCGAGGGCTGCGCTGATGCCGTCGCCCTCGGCCTTGCTGGGCTCAGCTTGGCCGGAGTTCTGGTCGGCGCGTCGCTGCGCATAGTGCCGCGGGATGGGCGCGGCAAAGCTAAGGTGTTGAAAGACGCGAATAGCGACTGGCCTGGATTGCGCTGTCGCCCGCCGTTGTCGGTTTTTGCCTTTCAGCGGCGTGTCTCTCAAGGCCTGCGCATCGATCTGCGTGAAGGCCAGCGCCGGCACGCGGGCCTATACTGGTTGAGCATCCCTGCTGCGAACCGCGGAGAGAAAGATGAATCGCATCGCCTTGACAGCGGCTCTCGCCCTGACCGGCCTCACCGGCCTGGCCACGGCCGGGCCCGGCTTTTGGTCCAGCACCGGCCCATTTGGTGGCTTCATCTACCAGATCGAGAGCGACCCGCTCGACGCCAACCTGCTCTACAGCACCACCAATGGTGGCTTTTATCGCTCGGCCGACGGTGGCGACACCTGGAGTCGCGCCGATGACGGTCTGGGCGATGCGCGAAGCGATCTACGCCCGATGGTGGATGTGGATCAACCGAGCAATGTCTACGTCTTTGACAGTTACAATCGCTTGTTCCGCAGCACGGACCGCGCTGAAACCTGGAACGCCACTGGCTTTCAGGGAAATAGCGATTTGCCAGCCGGCATTTTTCCCGAGAATCTGGTGGACATACCCGGCAGCGAGGGAGTGATGCTCTTGTCGCTCTACATCCAGCCCGGGACACCCGGTCCGCTCCCGGTTCCCCTGATGCGCAGCGACGACCATGGCGCGACCTTTACCCAGGCGGGCATCGGTCTGCCGAACAGTGGTCGGTTTGTGGCGCTGCGCTTTGATCCGCTCAATCCGAACGTCGTTCTGGCGGTGCATTCGGAATCCGATTACGTTGAATTGCCCGAGCCACAACCTTATCCACCGTCGATCTATCGCAGCATCGATGGCGGTCAGAACTGGGCACCGGTCTTTGCCCTCCCAGGCGACACTCCCTATTTCCAGCCGCTGTCCGGCGGCAGCATCTCGTACGCGGCGGGTGACACGGTCTACGCCACGGCGAACGATGGATTGGTCGTGCGCAGCGACGATCGCGGCCTTACCTGGGCGACGGTTCCGAGTAACGCGTTCGCCTCCTTGCTGATGGCCAACCCGTCCGACGCCAACACGTTTTATTACGTGTCCGGAAGGCAGCTGTATCTGTCCAGCGATGGCGGCACCAGCGGCTCTCCGCTGAGCACGGGGCTCAGCCCCAATCCCAGCTATCTCAGCACGATCACCGGGCTGGCGGTCGGCTCCGACATCATGGCAATGCACGCCGATCCGGGCTTCCCCGCACCAGGCACGCGACTTTGGCTGGCCACGCGCGGCAACGGCATCCTGCGCAGTACGAATCTGGGCAGCAGTTGGACGCCGGCCAGCGAGGGGCTGGCCGCGGTCAACATCCGCGCGGTAGCGATACATCCCCTGCCCAGCACGGCGTCGAGTTCCCAGGGACTTCGTCTGTACGCCGGTTTCGGCGATTCCTTTTTTTCCTCGCCAGCGATGTACCGAACCAGTGGCCTGGCATCGCTGCAGTGGCAGGTGCAGAACGAGCAATTGCCGGCCTCGCAGATTCGCTCCATCGTGATCGACCCGACCACGGCGCGGGTGGGCAGCAGTTTTTCTTCCGCGCACATCTACGCCAGCGGCGGACCGTCGCAGGCTCCCGGCTTCCTGAATGCCGGACTCTTCAAGAGCATCAATGGCGGCAGCCTGTGGAGCCGCATCGACGCTGGTTTGCCGCTGTCCCCCAGTTTTGGCGGCACCGAGCCGTGGTTGGGCACGGTGCGCCAGGTGGCGCTCGACCCGCGCTCGTGCGAGGCCGAGCCCCGGCCTCCGCTGCCGCACTGCGTGCTGCTGCCCACACCTGGCGTGGGTGATCCCGCCGTGTCCCCGCTGCGCAGGGTCTACGCCAGTGCCACCGGCCATCGCGACAACAGCGCACTGCCTCTCACCACATTCACTCATCGCCTGCTGCGCAGCGATGATGGCGGCAGCAGCTGGACACCGCTGGACGGCAATCCGGGCTTCCCGCCGAGCTCGCAAACGCAGTTCGTCGACGCTGGCACCACCTACTTTGTGCAGCGGCAGGTGGTTCCGTTGCCGATTGCCATCAGCCCCACGGACCCGGACCGTCTATTTGTCGGCACGTACATGTCGCCCGTCTGCTTCGATATCACCCTGAATGCGGATTGCAGCGAAGCCCAGTTTCTGGCGCACGTCGACGTGCTGACCGGCGTATTCCGCAGCGATGATCGCGGCGCCACCTGGACCGCCGTCAACAACGGCCTGCCGCGCAAAACCGGTCTCGCGCCCTTCGTCAATGTGGTGGCCGAAGCGCTCACCCTGATCATGCACCCGACCAATCACGACATCCTCTGGGTCAGCATGGCTGACCTGCAGGCACCGCGCGAGGAGCGCTCGCCGCCAATCTTCAAGACCATCGACGGCGGGCTCAATTGGGCGGCGGCCTCGGTAGGCATCCCGCAAGGCACCGATATCCGCGCCATGGCAGTCGACCCCGGCGATGGTGACATCCTGTACGCCGCAGGTGCGGGCACGGTCGCCGATCCCGGCTCGGTCTATCGCAGCGACGACGGTGGCAACACCTGGCGCTCGATCAGCATCGGCCTGCCGGCCGACGCGGCGACGGCGATCACGGTGGACCCGCACAACTTCAATGTACTGCACGCCGGCACCAATACCGGCGTGTGGACCATCGAGCAGCTGCCCGATGCCGACGGCGACGGCATTCCCGACGCCGTGGAGAACTTCGCACCGGGCGGTGGCGACGGCAATGAAGACGAGCAGCTTGACAGTACCCAGCGCCAGGTCGGTTCGACCATCGTGCTGTTCGGATTGAGCCGACCGGAAGTCATCGCATCGGTAGCCAAGCGCATCGAGGGCGGCGGCGGCTACGTCACCAGTGAAATCGTCGCGGGCGTTGGCACCTGCGAACAGGCAGTCGACGTGCAGAATCGCCTGGCCTCACGTTACGGCCGCGACTATCTGCCGGGACTGATCGACTACTACCGCTATCCGCGCGACCTGATCCAGTTCGAGATCATGGATTGCGCCGCGGCGACCGTCGACGTCACTTTCCACAACGCCGACTTCGCATCGAGCTACGGCTGGAGCATGCGCTTCCATGGCCCGTCAACGCCGGGCGACGATGCCAGCATGGGCTGGTACGACATCAGCCAGCGCGCCGAGCTGGTTGCGCCGAACCGTTGGCGACTGCAACTCGATGCCAACCAGTTCGGCAGCTACCGTCCGGTCGATGACCGCATCTTCTTCCTCGGCGGACCGGCCTGTTACGACGACCGCATTCTCAGCGCCGGCTTCGAAGCGGTCAGTACGGCCCTACCGGGATGCAACTGAGGGCCTAGCCGGGCCAACGCGCCCGCTCCGTTGTCGGCGCGACGTGGGCTTATACTCGGTGGCGAACTTGGATGACTCCAGGGGGCACCATGCACGCGCGACGGCATTGGATTGTCAGCTCATTGGCCTTGTTTCTTGGCGCAGCGACCACCGAGGGCAACGCCGGCACCGGCTTCTGGTCCAGCACCGGACCCTACGGCGGTTTTGTCGAAAGCGTCAGTGGCGACCCGGTGGATGGGGACATTCTCTTTGCCGGCACGAACGGTGGCGTGTATCGATCCTTCGACGGCGGCGATACCTGGCAGAGGGCCGATAGTGGCCTGGCTGGCGTTCGCACCGGACAGATTCCGATCATGGTCGACCGCGACCGGATTCAGGATCTATACGTGTTCGACATTAACCGCCGTTTGCATTTCAGCGGCAACCGGGCCGTCGACTGGTCGCTGACCGGTTTCAGCATCGGCTTTGGCGACTTCAACTACGCCCCGGTCGGGCTGGTGGATGTTCCTGGAACTACAGGCGCACTGTTGCTGAGCATGCGCGATGGCAGGGAGACGCCCGAGATTCCCCTGCTGCGCAGCGTCGACGGCGGTGTCAGCTTCGTGCCGTTCGGCAATGGCCTTCCGCTCGGCGGCATTCTGCTGGGGCTGGCTTTCGATCCCGATACGCCGGGGCTGGCGGTGGCGGTCTGGGGCCCGGCGCAGGACAGTTCTTACGCAACGCCGCAACCGTATCCACCCTCTATCTACCGCAGTACGGACGGAGGTGCGAACTGGAGTCCGGTGCACACCGATCCCGGACTGACGCAGTTCATCGGTCAAGGACTTTACGGTTCGATCTCGTACGCTGCCGGAAGCGTGCTCTACGCGACCAACGCCAGTGGTCAAGTACACCGGAGCGAGAACGACGGTCTGACCTGGACGATCACCAACCTCTTCAATGCCACACAATTGATCGCGCATGCCAGCGACCCCGATACTGTCTATGTGCGGAGCGGAGATCAGATTCTGCTGTCGACGGATGCCGGTGCGACCTCGACGCCATTGGGTGCAGATGACCTGAGCCCCAATCTCAGTTACCTGAGCGCCGTGGACAACAGCCCGATAGGCCTGGACTTGATGGGCATGCACGTCCCACCCGGGTTCCCCGATGGCGACAGCCGTCTGTGGCTGGCCTCCCGCGGTGGCGGCATCTTCCGCAGTCTGAACGCGGGCACGGGATGGAGCGAGAGCAACGAAGGTCTGGCGGCGGCCAACACGCGCGGCCTGACGGTGCATCCCAACCCCGATCTGGCCAGCGCTTCCCAGGGCCTGCGTCTGTATGCCGGATTTGGCGATTCGTTCTATTCGTCGCCAGCGCTGTGGCGCACCAATGGACTGGCCGCACTGCGTTGGCAGACGCAGAACCAGGGCCTGCAGGCCGGGCAGATCCGCTACGTCGTGGTCGACCCCACCACGGCCAGGGCGGGCAGCACCCTTGGCAGTTCGCACGTGTATGCCGCGGGACGCTCCTCGTTCGTCGACGGCTATCTCAATGGCGGCATCTACAAGAGCACCAACGGCGGAGGCAGCTGGAGCGTGATCGATGCAGGCCTGCCTGAGTCCGGTTTTGGATCGCAGATCGCGCCGCAGGTCGGCACCGTGCGGGCGCTGGCAATGGACCTGCGCTCGTGCGAGGCCGAACCGCGTCCGCCACTGCCAGATTGCGTTTTCCTGCCAGCGCCAGGTGTGGGCGAACCCGCTCGCGGACCGCTAAAACGAATCTATGCCACCGCCAATGGCGTCAGCAGCGGGTTCCGGGTGATACGCAGTGACGACGCCGGCGCCAACTGGATCAACCTCGATGCGCCGGGCTCGGGCATACCACCCAGCCGCAACGTCGAAATCGAACACGAAGGCGAGCTTTATTCAGTTTTCGAAAGCATCATCCCGCTGCCGATTGCCATCAGCCCCGACGACCCTGACCGGCTCTTCATCGCCACCTTCAGCATCGCCTACTGCCAGCGCAGCAGCGACTCTTCAGCCTGCTCGCCCGAACTCACGGCAAAGCTGTCTGACCCGCACAGCGGCGTGTTCCGAAGCGATGACCGTGGTACGAACTGGATCGCGATGAATACAGGACTGCCGCGCAAGGCTGGCGCTTTCGTCAATCTCGTGGCAGATGCGCTCAGCATGGTGATGCACCCGACTGACCACGACATCCTGTGGGTCAGCATGTCAGATTTCGAAGCGCCGCCGGAACAGCGCCCGCCGGCAATCTTCAAGACCGTGGATGGTGGAGCCAACTGGTTTGCGTCGGCCGACGGCATTCCGCTGGGCACGGATATCCGCGCCCTGGTGGTCGATCCGGGAGACGGCGAAGTCCTTTACGCCGCTGGCGGCGGGAGCACGGCCAATCCGGGATCGATTCACCGCAGCGACGACGGCGGCGCGACGTGGCGCTCGATCAGCATCGGCCTGCCGGCCGACTCGGCCTTCGTGCTGGCGATCGACCCGCACAGTTTCAACGTGCTGCATGCCGGCACCAATACCGGCGTCTGGAGCATTGAGCAGCTGCCCGACAGCGATGGCGATGGCATTCCCGATGCGGTGGAAAACTTCGCTCCGGGTGGCGGCGACGGCAACAACGATGAGCAGCTCGACGCGACCCAGCGCCAGGTCGGCTCGACCATCGTGCTGTTTGGACTGAACCGACCCGAAGACATCGCGATAAAGGTGGCCAGCCAGGCTGAGGGCGGCGGCGGTTACGTCACCAGCGATGTGCTCGGCGGCACCGGCACCTGCGAGCAGGCGGTCGATGTGCAGAACCGTCTCGCCTCACGTTATGGCCGCGACTATCTGCCGGGACTGATCGACTACTACCGCTATCCGCGCGACCTGGTGCAGTTCGAGATCATGGACTGCGGAGCCGCGACGATCGATGTCACTTTCCACAATGCCGATTTCGAATCCAGCTACGGGTGGAGCATGCGCTTCCACGGTCCCGCAACGCCCGGCGACGACGCCAGCATGGGTTGGCATGACATCAGCCAGCGCGCCGAGCTGGTTGCGCCGAACCGCTGGCGACTGCAGCTCGATGCCAACCAGTTCGGCAGTTACCGTCCGGTCGGCGACCGCATCTTCTTCCTCGGCGGGCCGGCCTGTTACGACGACCGCATTCTCAGCGCCGGCTTCGAAGCGGTCAGTACGGCCCTGCCGGGATGCAACGCGTCCACGCTGCGATGAGCCGGATCAGTCGAGTTCACTGAGCGGCCGACCCGCCAGCTTGAGGTATTCCTCGGCCCGCACCCTGGCGCCGTGGACACGCGGATCGTCCGCTTCGAACTGGCTGGCAACGCTGCGGTAGGCCCCGAGTACAAGGGGACCGGCATCGTCCAGTCGTCCCGCCCGGTAAAGCGCCACGCCATAGTTGCCGCGAATTGCCGACAGATGCCAATGGTCGGCGGGAAATGCCGCTTCGGCACGCGGCAGCAATTCGGCGTACGCCTCGATGGCCGAGGTCAGCTCGCCGCGATCCCGCATCACCACCAGGTGATTGTTTTCCATCATCAGGGTCTCGGGATGATCGGGGCCGTTGATCTCGGCGTAAAGGCTGGCGGCCTGCCCGAGCAGCACCTCGGCGCGCTCCAGATCGCCGCGGTCACGCGATACCACCGCCAGAAACATCAGACTACGCACGGTTTCCGGGTGGCTTTCGCCCAGCACGCGACGGCGCTTGGCCAGCACTTCGATGAGCTCCTGTTCGGACTCGTCAAGCTGCTTGGCCGAGCGCAGCGCGATGGCAAAGTTCGAGCGCACGGTCAACACGTCCGGGTGATCTGCGCCCAGCGCCCGCGAGTAGCGCGGAAGCAGCTGGCGAAACAGCTCGATCGCCTCCTCATGGCGACCCCCATTGTCCAGCGCCGCGGCGCGCAATGCGGTGTAGCCGATCGTCTCGTGGTGATCGGCACCCAGCACCTGCTCGGCGCTCATCGCCGCTTCGCGATAGCGCCGCTCGGCATTGGCGTAATCACCCTTGCGCAGGGCCAGAGCGGCGATGCTGCCGAGAAAATTCACCGTCTGCGGATGGGCTGGGCCGAGGCGCCGACGCTCGGCCTGATAGGCGGCCTGAGCCAGCGCTTCGGCTTCCTCCCAGGTGCCGCGTGCGCCGAGGATCCAGGCCAGACTGGAGCGCGCTCCACTTGCTGCGGTACTGTCC
The DNA here is from genome assembly GCA_038257155.1 of Lysobacterales bacterium. GTDB lineage: Bacteria > Pseudomonadota > Gammaproteobacteria > Xanthomonadales > Xanthomonadaceae > JANJTY01. Next base: position 32,460 of record JBBSJP010000039.1, on the reverse strand, counting down.
TCGCCGTGTCGAGCGATGGCTTGCTCCAGCGTCGCGCGCGCGAGTTTCTCGGCGCGCTCTGCCTCGCCAATTTCAAGCGCTAGCTCCGCCAGCACGCGACTGGTTTCCTCCTTCAGATCGGGTGGCAGCGCTTCGAAGGCGCCATCAATCTCCATTAGTCCCTGCAGCGTCGCCTCGGCGACCTTTGAATCGCCCATCTGGGAGATCGCCAGGCCGAGTTCGGCCACTGATTCAGCCCGTGGCTGAGAGTCTGCAGACTGGGTCGCGGCCAGGTCGTCCACCGCCGCACGCAGCACCTTCTCGGCGGGCTCCAACTGACCAAGCCGACGCAGTGTGCGCCCGAGCAACACGCCGATCTCACCGTACAGCGCGGGATCCTTCACACGACCCTGCTCGAACACACGTACGGCGTCGTTCAGCACATCGATCACCTTCACATCGCGCGCGTCGATGCGTGCGCCTTGCAGCTTCCACGGATCGGGTGCTGCAATCATTTCCTCCAGAAAGCCGCTCACCGCGCGTGCCCGCGACCGCTCGGCCTCGGCCCGGTCGCGTTCGACCTCGGCCTGGGCCCGTGCCAGTTCGGCCAGATGGCGCTGCGCGCTGGCTTCCATGGCCATCCAGGTGGTGCCGACAATGCCGGCAACCAGAGCCACCAGCACCGCGGCGGTGGCAGCCACGAACACGCGGTGCCGGGCGATGAACTTGCGGATCTTGTAGACGCGACTCGGTGGGCTGGCCAGCACCGGCTCGTGGTTCAGGAAACGCTGCACGTCCGCGGCAAGTTCCGACACCGACGCATAACGGCGATCACGGTCGTGTTCCAGTGCCTTGAGCACGATCCAGTCCAGATCACCGCGCAGCAGGCGCGAGTGACTGGAAGGATCGTTGGCCATGCGGCGCCGCCATTCGCTGTCGGCCGCCACACCCAGGTTGGCGACGCGCACGCTGGGCGGTTCGATCACGCTTTCCATCAGCGCGCGCGCCAGGCCGACGTCGGTGGAACGCGAGATGACGTCTTCGGGGATCGGGATCTCGTCGGTCAGCAGTTTGTAAAGCACTCCACCGAGCGCATACACGTCGGTGCGGGTATCGATCGCCGAGGCGTCGCCCTTGGCCTGCTCGGGGCTCATGTAGGCCGGCGTGCCGATCGGTACGCCGGCACGCGTGGTTCCCGGCTCCAGCCGACCGAAGTCGTCCAGGCCCTTGGCGATGCCGAAATCGATCACCTTGACCAGATGGCGTCCGTGGTAATCGGCCACCATCAGGTTGCCGGGTTTGAGATCGCGATGGATCACGCCTTTCTGGTGGGCGTGCTGGACGCCTTCGCAGACCTGCAGGAACAGCGCCAGGCGATTCTCGACATCCAGGCCGCGGCGGTCGCAGAAGTCCGACAGGGGCACACCGGGCACGTACTCCATCGCGAAGTACAGGCGCCCGTCATCGGCGGCGCCGACATCCAGCACCTGGGCGATGTTCGGATGGTTCATGCGCGCCAGCAGGTCGCGCTCGGAACGGAAGCGTTCCAGCAGGTCGGTGGTTTCCATGCCCGCATGGATCAGCTTCAGCGCCACCTGGCGGCGCACCGGCTGGAACTGGTCGGCCAGGTACACCGCGCCCATGCCGCCAGCGCCGAGTTCGGCAACGATGTGGTAGGGGCCAACCTCGCGGCCGATCAGGCCGATTCCCTGCTTGGACGCTGCGGGTCGCCCGCTTGAACCGGCACTGGAACCTGCACTGGAATACCCGCCTGACAACGGCGGCACCGGCGTCGCTGCCGGCGCGGGAGTGGGTGTGCTGGGCGGCACGATACGGGTTTCCTCGCGCCCGTCGGTAGGCTTGTTGTCCTTGCCCATACTCTGCTGTTCTGCCGTCAGAGTTCGATCATGCGACCGCCCCGCGTAGGCCGCAAGAGTGCCGGCTCACGCTTTGCGCCGTGCACGTGGATGCGCCGCGTCATAGACCTTGGCCAGGTACTGGAAGTCGAGGTGAGTGTAGATTTGCGTGGTGGCGATGTCGGCGTGCCCGAGCAATTCCTGCACGCCGCGCAGGTCGCCCGACGATTCCAGCACGTGGCTGGCGCAGGAATGCCGCAGCAGATGCGGATGTACGCGCTTCCACAGTCCCTGCTGCTGGGCCAGCTTGCGCAGCCGCAGCTGCACGGCCCGTGGTGAGATGGGCTTGCCGCCGCGCCCGGGAAACATCGGCGCTTCAGCTGCGGCACCGGTTTCAGCGCGCCACTCGGCCAGCGCCGTGCATGCATGGCGTCCGACCGGCACCAGGCGCGTCTTGCTGCCCTTGCCCAGTACGCGCAGCAGGCCGTCGCCGGGCTCGTAGTCGCGCCAGCACAGGCCACACAGTTCGGCAAGCCGCAGGCCGGAGGAATACATCAGCTCCAGCAGGGCGCGGTCGCGAAGTCCCAAGGGCGCGTCGGTGGGCACTTCGACCAGCTGCGCCATTTCGTCGGGATCGAGCACCTGCGGCAGCTTGCGCGGCGCTTTCGGCGCGCGCAGCCCGGCGCTTGGGTCCACCGCGATAACGCCGGCGGCAAGCAGTTCGCGCAGCAGGCCACGGCAGGAGGACAGTCGCCGCTGCAGGCTTTTTGGTGACAGCCCGCGGCGATGCTCGTCGGCCACGAAGCGGCGCAGTGCCTCCGCACCCAGTGCGGGCCAGTCGCTGATCTGCTGCGCATCGCACCAGTCGGCCAGCGCGGCGAGATCGCGGCGATAGGCGTCGAGGGTATGGGGCGACGCGCGACGCTCGACCGCCAGGCGCGCCAGCCAGTCGCCGATCGGCCGGCGAAGCGTGCCGCTGGCCTCGATATTGTTCACGCTGGCTCGAAGCGCCCGATGGCGGCGTCGATCGCTTCAGCCATCAGGCGCAGGAACAGGGTGCCCATGCCGGGATAGAAGCGGTTTGCGTCGCGGCTGCCGATGGCCAGCAGGCCTCGACCCTGCAGCGCCAGCAAGGCACTGGACTGGATCAGCTTGGCCTTGTCACCGAACAGCAATTCAATCTTGTCGGGATTCAGGCGTCCGCAGAGTGGCTCGGCCTCGGCCAGGAACTCGGCGAACGGATGCAAGGCTTCATCCGCACGCGGCATCACGCGCAGCCAGTCGGCCTCAGTCTGCCCGGAGATCGGCGCGAACAGCAGCACGCGTACTTCATCGCTGTCGAAATCTTCGTGCAAGGCCGCAACTGCCGCCTTCAGCACTTCGGGTGCGCTGCGCGCACGCATCAGGGCGAGGGTGAAGTGGTGCGTGCGTACCGTCAGTCGTTCGTTCTCCTGCGCCACCGCGAACAGCTCGACCAGACGCCGGTTGAGTTCACGGTTCTTGTCGCGCAGCACGTCAAGCTGGTAACTGGTCAGGGACGTCGTGCTGCCATCCTCACGCGGCATCATCAGCGACATCGCGATGTCCGGGTAATCGCGCAGAAAGCGTGGATGACGGCGCAGGAACACCGCCACTTCGTGCGCGGTGGTGCGGGGGCTGGTGCTGGTTTCGCTCATGCGTGGAACTCTCCCTCGAAAACGAATGCGGCCGGACCGGCCATATGCAACGACGCCGCGTCATCCTGCCAGTCGATGCTCAGGGTTCCACCCGGCAGAGCCACGCTGACCTGGCGATCCACCCGGCCGGCGCGCATCAGGCTGGCTGCCGCGGCGCAGGCGCCACTGCCGCAGGCCAGGGTTTCACCCACGCCGCGCTCGACCACGCGCAGCAGGATGTGCGCGCGATCGCAGACCTGCGCAAAGCCGACGTTGCAGCCCGCGGGAAACGCCTCGTGCTGCTGCAGCAAGGTGGCAATCCGCAGCACCTCGGCGCGGGCCACATCCGGCACTTCGATCACCACATGCGGATTGCCCATCGACAAGGCATCGAAGCGCAGCCGCCAGCCGTCGATCTGCAGGCTGTAGCCGTCTTCGTCGCGCCTCAGGTTTACCGGCACGCTCGCCGAATCGAAGTCGGGCCGGCCCATGTCGACGTCGACCTCGCCGTGCTCGAGACAGCGTGCCTCGACCGTGCCACTGGGGCTGTCGAGGCGCAGCGACGAGCCATTGGCACCATCGCGCTGCAGCCATGCCGCGACACAGCGCGCGCCATTGCCACATTGCGCCGCGGCCGTGCCGTCGGCGTTCCAGATGGCGTAGGCCGCCACGCTGTCAGGCTCGCGCGCTGGTTCCAGGGTGATCAGCTGGTCGAAGCCGACGCCGCGGTGGCGATCTGCCATGCGAGCGATCAGTTCCGCGGGCAGTGCCGCTGCATCACCGTGTCGGCGATCAATCAGCACGAAATCATTGCCAGCGCCATGCATCTTGGAGAATCGCAGCCGCATTAGGCGTCAACCGGCCGCGCGGGCGGCCTCAGAGGACGGGCGAACCAGGTCGCCCTTGTTGCCGCAGGCCGACAGCGCTGCGCACAGCGCCAGCATCAGCAGGAGGACGGAAGCAATACGCATGAAGGGGCTCGCCGGGTGGGATCAGGCGAAGTATAGCGACGCGCTCAGCTATGATGCCGACGATGGACATTTACGACCCGCTCTGGCTGCTGTTGCTGGCTGCCCTGGTTCCCGGCCTGGTCGGACTGATGTTGGCCCGGTCCTGCCGCGGGCGGCGTTCGGCATTCTCCAAGTTTCGCCGCGGCATGAGCGCCGCCGTCATGCTGCTGCTGGCCGCCCTCATCGCCCTGCTCGGCATTTCCCTGCTGGGCTACGTCCGCTTGGTGCAGGATGTGGAAGTCGCCACGCTGACCGTGCGACAGGTCGACGTTCAGCATTTTCGCGTTGACCTCGAGGCCGCCAGCCCGCCGACGCGCAGTTTTGAGCTGCATGGTGATGAATGGCAGCTCGATGCGCGCGTGCTGCGCTGGAAGTGGCCCGCCGCACTCGCCGGCGCACCGACCCTGTATCGCCTGGAACGCCTCTCAGGCCGCTACGGTGACCCCAAGCAGGAACTGGAGGCGCAACGCAGCGTGCATCCCCTGGCGGAAAACGCGTTCCCGGACCTTTGGACACTGCGCCGCCAGTTTCCCACTGCCCTGCGCTTTGTGGATGCGGATTTTGGCAGCGCCGCCTATCTGCCCCTGCTCGACGGTGCTCGCTACCGAGTCAGTCTGAGCCCGCGCGGCGGCCTGATAGCCCAGCCCGCCGACGACGAGACACAGCGCCTGCTGGATGAGGCAGGCTGGTAGATCCTGCTCTTTCGGGTCCGAGGTGCTGGCCCGTATGACTTGTGGAACTCTCACGCTTCGCTGAGGGTCTGCGACCATCCCAGCCCCTGCTGCATCGTTGTGCATACCTATGGAACCCATGATTCGAGTCGAAGGACTGACCCGCCGGTACCACATGGGCGACAGCGAAGTGGCGGCACTGGACGGCGTTGACCTGCAGATAGTCGCGGGCGAGTTCGTTGCGCTGATGGGACCGTCGGGCTCGGGCAAGTCGACCTTTCTCAACCTGCTCGGCTGCCTTGATACGCCGAGCAGCGGTCAGTACTGGCTGGGAGGCGAGGCAGTCGCCGGGCTGGACGACGAGCGCCTGGCCGAGGTTCGCAACCGTGCCATCGGGTTCATTTTCCAGAGCTTCCATCTGCTGCCGCGCCTCTCGGCGCTGGACAATGTGCTGCTGCCGCTGCGTTTTTCGCGCGACGACGATGCCGCAGCGCCGGCCCGCGCCAAGGCACTACTGGAGCGACTCGGCCTCGGCCATCGCCTCAAGCACAATCCGCTGGAGCTGTCCGGCGGCCAACGGCAGCGCGTCGCGATCGCGCGTTCGTTGATCAACCGTCCGAAGATCCTGCTGGCCGACGAACCCACCGGCAACCTCGACAGCCGTACCACGGAAGAAATTCTCGCCCTGCTCGGCGAGCTTCACGGCGAAGGCCAGACCATTGTGCTGGTCACCCACGAGGATGAAGTCGCCCGCCACGCCCAGCGCGTGGTACGGATGCGCGATGGCAAGGTCGAGTCCGATGCGCGGCATTGATCGCCTGCTCCTGCTGGCTGCACTGATGCTTCCGGGCACGCCGGCTGGCGCCGCAACCATCTCTGAAACGACTGACACCCTGCTGATCACCGGCACGGTACGAGCCACCTATGCACAGAAGTTGCGTGCGCCGCGGCTCGACAGCTGGCGCATGCAGATCCAGTGGATGGCGCCTGAAGGCAGTCTGGTCAAGGCCGGCGACGAGGTGGTGCGGATGGATTCGGCCAATCTTTCCTCGGAGATCGACCAGCTGGAGCTGCAGCTGCGCGGTGCCGAGCAGCGCGCACAGAAGGAGCTGGCCGAGCTGGAGGTTGCCCTGATCGAAGCCGAGCGCGCCCGCGTCGAGGCCGACGCCGCCCGCGCCAAGGCCGCGATCGATGCCGGCGTTCCCGCCGCACACCTGCCGAAGATCCAGTTCGAGCGCTATCAGCTCGACCTGGAGCGCGCCGACAATGCCCTGCTCGAAGCCAGCGCGCGCCGCGATACGGCCCAGTCAGGCATCGGCAAGCGCCAGGCCGAACTCGCCCTGGAACGCCAGACCCTCGGCCTGGATCTGGAACGCAAGCGCGAACAGCTGATCTCGGCCAGCCTGCGGGCCGAACGCAGCGGGTCGGTGTTGTACGCCAGTGATCCGCAGACCGGCAACAAGCTCAATGTCGGTGCCAATGTGCAGTTCAGCACCCTGGTGGCCGAAGTCACCGAGGCCGCCGATCTGGTCGTGGTGGCGTGGCTGAATGAGGTCGATGGTCTGCGCCTTGCGCCGGACGCGGCGGTGCGCCTGACCCTGGACGCGCAGCCCGACACACCCTTCGCCGGTCAGATTCGTCGCCGCAGCGGCGCTGCCGAAGCCCGTGAAGCCTGGGGTGCGAGTCGTTACTTCGAACTGGAGATCGCCATCCAGCCACCCGCGGACCTGGTCCTGACTCCCGGTATGAGCGTGCTGGTTGAAGCGCCAGCCAGCGCCGCCGAGACCCGCCCATGAAACGCCTGACATTCATCGTCATTCTGCTGCTGGCCGCTTGCGGCAGTGACGGCCAGTGGCACCAGATTGACCGCGCGCGCATCGAGCGCTCGGTGGAGGCCACCGGCCAGCTGGTTTCGGCCGACAGCGTGGTGCTGATGCCGCCGGTGGTGAAGAACGTCTGGAACTTCACCATCAACTTCATGGCCCCCGAGGGCAGTCAGGCAATGCCCGGCATGCCGGTGCTGGGCTTCGACGACAAGCAGCTGGCTGACCAGCTGCAGCTGCGCCGTGGCGAGCTGGAGGAGAAGCGCAAGGAGGCCGAAAGCACGGCCCTGGTCAATGCCCAGAAGGCCAAGGACGACGAGCTGGAACTGGCGCGTCTGGCCAGCGAGGCCGAGCGCGCCCTGCGCCGCGCCGAGCAGCCTCAGGAAGGACTGGCCAGCATCGAGTACCGCAAGCTGCAGATCGATCGCGAACGCGCCCAGGCTTCGCTGGAGCTGTCGCGTCGCAAACTGCAGCTCGCAACCCGCGCGCGCGCAATGGAACGCGATCTGCTCGACTCGGAGATCGAGCGACTCGGCCTGGAAGTGCAACGTCTTGAATCAGAAATTGGTCGGTTGCGCATCACCGCACCGCGCGCCGGTCTGGTGGTGCATCGCGAAGACTGGCAGAACAACAAGCTGAGCGTTGGCCAGCAGGTCTGGCTGGGACAGGAGATCATGGAGATTCCGGACCTGTCACGCATGCTGGCCAAGGTGCAGGTAGCAGAACGCGAGGCGGCCCACGTGCGCGTCGGCCAGGAGGTGCGCATCACCCTGGAGGCGGCGCGCAATCGCGTTTTTGCCGGGCGCATCGCCAGCCTGGCACGGGTATTCCGCAGCAAGTCAGCCAACCAGCCGGCCGTGGTCTTCGATGCCGATATCGAGATCCTCGATCCCGATCCGGACCTGATGCGCCCCGGTATGGCGGTCACCGCCCAGATCATCACCGGCGTGGACGAGAACGCCTTGCGGATTCCGCGCCGGGCCGTCGGCATGCGCGACGGCAAGCCCGTGGCGCAGCGCCGGAGCCTGGCTGGCAGCAATGACGTTGCCTTGACCCTGTCCACCCAGGTGGGCGAGTGGTTTGTGATCGAAGACGGCCTCGCCGAAGGCGACTGGGTGCGGCTGTGATGATTCCGATGCCCATGAAATCGACTGGCAACCTGCGTCACGCGCGACCCGTGTCGCCCAGCGCCTGGCTCACCTGCCTGCTCAGTCTGGCGTTGAGCTCGTGCGCACAGGTCGCGCAACAGCCACTGCCCAGTGTGGTGCTGCAGCCGCAAGCTTTCGAGATCCGGATCGCCGCCAGCGGCGATCTGCGCGCCGCGAAGTCAACGCCGATCAACGTACCCAATGTCGTGATGGGGCCGCAGGTGCTGACCTGGATAGCGCCGGAAGGCGAACCGGTCGAGGCGGGTGAGGTGATTGCGCGCTTTGATGGCGCGCAGTTCCGGGCCGAACGCGACAAGGCCAACATCGAACTCTCCCGCGTCGACCTGAACCGTGACGCCAAGACCCGCGAGCTGGGCGTCGATCTACTCAGCGTCAGCGGCGGTCGCGCCCTGGTGGCGCAGGAGCTGGCGCTGTCCGAGCGCTATGCGACGGCCGACCTGCGCGTCTACTCGCGCAACGAGATACTCGACATGCTGCAGGATCAGGCCTATCTGGGCAGCCAGAACCGCTATTTCGACTGGAAGGCTGCGCAGTCGCAGCAGCGCAGCGGCGCCGAGCTGGGCCTGCTCGACACCCAGGCAGCACGCCATCGCCTGCGCGTCGAGCAGAACGAGACCAATCTCGGCCGGCTTGAGGTGGTCGCACCACACGCTGGCGTGCTGATTTACTCGCGCAACTGGTGGGGCGAACCACCTGCCGCTGGCCAGTCGGTATTCCCCGGCATGCGTCTGGCCGAACTGCCCGACGCCAGCGCCATGGAGGCGCGCCTGCACGTGCTGGAATCCGAGGCCGGTGGACTGGCCGTCGAGCAGACCGTCGAAGTGCGAATGGACGCCTCACCCGCGCGGGTTTTTACCGGCAGCGTGAAAAGCATCGGCCAGTTGGCGGCGCCGCGCGAAAAGGATTCGCCGGTCAAGTACTTCGAGTTTGTCGTGGCATTGAACGAAATTGAACCGCGACTGATGCGCAGCGGCAGTGCCGTGACGGCGTCGGTGCGCGTTGCGAGCGTCGATTCGGCCCTGGTCATACCGAATCAGGCGCTCTACAGCGATGCGGCAAGCAGCTGGGTCTTCGTGCTGGACAGCCGGGGCCAGAGCGAGCGCCGCGCGGTGCAGCCCGGCCGACGCAGCGGCACGCGTACCGAGATCATTTCCGGTCTGAACGCCGGTGAGCGGGTCGCGTTGGCGCGGCCGCTGGGAGAGTCCGCATGAAGGAACTGCTGGCGGCACTGCGCCACGCCGCGCAGGAACTGGCCCACCACAAACTGCGCACCAGCCTGACCCTGCTCGGCATGGTGTTCGGCGTTGGCGCCGTGATCGCCATGCTCAGCATCGGCGAAGGTGCGCAGCGCGAAGCGCTGAAGCTGGTCGAGGGCATGGGACTGCGCAATCTGATTGTGCAGGCACGTGAGTTCGACGAGGCACAGGTCAAGGAAAATCGCGAACGATCGGTCGGCCTGTCGCGTCTGGATGTCGACGCAGCGCTCGACACCCTGCCGCAGATCGAGGGCCACGCGGCAGAAAAGTCGGTCAAGCCCTACGCCCTGTTCTCGCACTTCGGGCGGAGTGACGCGCGAGTCATCGGGGTCAGCCCTTCGTGGTTTGCCCTGGCCAGCCTCGGCGCGCGCGATGGCAGACTGCTCACGGAGGATGACGAAACCCATTTCACCCAGGTGGCCGTGCTCGGTGGCCAGGCTGCCAGCAGCCTGTTTCCGCGCGGTGGCGCGGTGGGAGGGCTGGTGAAGGTCGACCACCTCTGGTTGCGTGTGGTCGGCGTGCTCGACGAACGCGAACTGGGTCAGGCGGAGTTCGAGGGCGTGAAGCTTGGCAGTGAGGCGAATCAGGTGTTCCTGCCGCTTTCCACCACCCTGAAGCGCCTGAAGTTTCCCCAGTTCAGCGACGAGATCGACGCATTCCGGCTGCGCCTGGCGCCCGAGGCGGATCCTGGCACGGTGGCGGCCAGCCTTTCCCATCTGCTGTCGCGCCGCCACGGTGGCGTGGATGATTTCGAAGTGGTGATTCCGGCACGCCTGCTGCACCAGCACCAGCAGACCCAGCGCATCTTCACCATCGTAATGGCCTGCGTCGCCGGCATTTCGCTGCTGGTCGGCGGCATCGGCATCATGAACATCATGCTGGCCACGGTGATGGAGCGACGCGCCGAAATCGGCCTGCTGCGGGCGCTGGGAGCGCGCCAGAAGGATGTGGTTCGACAGTTCCTGGTGGAAGCCGGCTTGATCTCGCTGCTTGGTGCCACGCTCGGCATCGTGCTCGGCGTCGCGCTGGCCTATGCCATCGCAGCCTTCGCCGGCTGGCAGGTGGCCTGGTCGGCCTACTCGATCCTGCTGGCGGTAGGTGTCTGCATGGCGATCGGCCTGGGCTTTGGCGTCTACCCGGCACGTAGCGCAGCGCGTCTCGACCCGATCACCGCGCTGCAGAGCGCGTAGGGTGGGCCTTGGCCCACCGCGGCATTATTGATCTGCAAACAGCACGTCGAACAATCGCAGTACCGTTCTTCGCTTTGGACGGAACACCATCGGTGGGCCAAGGCCCACCCTACGGGGCAAGCGTTGTTTTGGCTGCGAGCGGTCTGTCAGCCCACCTCGGGCAGGCCAAAGAACGCGCGAGCCGTGGCCGCGGTAGCCGCAGCCGTGTACTCGAGGGTCTCGCCACGGTCGCGCGCCAGTTCCTCGACGATGTGCGGCAGGAACGTCGGCTCGTTGCGCCGGTGCGATGGCTTGGGCGTGAGCGTGCGCGGCAGCAGGTAAGGGCTGTCGGTTTCAACCATCAGGCGGTTGGCCGGAATGCTCTTGACCAGTTCGCGCAGGTGCTGGCCGCGGCGTTCGTCACACAGCCAGCCGGTGATGCCGATGTGCCAGTCGCGATCGAGGTAATCGAACAACTCGCGCTTGTCGGCGGTGAAGCAATGCACCACGGCCGGACCGATGCGCCCTTCGACGTTCTTCATGCAGGACAGGAAGTCCTCGTGCGCATCGCGCTGATGCAGGAAAAGCGGCTTGCCGCAATCCACCGCAAGGCCCAACTGCCGCTCGAACACGCGCAACTGATCGGCGCGCGGGGAGAAGTCGCGGTGATAGTCCAGCCCGGTCTCGCCTACCGCGCGCACACAGTCCTCGCGTTGCAGCTGGCGCAACAGGGCTTCGGTCTCGTCGTCGTAGTCCACTGCATGGTGCGGGTGAACACCGGCGGTCGCGAAGAGGAAACCGGCATGCTTCAGGGCCAGCTCGTGGGCGCGCAGCGAGCCTTCGCGACTCGCTCCGGTGACCACGATCTGCGCCACGCCGGCCGCGCGGGCGCGTTCCAGCACCTCGTCCAGATCGTGGCTGAAGCTCTCGTGGCTGAGATTGGCACCGATATCGACCAGCTGCATGGTTCTCTTGTTGGCTCAGGTAATTTTCGTCGGCGCGGAGTTTAGCGCCGATTAAGTCGGGTACGCTTAGCGTCATGTAACCCGATCCCTGTCGAGGCTTGCCCCCATGTTGCGTGTCCTGTTGGCGTCGCTGACGCTGCTCCTGTTTGCCGCCTCCTCGGCGCGCGCCTACACGCCCGAGTCAGGCGTCTGGTGGAACCCGGCCGAATCGGGTGTCGGATACCAGATCGAAGTGCAGGACAACTTTGTCGGCATGTTCATTTATTACTATCACCCCGACGGCAGGCCGGAGTGGTATACGTCGGCCGGCTTCCTGCAGGGCAACGCTCTGTTCGAAGGTACCGTTGAGCGCTACGAGAACGGCATGTGCTTTGGTTGTACCTGGGTGCGCAACAACTTCGATCAGAACATGGGCACGGTGCGCGTGGTGTTCAACGCCGACGACCCGACCCGCGCCATCATGACCATGGGTGGACGCACCTTTCCGATCGAGCGCTACCAGTTCTACCTGAAGCGCCCGGAGGACGGCAGCGCCTCGATCCGACTGACCAAGATGCTGGGCGAATGGTCGAGCACGATCGACCTGTCTTCGGTCGCGGGCCCCGCCAGCTATCCCTATTCGGGCGACATCCTGGTGTTCGACCTGCTGGATACCAGCCAGGCCCCGGGTTTTTTCGATGGCTGCCGGCCGGACAACAGCGCTGATGGCTTCTGCAGCGACGACGCCATCGAATGGCATGCCGCCTCTGGCTATTACGACACGGTCGACCGGCGCCATATGATCGTGGTGGACGACTCGGAAGACTTCTACGCGCTGTATGAGCTGAAGGTGGGCAGCAACGACTTTCGCGGACGCATGGCGCTTTATCCCAAAGGAACCAACCCGGTCGACTACTACCCGGTGCGTGGCTTTCGCACGGCCAGTCGCAGCTTCGTCGAAGATGGCGTAGGCCCGGCCATCAAGCGAACGGCTGACGCAGACGGCAAGCGCCAGCGCGCCGATGGCGGACTCGGGGCACTGCTCGAAGGCATGGGTGCGTTCGACAAGTCGCCCGACACAGGACCGAAGTCGCTTGGCGATGACGCGCGTCTCACGCAAATCCGCCAAATGCTTGAGCAGCGTCTGAGCGGAGCGCGCTGAGCCCAGACCCGCTGCCCTCTGCTTCAGGCGTCAGGCTCGGCTGGACGCCGCTATCCCGCGGCCCGTCCAGCAGTTAGGCTCACGGCCCCGTGAGCGCACCTGTCTTTCCCATCGATCCATTGCTGCCGGCGATTCTCGAATCGCTGGCGGCGCATCCGCGCCTGGTGCTGGAAGCCCCGCCTGGCGCCGGCAAGACCACGCGCGTGCCGCCGGCGCTGTTGGCCGCGCCCTGGCTGACAAACCAGCGCATCCTGATGCTGGAACCGCGCCGCGTCGCGGCGCGTGCCGCGGCCGGCTACATGGCCGCCGAGCGCGGCGAGACCGTCGGCGAGACGGTCGGCTACCGCATTCGTTTCGAGAACCGGGTGGGTCCGAACACCCGCATCGAAGTCGTCACCGAGGGCATCCTGGCGCGCATGATCCAGGACGACCCCTTGCTCGATGGCGTCGGTGCGATCCTCTTCGACGAGTTCCACGAGCGCCACCTGTCGGCTGATCTGGCCCTGGCACTGGCGCTGGATGTGCAATCGCAACTGCGCGAGGACCTGCGCATCGTGGTGATGTCGGCAACGCTGGAAGGCGAGCGCCTGACGCGCTTTCTCGATGCGCCGCGACTGGCCGCAGAAGGGCGAAGCCATCCGGTGCGCGTGGCGCACTGGCCGGCGCGACGCGAGGAAGGAATCGAGCAGCAGGTCGCGCGCTGCGTGCAGCATGCGTTGGTCGAACATCCCGGTGACCTGCTGGTCTTCCTGCCTGGCCAGCGCGAGATCGCGCGCACCGAGCGGCTGCTGAGTCAGGTCGACGCCGTGGTTCTGCCGCTGCATGGCGAACTGCCGGTTGAAGCCCAATCGGCGGCGCTGCGCCCCGATCCGCAGGGCCGGCGGCGCGTGGTGCTGGCAACCAATGTGGCGGAATCTTCAGTGACCCTGCCCGGCGTGCGCGTGGTGATCGATGCCGGCCTGGCGCGCGAGCCGCGCTTCGATCCGAACTCGGGCTTCTCGCGTCTTGCCACGGTGTCCATCTCGCAAGCTTCGGCCGAACAGCGCGCCGGCCGTGCGGGCCGCGTCGCCGATGGCTGGTGCTATCGCCTATGGCCCGAATCACAGCGTCTGGAGCCGGCCAGACGCGCCGAGATGGGCAATGTAGAGCTGTCTGGCCTGGCCCTGGAACTGGCCGCCTGGGGCAGCCCCGATCTGCGCTTCCTCGATCCGGCGCCGGCCGGTGCCTTGGCCAGCGCGCGCGATCTGCTGCGCCGCCTCGGCGCGCTGGATGGCGACAGCATCACGGCCTTCGGCCGCCGCGTGCTGGCGCTAGGCACGCATCCGCGCCTGGGTGCCATGCTACTCGCACCAACAAACGCGCTCGAGCAGGCGTTGGCTTGCGATATCGCCGCCCTGGTCGAAGCGCGTGATCCGCTCAAGGGCCCGCGGCGCGATGACCTGGCGGCGCGTTGGCAGGCGCTGGCAGCATTCCGTGCTGGACGCACGCCGGGCGATGCCAGCCGCGGCGCTTTGGCCGCCATCGACCAGGCCGCGCGCCAGTGGCGCAGCCGCCTGCGCCTGAAGATGGACCCGCCGCGCGAGGTGCCTGCGCACGCGCTGGGCGATCTGCTGCTGCACGCCTTTCCCGATCGCATCGGCCGCCAGCACCCCGGCGACCCTCACCGCTATCACCTGGCCAGCGGGCGCAGCGCGCGACTGTTCGAGCACAGCGCGCTGTTCGGCGAGCCCTGGATCGTGGCCAATGAGTTGCGCCTCGATGGTCGCGATGCGCAGGTGTTGCAGGGCGCACCGCTCGACGAGGCCCGCCTGGAACGCGAGTTTCCCCAGCGTTTTTGCAGCGAGGATCGGGTCTACTGGGACGAACGCCTGCGCGGCGTGGCCGCGGTGCGCGAGCGACGCTTCGATGCCATCGTGATCGACAGCCGTCCGCTGGCACGGCCCGATCCGTCGCGCTATGCCGAAGCCCTGCTCGACTACGTGAGGCAGAACGGCCTTCAGTCCCTGCCCTGGAGCGAATCGGTCGCGCAGTGGCGAGAGCGCGTGCGCTGCCTGCATGACTGGCTGCCCGAGATGGGACTGCCTGATCTGTCTGATGCGGCGCTAATGGCGAACCTGGGCGACTGGCTGTCGCCGGCATTGGCCGGCAAGACACGGCTCGACGCACTCAGCGAAGCGGAACTGGCCGAGGCGCTGAAAGCGGGACTCGACTGGAACCTGCGCCAGCGCATCGACCTGCTCGCCCCGACCCGCATCATCGTGCCCTCCGGACAGGAGCGTCGCATCGAATACCACCACGATGAATCACCCGTACTGGCAGTGAAACTGCAGGAACTGTTCGGACTGGCGGACACCCCGCGCATTGCCGACGGCCGGGTTCCGCTGACCTTGCACCTGCTATCCCCCGCGGGTCGCCCGCTGCAGGTGACCCAGGACCTGAAGGGCTTCTGGGAACGAACGTATCCGGAAGTGAAGAAGGAAATGAAGGGAAGGTATCCGAGGCATCCATGGCCCGACGACCCCTGGTCGGCCACGGCGACGCATCGGGCAAAGCCTCGCGGTACTTAGCGGGGATGGGGATGCGGCCCACATCGGTTCGGCATCCTGCCTCACCGTGTGGATCCCGCCCTGCGCAGTCCCTGCTTCGGGCGTTCGCGGACGCGCGACGGTCCACTGGACCGTCGCAAGCGCGCCCGCTCAGCCTTGGCCCGACGACCCCTGGTCGGCCACGGCAACGCATCGGGCAAAGCCTCGCGGCACATAACGGCGACGCGGGAGGCGGGGAGCGGGGAGCGGGGAGCGGGGAGCGGGGAGCAGGCCTCCGACACTGGGCGTTGGATGTCAAGATCGGCGAAGCACTTCTCTCCCCTCTCCCGCTGGCGGGAGAGGGTGGCCCGCAGGGCCGGGAGAGGGCGTTTGCGAAGCGCGCGATGACCACGCTTGACCGGGAAACGCGCCGGGAACTTGCGACCACTCGACAGTCGCGCTTTCAATTCTCGACGAAGCTGAGCTCGGCGTCGGTTGCGTATTCCAGCTCCGGCAGCAATCGTTGTTCCACCCATTCGGCCAGTTGTTGGCGCGCTGCGAAAGGTTTCGAACCTGCTTCCAGCCAGGACTGTACCGCGACCGGCAGAGGTACCGTGATACCGAACAACGGCATCTCCGCCTCCCAGCCAAGTGGCGTGGAGCGCAGCTCAAGACCGGCCAAGGCGCGCGCCACTTCCATTTCATAGCTGCCTGCGCCAAAGGCGCGCTCGCTGAACTCGCGCAGCAAGGGCGGCGTCATGCCAAGTTCGAGTGAAGGCACCCACTGCTCGTGAAGCAGCGCCTGCAGGGCAAGCTCTGGCTGGCCGGTCGCAAGCAGAGCGTGCGGCACTCCAGCGATGTGCCGGGCGCGCTGAAGGAACAGCATCGTGCCCGTGCCGCATCGGCCGTAGAACAGGGTCCAATCGGGTCTCGGCGTGGCAATCCGGTCACTATCGAAGATCACGGATTCGCCGTCGAGGATGGCTTCGATGCTCGCCAGACGATCCGCCTCCTCCTGCTGCCACTGATCGATGAAGTGACCTTCGCCTCTTTCATGCGGATCTCCTTCCAGTTCGACCATCCAGGCCTGACGCTCCTGCACCGCAGCGATTGCATTGCGCACGCGGTCGACCTCGCCAGCGGTCAGGGCGTGCCGCAGGCGCTCCTCCGCAAGCTGCAGGGAAAGCCCCGCGATTTGCGGGCCACCGTCCCGCTCAGACCAATCATCTTGCGCCAGCAATTCATCGAGGCGAGTCTCGGCATCTGCGCGCAATCCAATGCACGTGCCGTCCTCAAGGATGTCGTTGAACAGGTCCAGCAGCGAGACCGCGTCGAGTTCCAACACTTCCGATGCACGAACGGAACAGTCAATCTGCACCGGTTCCGGTTTCGGTTTCGGCGTGGCGTTCGCCGACGCCATCGTCAGCGCGACGCCAAGGCCCATCCACACTCTGCTGGATCTCCACATCGTGCGTGCTCCCGCGGGGACTCGTCTGCAGTGTAGACAAGCTGGAGGCGGAATCGCGGCCGTCGCGCCGTCTCCGGCCAGCGGCCATTCAGTTGCTCCCTGCTCTTGAGGCAGCGGCCATTTCGGTGGCTGGCTGCGGCCGGCGACTCTGCGACAATGCCGCCAGAACGATGGAGAGCCGGCATGACCCAGGCCCCGCCGCTGGCCCAGATTGACGCGCATTTCGAGGCGCTGCTGGCCCTGCCGGAAGCAGAACGTGAGCCGCACCTGGCCGGGATTTCCGAGCGCGATCCGGCCCTGGCACACAGCCTGCGCCGCCTGCTGCAGCTGATGGCAAATTCCGATACCCGACCGCTGCGCGCACTGGGCGCAGCGGCGCTTGAGCACGATGACGAAACCGCAACTCCCTCCATTCCCGGTTACCGCATCGAGCGGGAACTGGGTCGCGGCGGGATGGGCGCCGTGTTCGAGGCGGCGCGCGATCTGGGTGGTGGAATCTGGCAGCCAGTGGCGGTCAAGGTCTTGCGTCGCGCCCTGCTCAGCGACGAGGAACTGCAGCGCTTCATGACCGAACAGCACATCCTGGCCCGGCTGCAGCATCCCAACATCGCCGGCCTGCTCGATGTGGGCGTGGCTGGCGGTCGCCCGTGGATGGCTCTGGAGCGGGTTGAAGGGGAACCGATCAATCAGCGTCTACGCGCACCGGCAACACCTGCGGCCGTACTGCGCGCGGTACTGCAGGTAACCGAAGCCCTGCAGCAGGCTCACGCCCTGCTGGTCGTGCACCGTGACATCAAGCCGGACAACGTGCTGATGGACGCGGATGGGCGCGTGAAGCTGATCGATTTCGGCATCGCCAAGCAGCTTGATCTCGAACTCGACCAAGGCCTGACGCGCACCGGCACTGCCCCGCTGACCCTGCGCTACGCATCGCCTGAACAGCTCCTGCAGCGACCGGTTGGTGTGGCAAGCGATCTGTACCAGCTGGGCTTGCTGATGTACCAGCTGTTGACCGATGCCTGGCCCTGGCAGGAGGGCGTCCAGCAATTGCCCACGGTTCGTACGAGGCCCGACAGTGAAGCCTTGCCACCGAGTCGACAGTTTCCGCCCGGGCCGCAGCGCCGCGCCCTCGCTGGGGACATCGATGCCATCGTGCTGCGCTGCCTGCAGTTCGACCCGCATCGGCGATATGGCTCGGCAGCCGAACTGCGCGAAGACATCGAGCGTCACCTGAGCCACCGCCCGGTGCGTGCACGACGTCATACGCGCTGGTACCTGGCACGTAGCGTCCTGCTACGCCATCGCCTGGCGGCGACGGTCGCGACATCCATCCTGCTGCTGGGCGCGTTGGCGCTCGCTGCAGCATTGCAGTCCGCAACGCGCAGTCGCGAGCATGCCGAGTCGCTGGCAGCCGAGCGCAACGCCGCCGTCGCGGCCCAGGATCGCGCCGAGACCATTTACGATTTCATGCTCGACGTGATCGGCAGCGGCGATCCAGAGAACACCGAACAGCGCGGACGAAGCATCGACGAGATTCTCGCCGACGCGGTCGATCAGATCGCCGCCAACGACACCCTCTCGCCCGAGGTGCGCGCGCGACTGGCGACCGATCTCGGCACGGCGCTGTTCCGTCGCGGACAACTCGAGGATTCCGAGCGCGCCCTGCGCGCGGCGATGTCCCATTACGAGGCTGTCGGTGAGCTGGGCTCCAAGGAGGCCATGGGCGCGGCCCAGCACCTGGCCCTGGTGCTGCACCAGTTGCGACGCCTTGATGAAGCGCACGCGGTGGCCCTGGCCGTGGTCGAGAGCACGCGACGGCAGCACGGTGACCGCACCCTCGTCGTTACCTACCTGCTCAAGACCTTGGCGGTGATCGAATCGGCCATGGGCGACCATGCCAGTGCCGAAGCGCGTCTGCGCGAAGCCCTGGCGATCGAGGAGTCGCTGACCGATGCCGATCGTCTGGCCGAGCAGGATTTGATCGAACGTGCCGAGCCCGGCTTCGACAACCGCATCGACATCCTCAAGGATCTGGGCATGCTGATGATGCGCCAGCAGCGCGCGGACGAGGCCGAGCCGCTGCTGGCCGAGGGCGAACGCATGCTGCGTCAGCTTTACGGCGATGAGCATCCACGCAGTCTTGAGGCCATGCTCAATCATGCGGCGGCCTTGCGCGCCGTGGGTCGCCTGGACGAGGCCCAGTCCAAGCTGGAGATCATCCTCGCTGGCCAACGCAAGCTCTATGCCGGACCTCATCGAATGGTGGCCATAACACTGGGCACCCTGGCCAACGTGGCGACGTCGATGCAGCGCTTCGAACAGGCCGCAGCCTTGTGGTCGGAAGCTGAAGGCGAGGCAGTGGCGGCGCTGGGCGAAAACCATCCCTGGATCGCTTCGGTGCGCCTGGCCCGGGCGCGCGCGCTGCACGGAGCCGGCAACGAGGTCGAAGCATCCCGCCTGCTGCGCGCGCTGGCCGCGCTTGAAGGCCGCGACGACGACCTCCCGTCGCGTGCCGCCGCCTTGTTGAAGGAGATCGACGGATAGCTGCCGGCGCTCCGAGGCCGCATCCAGCGTTCCACACTGGAAAGGGCAGAAGCCGCAAAGCTTGTGCGACAAGGCTGCGCCGGTGCTGCACAATTGGCGCCCCCTGCCGGCACCTCATTGCCTGAAGGGTTCCCGGATGGCCTGAGGCCTCCCTGGAGATCGGCTTTCCCTCGGACAGGTGTGTTCATGCTGCTGATGATCGATAACTACGACAGCTTCACCTACAACCTCGTGCAGTATTTCGGCGAGCTGGGTGAGGACGTGCGCGTGGTGCGCAATGACGAGCTCACGGTGGACGCGATCGCGGCCCTGGGCCCCGCGCGCATCGTGATTTCGCCCGGCCCCTGCACGCCGAACGAGGCCGGCGTTTCGCTGCAGCTGATCGAGCGTTTGGCCGGACGCATTCCGATCCTCGGCGTTTGTCTTGGCCACCAGTCGATCGGCCAGGCCTTTGGCGGCGAGGTGGTGCGCGCCAAACGCATCATGCACGGCAAGACTTCGATGATCCGCCACCGCGGACTCGGCGTGTTCGGCGGCTTGCCGGATCCCTTCGAGGCCACGCGCTACCATTCACTGGTCGTGGCGCGCGAGTCGCTTCCTGATTGTCTGGAAGTCACCGCCTGGACCGAAAGCGACGACGGCAGCTTCGACGAGATCATGGGCCTGCGCCACAAGACCCTCGCAGTCGAGGGCGTCCAGTTCCACCCCGAATCGATCCTCACCCAGCACGGCCACGACCTGCTGAGAAATTTCCTGGGCGACCAACGCCTGGCAGCCTGAACTTCTTCCTGCTCGCTCTGTTTTCCAGGCTCTCCCGCTCTCCCCGCTCTCCCCGTTCCCCGTTCCCCGTTCCCCGTTCCCTGGCTCTCAAAACAATGACCCCCCAAGCCGCCCTGCAGCGCGCCATCGAGCACCGCGAAATCTTCCACGACGAAATGGTCGAGTTGATGCGCCAGATCATGCGCGGCGAAGTTTCGCCAGTGATGACCTCGGCGATTCTTGCCAGCCTGCGGGTGAAGAAGGAAACGATCGGCGAGATCGCCGGCGCGGCGCAGGTGATGCGCGAGTTCGCGGCGCAGGTCGAAGTGCCTGACAACAGCCATTTCGTCGACATCGTGGGTACCGGTGGTGACGGCGCGCATACCTTCAACATCTCGACCGCCGCCATGTTCGTTGCCGCCGCGGCCGGCGCCAAGGTCGCCAAGCATGGCAACCGTTCGGTCAGTTCGAAATCGGGCAGCGCCGATGTGCTGGAAGCCCTGGGCGCGGCGATCGAGCTGCAGCCGGCGCAGGTTGCCGAATGTATCGCGCGCACCGGACTCGGGTTCATGTTCGCACCCATGCACCACCCGGCGATGAAGAACGTCGCGGCCGTACGTCGTGAGATGGGAGTTCGCACCATCTTCAACATCCTCGGGCCACTCACCAATCCGGCCAATGCGCCGAACATCCTGATGGGCGTTTTCCATCCCGATCTGGTCGGTATCCAGGTACGCGCCCTGCAGCGCCTCGGTGCTCAGCGCGCCCTGGTGGTGTGGGGTCGCGACGGCATGGACGAGATCACCCTGGGTGCCGGAACCATGGTGGGCGAACTGCGCGACGGCAAGATCCGCGAGTACGAAATCCATCCGGAAGACTTCGGCATCGGCATGTCGGCCAGCCGCAATTTGCGGGTCGAGAACGCCGACCAATCGCGCAGCATGCTGCTGCAGGCGCTGGATGGCGCCGAAGGGCTGCCGCGCGAAGTCGTTGCGCTGAATGCCGGCGCGGCCTTGTATGTCACCGGTCTGGCGCGTGATATCGGCGCCGGCGTGGAGATGGCGCGTGACGCGATCATGTCGGGCGCGGCGCAGGCCAAGCGGCGTGAGTTCGTTTCGACGACACGGCAACTGGCTGGCCTGTCCGTGATTGGCGACTGAAGACTGCGCCGAAATTCGCACCCACCCGACACCTTTTCCGCTCATGAGCCACGCACCGTTTGCCACGCTTCCGGCACCGCCCTACTTCGCTGTGGTGTTCTCCTCACAGCGCACTGAAGGCGATGCCGAGGCCTACAGCGCTGCCGCCGAGCGCATGCTTGAACTGGCGGCCACGCAGGACGGTTTCCTAGGAGCGGAAAGCGCTCGCGACGCCGATGGCTTCGGCATCACGGTGAGCTACTGGAAGAATGAAGCAGCGATTGTCGCCTGGAAGCATCAGGCCGAGCACAGCGCCGTGCGCCAGCACGGCCGGCAACGCTGGTACGAGCATTTCGAGCTGCGCGTGGCGCGAGTCGAACGCGCGTACGGCTCCTCATCCAGGGACAGCGAATGAACGCAATGGATAACACCGCTGACAAATCCAGTGCCACCGCACCGGCCAGCGACATCCTGGAAACCATCCTGCGGCGCAAGGCGGAGGAAGTCGCCGCGCGAAGTGCTCGCGTGCCGATCTTTGAACTGGAAGCACGCTGCCGCGATCTTCCCGCGACGCGTGGATTTGCTGATTCGCTGGAATCGCGCATCGATGCCGGCCGGGCGGCGGTGATTGCCGAGATCAAGAAGGCCAGTCCCAGCAAGGGTGTAATCCGGCCTGACTTCGATCCGGCGGCGATTGCCCGCAGCTATGAGCTGGGCGGCGCGGCCTGCCTGTCGGTACTGACTGATGTCGACTTCTTCCAGGGCGCCGATGCCTACCTGCAGCAGGCGCGTGAGGCCTGCAAGCTGCCGGTGCTGCGCAAGGATTTCGTGATCGACCCTTATCAGGTGTTCGAGGCGCGTGTGCTGGGGGCCGACTGCATCTTGCTGATTGCCGCGGCACTGAACGATGCCGAGCTCACCGAACTCAGCCTGCTGGCCGCCGAACTGGACCTCGACGTGCTGCTGGAAGTGCACGACGAAGCCGAGATGCACCGCGCGCTGGACGTGCCGGCGCCGCTGATCGGCGTCAACAATCGCGACCTGCGCAGCTTTGCCGTGACACTCGACACCACCCTGCGGCTGCAGCCGATGCTGCAGGACGGACGCCTGCTGGTGACCGAGAGCGGCATCGCGACGCGCGATGACGTCGCGCTGATGCGCAGCAATGGCATTCACGCCTTTCTGGTGGGCGAGACCTTGATGCGTGCGCCCGATCCCGGCTCGGCGCTGGCGCGGCTGTTTGCGTAGGGTGGGCTTTGGCCCACCGAGGCCGTCCATCACCTTCGCGCTTCAACGCATCGGTGGGCCAAGGCCCACCCTACGGGTCGAATCAACGCGTACCGAAAATCACGATGGTCTTGCCACGCGCGGTCAGCATGCCCTGTTCTTCCAGCTGCTTGAGCACGCGACCGGCCATCTCGCGTGAGCAGCCCACGATGCGCGCCAGCTCCTGCCGCGAGACACGGATCTGGGTGCCCTGCGGGTGGGTCATGGCGTCCGGCTCGCTGCACAGGTCGATCAGGGTGCGGGCGATGCGGTTGGTCACGTCCATGAAGGCCAGGCGGCTGACTTTGCGATTGCTGTGCAGCAAGCGCTTGGTCAACTGCGCGCCGATGGCAAACAGCAGGCGCGGGCATTCGTCGGCCAAGGGGCCGGCCATCAGGCTCTGCAAACGGTCGTAACCGATCTCGGCGAGCTCGGCCGGGGTGCGGGTACGCAGCAACACTTCGCGCTGGGTAGCCTGCACAAACAGGCCCATTTCACCGATGAAATCGCCCGGATTGATGTAGCCCAGCACCAGTTCCTGACCGTTTTCCTCTTCCGCGATCACCGAAAGTGAACCGGAAACCACGTAATACATCGTGGACGCGGGATCGCCCGGACGAAAAACTTCCGAGCGACTGGGGTAGCGGCGACGGTGGCAGTGCGCCAGAAAACGCTCAAAAACATGCCCGTCTGGCGCCAGCGGCGTAGCGGCCGGAAGGCGACGAAAGGCGTTTTGAAGGATGTGCTCTACCATGCTGAGGCTGGCTTCTTGGGTCCCCGGAAGCCTCTAGCGTAATGGTCATGCTCCCGCGCAGCAATGCAAACCGCGAACCAGGTCTCAAACGGGCCATCCGCCGGGCCCGGTTCAGGCACGA
Organism: Lysobacterales bacterium; assembly: GCA_038257155.1. Taxonomy (GTDB): domain Bacteria; phylum Pseudomonadota; class Gammaproteobacteria; order Xanthomonadales; family Xanthomonadaceae; genus JANJTY01. The sequence continues at coordinate 9,190 of JBBSJP010000039.1, read as the reverse complement.
TTTTCCCTGTCACCGGCTTTGCCGGATAATCTGTCCCGTTACCTGCCGCTCACCGGAGCAATTCGTGGTCAAACCTCTCCCGCGCCTGCGTCTGCAAGGCTTCAACAACCTCACCAAGGCGCTGAGCTTCAACATCTACGACATGTGCTACGCGGTCAGCGAGGACCAGCGCCAGCGGTACATCGAGTACATCGACGAAGCCTACAACGCCGACCGCCTGACCCAGATCCTGACCGAGGTCGCGCGCATCATCGGCGCCAATGTGCTGAACGTGGCGCGCCAGGACTACGATCCGCAGGGTGCTTCGGTCACCATCCTGATCTCGGAAGAGCCGGTAATTGACAAGAAGGCCGCCGGCAAGGAAGTGGTCGCGGGCGCGGTGCGCGAGCATCCGGAAGAAGCCAGCGTGGTGGCGCACCTCGACAAGTCGCACATCACCGTGCACACCTATCCCGAGACCCACCCGCACAACGGTATCGCCACCTTCCGGGCCGACATCGACGTCGCCACCTGTGGCGTGATCTCGCCCCTGAGAGCCTTGAACTACCTGATCGAGAGCTTCGAGTCCGATATCGTCATCATGGATTACCGGGTACGCGGCTTCACCCGCGATGTGAAGGGCAAGAAGCACTACATCGACCACCGCATCAACTCGATCCAGGATTACCTGGCCAAGCCGATCACCAACCGCTACGAGATGTTTGACGTCAACGTCTATCAGGAAAACATCTTCCACACCAAGATGCACGTGAAGGACTTCGATCTTGATACCTATCTGTTCGAGGAGAAGGCCAAGAACCTCGGCTTCAAGGACCGCCTGCGCATCGAGGCACAGCTCAAGCGCGAGATCGCCGAACTGTTCCACGGCCGCAACCTGATCGACTGAGCCCTTCGGGTAGCGCCATGACGGCCCGGTGCATGCACCGGGCCGTTTCGTTTTCAGCAATGATGGGACCAATGATGAGCCGCGCCACACTGCCCGAACCGTCCGCCGAGGCCCGCGCGCACAGTGAACAGTTGCTCATGCACCTGCGCGCACAGATCCGCGCCGCTGGCTCGATTCCCTTCTCGCGCTTCATGGAACTCGCCCTGTACGCGCCTGGGCTTGGCTACTACAGCGCCGGTGCGCAGAAATTTGGCGCGCAAGGCGATTTCATAACCGCGCCCGAGCTGGGCCCCAGCTTCGCGCGCTGCATTGCCGATGCCGTGGCGGCAACCCTGGCCGGAGCCGGCCCGGAGAGTACCTTCTTCGAACTGGGCGGCGGCAGCGGGGCCTTCGCCGAAGCGGCCTTGCTGCGACTGGCCGAACTTGACGCAGTTCCGCATCGCTACGCGGTGCTGGAGCCCAGCGCCGACCTGCGCCAGCGTCAGCGTGCGCGGCTTTCGCAGGCGCTTCCCGAGGCCCTGCTGGCGCGAGTGGTGTGGCTGGACGGGCCCCCGCAGCAATCTTGGCATGGCGTGCTGTTCGCCAACGAGGTGCTTGATGCCTTGCCCACGCCGCGCTTTGCGGTGCGCCGCGGGCAGGTATTCGAAGAACATGTGGAACTGGACGATCAGGGCGAACTCCAGCGTTGCGAGCGACCGGCCGATGCCATGCTGGAAGCCGCCGTGCGCCATATTGAACGCAGCCTGGGAAGGCCTTTTGCCGAGGGCTACCGTTCCGAGCTGCTGCCGCAGTTGCCCTGGTGGATACAAGCGATCGGCGGATTGTTGCAGCGCGGCGCCATGCTGTTCGTCGACTACGGCTACGCGCGGCGCGAGTACTACAGCGAGGCGCGCTGCGACGGCAGCCTGGTCTGCAGCTACCGGCACCATGCGCATGGCGACCCCTTCTTCCTGCCGGGTCTGCAGGACATCACCGCTTTTGTGGACTTCACTGCACTGGCCGAAGCCGGCACCAGCGCGGCCTTTGATTTCGCGGGCTATTGCTCGCAGGCCAGCTTCCTGCTTGGCAACGGTTTGCCGCAACGTCTGAACGAGATCGAGAAGCTGCATGACGAGGTCGAACGCTACCGGCGCCATCAGGAGATCAAGCGCCTCTCCCTGCCGGGCGAGATGGGCGAACGCTTCCAGGTGATGGGCTTCACCCGCGATGTGGATCTCGAATCGGCATTTGCCATCGGCGATCTGAGCCACCGTTTGTGAGGGCGATGCGGCCACTGCGCTACCCGCGCTTCTGGCTGGCACTCTGGCTGTTGGCGATCGCTGTGGTGGTGGCTGCCTCGCTGCTGCCGCCGCTACCGCTGACGCCAAGACTGGACGGCGGCGACAAGCTGATGCATTTGCTCAGCTACGGGCTGCTGATGGCTTCAGCAGTGCAGATCTTTCAGCGCGCCGGACTGCTGCTGGGCGCGGCCTTGGGCTTGGCGGCACTGGGCGTTCTGCTGGAGTTCGCCCAGGGTGGGCTTACCAGCACCCGTCAATTTGAATGGGCTGACGCCGTGGCCAATGCGCTTGGTGTGCTGCTGGGCGGTGCAGTGACATTCACCCCGGCGGCGCGCTTGCTGCTGCGTTGCTTTCCGGCAGCTCGCCCGGAGCGAGCGACAGCCAAAAGGGTCTGATGGACGAGGTCCGTTGGCGCCGGACGCGGGCTCGGCAGACCGATGTCAAAGGGCTGGCGGCAGGCTCAGGGACGTCGCCGACCGTGTGGCAGCTACGCGCAATGCGACCGGAGCGTCGCGATCGGCTCAGGCGGGTTTCCTCATTGAAACCCGGGTTTGCCAACCTGCTCGGCAAATTGCGGCACGCGCAGGATGCTCGAACGCTCGTAGCCAAACGCCACCATGCGCGTCAGCAGACGCTGGTACTGGTCGTCATCCATGTTCGCCTCGCGTGCAAAGATCCACGCCATGCTGCGTCGAGGATGGCCGAGTAACGCCCACTGGTAGTCGGGGTCGACTTCCAGCACCAGCAGGTCGGTCTTGAAGGGCCAGATGAACTGGACCTTCCAGTGCGCTCCAGCTGAGTCCGGCTGCACTTCCGAAATGCCGTGCCAGCGCCGCTCAGGCGTGTCGAAGTCGCGTCGGAACACGTACGTGTTGTCGATCCGGCCATCCTCACGCAGCGCGTAGACGTCGCTGCTGGCAACTTTGCCGCGCTCCGGAAAATAGGGAATGTTGGCAATCACGTACCACTGACCCATGAATCGATCCAGGTCCACTGCGGCCGCGGTTTCAAGCAGGCCTTGACGCCCTCCCGGACCGGCGCAACCGAGCAGCAGCAGGGTCAGAAGCAGGCCTGCATGGCGCAGGGCGTGGCTGATTGGGGTTTTCATGCCGAAAAGTCTGCGCCTGGCGCAGAGAAGATCGCGTCAAGGTGGCGGCGCTGTGCCTGTGGCGCGGAGTCGGTGCTCCGGCGCCGCTCTGCATCTGAAGGTCGAGCGACCGATCCCCACGTCTCAGCCACTGAGATGGACCCGGCGCAGGCTGAACCTCACTGCCACCCAGAGAGACCGCCATGACCACTGTCCACGAGCCGCTGCAGACCGAGATCCAACGCTTTCATCGGCGCGCCCTTGCCTTGCTGGCCGGGTGGATCGGCCTGGGCCTGCTGGCCTTGCTGATGCTGCCCGCGGCGCGCGGATTCAACGAATGGGTGGGCTGGCTGCCGTTCTGGCTGTTGCTGGCACCAGCCAGCAGCCTGATGGTGTTGCAGCGCTCGCGCATCGGGCACTGGCTGCACACCCAGCCTGTGCAGCCCGCCTTGCGGCGCCGTCGCCGCGCTGCACAGGCCAGCCGTCCGGCGCGACGCAGCAGTGACTCGGCACTGCGCGCAAGCCTGGCAGCGCTGCTGCCGCATTAGCCCCACGATTTCGTGATTGGGCGAGAGGATCGTGCAGGATGCGCATTGCTGGAAGCAGACGTGCGCCGCCTCGGGTTCCAGATCGCCAATCGAAGGGAAATCCTGGAGCGCTCAGCAGGCTTCGGGGGAGGCCTCGCGCAGCGGCGAAGCCGCCGCACGAAGGCGCGCAACGCATGAAATCCTGGGGCTCGATCAATCGCGCAGGCCGAGTCGCTTGCGCTCCAGTCGGTTCAGGAACTCCTGCATGATCCGGCGATACAGATCCTCGCCCAGATAGCCGTCTTCGACACCCGATTCGATGCTCGGGTTGTCGTTCACCTCGATCACCGCAACCCGGTCGCCCGATGCCTTGATGTCGACTCCGTACAGGCCGTCGCCGATCGGTGCAGTGGCGCGCAGGGCCAGCTTGACCACTTCGGAAGGCGCCTCGCGGATCGGCAGGGTCTTGTAGCCACCGACCCGGGCCTTGCCCTTGGCCGAGTGGTTGTAGATCTGCCAATGGCCGCGCGACATGAAGTACTGACAGGCATACAGCGGCTGTCCGGCCAGCACGCCGATCCGCCAGTCGAATTCGGTGTACATGTATTCCTGCGCCAGCAGCAGGGCGGTGTGCTCGAACAGCTTCTGGGCAGCCTCTTTCAGCTGCTCGCGGGTCTCCACCTTGCTGATGCCGCGCGAGAAGCTGCCGTCGGGAATCTTCAGCACCAGCGGCAGGCCGAGCAGATCGGGCAGGTCCAGGAGCCGCTTGGAATCGTCGCGAAACACGATCTCGGTACGCGGCGTCGCCAGCTTCTTGGCCTTCATCAGGTCGTGCAGGTAGATCTTGTTGGTGCAGCGCAGGATCGAGGTCGGATCGTCGATGACCACCATGTCTTCACGTTCGGCACGGTGCGCGAAACGATAGGTGTGGTGATCAAGCGCGGTGGTTTCGCGGATGAACAGGCCGTCGTACTCGGCCAGACTGGCAAAGTCGTTCTTGGTGATCGGATCGACCTCGATGCCAAGCTCCTTGCCGGCCTCGATGAAATTCTTGAGCGCCTTCTTGTCGGAAGGCGGCATCGGGTCGTTCGGGTCCTGCAGCATGGCCAGGTCGTAACGGTACTTGCGCCGCGCGCGCGGTTTGCGCCACAGCTTCTTGCTGAAGTGGTCGAGCGCCTCGGCGAAGGCATCCTCCTGCCCGTCGGAGAGGGTATGCAGACCAGCCGGCTTGATCGAGGCGATCTGCCAAACGCGCTGACGCTCGAACTCGATGCGCAGGATCGGGCAAGGAAATGTCTCGAAGATCTGCCGCGCCAGATCCGCCAGCGGCGCGTAGCTGGTCTGGCCGAAGTAGACCAGCAGTCCGAAATCGGTCGCGTCGCGCGAACCCTCCGGAAAAAAGCGGATCAACTTGGCATTGAGATCCTCGATGTCGATGCCGTAGAGCGAGCGGCGGCGCAGATCGTTGATCGCGCGCACGCTGGGTAGCACCTTGTGTCCACGCGCCTCGGCCAGCAGCGAAACGTAGTGGCCGAGGCCCAGGTACTTGAAGCTGCGGCACAGGTTGATGACCTGGGTTCGCTCGCTTCCCTCAAGCGGCAGCTTGAGGTAGTCCAGCGCGGTGATGACATTGGCGGATGGGTGGTAGGCACTCCAGTCGGAGGCTTTTTCCACCACGATGAGTAGGCGGCTCATGGCGGGCGGGTAGCTAAGACCGCACCAGTTTGACAGGTCCACCAGACGGCGCCACTGGGTCCGATGCCGTTTTTCAGACGCCAGCCAGCTGCCACCCGCTGCGGCCCCCCGCCGGGAACGGCGAATGGACCCGAACAGGTCGCCCGAAACGAGCGCCAAGGCTTTGCTATTCTGGCGACGCTGGCCTTCCGGTCGGCGGGAATGACTGCGGGTGTTGCGCCTCGATTCGGGATTGGTTGAGGCGCGACGCCGGGCAGGGTTTCACTGCAATCTCGTTGCGTTCCCGCGCGGATGGGCCAACCAATGCCCGAGCCATCACTTCACCATCCGCGCACGCCGTGCGCGACGCACGCGTTACAGGGGAAACACCATGTTATCTAGCCTTCGCATCCTCGCTGCGTTGCTGGCATCGACCGTGCTGCTGAGCCAACTGGCCAGTGCAAGTGGCGTCAGTGAGCTGCGTCAGGCACAGGAGACACTCGACCGGGTCACATCCACCAAAGCCGCATTGAAGGTCGATGACGCACCGCTCGAGGAACTCGCCCGACGCGCGCGCGCCACCGGCCGGATCAACATCATTGTCGGCCTGGCCCTGCCCCAGGCATTCCGCGCCGAGGGCGGCCTCGCCCAGTCCGCGATCGGGCTGCAACGCGATCACATCGTGCGTGCCCAGGGCGGAGTTGAGGATCTGCTGCTGGGACGCGCTGCGAAAATCTATGGGCGTTACGAGACGATTCCGGCCATGGCCCTGCAGGTCGATGGCGAAACCCTTGCCGCGCTGCGCGGTTCGCCGCTGATCACGCATATCCAGGAGGACGAAGCGGTGCCCCCGACCCTCGCCAGCAGCACGGCGGTGATCGGCGCGCCCGCAGTGTGGGCGCAGGGGCTCGACGGCACTGGCCAGGCTGTGGTCATTCTCGACACCGGCATCGACGGCAGTCATGCCTTCTACGATGACGCAGGCAGCAATAGCCGCATCGTGGCCGAGGCCTGCTTCTCGAATGCGGCCGGGGCCGGTGGCCAGGTCACCCTGTGCCCGGGCGGCGGATCCAGCCAGACCGGCGCCGGCGCGGCCGAGGCCAGCACGGCCGCCTGCATCAGTGGCGGCAACCTGTGCCACCACGGCTCGCACGTGGCCGGTATCGCGGCAGGCAATGGCGCGAGCTTTGATGGCGTGGCGCGCAATGCCGACATCATCGCGATCCAGGTCTTTACCCGATTCAATGCGGCCGCCAGCTGCAATCCGAATCCGGCGCCCTGTGTGCTGAGCTTCACCAGCGACCAGTTGGCCGCACTCAATCATGTATTCAGCGTGCTGCATCCGGCGCACACCATCGCCTCGGTCAACATGAGTCTGGGTGGCGGCTCCAACACCACCAACTGCGATGGCGACACCCGCAAGCCGGCGATCGACAACCTGCGCTCGGTTGGCATCGCGACCATCATCGCCACTGGCAACAACGGCTTTACCAATGCCATCAGCACGCCGTCCTGCATCTCCACGGCAGTAGCAGTGTCCTCCACCACCGACGCCGACTCGGTGTCGTCGTTCTCCAACGTACACGCGCTGATGCACCTGTTCGCTCCCGGCTCGTCGATTGATTCGTCGGTCGTGGGCGGCGGCTTCTCCAACTTCCAGGGCACCTCGATGGCAACGCCACACGTGGCCGGTGCCTGGGCAGTGCTCAAGCAGGCTTCGCCCGCCGCGACGGTGACCGAGATTTTGGCCGCGCTGACCAGCACCGGCGTCTCGGTTACCGACCTGCGCGTCGGCGGCACGGTGACCAAGCCGCGCATCCAGCTGGACGCCGCTGTGGCCGGCTTGAGCCCGAACACCTGGGAAGGCGATGTCAGCAGCAACTGGCATACGCCCGGGAACTGGTCGAGCGGCGCGGTGCCGACCTGTGGCAGCAATGCGGTGATTGCGGCATCGGCCCCCCAATACCCGGTGCTGAGCGCAGATGCCGTGGCGCGCAACCTGAGCATCGAGAACGGTGCCTCATTCAGCATGTCGGCGCACACCCTCAGCCTGTGCGGCAACCTGGATGTGGTAGCCGGCGGCGTATTTGCCATGAGCGGCGGCACCCTGCTGTTCGACAGCACCAGCGCGGCCAGCATCACGCTGCCAGTCGGCAGCCGTCAGCTGCATCACCTGCAGGTCGGCAATGGCAGCGACAGCAAGTCACTGACCCTGGCCAACCCACTGCAGATCGCCGGCAACCTGACGATCAGTGACGACGCCAGCCTCAACAGCAATGGCTTCGGTCTGGTCTTCAATGGTTCGACACAGGCCCTCGACGTGCTGGGCGCGGGCGGAGCGCAGACGGTCTACAGCAACGGTCTGACCGACTTGACCGGCTGGACCCTCAGCGACGCCAACGCTGACAGCGTGTCCTGGCTCGCCACGTCCGAGACCAATGCGCCGAACAGCCCGAACAGCGGCCAGCATGGTCGCTATCGATGGAACACCAATGGCACCACGGCGGCCAACGACTGGCTGTTCTCGCCCGGATTCGCGCTGCAGGCCGGCATCACCTACACGGTGAAGTTCAACTACGGCGCGCGCAGTGCTTCGTTCCCCGAGCGGCTTGGTGTTTACATCGGCAACACCAACAGCGTGGCAGCCATGACCACGCAGCTGTTCAACAACACCAACGTGGTGAATGTCACCTGGACCCAGGGCACGGGCAGCTTCACCCCGGTGGCCGGCGGCACGTACCACATCGGCTTCCACGCCCACAGCCTGGCTGACCAGTTCGATCTTGCGATCGATGATCTGTTGATCGAGGCGGACGCCGGTGCCACCTTGCACAGCATCGAAGTGGCACCCGGCAGCACGCTAACCCTCACCACGGCGCTGGATCTGGGCATCGATAACGATCTGCTGGTCAATGGCAGTTTCGACCTCAACGGCTCGAACATCAGCGTAGACGGCAGCGTCCTCAACAACGGTTCGCTACGCGATACACGCAATGTGCCCAACACTGCGACGACAACCATCCTGCATATCCAGACTGCCGACGCCAGCGCGACGCGCTACCGCGGCGTGGAGATCACCCCGAGCAGTGGCGCGATGGGCGATACCACGATCGCGATCAATGGCGACGCTGATTGCACAAGCAACATCGCGGACCCGCTGTTCCGGCGCTGCTTTGATATCACGCCCACCACGCCGCAGACGGCCGCAGTGCGATTGTGGCTGACAGAAGCTGAGCGCAATGCGCAAAACGCCAGTGCCGCTACGGCAATGCGCTGGAACGGCTCGGCCTGGGTCGGTGCGTCCAGCACCAGCAGCTACACCCGCTCAGCGGGCGGCGCGAGCTGCAATTCCGACGATGGCAATCAGTGCTGGGTGCAAGCCAATGCGGTCACCAGCTACTCGCCCTTCGTGGTTGGCGCCTCGGCCAGCGGCTCGCCACCGGGAGGCATTTCTCACACCGTCACGCCCTCGGCCAGTGCTGGCGGCAACATCACGCCCAACACGCCACAGTCCGTAATGGACGGCCAGACCACCGCCTTCACCCTGATAGCCAATGTCGGCTTCGTGATTGATTCGGTCGGCGGGACCTGCGGTGGCTCGCTGGTCGGCGCTACCTTTACCACCAATGCGATCACCGGCAACTGCACGGTGGTAGCCAATTTCGTGGCGCTGAGCTACACGGTTACACCGTCTGCTGGCGCGGGTGGCAGCATCACGCCCAACTCGCCGCAATCG
>JBBSJP010000038.1:0-48135 GCA_038257155.1 Lysobacterales bacterium | reverse complement strand
TCCAAGCCTCCGTTGCGCTCTGACGCTCGCCACGGTGGGGACGCCTGAGGCACCCGTTCGCTTCACGACATCGCGCTCGCCCCGCAGGAAGCCCGTTCGAGACAGGCTATCGGCGCGGTTTTCCTTCTGCCGCGCACGCTCATAGCCCGGACATTTCATGAGGGGGCGCGGATGATCGCGCCGGGCTTTGCGGCAAGCGCAAGGCGCGACGAACTTCCGTGCGTTTCCGCAATCAGGCCGACGCGGCCTCCTCGCTGTCGCGATAGGCATCTACCGGAATGCAGGCGCACATGATGTTCTTGTCGCCGTAGACGTTGTCGACGCGCGCCACCGGCGGCCAGTACTTCTGCTGCCGCAGGGTTGCCAGCGGGAACACCGCGGCCTCGCGCGAGTAAGGATGCGGCCAGTCGGCGGCCATCGCCATGGTGGCGGTGTGCGGCGCGTTCTTGAGCGGATTGTGCTCACGATCCATGCGGCCTTCCTCGACCGCGCGGATCTCCTCGCGGATCTGGATCATGGCGTCGATGAAGCGGTCCAGTTCGTGCAGCGACTCGCTCTCGGTTGGCTCCACCATCAGGGTGCCGGCAACGGGGAAACTCAGGGTCGGCGCATGGAAGCCGAAGTCGATGAGGCGCTTGGCGACATCCTCCGCACCGATGCCGGTGGCGTCCTTCAGCGGGCGCAGGTCGAGGATGCACTCGTGCGCGACCAGGCCATTGCGGCCGGTGTAAAGCGTGCGGTAATGCTTCGCCAGACGACGCGCAACGTAGTTGGCATTGAGCAGGGCCACCTGGGTGGCGCGACGCAAGCCAGCCGCGCCCATCAGCACGATGTACATCCAGCTGATCGGCAGGATGCTGGCGCTGCCGAAGGTGGCGGCTGAAACCATTCCGACAGCGGGCGAGGTTTGCCCCTCACCCCGGCCCTCTCCCGTGGGGAGAGGGGGCAAAGCGGACGGCAGGAACGGTGCGAGGTGCGCCTTGACCGCGCACGGGCCGACGCCCGGGCCGCCGCCGCCGTGCGGGATGCAAAAGGTCTTGTGCAGGTTGAGGTGCGACACATCCGAACCCCACTGGCCGGGCTTGGCCACGCCGACCAGCGCATTGAGGTTGGCGCCATCGGTGTAGACCTGGCCACCGTGCTGGTGGATGACCTCGCAGATGCCGACGACGTCCTCTTCGAACACGCCGTGCGTGGACGGGTAGGTGATCATCAGCGCGGCCAGGCGGTCGCTGTATTTTTCCGCTTTCTCGCGGATGTCGGCCAGGTCGACGTTGCCCTTGGCATCGCAGCGCGTCACGACCACGGTCATGCCGCACATCTGCGCGCTGGCCGGGTTGGTGCCGTGCGCCGATTCGGGAATCAGGCAGATGTCGCGCTGCGCCTGTCCGCGCGAGCGGTGCCAGGCACGGATTGCGAGCAGGCCGGCGTATTCGCCCTGCGCGCCGGAATTGGGCTGCAGGCTGACCGCGTCATAGCCGGTGCACTCCACCAGCATGGTCTCCAGGCCGTCGATCAGCTTGCGATAGCCGATGGTCTGCGATGCCGGCGCCAGCGGATGGATATTGGAGAACTCCGGCCAGGTCACCGGAATCATCTCGGCGGTGGCATTTAGCTTCATGGTGCAGGAACCGAGCGGGATCATGGTGCGATCCATCGCCAGGTCCTTGTCCGCCAGCGAGCGCAGATAGCGCAGCATTTCGTGCTCGCTGTGGTGGGTGTTGAACACCGGATGGCTGAGGAAATTCGACTGCCGCTTCAGCGCGGTGGGCAGGGCCTCGGGCACGCTGGCATCGAGTGCGTCGATGTCGGTGATCTGCACGCCGAACAGCCCGGCCAGAGCAATAACATCTTCGCGCGTGCTGGTTTCGTCGAGGCTGATGCCGACGCTGCCGGCATCAATGCGGCGCATGTTGATGCGTGCCGTCGCGGCGCGGGCGTGGATCGCATCGGCATCGACGCTGACCACGTGCAGGGTGTCGAAGAAGTCCGGCCCGATGCTGTGTCCAGCGCCGCGCAGTGCCTCGGCCAGGATGCAGGCCAGGCGATGCACGCGCGACGCGATCCGCAACAAGCCGTCGCGGCCGTGGTAGACCGCATACATCGCCGCCATCACCGCCAGCAGCACCTGCGCGGTGCAGATGTTGGAGGTCGCCTTCTCGCGGCGGATGTGCTGCTCGCGCGTCTGCAGGGTGAGGCGATAGGCCGGCTTGCCTTCGGCATCGATCGACACACCGATCAGGCGGCCCGGCATCGAGCGCTTGTAGGCATCGCGGCAGGCCATGAAGGCGGCATGCGGACCGCCGAAGCCGAACGGAACGCCGAAACGCTGCGAATTACCGACCACGATGTCGGCACCCCATTCACCCGGCGGCGTGATCAGGGTCAGCGCGAGCAGGTCGGTCGCCACCGCCACCAGGCCGCCGCGTGCATGCACGGCATCGGCCAGCGCGGCGTAGTCATTGATCTGGCCAAAGCTGTTCGGGTACTGCAGCAGGGCGCCGAACGCGTCCACGTTCGCGCCTTCGGCGTCTTCGCCGACATGCAGTTCGATGCCGAGCGGTTCGGCGCGCGTGCGCAGCACTTCGAGCGTCTGCGGATGCACATCCTTGGAAACAAAGAACAGGTTCGACTTCGACTTGGCCGAGCGCTTGGCCAGGGTCATGGCTTCGGCAGCGGCGGTGGCCTCGTCGAGCAGGGAGGCGTTGGCGATCTCCATGCCGGTGAGATCGGCGCACATCGTCTGGAAGTTGATCAGCGCCTCCATGCGGCCCTGCGAAATCTCGGCCTGGTAAGGCGTGTAAGCCGTGTACCAGGCGGGGTTCTCCAGCACGTTGCGCAGGATGACGTTGGGCGTGTGGGTACCGTAATAGCCTTGGCCGATGAAGCTGCGGAACACCTGGTTCTGCTGCGCGATGGCGCGGATCTTGGCGATCGCCTCCACCTCGCTGATCGCGGCCGGCAAGGCCAGCGGCGCCTTGGACTTGATCGATCCCGGCACGATGGCATCGGTCATCGCATCGAGTGAATCAAAGCCAAGCAGGCCCAGCATGTGGCTGATCTCGGCCTCGTTGGGGCCGATATGGCGTTCGATGAAGGCGTCGTGGTGTTCGAGGGCGCGCAGCGAGGGCTGGGTCATGGTAGAGGCGTCCGAAGTTGGATGGGGCCGTTCCGGCCCGCGCGCTTGCATGCGCGCGGCGTTCGGGAACTCCGTTCCTGCGACGAGCTGGCGCTCGAACGCAGGCTCGCGGCTTTCGCCGCTCGAAATCCCTGCTTGCCCCTCTGTCCTTTTGCCTGAGAGTTTGAAGCGCAGGGGCCGGGGCCTTTGCACTTGCTGCACCTTCGGCGCCGGCTCCAAGGCCGGTCTCTCCAGAGTTGCTCGCCTACGGTAGTACGGGTGCCTGAGCGATTACGGGCGTTACGCCTTCGGCAGCGGACCGTTCCGCTTCTCCAACCGTGTGCATCGAGCGGGTTGGAGTATACCGGTTGGCCCTGTTTGCGGCGATGAGGGCAGGTGACGCCTGGCGAGGTCGTGTGCTGGCTTCGACAAGACCGTCACGCCCTGCTTCCGGGCGCCCCCGGCCTGCGCTAGGCTTGCGTCCTTCACGCCCCGTCCACGGTTTTCCCATGCCCCAGCTGCGCGCCTGTCAACGCTTGTCCGAAGTCCGCTACGAAATTCGCGGTGAACTGGCGCGTCGCGCCCGCGAACTCGAGGGCCAGGGTCGGCACCTGATCAAGCTCAATATCGGCAACCCCGGCGCCTTTGGCTTTCGCGCCCCCGAACACATCCAGGCCGCCATCGCGGGCCATATCGCGCAAAGCGACCCCTACTGCCACCAGCAGGGCTTGCCTGAGGCGCGCGAGGCGGTGGCCGCCCAGCACCACCGGCGCGGCGTCAGCAACCTCAGCCCGGAACACGTGTTCCTCGGCAACGGCGTGTCCGAGCTGATCGATATATCTCTTCGCGCCCTGCTCAATCCGGGCGATGAAGTACTGTTGCCCAGCCCGGACTATCCGCTGTGGAGCGCCGCGACCCTGCTCAACGATGGCTACCCGCGCTATTACGCCTGCCGCCCGGACAACGACTTCCTTCCCGACCCGGACGAGATTGAAACCCTGGTCGGCCCGCGCACCCGCGCCCTGGTGCTGATCAATCCGAACAACCCGACCGGCGCCAGCTATCCGCGCGCCCTGATGCAGAAGCTGGTCGACCTCGCCAAGCGCCATCGCCTGCTGCTGATGGCAGACGAGATCTATGACGGAATCCTTTACGACGACGCGAAGTTCGAGCCCTTGGCGCCGCTTGCTGGTGCGCATCCCTGCCTGAGCTTCGGCGGCCTGTCGAAGGTGCACCGCGCCTGCGGATATCGTGTCGGATGGATGGCTCTGTCGGGCGACCATCGAAGGACCGCCGAATACCAGCATTCGCTAGACCTGCTTGGCGCGCTGCGCTTGTGTGCAAACGTTCCGGGTCAATGGGCGATTCCCGCCGCCTTGAACGGGCCGGACACGATCTCGGAACTGACCGCGCCAGGCGGGCGCCTGTACGAATCGCGCAATGCGGTAATGGAGGCTTGCGCGGCAAGCGAATTTCTTGATCTGGTTGCACCACAGGCAGCGCTGTACGCCTTTCCCGGAGTGAACGTGGAGCGACTGCCGGGCTTCGACGATCACGCCTTCGCCCTCGACATGCTGGAAAACGAAGACGTGCTGATCGTGCCGGGCAACAGCTTCAACGTGCCATACCGCAACCACTTCCGCGTCACCTTGCTGCCGGAGGCGAGCGAAGTGTCAGAAGTGTTCCGCCGCATCGAGCGCGCCCTGGGCCGCGCTGCGGAACGCGCCGGACAGCGCCGTCATGTGGCTTAGAGGCACGTTCGCCATGGCCGTGCTCATGTCCGCGGGTTCAGCACAGGCTGATGGCTTGCGCTACCTGGCACTGGGGGACTCGTACACCATTGGCGAATCGGTAGCCGAAGCAGGTCGCTGGCCGATGCAGCTCGCCGCCGCCCTGGGCGAGCGCGGCATCGTGATCGACAATCCGCGCATCATTGCCCGCACTGGCTGGACCACCGACGAACTGTCCGCTGCGATGGACGAGCAGGAGCCGCTCGGCGACTGGGATTTTGTCAGCCTGCTGATCGGCGTCAACAACCAGTACCGCGGGCGGTCTGTGGACGACTTTCGCCCCGAGTTCGAGCGCTTGCTGCAGCGAGCCCTTGCCTTGGCAGGCGGACGCGCCGATCGGGTTATCGTGCTGGCGATTCCGGACTGGGGCATAACGCCGTTTGGCGCCAAGTCGGGACGTGATCTGGCTGCTGTGTCGGCACAGCTTGATGGCTACAACGCGGCCAAGCGCGAGATATCTGCCTCGCATGGCGTGGCCTTTGTCGATATCGCGCCGGTGAGTCGCACGCGAGGTGCTGAGGCGTCGATGGTGGCTGAGGATGGGTTGCATCCGTCGGCGGCGTTGTACTCGGAGTGGGCGGCGCTGGCGCTGCCGGTTGCTTTGGAGCGACTGGGACGCTAGTCGGAAGGTGCTTTGGCCGAGCGGTCGGTTCTCGGCGCTGGTCTGACATCGCGTTCAGATGCTCATCCGCCAACTTGCGGGACTCGGCCTGGTCTTCGTTGGAGGGCGGATCCTGATCCGCCATTGCGATGCGCCGGATTTTCGCTGCAATGATCAACAGCAGTATCCAGATCAGGATCAACAGCTTTCGCGCCCTGCGGGCAGCGAGTCACTTTCTCTTGGACAAGCAAGAGAAAGTGACTCGTGGCCCCGAAGGGGCACGAAAGCTCTTGATCCTGCTGTTGCTCTTGCTTTTGTTTTTGCTGTTGATGAAGCGAAGAACACAACCACCCCGCATTGGCGAATCAAGATCCGCCCTCCAACAGCGCACCGGGCTTTTGCTAGTCCCGACAGGACAAAAATCTAGCCTCGATGGTATGGATGATTCGCCACAATCGCCGCCGCCCGATACAGCTGCTCAGCCAGCACAATTCGCACCAGCGGATGCGGCAAGGTCAGCGGCCCCAACGACCAGCGCTCGCGCGCAGCGGCTTCCACGTCGGGCGCGTGGCCCTCTGGTCCACCAACCAGAAAGGCAAGATCGCAGCCAAGCTGCCGCCAGCTTTCCAGACGCCTGGCCAGGTCCTCACTCGAGTGGGATTTGCCGCGCGCGTCCAGCAGCACCACGTGCGCGCCCTTGGGAAGGGCGGCCAGCACACGTGAGCCTTCTTCCGAGACGGCACGCTTGGCGTCACGATTTCTGCCGCGCAGGCCGGGTGCAATCTCGACCAGGTCCAGCGGTAGCCAGTGCGACAAGCGTCTGGCGTAATCGGCGTAGCCGGTTTGAACCCAGTCGGGCATGCCCGAACCTACAGCGATCAGTCTGGCACGCATGGGTTGGCTATCGCGGGAAAGTCACGAATGGCGTGCGCCATCAGCGAGCTGCAACGCGAGCCTGGGTGACGTCGACGGGCCCAGGCCCGTCGAAGTTCACCCGTCCTCGCCGTCATCCTCGGCCGGGAACTCACTATCGGGATCCCCATCTACCGACCAGAGCCGCTCCAGACCATACAGCTCGCGCACGCGCGGCAGCATGACGTGGACGATCACATCGCCAAGGTCGACCAGCACCCACTCGGCTTCGCGCTCGCCCTCTACGCCCAAGGGCATGACACCGATCTGCTTGGCCTGCCTGACGACTTCGTCGGCAATGGATTTTACGTGGCGTGAGGACGTGCCCGAAGCGATCACCATGAAGTCGGTGATGCCGGTCTTGCCACGCACGTCGATTTCGGAAACGTCGCGGGCCTTGAGTTCTTCCAGGGCGGTCTGGACTGTCTCGCGCAGGTCGGAAACGGGAACGGGTGGATGAACAGGCGCAATCTTGCGTGCGTGGATGGCAGGGCTCAAGCGGGCTACACCTCTTTGGGGAAAGACACGGCGCAGGACGCCGCTACGCGGCCAGTATAGGTCAGTTGGCTCAAGAGCGAGCGCCGCCACCTCATTATCGGTACAGGCCAGCTGCCGCGATGAAGCTCGCCACGGCGGGGTCGAGGCCGGCCTCGCTGCCCCTTTGCTGGGCAGTCGAGTGCCGCGCGCGGGTGGCCGATTCGGCGCGCAGTGGCAAGTCCAGGCGAAGCCAGAGTCCCGCTGCAGCGGTCTGCAATTCCTCGGGATTATCCGTCCAGCGCCCTGCGGATGCCGCAGCCAACTGCCCAGGCAGCGACCCGAACGAGGACCCGGAGCGTGGTACCAGCACCAGATGACAGAGACCGAGGATCTCCTGCCAGCGATGCCAGGAAGGGAGGCCCAGAAAGGCATCCGCGCCCATCAGCAGGCCTAGCGGAGTCTGGCTGCCGAACTCGGCGCGGAAATCCTGCAGTGTGTCGACCATGTAGGACGTGCCGCCGCGGCGCAGTTCGCGCTCGTCGATCAGGTACTCGGGCTGCCTCGCGAAGGCCAGACGCAGCATGGCGACGCGTTGCTCGGCCGATGCGCCGGGTCGTGCGCGATGTGGCGGATCGGCGGCCGGTACCAGATGCAGCTTGCATGGCGTCAGCGCGCGTGCTGCGGCCTCAGCCACTGCAACGTGTCCCAGATGCACCGGATCGAAGGTACCGCCGTAGATTACGCGCAGCACGGAGTCGCGGCTCAACGCACCGGCGCCAGCTGCGCCCAGCTGCGCGGCTCGGCCATACCCAGCAGCAGGCGTTCAAGGCCGAGCCAGGCATCACCGCTGCCGCGGCCCTTGGACACGGCATCGAGGCGACCGGCCTCGGCCAGTAGCGCTTCCCATACATCACCGTTGCCGCGCCCCGCTGCCTTGCGCATCGCTGCCTGGCGCGGACCGTACACGCGACCCTGCTGGAAGACCGCATCCAGATTTCCGCGCGTCGCACTGACCCGCGCGACCTCGATCATCAGGGCAATCTGCGACGAGATCCAGGAAAGCAACTGCGGCACCACGTCGCCCTCGGCGCGCAGTCCGGCGAGGATTCGCAATGCGCGCCGACCGTCGCCACCCAAGGCGGCCTCGACCAGACCAAAGACGTCGAAGCGGGCGCTGTCCGCGACCAGTGATTCGAGCGTGGCGGCGTCCAGATGCTGTCCAGGAGCGAGCAGGGCGAGCTTGTCGATCTCCTGCGCACCCGCCAACAGGTTGCCCTCGATACGCTGCGCCAGCAGCTGCTGCGCATCTGCCGTGGCGCTGAGGCCTGCGCGCTTCAGACGTGCGGCAATCCAGCCCGGCAGTTCGGAAGGCTTCATCGGCCAGAACACCTGCGCCTGACCGGTTTTCTCCACTGCGCGGCTCCAGGCGCCTTCATGCTGACGGCTCCACTCCTGCGCCACGATCAGCAGCAAGGTATCGGGCGGCGGATTTTCGCAGTAGGCGCTTATGGCAGCGCCACCTTCCTTGCCAGGCTTGCCGGTCGGCAGGCGTAGTTCAATCAGACGCTGGCTGCAGAACAGCGACATCGCGGCCAGGCTGGCTTCGAATTCATTCCAGTTGAAGCCGCTCGTCACGTCGTGCACTTCGCGCTCTGCAAAGCCCTGGGCACGCGCCCGCGCGCGCAACGCATCGGCCGCTTCCAGCACCATCAGCGGTTCGGCTCCGGCAAGAAGATATACCGGCCGCAGGGCAGGGCCTGAACTGCTGCCTCGTAGGTCTGTCATGCGTCGATTCTAGGGCGAGCGTGGTGCGGATGTCGCATCAGTCGTTCATTTCCTCGTCGGCGCGACGGCGGAACACGAATTCGCGCTGGATCGCGAAGCTGGCGATGTACAGACCGGTGTCGGCAATCAGCTTGGCGAGATACACCGACATGTCAAGAGTCTCGCTCATCAGCAGGATGAGTCCATACGAGCAGGCCGCGACCAGCACCACAGTGGCGTAGTAAAGCAGCAGTGAACCCCAACTGGCCTGATCAGCCTTGAAGACGAAGTGCCGGTTGACCAGATAATTGAACAGGCTGGACACCGCGCGCGCACCGAACTGCGAGAAGGCCAGCGATGCGCCAGCCAGGTGCAGCAGCGCGAACAGGCTGTAATCGACCAGAAAGGCAGCCATGGAAGACAGGTTGAAGCGCAGGAAAACGTAGTAGATACGCAGCGAGTCGCGCACCGGATTGAAATGACGACCGGGCTCACCGTCGACGTCCAGCCTGCGGATCGGCACCTCCACAATACCTGTGCCCTGGTGTTTGGCGACCAGCAGCATGTCGAGTTCGAAGTCGTAACCGACGGTGCGCAGCCGCAACAGCTGCGGCAGCAGACTGCGCGGTATGCCGCGCAAACCACTTTGGGAGTCGGACAACTTCAGTCCGCCGATCGCCCGCATCACCGTGCGCGTCGTGAACATGCCCAGGCGCTTGCCCAGTGGCGCTGTTGCCGGAACTGGCCGACAGCCGATGATCAGGCGTTGCGGATCGGCTGCCAGCGTGCGCGCCAGCAGCGCCACGTCGTCCACATGATGCTGACCGTGCGCATCCAGCGTTACTACGCCCGCGCTCTCGGGAAAACCCAGTGCGATCGCATTGAGCCCAGTCTTTAGCGCGGCGCCCTTGCCGAGCCTGACGTGGTGGCGCATCAGACAGACCCCGGGTGTCGACGCCAGCTGTGCAAACAAGGCAGCGGATGGCTCCCCGCTGCCATCGTCAACCACCACGATGCCGGCAAACTCGGGACTTGCGCGCAGTTCATCGACGATTCCCAGCAAGACGCTACTGGGCCGAAAGGCCGGAATCAATGCGACCGGCAGGGGGGAGGAGAAGTCAGCCATTTCGGGTCAGGGAGCGTCGTCCCGATACTTTTCCGGGTTGCGGATCTTACGTTCGCGATGCCATTGTCGATACTGTTCTCGCAGCTTCGCGAATCCGGCGATGGCACTTCGATCCCGGACAGTGAACAGATCCATGCGTTCGCCGGAAAGTTCCGGCACCTGCCAGAGGGTGCCCTTCTCCACCCGGAGAATCGCTACGGCGCCAAGTCGAGCCAGGTCGTCGAGCTCGAACTGGCTGACAAGGTCTTCATGCGTCACGGCATGGGTAAACCGGTAGCGCCGCAACAGCGCGTCCAGTCTGCCTTCCTGCGGCCTTTTGTAAGCCTGCCAAAGTTCGGTGTCATACCAGGAGATTGTGAAAGCACGGCCCGCGGCGGCGGCAGTAAAAGGACGGGTTTGCGCCACGACCAGCACCCGCACGTCCGGCCCGCCCGTCATCGCCACTTCCAGCAGTCGCCACTCGGGCGCGACCCGGTCACGGAACTGCCGATCGTCACGGCCGGTGAATTCCTTGAATACGGCACTGGAGCCGAGAATCCAGCTGGCATTGGTCTGGAAAATGAAGTTGCTGGCAACCAGGGCCACGACCAGGGCAATGCCTACGCGGCGCTGCAACAGGCAGGCGCCTGCAGCAAAGGCCGGCATCATCAATGCGAACGCCGGCATCAGGTAGCGCAAGTAGGACTGTGCGCTGAAAATCAAGGCCGCCACCACGATCGCGATCAGGGCCAAGGCACGCAGTGCCGGGGCGCGCAGGCAGGCAAACAGCGCGGGCAACAGCAATGGCAACCAGTGGAAGCCGCCCACCCCATCATGGCTTTCGTAGAAACTGCTCGAATCGAACAGCAAGCCCCACACGTGGGCGAAGTCGAGCGGCGCGTTGTAGCGCACGTTGGAAAAGTCGTTGACCGGGTAGTAGGCGCTCTGAAAGAACGCATTGGCCAAGGGCAGTACCGGGTTGCCGGTAAGACTCCAGGCATAGATGTAGGCGCTGCCACCGCCCAGCAGAACGAGCGCCGGCAAAGCGAACCGGTCGCGCAGCGAGAGATCGCGTCGATACCGCCAGACAAACCACAACATCAGCAGCAGGGCGAAAGGCAGCATGCTGGACTTGGTCAGGGCAAGGGCACCCAGCAATAGAGCCATCGCCAGAAAACGTTGCCGCATGACAACCTCGGCCTGCTTGCACAGCAGGGTGAACGTCGCTGCCAGCAGCAGGGTCGTGCTGAACAGCTCGGTTTGCATGCCCAGCATCAGTGCGGCATTGATCGGCAGGCTGAAATACAAGGCCACACTGATCCAGGCCGCGCGATCATCTTCAGGCCAAAGCAGGCGGGTGAGCTGGAACAGCACCGTGGCACCGGTTCCAAGCCAGATGAGATTCACTGCGCCGCGCGCATCCTGGCCTGCAACTACCTGAGCGAATCCGAACAGGCAGTCACCCAGCCATGGTGCGAATGCCCACACCTGACTCGCCGCATCCATCCGGTAGTAGCCAAACTCCTGCAGCTGGTTGGGCAGGATCAGGTGGTAACCCAGATCGTCGAAAGCCAGCGACGGCGGCCAGGCATTCACTGCGGTGGCAATCAACGCAAGCAGAGTCAGACTTGCAAAACCCGGTCGACGCCGCACTGAGGCTTCGAGGTCGCCCGCCGCTTGCGACAGCATGTCCAGCACGCCGCGAATTCTCGGCAGGATGATCGCCACGGCCAGCAGCAGATACACCGCACGAAAATGGATCGGCAGCGGCAGGGTCCATCCCAGCGCCAGGCCGGTCAGTGAAAGTCCGGCCAGCAGCCGTACCGGCAAGGGCAGCGCGCTGTCAGTTCCGAACAGCAGCAGTGCAATCGATGCGGAGAGTGTCGCCAACACCAGGGCTGCGAGCACGGGCGCAGGACCAATAACCACAAGGCTTGCGATCACGAAACTGCCCAGCAGTCCGAGCGCAAAGGGCGTGCCGCGCCAACGCGCCAGCGCCAAACCGCCTGTCATCAGCACCAATACGACGAAGCCCAGTTTCGCGACACGCTCGACATGGATCTGCCCGAGCAAGTTGAATTGGTGCGCGCCCACCAGCATCAACACAATGCCCGCCATCGTTCCCGTCGCCAAGGTGAGCGACCAGATTCGAGGCGATTGCCGTGCTGGATCGAATTGGAGGAGGCTGCGCACGCTGGGGGTTTGGTGAATTTCTTGCACCACCAGCGCTGCAAAGCGCGTGCTGGAGCGGCTGGCACGGTTTCGAAGGAGGGTGGAGGAGGCAGGCTGTCACGGCTGGGCTGCTGGCTCAGCGTCTATGATAGACGTCTTCCGTGACAGCGCCCATCGCCAAGACCATGCCCGACAAAGACCTGAAAGCCGCAGCGCTCGCATACCACCGGCAGTGTCCGCCGGGCAAGATCAAGGTCGTTCCTACCAAGGCGCTGGTTACCCAGCGCGACCTGGCCCTGGCGTATTCGCCCGGCGTAGCGGCTGCTTGCGAGGCTATCGTGGAGGATCCGCGAGAAGCCGCCACGGTCACTGCGCGCGCCAATCTGGTGGCGGTGGTTACCAACGGCACCGCAGTACTCGGACTGGGTGCGATCGGGCCGCTCGCAGCCAAGCCGGTGATGGAAGGCAAGGGCGTGTTGTTCCAGAAGTTTGCCGGCATCGACGTGTTCGACATCGAGATCGACGAGCTGGATCCAGACAAGCTGGTCGACATCATCGCCAGCCTGGAGCCGACTTTCGGCGGCATCAACCTGGAGGACATCAAGGCACCGGAATGTTTCATCGTCGAGCGGAAACTGCGCGAGCGGATGAAGATCCCCGTTTTCCATGACGACCAGCACGGCACCGCGATCATCGTTGGCGCGGCCGTGCTCAATGCACTGGAAGTGGTGGGAAAGCCGATCGGTGACGTGCGCCTTGCGACGGCCGGTGCTGGTGCCGCCGGCATCGCTTGCCTGGATATGCTGGTGGCACTTGGCATGCGCCCGGAAAATATCCTCGCCTATGACCGGGAAGGCGTGCTGTATACCGGCCGCGATCACCTGGATGAAGCCAAGGCGCGCTATGCCCGAGACACCGACAAGCGCAGCCTTGCCGAAATCGTGGCCGGTGCCGATGTCTTCCTGGGCCTCTCCGCCGGCGGCGTGTTGAAGGCTGAGATGGTCGCCAGCATGGCCGAAAGGCCCATTATCCTGGCGCTGGCGAACCCCTCGCCGGAAATACTGCCTGAGGATGCCAAGGCGGCGCGGCCCGACTGCATCATGGCCACGGGCCGGTCCGACTATCCCAATCAGGTCAACAACGCGCTCTGCTTTCCTTACATATTCCGCGGTGCGTTGGACGTGGGCGCCACCACGATCAATGAGGCAATGAAGCTGGCCTGTGTTCGCGCGATCGCGAAGCTTGCCCGGATGGAAGCCTCTGACCTTGGAGCCTACGGTGGCGAGGTCCCCAGCTTCGGGCCGGAATACCTGATCCCGCGGCCATTTGATCCGCGCTTGGGTCTGTTGCTGGCTCCCGCCGTTGCCCAGGCGGCGATGGATTCGGGTGTGGCAATGCGTCCGATCGAGGATATGGAGGCCTATCGCGAGCGCCTCAGCCAGTTCGTGTACCGCTCCGGCATGGTGATGAAGCCGGTTTTCGAGCGCGCGCGCGCCGACCTCAAACGCGTTGTCTATGCCGAGGGCGAAGAGGAAACCGTGCTGCGCGCCGTGCAGACCGTGGTCGATGACCGCCTGGCCTATCCGATCCTGGTGGGGCGCCCCTCGGTGATCGAGATGCGCATCGAAAAGCTTGGACTGCGCATCCGGCCGGGAGTGGATTTTGAACTGACCAATGTCGATGATGACCCGCGCTACAACGAGTACTGGCAGCACTTCCACAGCCTGACCGAACGGCGCGGCGTGACGCCTGCGGCGGCCAAGCAGATCGTCCGCTCGCGCGCCACGGTCATTGCCGCGCTGATGGTCGAGCGCGGCGAAGCCGATGCCATCATTTGCGGTCTGGTCGGACGCTATCACAAGAAGCTTGGCTACCTGCGCAGCGTGTTTCCGCTGGAAAAGGGAGTCTCCAGCACCTATGCCATGACTGGCGTGATCAACGACAAGGGCGTCTGGTTCTTCGTCGATACGCACGTGCAGCCCGATCCCACGGCCGAACAGATCGCCGAGGCGACCCTGATGGCCAGCTATCGCCTCAAGCTGTTCGGCATCGAACCCAAGGTGGCCCTGCTGTCGCACTCGAACTTTGGCAGCCACAGCAATGCCAGCGCTCTTAAGATGCGCCGGGTGCGCGAAATCCTGGCGCTGCGCCTTCCCAAACTGGAGTGCGAGGGCGAAATGCAGGCCGATACCGCCTGGAACGAGGAACAGCGCGAGCGCATCTTCCCCAACAGCCTGCTCAAGGGCCGCGCCAACCTGTTCGTCATGCCCAACCTCGATGCGGCCAACATCGCCTATAATCTGGTGCGGGTGATGACCGACGGCATCGCGATTGGCCCGATCCTGATGGGCATTTCGCGGCCGGCGCATGTGCTGACCCCGGCTTCCACGGTGCGCAGAGTGGTCAATATGACTGCCGTTGCGGCCGTCGACGCCCAGATCCGGGCTGAGCGGGCCGGGGCCGAGCAGGCCGACTGACAAGGCGGCCGCGGCTCGTCCTTGGGGGCAAAAAGCCGCGTGCGGGGCTCGGCGCGGCTGCCGCGACCGGCGTACCCGAAGCGCAGCGTTTGACGGCTCATAAGGAAGTGGTTAATCTTCAGCCGCTGCCGGGTGTCCGTAGCAGCAACAAGTCACCGGTTTCCGAGAGAGTGCGGGATGTACGGTCACGCCGGAATCGTTTAGATTGCCGTCAATACTTTAAAATGGGGTCAAAAAACAGATGAACAAGACGATTGCTTTTGCAGTAATGGCAGCATGTGCTGGTGCTTTCACGGTGGCTTCGGCCCAGACCGTCGGCATCTATGCGACGAAGGCTGATGAGCGTGCGGGTATCCTTACCCAGGTTGACGCGTCGACGATCCAGGCGGGTGGCGATAATTGCGCCACGCCGACGGCAATCGCCGCCACGCCGTTCAACGACACTGGCACCACGGTGGGTTCGACCAACACCTATGCTGCTCATCCCGATACCGTGTGCACCGGTTACACCTCTTCGGCGGGCCCGGACCACATCTATTCGGTCCAGCTCGGCGCGGCCAACAACGTGACCTTCACCGTGCAGGCCGTTGCTGACTACGACCAGGCCATCTTCCTGCTGTCGACCTGCGGTGACAACACGACCTGCGTTGTTGGCGCTGACGCCTCGTTTACGCCCGATACGGACATGATCGAGACCTTCAACGTGAGTGGTGCTGCACCGGGAACCTACTTCTTCTACATCGACAGCTTCTATCCGGTCGGTGATACTCGCGGCGAAGGTCCTTATACCTTGGACGTGACGGGCACCCTGCCGGTCGAACTGCTTGAGTTCTCTGCCGAGTAATCGGTTCAGAAATTGCTGGATTGCGTCGAGTGGCCGGGTTTCCGGCCACTCGTCGTTTGTGGCATCGCCGGCTGTAGCGCTCCCTCTTGAGTCCGCTACACGCGCCGCGCAACTGGGACTGCAGGCTGCTGGTCCGTGTTCTTCGAACGCGCGACACGAGCGCAGCAGCTCCCTCTCCTGTCTTCAAACGGTTGCCCTAGCCCATGACCCTCCGCTTGTCTACGTGGACAATCTGCCTGTTGGCCCTGTTCTCCGGTGTTGCCATGGCCCAACACGCAACAATCGAAGGCTGCGATACGCTGGCTGTCGAAAGCCCGGAGCGTCCCTTCGAGGCATTTGTTTACAACAACCTTGCCATCGAGCTGAGCTTGCGCAATGTCAGCGACAAGCCACTGACCATCAAGTCAGTACGCCCACGCAAGCCGCCTGGCAAGGCCTCGGTCGACCAGCCGCAACTCGCTCCGGGCGAAGCAACCACGGTGCGCATCACCAAGCCTCTGAACGGGTTGGGATCGACGATGTACGGCTTTCCAATCGTCCTGGATGGTGGCCCACCCATTACGGTCTGCATGCTCAAGGTGTGGATGTTCGTGCAGTCGGCCTATCGTCCGGAAAACCTGGTCTTGCAGCTGGCCGATGTGGTGGAAGGCACGCGCAGCAAGCATCGGGTAGAGGTCACGTCATTTGAAGCGGCATCCCTCAAGATCCTGGACGCGAAAGGTTTTCCGGACTGGATAGCTTGGTCGGTTCCCGACCTGGGGGAGTCGCAGACGGCCGCCATCGATGTGGAAATCCTCGAGCATGCCCCGCGGGGCTACTACTCAGGCAGTGTGCAGGTCACCACCGACCTTGCAACCCAAACGGTGCTGCCCTTGCAGCTTGCCATCGACGTCTTTGGTGACGTTGTTCCAGAAAGATCACGTGTGGATCTGGGCGGGAAAACGCTGGATGAGCCCATTGAAGCAGACGTGAAATTGACGCATCGGCAGTCCAGGCCTTTTGACGTCACGGGCATTGTCAGCGACAACAGCCGACTCACTGGCAAGGTCATCGACTGCGGCGAAGGATGCAAGCAGCTGCGCGTGAGTATCGACAGTTCACGTACTGGCCAATTTCGCGGCAATGTGCAAATCGAACTGTCGGATGGACTGGGTTCCATCATCCTGCCAGTGACCACCTGGATCACCCCGGCGGACCGGCCAGTTATCGATTTGGGTACGCCGAGTGACAAGCCCATCACCGTCGAAGGCGGGAAGCCAGTTCAATGAAACGCTCACTAGATTTGGCAATACGTGCCACGACATTGATTGCTTGCCTGGCGTGCATTTCGTGCACGCCCCAAGCAAATGCCCCAGAGGTTTCCAGTGCGACCCAGAGCCAGGGCGCTGCAAAGCCGGTACACCTGCGCTGGTCGATGAAGTCCGAGCCCCGCGTTTACGGCTATCTGGTCATGCGCGCGACCAGCGAGAAGGGACCGTTCCTGCGGCTGAACGAACTGATCGTGCTGGCCGCTGAGGGTGGCGCTGGCGATGCCGGCTATGAATTCATCGATGCAGATGTCGAATCGGGCAAGACCTACTTCTACCTGCTCGAGGCAGTCTCGACCAACGGCTCCAAGACCCGTCTCGGAGACGTTATCCGACGCAAGGTCGACTGAGATGGGGCCACGCGCATGCCTCAAATGCAGCGGATCGGCGCTTGCTGCCGGAACCGTTGCCCGGCTTGCGCTCGCCGGCCTGTTGTTGGTGATCGCCGCAGGCTGCGGCGAGCAACGCCAGGTTGGGTTGACGAAAGCGGTTCCTTCGGGAACGCCGGTGCTGATTATCACAATCGACACCCTGCGCACTGACGCGCTCGGATTCATTGGAGGGCACGACAACAGTCCGCACATCGATGCGATCGCCCAGCAGGGATTCCGCTTTCACCGTGCGGTGTCCACCGTGCCACTGACCTTGCCGGCGCACACTTCGCTGTTGAGTGGCAACACTCCGCACAACCATGGCGTGCACGACAACGGCCACCAGGTGCCGCTCAGCATGCCGATGTTGCAGGAACGGCTGCGCGACGCCGGCTATTCGACCGGGGCTTTCGTGAGCGCTTTCGTGCTCGATGCGAGTTTTGGTCTGGATCGCGGCTTCGATAATTATGACGACCATCTGCCGTCCGGTTCCGAGGGATGGCTTGAGCGTCACGCAAACGACACCGCCGATGCGGCGCTCGAGTGGATCGGCAAGCAGGACGATGCCTGGTTTGCCTGGGTGCACTTCTATGACCCGCACTCTCCTTACTCGCCTCCGGAGGACTTCCGCCGGCCCGGCCCGCTTGGTCATTACGCCGGCGAAGTCGCCCACGTGGATGCGCAGATCGGTCGAATCGTCGAGGCAGTGCGCGCGCGGGGAGTTGAGCCGCTGATCATCATTACGGCCGACCACGGCGAAGCCTTCGGTGAACATGGCGAGCAGATCCATGGCCTGTTCATCTATGACACCACGATGGCCATTCCCCTGGTGTTTTCGTACCCGTCCGTGATCGCGGCGGGCGAAAGCAAAGCCGCGCCAAGAATCCACGATATTCCCGAAACCGTGCTCGGTCTGCTGGGACTGGAATCGCTCGGGCACGTGGATGGGGTGGACATCAGCCCACTACTGCGTGGCGAGGACGTTGCCATTCCACCGGCCTATCTGGAGACCCAGCAGCCTTGGATCACCTATGGTTGGGCGCCGCTTCAGGGTGTCAGCCATGGGCAGTGGAAGTTCATCCAGGCCCCCGTTCCCGAACTGTACGATCTGGCCGATGACCCGGGCGAACTGAACAATCTGTTTGACGCCGCGCACCCCAAGGCCCAGCAGATGATCGCGGAACTGGACGCCTTGACCGTGAATGAGCCGCGCTATTCCGCCAGCTCCTCGATGGACCCGGAGCAGATCGCCAAGCTGCAAAGCCTCGGCTACGTCGGAAGTGGGGGCAGTCGGGACGGCGACTTTTCCAAGGCACCCGATCCCAAGTCCATGTTGGCGCAGCGCGATCTGCTGTTGCGCGCGGAAATGCGACTGCGCGCGGATCGCTTCGATCTGGCACGCGAGATCTTCGGACAGGTGCTCGCCGAGGACCCGGACAACCGCTTCGCGAACCTGCGTATGGGTGTCGGCCTGCTCAAGCTCGGTGAGCTGGAATCCGCTGTCCCTTACCTGCAGCACTCGGTGACGCTGGATCCCAGGCAGGCCGAGTCACGTTTTGCCCTGGCCGATGTGCTGACACGCCTGCGCCGCTTTGACGAAGCAATCCCACACTGGCAAGAGTGCATAGCGCTGCAGCCACGCCGGCTGGGGGCGTGGGCCAACCTGGGCAGTACCCTGTTGTGGTCAGGCAAGAACGCCGAAGCGGTGATTGCGCTGCGCCAGGCGGTGACCTTGAGCCCGGAGTCTGCGGGCCTGCGATCCAATCTCGGCGTCGCCCTGCTGCTTGCTGGAGAACGCAGCGAGGCCGTCGAAACCCTGCTGGCAGCCTCCCGGGCAGATCCAGAAGCCTTTGCCGAGGGCGGTCGCCTGGCGATGCTGCTGTTGCAGGACGGGCGCCTGCAGGAGGCCAAGCCGCTGTTGCTCAGGATACCCCAGGATGCCCAGGGCTTCGCCGCATCCCGTTTTCACCTGGCTCGTATCGACGCCAGCGCCGGTCGGGAGGACGAAGCGCGAGAGCACCTGATGATGGCGATCGAGCGCGACCCAAAGGTGCGTGAGATGGCGAGCAATGACCCCTTGCTCAAGCCGCTGCTCGAACGCGCCGATTGAGGTGTGCAACAGGGCTTGCAGCGTTCTCGAGCTGCAACTCGGACGAAGTGGGAAAAGGATTTGGGTGCCGGTCGCCAGCAATGCCAAAGCTCGGGGGGCGTGCTCACCCGTCGGATGGACTGCTTGGCCAATAGCCCGCCTGCTGGACACAAACCGCTGTTGATGGTTCAGTCAGGCTGGCCTGCTTCCATTCGCGCATCCTTTTCCTGCCAAAGGCCATTGATCCAGGTCTGGAATTGCTCGCGAAACTCACTGTTGCCCTCGTAGTCGCCACCCACCAATGCGGTGGGCACCGGCAGCTGCTGCACGTCGACGCGCACCAGCGGAATTCGACCCGCGAGCAGATCCATCAGCGTGGGCCTGCCGTGCGGATAGATGACTGTTACATCCAGCACTGCCTGCAGGCAGTCACCCATGGCACCAAGCACAAAGGCAACACCGCCGGCCTTGGGCTTGAGCAGATGCCGATAGGGGGATTGTTGCGAGGCGTGCTTCTCCGGCGTGAAGCGCGTGCCCTCGACGAAGTTCATAACCGAAACCGGAATGGTCTTGAAGCGCTCGCAGGCTTTGCGGGTTGCGGCCATGTCCTGCCCACGCAACTCCGGGCGGTGGGCGATCTCGGCCTGCGAATGGCGCCGCATGAAGGGAAAATCCAGCGCCCACCAGGCCAGTCCGAGCATCGGCACCCAGATCAGCTGGCGCTTCAGGAAAAACTTCAGGAATGGAATTCGCCGGTTGAATACCCGCTGCAGCACGGGAATGTCGACCCAGCTCTGGTGGTTGGACAGCACCAGGTACCAGCCCTCGTAGCGCAGGCCCTCCAGCCCGCTGATTTCAAAACGGGTCGGCGTGGCCACGTCGATGAACCAGCTGTTGACTGCGATCCAGGATTCAGCGAGCCATACCAGCCAAAGCGAGATGCGCGCGCGCAGTCCCGTATTCGGCAGCAGTGCCTTCAGCAGGCCCAGAGCCAGCAGCGGCGTGGCATGCAGCAAGGTGTTCAGCGCAATGACCAAGAGGATGACGGGCAGGCGCAGCAGCAGGGAAATCTTGCTCAGCATGCGTTGGCGTATGGCGGCGGGTGGCCAAGCCTAAACCAGCGCGAGTTGTGGCGACACCGTTCACTGCAACCGAAAGACTGATTTGTGCCCCTGCTGTTCAAAATCTGGTGGCAGCCGCACTGCTAGAGCTCGATGTGCTCCTCACCGAGCAGTGCGGCCAGGGCATCGATGCAGGCGCGCAATCTGGGTGTCAGATCGGGCGCGTAGAGCCGACCACGATCGATCTGCTCCATGCGTCCGAAGATCGCCTGACGCAGCTGTTCCTCACTTCCGATGCGGCCAAGCAGGTCCTGCAGCAAGCGACCGAATTCACTCGGAGTGGGGTTGGCACCAAGCCCTTCGAACACCGCGATCAATGCACCAAACAGTCCTTCGGCGTCGGGCCCCAGGCCGTAGTCTTCAGGACGGTAGTCCAGGAAGGCGCGCTCGGCATCGGTCCAGACGCGAAAGCTGAGCTTTGCCAGCGAGTGGTAGACCGGCAGCTCCGAGATCACGGCCAGCAGCAGGTTGCTGCGATTGGCCTGGGCCGCGCCCTGGGGGCCGCGCCATTCGCCGGTTTGCGCGAAATGGTAGATGCGGATCTGGTCGGCAAAGGCGGCAGCCTGCAGCTGATCGAGAATCAGCAGCGTTTGATCGGCTTCGCTGTAGGCACAGGCCTCGGTCAGCACCCGTTCGAAGGGTGGCAACGGCGCCTCCATTTGCTCATTGCTGCCGTCATCCAGGGTCAGGGTAACGCTGGAGACGACGGGATCGGGCTGACTGAAGTCGTGGTAGAGCAGATGCGGAAAATCCAGTGCGTGTCCAAGCGCATTGGCAAAAGCGGTCTTGCGGCGGCCGGCCTGGCCATCGACGTGCAGCACGCGGATATGGTCGTGTTCGGCTTCCAGCAGGCAACGCAAGGGAAAGTCGTAGTCGTCGTTCGACTCGAAACCGAATTCGGCCAGCTTGCGGCGCAGGGACATGGTCTTCGCCTGGGTTTGCCGGAGGTACCGAACAGCGCTTGGCGTCGCGGCCCGATCGAGTCTACGCCGCCTGGGCCTGCGCCTTGCGTGGACCTTCCCGCAGGGCTTGCCGCACATGTGCCACGATCAGGTCGATCTCGTCGCTTTCGATGCCGAAGTGCGGGGTAAATCGCAGCGAATTGACCCCGCCATGAATCACGCCCAGGCCGTGTTCGCGCATGAACTCCTCGGTGGAATTGGCACCGTAACACTTGAAATCATCCGACAGTTCGCAGGAGAACAGCAGGCCGGTGCCCTGCACCTTGGTGATCAGGCCACCGAGTTCGGCTTTCAGCGCTTCAAGCTTCTGCACGCACTCGCGGCCACGGGCGCGGATGTTGGCGCGCAGCGCCGGGGTCAGGCCTTCGAGCACCGCAACCGCCACATCCATGGCGCGCGGATTGGTGGTCATGGTGTTGCCGTAAACACCCTTGCGATAGAGGCCGGCGGCGCGTGCGTTTACCGCCAGCACCGAGAGCGGATACTGGCCGGCATTGAGCGCCTTGGAGTAGGTCTCCATGTCCGGCGCCTGCATCGCTTCGAAGCCGGGATAGTCAACGATCGACAGTACGCCGTGGGCGCGCAGACCGGCCTGGATCGAATCCACCAGCAGCAGGGTCCCGTGTTTCTCGGTCAGCTCGCGTGCGGTGCGATAGAACTCCGGCGTTACCTGCCGGCCAGGATCGCCTTCGCCCATCACCGGCTCCAGGAACATTGCCTCGATATACCAGCCATTGGCATCGGCATCGGCGAATGCCTGGCGCAATTGCTCGACCGAGTAAGGCTCGATGGTGATCAGCAGCGGTTCGTTGTGCTTCCAGCTCGCCAGGTGCTTGGCATAGGTAGGGCGGGTCGAGTCGGAATACAGTGCCGGCAGCTCGGTGCGCCCGTGGAAGGCGCCTTTCACCGCAATGCGCTTGACCAGTTTGCCGGCGTGGCGGCCACCGGGATCGGTGTGGAGTTTGGCATTGATATCGGCGATGCGGCCAGCCAGTGAAACCGACTCCGACCCCGAATTCAGACACAGGAACTTTTCAAACGGACAGCCGCCGCGGGTATGGCCGATCTCGCGACGCAGCGCCTTGTCGACGCGCAGCTGCGACAGGCTCGGCGTCATGATGTTGGCCATCACCTGCGGCCGTGCCATGGCGTCAAGCACTGCCTTGGGCGTGTGGCCCAAACCGAGCATGCCGTAACCACCGTTGTCGTGAATCACCGCGCCTTTCAACGACACCACCCATGGACCGCGCGCGGCCAGGGCTACGTAAGGATTGATCGCGTCGTCGGGATAGAAATTGACGAAGCCGGCCTGCACTGCATCCAGCTGGGCGGCCTCGTCCATGCGCAACAGGGAGTCGAACTCTCCTCCGACCAATTGGGTAAACAACGCGTGTGCGGCATCGACGGCCTCGCCCAGCTCGGGATGCGCTGCGGCAAGGCGCAGGATTGTCGCGTCGTCGAGCCCGCGGCTGCGGATCGCACCACCGTGGTTGCGTAGTACGTTGAGTTTGTCGATCAGGTTCATGGCATGCCTCCAGGAAGGGAAACGCAAAACGCGCGGAGGTCGTCCGCGCGCTGGGTTTCCCAAAGAAATTAGTGACTTGGCGCGCATGATATCACGCCACCATGATCCGGGATAATTTCGCTGCCACACAGGGTCGGTGCTGCGTTGGCCCAGACCTCAGCTTGACTCCGAGCGCGCCGGGGAACGGCCACGCTTAATCTGAGTCCAAATGCAGCGAGCGCACCGCGCATCGCAGCAATCGCCGCCCACCTCTCTACCAGCAGACGTGGTCAGGCAATGGTGACCCACATCGAGCGGACCACGACCGCATCCAACTTCGAGAGGCTGAGTCATGCGTCGCATCGGTATTTCAGGCTTTGGTTTGCTGCTGTTTCTGCTTGTCGGCTGTTCCGCGCAGGACGATCGCTCCCGGCCGTTCGATCAGCGCTGGATCGCGCACGCTCTGGGAGCTTACGAGGGGAAGACCTATCTCAATTGCCTGGAGTGCTTCCAGCACAACTACAGGAAGGGCCACCGACTGTTCGAGATGGATTTCCTGATGAGCAGTGAGGGTCACATGGTCGGCATGCATGACGGTCAGGAAGCCGGCTTTGGCTTGGCAAAGGAATTCAGCACTGCACAGTTTCGTTCCAGTTCACTTGAGGGAACCACGCCATTGACTGACAAGGATGTCGCCGACCTCGCGCATGCGCATGCCGACTGGTATCTGATCACTGACATCAAGTCCGACAATCGCCCTGGCCTCGAGCGACTGTGCAAAGTGTTCGCTGCGCGGGACCTCTCCTGCCGTGCGCGCGTTGTGCCTCAGGTATACAGCGGCGCAGACATGGAGATCATTGCCGAGCTTGGCTTCGAGCGGGTGATCTTCTCCCTGTATCGGGTCGGGAATCGTCCGTCCGAGGTACTGGCGGTACTTGATCAGTACCCGCAGATCTGGGCCGTCACGATGCCGCACGGCTGGTGGAATGAAGCCTACGCCGAAGAACTGCAGCGGCGCGGCATCAGAGGATTTGTACACACCGTGAACGATGCCGAACGCGCCGCGGCGCTGTTCTCGGCAGGTGTGTCCGGGATTTACACGGATTCTCTTGGCATCGGAGAGGTCGGGCAAGGCAAGTGAGCGCTGGGTGCCGCAGCACTTGCCTCTGAGGGCTCCCACGTCGCGGCGCAGTCGCTTTGGCGGGCACGTGCATGGTGTCGACGGATGCGATCGCAGCCCCACCGCTGGAGTCGACGATCGGCCGCCGGAAGCAAGTGCGGGAGCTTGATTGCGTCGACAACTTCCCCGCCGGCTTCAAGCAGCTGACATCCGTCACCTTCGAGTCCTTACACGCACCACTGCCCTGCGTGCCGTGCTCCACGCTACTTTCGCCTCAGTTCCTCTGGAGGCACGACATGCCCACGCAAGCGCACCACGTCACTTCCCTCGCTCGACTTGAAAGGGCGCACAAGCACTTCGGTGCCCATATCGCGCTGCATTCGCTCGATCTGGAAGTGCATGCAGGCGAAGTGCTTGCCCTGCTCGGGCCCAACGGGGCTGGCAAGACCACGGCACTTGGGCTGATGACCGGGCGCATCGCTACGGACAGCGGCAGCGCACAGCTGTTCGGTCGTGACCCGCGTGATGCCGCGACGCGACGCGGTATCGGCGTGATGTTGCAGGAGGCCCAACTGCCCGAAACCCTGACCGTGGCCGAGCAGGTGCGCCTGTTCGCCAGCTATTACCCGCAGCCGCGCGCAGTGGACGAAACCCTGCGCCTCGCCGGACTTGCCGATCTCGGGCGTCGTCAATATGGCCAGCTTTCCGGAGGCCAGCAGCGGCGCGTGCAGTTCGCGCTGGCGATTGCCGGGCGACCTGCCCTACTGTTTGTCGATGAGCCCACTACGGGTCTGGATGTGGAGGCGCGCCGTGGCTTCTGGAGCGTGCTGCGCGAACTGCGCTCGGACGGTGCGGCGATCGTACTGACAACGCACTACCTGGAAGAGGCCGATGCCCTGGCCGACCGCATTGTGTTACTCGGTGAAGGTCGGGTGCTGGCCGAGGGCACACCGCAAGCGATCAAGTCGCGCGTGGCGGGCAAGCGCCTGCGTTGTCGCACCAGTCTGACGCTGGCGCAGATCGGTGCCTTCGCCGAGGTCGAATCTGTGCAGCGCCGTGGCGAACTCGTCGAACTGCGCAGCCGCCAGCCCGAGGATCTGCTGCGCCACTTGCTGGCTGCAGACGCCGGCCTTTCAGAACTTGAACTGTCGCCGCTCAGCCTGGAAGAAGCCTTCCTTTCCCTCACCGCGCCAACGCCACTGGAGCAGGCCGCATGAATGTTTCTGTCATTGCTCGCGAGGAGGATCTCGCCGAGGCGCTGCGAGCCCCGTCGCTGCTGCGCATCCTTCTGCTCGAGTCGGGCTACGAGTTGCTCAAGCTGTTGCGCGCTCCAGCCTTTGCGATTCCCACCCTGGCATTTCCGGTGGTCTTCTACCTGATGTTCGCCGTGGTGCTGCCAGGACAGTGGGGCGGCTACAGCAAGCCAACCTATCTGTTGGCGACCTATGGCGTGTTCGGGGTCATCGGCCCGGCGCTATTCGGCTTCGGCGTCGGCCTGGCGATGGAGCGCCAGCAGGGCCTGCTCGAACTCAAGCGCGTTTCGCCAATGCCAACCGGTGCCTATTTCTTCGCCAAGATCGCCATGAGCCTGGGCTTTGGCCTCGCCATTGTGCTGCTGCTGTCGGCCGTCGCCATAGGCCTGGGCGGGGTGCGGATGCCGGTATCGACCTGGTTGCTGCTGGTCGGTACGTTGCTGCTGGGCACCTTGCCCTTCAGTGCCCTGGGTCTTTGGATCGGCACCTTGGTGAAGGGGCAGGGCGCTGTGGCAATCGTGAATCTGATCTATCTGCCGATGTCAGTGCTCTCTGGCCTCTGGATTCCGATGTTTGTGTTTCCTGCACTGCTGCAGAAACTCGCCGTGCTGTGGCCAAGCTGGCACCTGGCGCAACTGGCACTGGGCGTGGTGGGGCAGGTCGAGGACGTGCCCTGGCTCACCCATATCCTCGCCTTGTTGCTGATGACCACGCTGTTCCTTTCGCTCGCATCGCTGCGGCTACGCAAGGGCTGAACCATGAATCGACTTCATTTGATTGCTGCTGCCAGCGCCGTCGGCCTGGCTGTGCTGTTCGTGTTCGCCGCCCCCAAACCCCCGCAGCGCAGCAAGCCGCCCGAGGCAGCGGATTTCCTGGTGCGCGAGGTGCGACTGTTCGATGGCGATCGCATCTGGCCGCGTGCCGCGGTGCGGGTGCGTGGTGGCACGATCGAGGCAGTGGCCGAGGATCTCACCCCGAAGGGCGGCGAACGCGTCATCAACGGAGCCGGCAAGACCCTGTTGCCGGGCCTGATCGATGCGCACGTGCACACCTGGGGCGAAGCGCGCCGCGATGCGCTGCGCTTTGGAACGACGGCGCAGATCGATCTGTTCACCGACCACCATCAGTTGCCGGCCGCCCGAACCGAACGCGAATCCCTGGCGCGCACATCGCGCGCTGATCTGTGGTCTGCGGGAACCCTTGCCACCGCGGCCGGCGGACATGGCACCCAATACGGGATGGCGATTCCCACGGTTGATTCCGTGGGCGATGCGGCGGCCTGGGTGGCGGCGCGCGAGGCGGAAGGTTCGGACTTCATCAAGATCGTGCGCGAGGACCTGTCGGCCTACGGTGTCCAGCGGCGTCTGCCATCGCTGGATGCCGAACTCGCCCGCGCCGTGATCGAGGCTGCTCATGCCCGCGGCCTTCGCGCCGTGATGCATGTCTCGACCCAGCAGGCCGCGCGCGAGTCGCTGCGCGATGGCGCGAACGGTCTGGTGCATGTGTTCCAAGATGGCATTGCCGATGCGGAGTTCATCGCGCTGGCGAAGCAGCGCGGCGCCTTCGTGGTGCCAACACTCACCGTGAT
Organism: Lysobacterales bacterium; assembly: GCA_038257155.1. Lineage (GTDB taxonomy): Bacteria > Pseudomonadota > Gammaproteobacteria > Xanthomonadales > Xanthomonadaceae > JANJTY01. The sequence goes on along the minus strand of JBBSJP010000038.1, from coordinate 21,560 downwards.
CGCGGGAATCTCGGGTGAGCCGAGCGAACTGGTCGCTGACGAGCGCATCGAGGCGTGGCTGTCGCCGGGACAGCGCGACACACTGGGACGGTCGCTGCCCTTCGGCCCGCCGCGCGTCGCCCTGATTGCCAATGCGCGCGAGAGCGTGCGCCGCTTGCATGCCGCCGGCGTGGCGATCCTGGCCGGAACCGATGCACCCAATCCGAACACCGCGCACGGTGCTTCCTTGCATGAAGAAATGACACAACTGGTGGTTGCAGGGCTGACGCCACTGGAGGCACTGCGCTCGGCCACCTCACGCCCCGCAGATGCCTTTGGGTTGTCCGGGCGCGGGCGCATCGTGGAGGGAAACCGCGCCGATCTGCTGCTGGTCGAGGGTGAACCCGACGCTGACATCGAAGCCACCCGAGCCATTGTCACGATTTGGAAGAACGGCCACGCAGTGGATCGCGAACTGACCACGCAGACCGCGGATCCGGTCCAACTGGGCTTGATCAGCGACTTCGAAGGCGAGGCGATCGAGTCGAACTACGGTAGCGGCTGGATGGTTACGACCGATCAGATCATGGGCGGCGCTTCCAGTGCCGAACTTCGCCGCGTCACGGACGGCGCCGCAGCAAGTGCCGGAGCGCTGCGGGTCGAAGGCGAGGTGAAAGCACAGTCAGCGCAGCTGTGGGCCGGAGTGATGTTCAATCCTTCGGCCCAGACCATGCAGCCGGTTGATGCCTCGGCCGCGAGCGAGCTGGTGTTCTGGCTGCGTGGCGATGGCCGCGACGTAGCCGTGCTGCTGTTCCACGGCGAAGTGCAAATGCCGACAATGCGCAGCGTTCACGCGACTACCGAATGGACCGAGCACGTCCTGGCTTTGGCGGATTTCACCGCTGCCGATCTGGCGCGGCTACGTGCGATCGGATTCACGATCGGCGCGCCGGAAGGCGAATTCTGGTTCGAGATCGATAAGGTGGAGCTGCGGTGAGCTTCGCGGCGAAATTAGGTTCAGGCCTGTTGTGGCCGGTCAGTTAGCGAGGGGATTCCCTACAATGACGCATTCTTCCGGCGACCACACATGAACGCGGCTGAGCACAGCGAGAACGACGACCTGCACGGCCATCCGGTCGCCAACCTCGCCTACCTGGTGTTCGTCTACCTGGCCCTGCTGTTCTGGCCGAATTGGACGATGCAGGCCTTGCTCGCCAGCCTGCTCGCTACCGCCCTGTTTCTTCCGTTGTATTTTGTTTTCGTGCGGCGTTCACCATCGCCGCGCTGGATCATTTTCGCGGTGGTGTGTCTCGGGTTCGCGTTGATTCCGTTCAACCCGGGCGGCAATACTTTTGTGATCTACGCCATGGTCATGGCGGGCGTTGCGTATGCGCCGCGTTCGGCGATCGGCCTAAGCCTGCTGTTCTTCGCAATCACCGCGTTGCTGTTCCAATGGAGCCTGCGCGGCACCCCGCTGGCGCTGCCCTACACCCTGATGGTGGGCGTGATTGGCGGCATCGTGCTGATCGGCATGATCTACTCTCGGCAACGCGCAGCGCGCAACGCCGAGTTGCGCCTTACCCAGGAGGAGGTGCGACGGCTGGCGCGCCTGGCCGAGCGCGAACGCATTGGACGCGATCTGCACGACCTGCTCGGTCATACCCTGTCGTTGGTGGTACTGAAGAGCGAACTGGCCGGCAAATTGATCGAGCGCGATGCGGCCGCCGCGAAGTTGCAGATCGGCGAGGTCGAGCTGGTTGCGCGCCAGGCTCTTGCCCAGGTGCGCGAGGCGGTCAGCGGCATCCGCGCCGGTGGACTGGATGCCGAACTGGCCGCGGCTCGGCTTGCGCTGATTTCGGCCAATGTAAATTTCGATCAGCAGATGCTTGAATTGCCGCTGGAACCCGCGGTGGAGTCGGCTCTCGCCCTGGGCCTGCGCGAAGCAGTGACCAACACCATTCGACATGCGGCGGCGAGCCGCGTCGAGGTCGAGCTGGTGGAAGCCGATGGTTTTGCCGAACTGCGCGTCGCGGATGACGGCCGAGGCGGAATTGGCCGCGCAGGCAATGGCCTGAGTGGCATGCGCGAGCGGCTTGAAGCACTCGGCGGCAATCTCGAAATCGAAAGCGCCAGCGGCGCGGGCACGCGGCTCCGGCTGCGAGTTCCAGTGGCGGCGCGATCCGCGCCAGCCAGTGGAGCCGCACGATGACAAAACGGATCCGCATCGTTCTTGCCGAAGACCAGGCCATGGTTCGTGGTGCGCTGGTGGCCTTGCTCGGACTGGAGACGGACTTCGACGTTATCGCCGAAGCGGGTGAAGGCGATACCGCCTGGCACGCCGTGCAGCAGCATCGGCCGGACCTTCTGGTCACCGATATCGAGATGCCTGGCGCCACTGGCCTGGACCTGGCGAGCCGGGTTCAGCAATCCGACCTGGCAACACGCGTGGTGATCCTCACGACCTTTGCGCGTGCCGGCTACCTGCGCCGCGCGCTGGACCTCGGCGTGCGTGGTTATCTGCTCAAGGACGCACCTTCCGAGCAGTTGGCCGCGGCGCTGCGCCAGGTGCATGCTGGTGGCCGAGCGATTGATCCGCAGCTCGCCGTTGCGGCCTGGAGCGAGGAAGACCCGCTCACCGAGCGTGAACGTCAGGTGCTGCGCCTCGCCGGCGAGGGTGCCAGCTCGGCCGATATCGGCGCGCGCCTGCATCTGTCGCAGGGCACGGTGCGCAATTATCTGTCCGAGGCGATCGGCAAGCTCGGTACCGCGAACCGGATCGAGGCGTATCGACTGGCGCGGCAGCGGGGGTGGCTGTAGGGAAGCGGTCAGAGAGTAAGAATAGTGAGAAAGTGAGGAAGTGAGAAAGTGAGAAAGTGAGGAGTCAGGAGTCAGGACTCAGGAGTCAGGAGTCATGCGATGCGGCGTCAGTTTTGGGGTCCGGTCTGTGCCGCTTGCTTCGGGGCGCTGCAATAGCGAGCATGCGCTCCTCGCTGTTACTGACTCCTGACCTCTTACGCTTCACAACTGACTCTTTCGCTTGAAAAAATCCGACTTCCACTACGAGCTGCCCCCCGAACTCATTGCGCAGCAGCCACTGCCCGAGCGTTCGGCCAGTCGCCTGCTGCACGTGCCGCCGGCGCCTTCAGAATTCGCGGATCGCAGCATCCGCGATCTGCCGGACTTGCTTCAACCGGGTGATTTGCTGGTCTTCAATGACACACGAGTCATGCCGGCGCGCCTGCATGGCGCCAAGTCGGGTTCGGGCGGGCGGGTGGAAATCCTGATTGAACGCCTGACCGGCGCGCAGGAAGCCCGCGCCCAGATCGGCGCCAGCAAAACGCCCAAGGATGGCTCGCGCATCGTGCTGGATGCCGGCGGCGAAGCCGAGGTGCTGGGTCGCGAAGGCGAGTTCTACCTGCTGCGCTTCCACGTCGACGAGCCGCTGGAGACCTGGTTGCTGCATGCCGGGCAACTGCCGCTGCCGCCCTACATCCGGCGCGAAGCCGCTGGCGAGGATGCCGAGCGCTATCAGACCGTTTTCGCGCGCCAGCTCGGTGCCGTGGCGGCGCCCACCGCCGGGCTGCATTTCGATCAGGCGCTGCTCGATGCCTTGCGCGTACGCGATGTGGCCTTCGGCCATGTGACCCTGCACGTCGGCGCCGGCACCTTCCAGCCGGTGCGGGTGGAATCGATTGCCGAGCACCGCATGCACAGCGAGTGGCTCAACGTCGGCGCCGAGTTGGTCGAACAGATTCGCCACACTCGCAAGCAGGGCGGGCGCGTCGTCGCAGTCGGCACCACGGTGGTGCGCGCGCTGGAATCGGCGATGCGCGATGGCGAGGTGATGCCCTTCGCCGGCGAGACGCAGATCTTCATCTTCCCGGGCTATCGCATCCGCAGCGTGGATGCCTTGGTGACCAACTTCCACCTGCCCGAGAGCACCCTGTTGATGCTGGTCTCGGCCTTCGCCGGCCGTGAGCGCGTCTTCGAGGCCTATCGCCACGCGATCGAACAGCGCTACCGGTTCTTCTCCTACGGGGATGCGATGCTGCTTGAGGGCCTTGATTCGGGATCAGGGATCCGCGATTCGTAAGATCGGGCCTGCCACCTTGGTTGAATGAGAGTTTCCGCTGTCCGCTGTCCGCTGTCCGCTCTCCCTGTTCCCTGTTCCCTGTTCCCTGTTCCCCGTTCCCCGTTCCCGCTCTCGGCTTCGCAACCATGCGCCTCACTTTCACCCTCAAATCCACTTCCAGCAACGCCCGCCGCGGCCAGCTGTCATTCCCGCGCGGCACCGTGCAGACCCCGGCCTTCATGCCGGTCGGCACCTATGGCTCGGTCAAGGGCATGACCCCGGTCGGCCTGCGTGAACTGGGCGCCGAGATCATCCTCGGCAACACATTTCATCTTTTCCTGCGGCCGGGCCTGGAAACCATCGGGGCGCATGACGGCCTGCATCGCTTCGCCGGCTGGGACGGCCCGATCCTGACCGATTCGGGCGGCTTCCAGGTGTTCTCGCTGGCGCAGCGTCGCAAGATCACCGAGCAGGGCGTGACCTTCGCCTCACCCGTCGATGGCAGCAAGGTGTTCCTCTCGCCGGAAGAGAGCATGCGCATCCAGCGCGTGCTGGATTCGGACATCGTGATGATCTTCGACGAGTGCACGCCGTATCCGGCCACCGAGCAGCAGGCGCGCGACTCGATGCAGCTAAGCCTGCGCTGGGCCGAGCGCAGCAAGCAGGCGCATCAGGGCAATGACGCGGCCCTGTTCGGCATCGTGCAGGGCGGCGTCTACCCGGAACTGCGCACCCGCTCGGCCGAAGCGCTGATGCAGATCGGTTTCGACGGCTATGCCGTGGGTGGCTTGGCGGTTGGCGAGCCGGAGGAGGAGCGCAACGCCATGCTCGAACACGTCTGCCCGCAGCTGCCGGCCGACCGGCCGCGCTATTTGATGGGCGTCGGACGTCCGCAGGACATCGTCGAAGCCGTGGCGCGCGGCATCGACATGTTCGACTGCGTCATGCCGACGCGCAACGCGCGCAATGGCCACTACTTCACCCGTGCCGGCGTGGTGCGGATCCGCAACCAGCGCTTCGAACGCGACCTCGACCCGATCGAGCCCGGCTGCGGCTGCTACACCTGCCGCAGCGGTTTCACCCGCAGCTACCTGCGCCACCTGGACCGCTGCGGCGAAATGCTCGGCCCGATGCTCGGCACGATCCACAACCTGCATCACTACCAGCAGCTGATGCGCGACATCCGTGCCGCGATTGAAGCGGACCGGTTTGCCGAGTTCCACGCGCAGTTCATGGGTTCGCTGCGCGATCGGCTGGAGTAAAGTCATTACGCCAGGCTTGCGATCAGACTGATCGGCACTTGGCGCATGCATCTGACTTTCTGACTTCTGACTTCTGACTGCTGTCCACCCATGCGCTTACCCATCTACTCAGTAGCCTCCGCCCGCGCCATCGATGCAGCGGCCATTGCCGGTGGCATTTCCGGCTACGCGCTGATGTGCCGCGCTGGCGATGCAGCGTTTGGCGCACTGCGCAACAACTGGAGTTCGGCACGCAAGGTGCTGGTGCTGTGCGGGCCTGGCAACAATGGTGGCGACGGCCTGGTATTGGCGCGCTTGGCCAAGGCCGCGGGCTTCACGGTCAACGTGCTCGCGACGCGCGCGCTGGCGCCGCGTGGCGAGGCGGCCGAAGCACTGGTGGAATGGCAGGCGGCCGGCGGCAAGGTGGATTTATGGCAGCCCGGCACGCTGCTGCCAGAAGCCGATGTGATCGTCGACGCCTTGTTCGGCATCGGCCTGACGCGCGCGCCGGATGCCGATGCCGCGGCGCTGATCGAGGCCGCCAATGCGTACCCTGCGCCGATCTGCGCGCTGGACGTGCCTTCCGGCGTCGATGCCGATACGGGTGCCGTGCCAGGTGTGGCAATCCGTGCTGCCAGCACCTTGTGCTTCATCGCGATCAAGCCCGGTCTGGCTACAGGCGCCGCGTTGGAATACGTCGGCGCGCTGGAGTTGGCGCCCCTTGGCGTGCCGGAATCGGCCTTTGCCGATCAACAGCCGGTCGCCGAGATGCTCGACTTCGACGATTCGCCGCGCCCGCTGCCGCGATCGCGCACCGCGCACAAGGGGCAGTTCGGCCACGTGCTGGTACTGGGTGGCGAGATCGGCATGGGCGGTGCGGCGCGGCTGTGTGCCGAGGCCGCGCTGCGCTGCGGTGCCGGCCTGGTTTCAGTCGGCACGCGCGCCGAGCACGTGGCCGCCCACCTCGCGGCGCGACCCGAGTGCATGGTGACGGCGGTGGAGTCAGCGGAAGACTTGCCCGCCCTGATCGAACGCGCCAGCGTGCTGGCGATTGGCCCCGGCCTTGGCCGCGGTGACTGGGGCAGGGCGTTGCTGCACGCGGCGCTGCGCGAGCCGAAACCCTGTGTGCTGGACGCCGATGCGTTGAACCTGCTGGCCGAGGGCGAACAGATCCGAGCCACGGCGATCCTTACTCCGCATCCGGGCGAAGCGTCTCGCCTGCTTCAATGCAGCACCGCCGAGGTGGAAGCCGATCGACTTCGTGCGTCCGCCGCCATCGCCGCACGTTTCGGTGCGGTCGTAGTGCTGAAGGGCGCCGGCAGCGTGGTCTGCGCACCGGACGGCCGCTGCCGGGTGATTATCGGCGGCAATCCGGGCATGGCTACCGGCGGCATGGGCGACGTGCTGACCGGCGTCATTGCCGCGCTGCGTGCGCAGGGTCTGGATGATTTTGATGCCGCCGTATGCGGCGCTGCGTTGCACGCGGCGGCCGGTGACGCGGCGGCCGAGGGTGGTCATATCGGACTCCTCGCCAGCGACCTGATGCTTGCGCTGCGGCATTTGTTGTCGGGGTCACCGTGAGCCGTTTCAGCTTGTTGCTGCCTGACCCCGAAGCGACCGAAGCCTTCGGTCGCGCTCTGGCGAAAACCCTTCCCGAGCAGCCAATCGTGGTGCATCTGCGCGGCGATCTGGGCGCCGGCAAGAGCAGCCTGGCCCGCGCCGTGCTGCGCGGCCTCGGCGTCAGCGGCGCCGTCCGCAGCCCGACCTACACCCTGGTTGAGCCCTATGAGACCGCATTCGGTGCGGTGCTGCATCTGGACTTGTATCGACTAGGCAGCGCCGTCGAACTGGAGTTCCTGGCCCTGGACGAGTATCTGGAACGTACCCGCCTCTGGCTGATCGAATGGCCGGAGCGCGGCGCCGGCGCGCTGCCTGATGCCGACCTCGATATCGAACTTACTCTCCAAGGCACGGGCCGGCGCTTGCGCTCCGCTTATGCCACGCCACAAGCGACCCAGTGGCTTGAGCGCGCAAGGGACGTGGCTGGATTGCAATGAGTCCTTATGCCACGCGGGCCTCATGCTGCGCACCGATCTCGCACAGAACGCTCGCTGCGCTGGCAGCCGTGAAGGTAGGCAGACCTTGGCCCTGCTGAGCCCAGTCCAGCACTCCTTCACCGCTGCGCTGCGCATCAATTGGTGATACGCAAATCGTCCAGATAGACGTAGACGTTGTAACTGGTCTGCGCCCGATACAGCCAAACCGCGTCGAGTGTGACGGTCGATGCGGTGATCGCACCGTTGCCGCCAACCCAGGCGTCCCACTGCGCGGCATCGTCCAGGCGCCATTCAAGGAAGGTCCAGGTGTTGGCCGGGATCGCGCGCGCGATGGAACGCTCGGTGCCATCACTGTCATCCACGCCCAGCGCCGCTGTCAGGCCGCTGCCGCCGGCATAGACCCAGAATCCGACCCGGCCATTGACGCGGCTCAGGCTGGTATTGGCCGACGGCGTGCCGGCGCCGGACAGCAGGCGCACCGACCAGTTCGCCGCGCTGCTGGCGTTGTCGACCAGTTTCACCTGCAGGGAACAACTGCCGACCCGCGCCAGCGTGCAGTAGCGCAGCGCCGTGGAAGTGGTGGAAATGCCCGTGGTGCTGCCCGAGTAGGCCGGGCTGGTGGTGAAGTGGCCGACACTGCTCTCGAAGCTGTCGAGTACCCGGGTGACCGAGGTGGCTGGATTCAGCAGGGTGTAATAGCGCCGCCAGTCCCAGTTGATGCCGGGGTCGGTATGGGTGTTGCCGGAGTAGTGCTGGTGACCCTTGATCTTGACGCTGGTCGGCAACAGCACCACGCCGCTGCTGCTGGCGCCGTTGTAGGCCGCGTTGCAGCTGATCCCGGTGTAGCGCGCGCAGAAGTGCCGCACCAGGGCCGACGAGGCGTTGTACATCGCGCTGGTGTACCAGGCGCTGTTGCTGACGTAGCCCTCGTGCTCAATGCCCAGGGTGTAGCTGTTGTGGTTGCGCACATGCCAGGCGGTGTGTGCTTCGCGCACCATCTGGGTGACCTGGCCGTCGGAGCTGCGGATCACGTAATGCGCCGACACATTGGCGGTGGAATTCTGGAACCAGGAAATCGTGCCGCCGTAGCTGCCTTGCGCGGTGTGGATCGTCACCGCGCTGACCGACGCGCTGCGCGAGGCGGTGTAGTTGGTGGAGTGCGCTGCGGTCCAGAGCGCCGGACCGTAGTCGGTGCTCTTGGGCATGGCAAGCGTGGGCGCAGTTGCACTCGGCGCGAGGTCGCGGCGATACAGGGTTTCGCTGATCGGATCGATGGCGTAACCGTCGGCTTCGACCAGATCCTTCTCGATATCGAGTCGGACGAATGGTGCGCGCAAGGCGACCAGTTGATCGGCACTGAACGCGCGCTCGAAATTGATCGGCTGCTCGGCGATCTGAACACCCTTGTCATTGACGCCGCGGTCGAGGGTGAGCAGCACGTCGAAGGCAAAACTGGTGCGCGCGAAGTCCTGCACTGCGTTCTTGTCCGACGGGGCGGGGGCGAAGCCGGCGTAGCGAGCCAGGGCCGAGGCGATGTCCTCGACACCCGCGGTCTTGGTCTGGTCGCGCTCGATTTCGCGTGCCAGCAATGCCGCAGCGGCCATCACATTCACTGCGGGATCGGACGCGATGCGCTCAACCGGGAAATCGAGCAGCCGGGCCGCTTCGCCAAGTTGATCGGCAAAGCCATCGCCGCCATACAGGCCCATCAGGCCATGGGCGGCGGGCATGTGGTGGTGCAAGTCGGGGTCCTGCTGCGGAGCCAGGTGTTGCCAACGGCTCTGTACGTGTGCGATGGATTCCAGCACACCTGCGGGAATCTGCGGGTAGCGCGAGTAAGCCGCCTGGAACAGTTTGGGATAGGCCGCGCGCTCTGCACGCAGTGCCTTCTCTTCCAGTGCCGACCGCGCCTCGAGAGCCGGTTCGGCCTGTGCCGAAACCGGCGCCTGCAGCAACAAGGCACAGACGAACAGCACGCAGCCTAGCGCGCGAACAGGACTTGCCATCAGCGACTCTCCCCAGAGTGAATGAAATGGCCCGCGCCTACCCCCCGGCAGTGCGGGCCGGCGCGCACCATAGCACCCAATCTGGACGGAATCCACGACTTCCGTACCGTGGCGGATTGCACGCGCCAATGGCCGCTTCGGGCACACGTGCAAATCCGTTCATCGGTCGGTTCTGCCAGGTAGGTTCCGGTCTCGACCAAGCCTGCGCCTGACGAATGGCCGAGCCACGAGTCGATCGCGCAAACAATTGGAATGGCGAAGTCGAGTCCGGACATGCGCAGGACTCGACGCGGGCGGACCAGCCCATCCTGAAGTGGCGAGGGGTTCGGGATGGACTGGTTCAGTACTTTCCTGGTGGCGTCACCGCAATGCGGTCAGGGCTCTGTGGATTACAGCGCCAGCCAGCGCGCACCGGTCCTTAGAAAGTTGACCGGATCGGCTTGACCTTGCCGGTGTAGCGTTCCTTGCCGTGCTTGCGCTCAAGCGGTGGCAGGACCAGCGGATCGTCGGGCGGCAGGTCCTTGCTCGGCAGCTGGTCAAGCAGGTGACGGATCAGGGTGAGTCGGCCGCGGCGCTGGTCGTTGAAATCCACCACGTGCCAGGGCGCGAACTTGGTGTGGGTGGCCTTGAACATGGCCTCGCGGGCTTTGCCGTAGTCGTCGTAATGCTCGCGCGCCTTCAGGTCGATGGGCGAGAGCTTCCAGCGCTTGAGCGGATCGGCGGCGCGCTCGGCGAATCGCTCTTCCTGCTGTTCCTGATCCACTGCCAGCCAGTACTTGAGCAGCAGGATGCCGTCGTCAACCAACATGCGTTCGAAGGCGGGTGTCTGCTCCAGAAAACGCTCGTATTCTGGCTGCGTGCAAAAATCCATCACCTTTTCGACGCCGGCGCGGTTGTACCAGCTGCGGTCGAACAGCACCATTTCGCCGGCCGATGGAAAATGCGGCGCATAGCGCTGGAAGTACCACTGGCTACGCTCACGCTCGGTCGGCTTGCCCAGCGCCACCACGTGCACCTGGCGCGGATTCATGGACTGGGTGATGGCATTGATGGTGCCGCCCTTGCCGGCCGTATCGCGGCCTTCCACCAGCACGATCACGCGCTTTCCGCTGTGGTCGAGCCAATGCGCCAGGTGGTTCAGTTCCAGTTGCAGCGGTTCGAGATAGGCCTCGTACTCGCTCTTTTTCAGGCGTTTCCTGTTCTTTGCCATCACGCAGCCTCCGTCAAGAGTTTGAGTTCGTCGGCCTGCGCCTCCCGCGTCAGCCGGTCGATCAGTTCGTCCAGATCCCCCTCCAGAATCTCTGGCAGACGATACATGGTCAGGCCTTCGACGCGGTGGTCGGTGATGCGGCCCTGGGCAAAATTGTAGGTGCGGACGCGCTGGCTGCGGTCGCCGGAGCCGACCTGCAGGCGACGCGAGGCGGCCTGCGCGGCCGTCTGCGCGGCGCGCTTCTCATCCAGCAGGCGAGCCTTCAGCAGAGACATGGCGCGGGCCCGGTTCTTGTGCTGGCTGCGCTCGTCCTGGCATTCCACCACCGTGCCGCTAGGCAGGTGGGTGATGCGGATCGCTGAGTCGGTCTTGTTGACGTGCTGCCCGCCGGCACCCGAAGCGCGAAACGTGTCCACCTTCAGATCGGCGTCGCGGATCTCGATGTCGTCGATCTCGTCGAGCTCCGCGAGAATCGCCACGGTGGCAGCCGACGTGTGGATGCGGCCCTGTGACTCGGTGGCCGGTACGCGTTGCACACGGTGCGTACCGGATTCGAACTTCAGCCGCGAGAACGCGCCACGCCCTTCGATCCGCGCCACGACTTCCTTGTAGCCGCCGTGCTCACCGGTGTTTTCCGACAGGATCTCCACCGTCCAGCGGCGTCGTTCGGCGTAGCGCAGGTACATGCGCAGCAGGTCGCCGGCAAAGATCGCTGCCTCGTCGCCGCCGGTTCCGGCGCGGATCTCTAGGAACAGGTTGGCCTCGTCGCGCGTGTCGACTGGAATCAGCAGCAGTCCAAGCTGCTCCTCCAGGACATCCAGCTCGGCCTGCAGTGCGGGCACTTCGGCTTCGGCCAGTTCACGCATGTCCGGATCGGCCAGCATCGAGCTGGCCGATTCCAGTTCGCGGCGTGCGCGGTCGAAGGCGGCGAGACGGGTGCTGACCGGTTCAAGCTGGGCGTACTCGCGCCCCAGTTCACGAAAGCGCTTGTTGTCGCTGACTACTTCGGGTTCGGCCAGCAGGCGCCCGACCTCCTCGCGACGCTCGGCCAGCGCCTCAAGTTTGCGATGGAGGCTGGGGCTGAGATTCATGCGGATCGTCCTGGGTATCGAACAGGCGCTCGGCGGCACGCAGCAGGTCGAGATCACCCTGCTGGGCGGCCTCGCGCAGCGCCGCGCTGGGCGCGTGCAGCAGCTTGTTGGTGAGCGTGTGGGCGAGGAAGCGCAGGGCTTCCTCGGGTGATTTTCCGGAGGCAATCAACTGCTGGGCGCGCGCCAGCACCGCCTCGCGCTCGCGCTCGCCTCGCTCGCGCAGGCGACGCAGCGGGTCCTGGCGCACGCTGCCGCGCCACCAGGCCATGTAGTGCTCGACCTGCAAGGCAATGATGGTTTCGGCCTGTTCGGCAGCTTCGCGGCGCGAGCGACGATTGCCTTCGATGACCTGTTCCAGATCGTCGACCGTATAAAGGAACACATCGCTCAGCTCACCGACTTCGGGCGCGATGTCGCGCGGAACGGCCAGATCGAGCAGGAACATGGGCCGATGCCGGCGCTTGCGCAGCGCCGCTTCCACCTGCGGCCGCAGCAGGATCGGTTCGCGGCTGGCGGTGGCAGAAATCACCACATCGGCTTCGGCCAGGTGCGCATCGATCTGCGACAAGGGCAGGGCATACCCGGCATAGCGTTCCGCCAGGGTTTGCGCATGGGCAAGGGTGCGGTTGGCGACCAGCAGGCGACGGGTACGGTTTTCGGCCAGGTGGCGTGCCGCCAGTTCGATGGTGTCGCCGGCCCCGATCAGCATCACCGTGGCCTGGTCGAGCGCGGCAAACGATTGCTGCGCAAGGCGCACCGCGGCATACGCCACCGAGACCGGATGCAGGCCGATGGCCGTATCGGTCCGAACTCGCTTGGCAACGGAAAAACTGTGCTGGAAAAGGCGATCCAGGCTGCTGCCCAACACGCCGTGCTCGCGGGCCGACATCCAGGCCTGTTTGACCTGGCCGAGAATCTGAGGTTCTCCGAGCACCAGCGAATCGAGTCCGGTGGCCACGCGGTAAAGATGCCTGACCGCATCGGCGTCGGCGTGGCGGTACAGATAGCCCTCGATCTGTTCGAAGCGCAGGCCATGGTGTTCGGCCAGCCAGCGTTCCGGATGGCCAGCAGTGTCCGGGTCGACCTGCACATAGACCTCGGTGCGGTTGCAGGTCGACAGCAAAGCGCACTCGCGCACGCCGGGCGTCTCGCGCAACGCCTTCAAGGTGGCGGCAAGATTCGCGTCCGAAATCGCCACGCGCTCGCGCAGCGGCAGCGGCGCGGTCTGGTGGTTGAGTCCGAAGGCGAGCAGGGTCATGCCGAGCAGGGTCATCCAGGGGTCAATGGGATAAACTGTTGAATTGTCGGGGTCGGGGCATCCCGATTCAAGCAATGTCGCTCAGGCAAAGTCGCGGTTCAGCCCAGTTCCGTCAGAGTCTTCCTCATGCTGCGTCGTATTCTGCTCGCTTTCATCCTGCTGCCCGCATCCGCGGGTGCCGATCCGCTGCTTTCGCTCATGGCCGGTGAGTTTTCACTGCAGTCAGGCGACAACGCCCGGGCTGCCGGTCACTATTTTGATGCAGCACTGGCGACCTCGGACCCTGCGTTGGCTGAGCGCGCCTCACGTATTGCCCTGCTTGCGGAAGACACGGCACTGGCCGAACGCGCTGCAGAGCGCTGGCGGCAGCTGGATCCGAAGTCCGAAGGCCTCTTGCAGCTGCAAGCATTGCTGTCGCTGGCGCGATCCGATATCGATGCCGCCGTCACGGCCCTCAGCGGGTTGCTCGAGCTGGGCAGTTCGGGCTCCCGGCTTGCCGTCCAGGCACTCGCCAATGACCTGTACGCGCTGCAGGCGGGGCTCGCGATTCGCGGACTGGTGCAAAGCGATGCGCTGCCGGACGAGGCTGATGTCTGGATTGGCCTGGGTTTGATAGCCCGGCGTCACCAGCAATCGGCCTTGTCACTTGATCTTGCCAATCGCGCAACGTCGCGCTTTCCTGAAGACCTGCGGATGCGGTTGTGGCTGGCCGAAGAGCAGCTGCGGCTGGGTTCCAACGACGCGGCGCGGGAAGCGCTGGACCTGGTGCTGGCGGAAGGCGAGCTGGATCTCCCACTGCGCATGAATGCTGCGGCGCTGCTCGAGCGTCTCGGGGATTCCGCGCGCGCTGCCGAACTGTTGGCGCAAGGCCCGCAGGATGAGAATGTCATCGGAACCCGCGCAGCCCTGCTGGCAAGGCAGGACGAACCGCAAGGCCTCGACGCGCTGTACGACGAGGCCAAGCTGCTGGAAGGTTCGCCGGACGCTTCGCGACTGTTGCTGCTGGGGCAGTTGGCCGAACTGGTGGAGCGAGATGCCGAGGCGATGGCCTGGTATCGGGACGTTCGGGAAGAGCCGCAGCGTGGCCGGGCCCAATTGCGCATTGCGGTGCTGTTGGAGCGCGAGGGAGATTTCGAAGCGGCTCAGCTTGCCCTGCATGAACTGCAACTCGAGCACGAAGCCGATGGCGAGAACGTGCGCGACGCCTATCTGCTTGAGGCGGAACTGCTGTTGCGTCGCCAGCGTGATGCGGAAGCGCTGGAGGCCTATCGCCGCGGGCTGGAGATATTCGAAAACGACCCGCGCTTGCTTTATGGCCGCGCGCTGGTGCTGGAGCGACTCAACCGGGTTGACGAGGCGATAGCGGATTTGTCGTCCTTGCTGGAGCAGGATCCGGAGAACCCCGATCACCAGAACGCCTTGGGTTACACCCTGGTTGACCGTACCGATCGGCTCGACGAAGGCCTCGCCCTGATCGAGCAGGCCCTTGAGCAGCGTTCGGACTCTGCAGCAGTACTCGATAGCCATGGTTGGGCGCTATACCGGCTGGGCCGGTTGGACGAAGCCCTGGCGACACTGCGTCGCGCCTTCGCCCTGCAGCCCGATCCGGAGATTGCTGCACATCTGGGCGAGGTTCTGTGGAAGCTCAGGCAGACGGAAGAGGCAGAGGCCATCTGGAAGCAGGGTACGGAGATGGACCCCGAAAACCGGGTGCTGAATCGCACCATCCAGCGCCTGGACAAATAGCTCGATGCGCCGGATTGATGCAGGAGCCGGCCGCCAGGCCGGAACGCTCGGATCGCTGACGGCCTTGATGCTGATCATCACGGTGCTTGCCGGATGTGCGGCGCCCAAGCCCAGACCCGAAAACAGTATTTCCCTGCACGCCCAGCAAGCTCGCGAAATGCTGCTCGAGGAATGGCAGGAATGGGGGTTCAGCGGGCGTATTTCGGTTTCCGGAGGAGGCGAGAGCGGCAGCGGCAGGATTGACTGGCGCCGCAGCGGCTCGCGACTCGAAGTGCTCATGCAGGCGCCGGTATCGCGGCGTTCCTGGCGCCTTGTCGAGGATTCCGGCGGAGCCAGTCTCGAGGGCCTCGAAGGCGGCACGCGGCATGGCGAAAGCGCAGAAATACTGCTGCGCGACGAATTGGGTTGGGAGCTGCCGGTGGCCCAGGTGGAAGCCTGGGTGAGGGGTTCACGCAGCAGCAGGTCTGCGGCGCTTGAATTCGACTCGGATGGCCTTCCGCAGCGCATGCGCGACGGCGCCTGGGAAATCGAGTATCGCGGCTGGAGTACGGGCTGGGTGGCCCTGCCGCAGCGTGTGTTTGCCCAGTCCGGCAGCGACAAGTTTCGTCTCGTCGTGGATCGCTGGCAGCAGCCGGAGCGCTAGCCATGGTTGCGTTGACGTCGGCGTGGAGCAGTTGGCCGGCGCCCGCAAAACTGAACCTGTTTCTCCGGATTCTCGGGCGGCGCAGCGACGGCTACCACGAGTTGCAGACCGTTTTCCAGCTGCTCGATTGGGGTGACTCGGTCCAGTTGAGACCGCGAAACGACGCAAGTCTGGTGCTGGTCAAGGGTGCGCCGGGCGTGCCCCCCGAAATGGACTTGGCGCTGCGCGCCGCGCATTTGCTGCAGGATGAAACAGGTTGCCCTGCCGGAGCGGACATCGTGTTGGACAAGCGCATTCCCAGCGGTGCCGGGCTGGGCGGGGGTTCTTCCGATGCGGCCAGTGTTCTGGTTGGCCTGAACCAGCTGTGGGGACTGGGCCTGGATCCGGGTCGACTGGCCGAGTTGGGCTTGCGCCTAGGCGCCGACGTGCCGGTCTTCGTGCGTGGCCACAGCGCCTGGGCTGAGGGGCTGGGTGAGCAGCTGACCCCGCTTGCCCTGCCCAAGCGCTACTTTCTGTTGCTGTTGCCCGACGCCCATATCTCAACCGCAGAACTGTTCGCAGCGCAGGAATTGACCAGAAATGGTGAGCGGGCGACAATAGCGGGCTTTGTTTCCAACGAATTGACTGATAACGCTTTCACTCCACTGGTCCGCGCTCGCGCGCCGCTGGTTGACGAAGCCATGAGTCGCCTCAGCCAGTTTGGTGTTGCCCGCATGAGCGGCACCGGGTCGGCCTGCTTCGTGGCCTTCGACCGCCGGTCGTCTGCAGATCAGGCCGCGGAGGCCTGCCGCGACAAGTTCAGCGCGCAGGTGGTGGAAGGCGTGGATCGCTCGCCGTTGCTGGATGCAGTGGATCAATACCGGGCGCAAGGGACTGCATCCGGCTGAGGTGGAAAACGAGGCGCAGCTATGCTGCGACCGTTTTCGCGTGGCGGCGGCAGGATGCCCCGTCCACGCAAGAAAAAACCCGGCACAAGGATGTGCCGACGCAAAGGTCGCGCAAGCGACCTGAAGCGGAAAACGTGGCGCAGCTATGCTGCGGCCGTTTTCGCGTGGCGGCGGCAGAATGCCCCGTCCACGCAGGAAAATTGGCTACGAAGCCAACATCGGCACAAGGATGTGCCGACGCAAAGGTCGCGCAAGCGACCTGAAGCGGAAAACGTGGCGCAGCTATGCTGCGGCCGTTTTCGCGTGGCGGCGGCAGGATGCCCCGTCCACGCAAATAGTGGGGCGTCGCCAAGTGGTAAGGCACCGGGTTTTGATCCCGGCATTCGCAGGTTCGAATCCTGCCGCCCCAGCCAATTCGAAGTGGGCAGCATGGGTGCGCAGATGCGCTGGGAAGGCACATCATGAAAAATCGGACGGGCGACAGCGTGAGCGAAGAGGGTCTTCTGGTTTTCTCAGGCAATGCCAACCGCCCGCTTTCCCAGGCGGTATGTCGCAAGCTGGGCATCCGCATGGGCAAGGCCCTGGTGGGGCGCTTTTCCGATGGCGAGGTGCAGGTCGAGATCGAGGAGAACGTGCGCGGGCAGGAGGTGTTCGTCATCCAGCCAACCTGCGCGCCGACCGCCGAGAATTTCATGGAGCTGCTGGTGCTGATCGACGCGCTCAAGCGCGCCAGCGCCTCGTCGGTGACCGCGGTGGTGCCTTACTTCGGTTATGCCCGGCAGGATCGCCGCCCGCGTTCGGCGCGGGTGCCGATCACGGCCAAGGTAGCTGCGAAGATGTTCAGCGCGGTAAACGCCGACCGGGTGCTCACGGTGGATTTGCATGCTGACCAGATCCAGGGTTTCTTCGATATTCCGGTCGACAACGTCTACGCCTCGCCCATTCTGCTGGCCGATATCTGGCGGCAGCAGGGCACCGACAACCTGATCGTGGTCAGTCCGGATGTCGGCGGTGTGGTTCGGGCACGGGCTATCGCCAAACGCCTTGATGATGCCGAACTGGCCATCATCGACAAGCGCCGGCCAAAAGCCAATGTCGCGACGGTGATGAACATCATCGGTGACGTCACTGGCAAGACCTGTGTATTGGTCGATGACATCGTCGACACGGCTGGCACGCTGTGTGCGGCCGCCGCGGCGCTGAAGGAACACGGCGCGAAGCAGGTGGTTGCGTATTGCGTTCATGCGGTGCTTTCCGGGCCGGCAGTACGCAATATCGAGGGCTCCCAGCTCGACGAGTTGGTGGTCACCGACACCATCCCCCTGTCGGAAGATGCGAAGGGCTGCAGCCGGATCAGGGCACTGAGCGTGGCCGAGTTGCTGGCCGAAACGATTCGTCGAATCGCCTTTGGCGAGTCGGTGAGTTCGCTGTACGTGGATTGAGGACAGGTTGCCGGTAGGCAGCGGTCAGATTTCAGCAAGCGCCGGGCCGGGCTTTTGCTTTTACTGACTCCTGACCCCTGACAGCTGTTGCAAAGTTTCACCTGACTCCCCTGGTCGCGGGGGAGTCCTTTCACCACCGCGAGGTGGTTCTACCAACTGAAGGCAATACCAACATGGCTACCCAGCACATCATCACTGCCAGCAACCGCAAGGACGAGGGGAAAGGTGCGAGCCGCCGCCTGCGTCGCAGCGGAAGCATCCCGGCAGTCGTTTACGGCGCGCACCAGGAACCCGCCAGCATCACCATCGAGCACAACCAGATCCTGCTGGCTTCTCAGCACGAGTGGTTCTACTCCGCGATCCTTGACCTCGATCTCGACGGTCAGGCGCAAAAGGTCATCCTGCGTGACATGCAGCGTCACCCGTTCAAGCAGCTGATCCTGCACCTTGATTTCCAGCGCGTCAGCGAGAACGAAGCGATTCGTGTCAGCGTGCCGCTGCACTTCCTGAACCAGGAGAAGTCGACAGCCGGCAAGACTTCGGGCGTGGTTGTCACGCATGAACTCAACGAAGTCGAGATCAGCTGCCTGCCTAAGCACCTGCCCGAGTTCATCGAAGTCGACCTTGCCAATCTGCAAATCGGCGACATCGTGCACATGTCCGAACTGAAGCTGCCGGCCGGCGTCGAGTTGCCCGAGCTCAAGCTTGGCAAGGAGCATGACCTGGCGGTGGTCGTCGCACGCCATGCTCGCGAGGAAGTCGAAGAGGAAGCCGCAGAGCCGACCGAGGTTCCGGCTGCCAAGCAGACTCCTGAACCAAAGAAGTAAGCTGTCGGGCCAATCGCCCGTTACCTCAAGGCGGCGCGTCGGGCTGGCAAGGCCCGTCGCGCCGTATCTTTAATTGATGTCACATGAGCAAACAGGCATTGCGCCTTATCGTCGGATTGGGGAACCCGGGCAGCGAGTACGCCCGGACCCGGCACAACGTCGGGTTCTGGTTTCTTGATGCGCTGGTCGACAAGCTTGGCGCGCGCCTGGGGCATGATGCCAAGCTGCACGGCGAAACCGGCAAAGGTGATCTGGACGGGCACAGCTTGTGGTTGCTCAAACCATCCACGTTCATGAATGCCAGCGGCAGGTCAGTTGTTGCCGCGCTGCGCTACTTCAAGATCGAGCCAGCCGAGTGTCTTGTCGTACATGATGACCTGGACTTGCCGCCCGGCAGTGCGCGGCTCAAGTTCGACGGCGGCCACGGTGGACAGAACGGCTTGCGCGACCTGTTCCAGCATCTGGGCCACGGTGCTTTCCATCGCCTGCGCCTTGGAATTGGTCATCCCGGCCACAAGGACAAGGTCACGCCCTGGGTACTGGGCCGACCCGGCAAGGAGGATGAGGTAGCCATGCTGCGCGCCATCGACGAGGCCCTGGCGGTGCTTCCGCTGGTGGTCAAGGGTGATGCCGAGGCGGCCATGCGCGAACTCCACGCCAAGCGTTCCTGACTGGTGATTGGCCGTTTGCAGTTTGTCTGCGAGCCGCCAATCACGAATCACGAATCACACATCACGGACATTACATGGCTATCCGCTGCGGCATCGTCGGTCTTCCCAATGTTGGCAAGTCGACGCTCTTCAATGCACTGACCAAGGCCGGCATTGCTGCCGCCAACTTCCCGTTCTGCACCATCGACCCGAACGTCGGCGTGGTGCCGGTGCCGGATCTGCGCCTGGCGCAGCTGGCCGAGATCGTCAAGCCGCAGAAGGTCATCCCCACCGCGGTCGAGTTCGTCGACATCGCCGGCCTGGTCGCCGGAGCCTCGAAGGGCGAGGGCCTGGGCAACAAGTTCCTGGCCCACATCCGTGAAGTCGATGCGATCGCGCACGTGGTGCGCTGCTTCGAGGACGGCGATATCGTGCATGTCGCTGGCCGGATCGATCCGATCGCCGACATCGAGACCATCGACACCGAGCTCGCCCTGGCTGACCTCGAATCGGTGGAAAAGGCCTATGTGCGGGCCGAGAAGGGCGCCAAGGCCGGCGAGAAGGACGCCATCGCGCGCAAGGAAGTACTGGCCAAGCTTCGCGCCGGTCTGGATGCCGGCACGTCGGCTCGCGCCCTGCGCCTGAGCGAAGAAGAGCGCGCCACGGTGCGCGACCTGTTCCTGCTCACCATCAAGCCGGTCATGTACGTGGCCAACGTGCGTGAGGACGGATTCGAGAACAATCCGTTCCTCGACCGGGTGCGCGAGCGCGCGGCGGCCGAAGGCGCCGAGGTAGTGCCGGTATGCGCTGCCATCGAAGAGGAAATGTCCCAGCTTGAAGATGCCGATCGCGACGAATTCCTGGCCGATCTGGGCCTGAACGAGCCGGGCTTGAACCGTGTGATCCGCGCCGCTTACGCCTTGCTGGGGCTGCAGACCTATTTCACCGCCGGTGTGAAGGAAGTGCGGGCCTGGCAGGTACGCAAGGGTGCAACCGCGCCGCAGGCCGCAGCCGTGATTCATACCGACTTCGAGAAGGGATTCATCCGCGCCGAAACCATCGGCTTCGATGACTTCCTCAAGTACCGGGGCGAGCAGGGCGCCAAGGAAGCCGGTCGCCTGCGCCTGGAAGGCAAGGAGTACATCGTGCAGGAAGCCGATGTGCTGCATTTCCGTTTCAACGTCTGAGGGCCAGATCGTGAGCGTCAGCTTGACCGCAGAGGGCCCTGGCTTCCGCCAGCGACTGGCCGCATGGATCGAATCCATGCCGGTGCAGAAATTCGTGATTGCCGTGATCGTGCTGAATGCGATCACCCTGGGGTTTGAGACATCCCACGGAGTGATGGCGGCCTACGGGCCCTGGCTGAAGCTGCTTGACCACGCCGCGCTGACGATCTTCGTGATCGAACTGCTGCTCAAGCTCTACGCCTTCGGTCCGCGCTTTTTCCGCAATTCATGGAACGTATTTGATCTTATCGTCGTCGGTATCGCCCTGGTCCCCGCATCCGGACCGCTGTCGGTGCTGCGCGCGCTGCGTGTGTTGCGCGTGCTGCGGCTGATCTCGATGATGCCCCGCTTGCGCTTCGTGGTGGAGGCGCTGCTCGCGGCTGTTCCGGGGATCGCCGCAATTGGCGGCCTGATGGCGCTGGTCTATTACGTTTTCGCGGTGATCGCCACCGGGCTTTTCGGTTCCAGCTTCCCCGACTGGTTCGGAACCCTGGGCAACTCGCTCTACAGCCTGTTCCAGATCATGACCCTGGAAAGCTGGTCAATGGGCATCGTGCGGCCGGTGATGGAGGTCTATCCCCTGGCCTGGGCCTTCTTCGTGCCTTTCATCCTGATCGCCACCTTCACCATGCTGAACCTGTTCATCGCCATCATCGTCAACACCATGCAGAGCCTGCACGACGAGGAAAAGGGTGAAACCCTGGAGGCGATCCGCACCCTCACTCACGAGGAAGCAGCGGGTCTGGAGGCCGAACTGCGGGCCCTGCGCCAGGACGTTGGCGAGCTGCGCGGCCTGCTTCAGCGGGCGAACAACACTGGTCGTTGACTCCGGCTTCTGCTTGCGTGACAATTAGCGGCTCTGTTTTGGAGGGATACCCAAGCGGCCAACGGGGGCAGACTGTAAATCTGCTGGCTTACGCCTTCGGTGGTTCGAATCCACCTCCCTCCACCACCGTTTGGACAGGTTCAAACGGGCGGGAGTAGTTCAATGGTAGAACTTCAGCCTTCCAAGCTGATTGTGCGGGTTCGATTCCCGTCTCCCGCTCCATTGCTAGCTCCGCAATCTGCTCGCTGTTGACAGCGGAGATTGCAAATCGCAGCAACGGTTTGATTTTGCAACACGCGCAATTTGTAACGCACGCTTCAAATCTGCATCCATTCCACCACACACGTTTCGCTCATGTAGCTCAGTCGGTAGAGCACTTCCTTGGTAAGGAAGAGGTCG
>JBBSJP010000037.1:0-48445 GCA_038257155.1 Lysobacterales bacterium | reverse complement strand
GGCTCGGGGCAAGCCGGCCAAGGTCGCCCTGGTGGCTTGCATGCGAAAGCTGATCGTTGTCCTCAACGCGCGTATCCGCGACGAACGCGGCGGCACCGCACAGACCGCCTGTGGATGAAGATTGAGACCTCCTCCAAGACAGTTGCTGGTTACTTTCTCTTGGACAAGCAAGAGAAAGTGACTCGCTGCCCGCAGGGCGCGAAAGCTCTTGATCTTGATTTCCCTCACCCAAGAGATCGTAGCCTCGAAATCCGATCTTTTTGGGGTCGTACATCAAATAATTACTGAATAGTTCCTCGCGCGGAAACCAATATTTGGTAAAGGTCAACATCCGCTTGAAGTTGGTCGCGCATCGCTTCTCACTTAGCTCCCGCTCCCGAGCTTGTGGATCTGACGACGTAGACCAAAGACTTGCAGCACCCACCGCATGGGGAACAAGAAACATGACCACTGCGCAGAGCAGGCGATTGATCATGGTCGTGTCCTCATGTGTTTCGCGATGCGTTGTTAGGTCAAATTCACCCGCACTTGGAGTACCCGCAAGACAAACACGTCGCACACCCATCCATGATGATCATGGCCTTGGTACTGCACTTGCCGCACATCGTCGCGCCGGGCGGAAAGCCGTTGGTAGGTTCACCGTCATCCACCGGCTGGGCGGTCTTGCCGGCACCCGGCCGGTCGCCCGTTTCGCTGCGCTTGGAAGCTGCTGCAACTACGTCAGGGTTTTTTTTTAGGCTGGCCTCGTAGGCTGCACGCTTTTCCTGGATCAGGCGGATCTGTGCAGGGCTGAGTTCGTCGTCGACGATCATGCCGATCATCTTCAGGTGGTCTTCGATCACCGCGCCGATCTCGGCGACGATGCTGGGCATGTACACGCCGCCGGCCTTGAAGTAGCCGCCGCGCGGGTCGAACACGGCTTTCAGTTCCTCCACCAGGAAGGTGACGTCGCCACCCTTGCGGAACACCGCGCTCATGATGCGGGTGATGGCGACCACCCACTGGAAGTGGTCCATGTTCTTCGAGTTGATGAAGATCTCGAAGGGGCGGCGCGATTCGTGCTCGGTGTCCGAATTGAGCACGATGTCGTTGATCGTCACGTACAGGGCGTGCTCGAACAGCGGGCTCTTGATCTTGTAGGTGGAGCCGACCAGCACCTCGGGGCGCTCGACCTTCTCGTGCATCTGGATGATGTCGGCCGAGGGCAGCTCCAGCGAGTCGTTGTCGGAGGGCGCCGTGATGGCTGCCGCTTCGCGTGCCTGGTCTTCCGGCTTGAGCACGCTGTAGCCGGTGATTTTCTTGCTGATCTTGACCGCCATCGTCTTTGCCTTGTCTGCTGTGGTCGCCGGGCACCGACCCTGGGCCCTGCGTGAATGCGTGGGAAGAATGAAGCCCGGTCGGGTTGGTCTTGTGCCAACTCCGTCCGGGCGAGGGTGCCACTAGCGCGTCTTTGCTCCTCGATAACTCCCGCTTTGCCCAAGGCGCGCCAAGCGCGCCCCGGGCACGGGTTCTACTTTTTCTTGCTCGACTTGTTTGCGGTCTTCTTCGCCGCCTTCTTCGCAACCGGTTTGGCCGCGGCCTTGCGAGCCGCGGGCTTTGCCGCTGCTTTCTTTGCTGCGGGCTTCTTGGCTGCCGGCTTCTTTGCTACCGCCTTCTTGAGCGGCGCTGTTTTCTTGGTCATGGCCTGCTTCGCAGAAGTGACCTTCTTGGCAACCGTCTTCTTGGCCGCCGTAACCTTCTTTGCCACCGTCTTCTTGGCTGCCGTGGCCTTCTTGGCGACCGTCTTCTTGGTGGCAGCAGCCTTCTTGCTGACGGTCTTCTTGGCGGTGCTGGCCTTCGCCTTGGTGCTGCCGGTGGCCTTGGCAACTGCCTTCTTGGCCGCGGCGACCTTCTTGTTGACGGTCTTCTTGGCGGCCGCGACCTGCTTCTTAGCCGCCTTGACCACCTTCTTGACGCTGCGTTCGGCACTCGCCTCGGCTTTCTTGGCCGAGCTGCGCGCCTGCTTCACCGTGCTGGCAGCCTGCTTCTTCACCGCGTTGGCGCGCTTGATGGCGGCCTTCTTGATGGTGTCGACGCGCTTGGCCACGGCCTTCTTCACTTCCTCGGCCTTGGCTTCAACGGCGTGCGCCGCCTGCGTGGCGCTGGCCCTGGCAGTGGCGTAGGCTTCCTCCGCCTTGTGCGCCACCGCGCTGGCGGTGTCCTTGGCGATTTCCATGGCCCTGTCGGCCATACCGGGTTGCTGTTCGTTTTCGTTGCTCATAAGCCCCTCCTTGATCGGGCGATGCGTGAGCGTGATCTTTCAATGGTCTTGCCATGCCTTGACCTGTTGCCTGCGCCGTACCGGTGTCACTGGATGCGCCATGTGCACATTCTGCCAATCACGTCGCGCGTGCAAGTGGCACGCGTCGCTCGGTGTAATGAGCGCGCGCTGCACGCTGCTAGAACTTGCCGTAGTAACCCTCTTTCAGTGCATCGAACAGGTTGGCCGCGGTGTGGGTTTCGCCGTCGTACTCGATTTCCTCGTTGCCCTTCACCTCCAGCACCTGGCCATCCTCCAGCTCGAAGCGGTAGGTGGTGTTGGCCAAGTCCGATTCCTTCACCAGTACGCCCTGGAAGGCGGCCGGATTGAAGCGGAAGGTAGTGCAACCCTTCAGGCCGCGCTCGTGCGCGTAGCGGTAGATGTCCTTGAAGTCCTCGTAGGGATAATCGGTCGGAACGTTGGCAGTCTTGGAGATGGAAGAGTCGACCCAGATCTGCGCGGCGGCCTGGATGTCGACATGCTGCCGGGGGGAAACGTCATCGGCAGCGATGAAATAATCGGGCAGGCGTGCGTCGGCCTCGGTGGCATAGGGCATGGCCTTCGGGTTGACCAGCTCGCGGTAGGCGAGCAGTTCGTAACTGAAGACTTCGACCTTTTCCTTGGACTTCTTGCCCTCGCGGATCACGTTTCGGCTGTAGTGGTGCGCGAAGCTGGGCTCGATGCCGTTGCTGGCGTTGTTGGCCAGCGACAGGGAAATGGTGCCGGTCGGCGCGATCGAGCTGTGGTGGGTGAAGCGTGCGCCGACTTCGGCCAGCTCCATCACCAGTTCGGGCGCGGCGGTGGCCATGCGCTGCATGTAGCGCGAGTAGCGCGCGTGCAAGACGCGGCCCTTGATCGTATCGCCGAGCTTCCAGCCGTCGGAGGCCATTTCCGGGCGCTTGCGCAGCATCTCGGCGCTGACTTGGAAATCTTCGTCCATGATCGGCGCCGGGCCTTTCTCGTGCGCCAGGTTGAGTGCCACTTCCCAGCCTGCCACGGCCATGTCGCGCGCCACCTGTTCGGTGAACTCGCAGCTTTCCGGCGAGCCGTATTTCATGCGTAGCATGGTGACGGTCGAACCCAGGCCAAGGAAGCCCATGCCGTGGCGACGCTTGTGCATGATCTCGTCGCGTTGCTTCTGCAGCGGCAGGCCGTTGATCTCCACCACGTTGTCGAGCATGCGGGTGAAGACGCGCACCACTTCCTTGTATTCCTCCCAGTCGAAGCGCGCCTTGTCGGTGAAGGGATCGCGCACGAAGGTGGTGAGGTTGACCGAGCCCAGCAGGCAGGCGCCGTAAGGCGGCAGCGGCTGTTCGCCACAAGGATTGGTCGCGCGAATCTGCTCGCACCACCAGTTGTTGTTCATTTCGTTGACCCGGTCGATCAGGATGAATCCCGGCTCGGCGTAGTCATAGGTGGAGACCATGATCATGTCCCACAGGTGACGCGCCTTGACCTGGCCGTATACCTTGCAGGCCACCAGGCCGTCGTCGCGGCTGACGTAGTTGTGGCTGGTCGGCCACTCGCGCCAGATGACGGTCTTGGGGTCGTCAAGATTGACTTCGTCGGCTTCCTTGACATGCACCGGGAACAGCAGCGGCCAGTCGCTGTCGGCACGCACCGCGGCCATGAACTCGTCGGTGATCAGCAGCGACAGGTTGAACTGGCGCAGGCGACCGTCTTCGCGCTTGGCCTTGATGAAGTCCTTCACGTCCGGGTGCGCGACATCGAAGGTGCCCATCTGCGCGCCGCGTCGGCCACCGGCCGAGGACACGGTGAAACACATCTTGTCGTAGATATCCATGAAGGACATCGGACCTGAGGTGTAGGCGCCGGCGCCGGCGACGAAGGCACCCTTGGGACGCAGGGTGGAGAACTCGTAACCGATGCCGCAGCCAGCCTTCAGGGTGAGGCCAGCCTCGTGCACCTTGTCGAGGATGCCGTCCATCGAGTCGAGGATGGTGCCCGACACGGTGCAGTTGATGGTCGAGGTGGCCGGCTTGTGCGCCAGCGCACCGGCGTTGGAGGTGATGCGGCCAGCGGGAATCGCACCGCGGCGCAGCGCCCACAGGAAGCGTTCGTACCAGTGCTTCTGCTTCTCCGTCGTCGGCTCGGCCTCGGCCAGGGCCTTGGCGACACGCTTGTAGGTGTCGTCAATGGTCGGATCGACGGCGTCGCCCTGCTTGGTCTTTAGGCGATATTTCTTGTCCCAGATATCCCAGGATGCCGGCTGCAGGGGAATATCCATCGTGCTCGCCTTCTTCACCGCCTCCAGGCGTACCGTACTCATCGTGGCTCCAGCCTCCCTTTCCGCCGCGGCTGCTGGCCACGGTCGATTATTGTGTGAAAACGTCGCTCATGCCGCGTAACCACGGGTCGCCGGCCAGGGCACCCCTGTTGCACCAGCCGTGCTCCGAGAATCCTGCGGTTTTCGCGCATCAAAGCGGCCCTCATGCTGCATGACGGCCAAAACCGCCAACCCCAAGTGCTTGGGTCTTCCTCCCCGCCGGAACCACAACATGTAGTGGCTCTGGCGGAGGCACAAGCTACGCCCCGGCCGCTGGCATGTCAACCTTACGGGGATCAAAGCCTTAGCGGATTTAGTTCATGTTTCACTGCGAAAAACGCCTGGAGTGGCGGCGTGACGCGGCTCGCGCTTCGCTGGCCCGAGAACCTGCCGGGGTCAGGTCGACGGGTGCATCGCGCAGCCTCATTGACGAGGTTTGCGCAGGGTCGGAAAGCGTGTCGGGAACGCCTTCGTCCACGTCGCGGTCCAAGCCCCGCCATCCCCAACTTTCTGCGATGAGGAATCCGATGCGCCTTCGACTGTTTGCCGCGTTCGCCTGCCTGCTGCTTGGACCAGCTGCCTCGCTCGCCCTGTTGCCCGGCGCCCAGGCCGCCCTGCCCGCCCAGGTCGACGGCCAGCCGATCCCGTCACTGGCACCGATGCTGCAGCGGGTGATGCCGGCGGTGGTGAACGTCAACAGCCAGACCCGCGTGAGGGTGCGCAACCCGCTCGCCGACGACCCCTTCTATCGCTATTTCTTCGGCCTGCCGGCGATGCCGCAGGAGCGCGTGCAGCAGTCGCTGGGTTCCGGCGTGGTCGTGGATGCCGAGCGCGGCCTGGTGCTGACCAACAACCATGTGGTGGAAGGCGCCGACGATATTTCCGTCACCCTCGCCGATGGCCGCAGCCTGTCCGGTGAGCTGATCGGCGCCGATCCGGACACCGATGTGGCCCTGCTGCGCATCCCGGCCGAGAGCCTCTCCGAGCTGGGTCTGGCCAAGTCCGCAGACTTGCTGGTCGGCGATTTCGTGGTGGCAGTGGGCAATCCCTTCGGGCTCGGGCAGACCGTCACGTCGGGTATCGTCTCGGCCCTCGGGCGCAGCGGCCTGCGCGGTCTTGGCTACCAGAATTTCATCCAGACTGACGCCAGCATCAACCCGGGCAATTCCGGCGGCGCCCTGGTCAACCTGCGCGGCGAGCTGGTCGGCATCAATACCGCAATCTTCAGCCCCTCCGGCGGCAACGTCGGCATCGGCTTTGCCATCCCGGCCGATCTGGCCGCAGACGTGATGCGTCAACTGCTGGAGTTCGGCGAAGTGCGGCGCGGCTCGCTTGGCGTCGATACCCAGGAAGCCACACCGGAGCTGGCCGAACTGCTGCGCCTGGAATCCCGCCGCGGCGCGGTGGTGACGCGGGTGCGTCCTGAATCGCCCGCGGCCCGCGCCGGGCTGCAGCCTGGGGATGTGATCGTGGCCATCGACGGCCAGGCTATCGATTCTCCGCAGGCGCTGAACAACCTGGAGGGTTTGCTGCCGGTCGATTCGGCGGTGCAGCTGGAGCTGCTGCGCGAGGGCCAGCGTCGCACCCTTCCGCTGCGCCTGGAAGCTCGCGCAAGCAGCGTGAGCGGCGACAGTCTCGATCCGCGCCTGGCTGGTGCGCGCCTCGCCGAACTTGGCCAGCGCGATCGTCAGGCTGGACTGAGTGGGGTGCGCATCGAAGAGGTCCGTGAAGGCAGTCGCGCTGCTGCCAACGGCCTGCGCCCAGGCGATCTGATCCGCGAGGTCAACCGGCGCGCAGTCAGCAACAGCGAGGCCTTGACGGCTGCGCTCGGGCAGCGGCCGCGCCAGCTCTTGCTGACCGTACAGCGCGGCCGCAACGTGTTTCTGGTGGTGGCCGAGTAGCGGTTCTGCCGTGCGACATCGCTGCGTCACGCTGGGGCGCCGGCCTCGGCATCGGCCAGGGCTGGAGCGACCGATCCAGCCCGGGCACGAGCGCCGTGGCGCCGCGCGTCGCGGCGATTCAGCAGACTTCCAACGCCCAGACTCCTAGACTGATGGCATGCAAATGAATGTCCTGCTGACGACAAGCCTTGCGCTCTCCACCCTGCTACTGGGCGCCTGCGCGCCGTATGGCGATGCCGCGCACGCCTCGCGCCAGCACCGCAAGGAGGTTGAACGCCGCACCGCCGACATGCGCGTAGCAACCAACCAGGTCACCCGCGGCGCAGACCTGGTGGGCGCCGCCCTGGTCGAAGCGCTGACCGGACGCACCATGGTGCAGCGTTATGCGAGCTTTCCCGACGGTCGACGCGGTGAGTTCCTGCAGTATCGCCACTTTGCCGCTGATGGCAGCTTGCAGGTCGTGGACAACTGGCTGGAACCCAGCGGCGGTGAGCCACGCGGCGACTGGTGGAAGGTTGAGGGCGCGCGCATCTGCACCTTGCACCACGCGTTCTCGCAGACACCGTCCTGCTACCGCGTGGCGCGGGCGCGCGATGGCGCGCTGCAGTGGTACGTCGACAATCCCGGGCTCGAATACCACGGCCTGCTCACCATCGTGGCGCGCGAGTGGCTCGATGGCCCGCCACCGGCGGTGAAGAGCGTGCTGGTGTCGCCCCTGCCCTGAGCGCACGCCATCGGTGCCCGCTGCCTGAGGCGGCGTCCATTGAACATGAAAGCCCGGTCGTTGCCGACCGGGCTTTCGATCCCAACGTACTTCGGCGCGGCGCGCAGGCGCCGGCCTTCTCCTGACTGGTCACGGCATGCGGCGGCGTCGATCGTCCCCCGCCCTCGTCACCCGGGCGGGGGACGAGGTAATGTCTGCTGCAATCAGGCCGCCACCTTGCTGTCCTGGAATTGCTCTTCTTCGGTCGAGCCGGTGAGCGCCGTAGTCGAACTCTGGCCAGACTGGATCGTCTGGGTGACCTGGTCGAAATAGCCGGTGCCAACTTCGCGCTGATGCTTGACCGCGGTGAAGCCACGATCAGCCGCAGCGAACTCGGCCTCCTGCAACTCGACGAAGGCGCTCATCTGGCGACGCGCATAGCCGTGCGCCAGGTTGAACATCGAGTAGTTCAGCGCGTGGAAGCCGGCGAGGGTGATGAACTGGAACTTGTAGCCCATCGCGGCCAGATCCTTCTGGAAGGTGGCGATGGTGGCGTCGTCGAGGTTCTTCTTCCAGTTGAAGGACGGCGAGCAGTTGTAGGCCAGCATCTTGCCCGGGAACTTGGCATGGATCGCATCGGCGAAGCGCTTGGCGAAGGCCAGATCCGGCTTGCCGGTCTCGCACCACACCAGGTCGGCGTAGGGCGCATAGGCCAGGCCGCGCGAGATCGCCTGTTCGGCGCCCGGGCGGGTCTTGTAGAAGCCTTCCACGGTGCGCTCGCCGGTCAGGTGCGGGCGGTCGTTCGGGTCGATGTCCGAGGTGATGAGGTCGGCGGCCTCGGCGTCGGTGCGCGCCACGATCAGGGTGGGAACACCCATCACGTCGGCCGCCAGGCGCGCGGCAGCGAGCTTCTCGACCGCTTCGCGCGTCGGCACCAGCACCTTGCCACCCATGTGGCCACACTTCTTCACCGAGGCCAGCTGGTCCTCGAAATGCACGCCCGAAGCGCCAGCCTCGATCATTGCCTTCATGAGCTCGAAGGCATTCAGCACACCGCCGAAACCGGCCTCGGCATCGGCCACGATCGGCTGCAGGAAGTCGATGTCGCCCTTGCCTTCGGCGCACTGGATCTGGTCGGCGCGCAGCAGGGTGTTGTTGATGCGCTTGACCACCTGCGGCACCGAGTTGGCCGGGTAGAGCGACTGGTCGGGATACATCTCGCCCGCCAGGTTGGCATCGGCCGCGACCTGCCAGCCGGAAAGGTAGATGGCTTTTAGACCGGCCTTGACCTGCTGCATGGCCTGGTTGCCGGTCAGCGCGCCGAGCGCGTTGACGAAGTCTTCGGTGCCGAGGTACTTCCAGAGCTTTTCGGAGCCGAGCCGGGCGAGCGAATAGTCGATCGGTACCGTGCCGCGAAGACGCACCACTTCCTCAGCCGTATAGGTGCGCGTGACACCCTTCCAGCGCGGATTGTTGGCCCAGTCCAGCGTGATCTGTTCGGCAGTGGGGAGTGAGGTCTTCATGGCTTTGCCTTTGGTGGTGGTTGCTGCTTTACCCGGCGCCCGCGAAATCTGCGAGGGTTGGGCTTTTCTCCCCTCTCCTTCTGGGAGAGGGGCGGGGGTGAGGGTTCGAGTCTTGCGCTATGTCCAGAAATGAATTGAAGCGCTCGACAGGGGGATTCATCAGGCTTGTCGGGAGAGCCGTAGAGCCCCTCTCCCCTGCCCCTCTCCCGCGAGCGGGCGAGGGGTTCATCAGTTCAAGCGAGCCGCTCATATGCCGGCAACGTCAGAAAATCAGCCATTGGCTCGGCGTGTGTCAGTTCGCCAAGCAACTTAGCGGCTTCCGCAATGCGCTGCTGGCCCGGCAAACCCTGTTTCGGCAGTCGCTCGGCCACCGTGGCCAGCGCCTGGTCGAACAGGGCGAAATCGATTGCTGTGCCGTCGTCGAGCACCTGTCCACCGACGTGCAGCCACTGCCACAGCTGCGCGCGGCTGATCTCGGCGGTGGCGGCGTCTTCCATCAGGTGATGGATCGGCACGCAGCCCAGGCCATCCAGCCACGCAGCGGTGTAGCGCACGCAGATGTCGATGTTGTTGAGGAAGCCGACGCGGCTGATGGTTCCTGCACAAGGAGCAATAAGTGTGTCGCGGCTGGCGACCACATCCTCGCGCTTGCGCGCGATCTGGTTCTGACCAGGCATATGCTCGTCGAACACCGCGCGCGCCACCGGAATCAGACCCGGATGTGCCACCCAGGTGCCATCGTGCCCGGCCAGCACTTCGCGCAGCTTGTCGGCCTGTACCCGCGCCATGGCTTCCTCATTGGCTAGCGGGTCGTCGCTGATCGGGATATGCGCGGCCATGCCGCCCATCGCGTGGGCGCCACGCCGGTGGCAGGTCTGGATCAGCAGCTCCGAATAGGCCTTGAGGAAAGGCACGCCCATGCCGATCTGGCCGCGCTCGGGCAGCACCCGATCGGCGTGGCGACGAAAGGTCTTCAGGTAGGAAAAGATGTAGTCCCAGCGGCCGCAATTCAGACCCGCAATGCGGCCGCGCAAGGCGTGCAGGATCTCGTGCATCTCGAACACCGCCGGCAGGGTCTCGATCAGCACGGTGACCTTCATGCAGCCGATCGGCAGGCCGAGGCGAACTTCGGCAAACGCCATCACTTCATCCCACAGTGCGGCCTCTTCGAAGCATTCAAGCTTGGGCAGATAGAAGAACGGTCCGCTGCCTTCAGCCTGCATCGCCACGGCGTTGTGGAATGCGAACAGGCCGAAGTCGAACAGGCTGCCCGAGACCGGCTCGCCGTCGACCAGCAGGTGCTTCTCGCGCAGATGCCAGCCACGCGGCCGGACCAGCAGGGTAGCGAGGCCTTCGGATTTCAGCGCGTAGTGCTTGCCGTTCTCGGCGGTGAAGTCGATCTGTCGGCGAACTGCATCGCGCAGGTTGATCTGGCCTTGCACCTGGTTGTCCCAGGTCGGGCTGCTGCTGTCTTCAAAGTCGGCCATGAACACACAGGCGCCCGAGTTCAGGGCGTTGACGATCATCTTGCGGTCGACCGGGCCGGTGATCTCGATGCGCCGGTCACGCAGGCGCTCAGGCAAGTCGTCAACCTTCCAGTCGCCCTCGCGGATGGCAAGCGTATCGGCGCGGAAGTCGGGCAGCTCGCCGGCGTCGAAGCGCGCCTGGCGTGCGCGTCGGGCTTCCAGCAGGCGGGTGCGGGTGGGCCCGAAGCGTCGCTGCAGCTCGGCCAGGAAGTCGAGCGCAGCAGGACTCAGCACCTCTAAATAACCCGCCACGAGCTCGGCGCGAAGCTCGATGCCGCTGGGTTCAATGCCGCTGTCGCCTGCCGCCATGGTCGTCATTCCCGAATGCTGCACCGCAAAAGTTGAGCTTGCACCCTAGGCGTCCAAACCGCATTTGACAAAGCATATGTTTCAATAGGAAATATAAGTTCTGCTAATACTGTGGTGCAGCGCACAATGAGCCAGAGCACCCGTTTCTACTACAAAGGTAATCGCTTCAAGCAGTTGCGCGCTTTCTGTCAGGTCGCCCGCCTGGGCTCGGTTACGCGAGCCGCCGAAGCGCTGTTTCTCAGCCAACCGGCTGTCACCTTGCAGCTGAAGGCGCTGGAGAAGGAAATGGGCGCGGATCTGTTCGAGCGCCTGGGCCGGCGCCTGTCGCTTTCGGTCGAAGGCCAGACCCTCTACGAGCTGGCCCGCCCACTGGTCGAAGGCATCGAGGGCCTGGACGGCGAGTTCCGCGCCCGTCTGCGCGGCATGGATGCCGGCGTGCTCGAGATCGCCGCAGGCAGCTCCACCATCCTCTACCTGCTACCGCCCCTGGTGCAGGCCTTCCGCGAGCAGTATCCCGAGGTGCAGCTCAAGCTGCACAACGTTACTGGCCGCGACGGCCTGGCCCAGGTGCGCTCGGATGCGGTGGATCTGGCGGTAGGCTCGATGCTGGATGTGCCGAACGATATCGACTACGCGCCGGTCTACAGCTTTGACCCGATGCTGATCGCACCGCTCGGCCATCCGCTGGCGGAGAAAGAGAGCATCCGGCTGGAAGACTTGTCGCCCTATGGATTGATTCTTCCCCCACGCCGTCTCACGACGTATCGACTGGTGGATCTGGTGTTCCAGCAGCGCAAGGTGCCCTACCAGGTGGCGCTGGAAGTCGGTGGCTGGGAAGTCATCAAGCAGTATGTCGCGATGGGCCTGGGCATCTCGATCGTCACCGGCATCTGTCTGACGGAGGCCGACAAGACCCAGCTCGCGGTGCGCAGCCTGCGCGCCTTCTTTCCGCCGCGCAGCTACGGCGTGGTGATCCGCAAGGGCAAGTACCTGTCGCCGCAGGCGCGCGCCTTTGCTGATCTGGTCAAGCCGGGACTCTTTCAGCGGCGCGACTACTTTGAATCGGGGCACTCGGAGCGGTGAAGTTCTCCGTGATGAGCGGCCAGGGCGCCTCCGTGCTGGTTCAAGGGCATTTAACGCGGAGGACGCGGAGGCACGCGGAGGACGCGGAGAAGAGCAAAGCGGGAGAACGGTCAGGAGCAAAAGCATCGAACGCGGAGAGCGCCGAGACGAGCTAAACGAGAGAACTAAATTGATGAAGCCGCTTCGGCTGGGACAAAGCGCAAGCCCATCCATTTCCTCGCTTTGCTCTTATTTTCCTCCGCTCTTCTCCGCGTCCTCCGCGTTCCTCCGCGTCCTCCGCGTTGAATGCTCTTGATCTGGCGTCACCGGGCGACTCGAATTCCGCGCACACCGCCCGCAGTGCCAGAATGGCTGCCATCCCCCGCCGGAGCCGCGCCATGTCCGATTCGCCCGCATCCACCCTACTGCGCGAACGCAGTGCGGCCAAGCAGCTGTTCTTCGGCGACATCCTGGAGGAGAACCTGTTTCCCTATCCAGTGATGCGTGAGCGCGATCGCGAGCTGCTGGGCGCCATGCTCGATCCGATAGACGACTTCGTCAGCGCGCACAAGGACCAGCTCAAACAGTGGGACGATGAAGGCGAGCAGTCGGCCGAGTTCATCAACGGCCTGCGCGACATGGGCCTCTTCGGTCTGATCATTCCGGAAGAATTTGGCGGCCTGGAACTGTCCAACGCCGCGTATGCCCGCGTGCTTGGTCAGACCAGCGGGCACGACAGCTCGGTCTCGCTGACCATCGGCGCGCATTCCTCGATCGGTATGAAGGGCGTGCTGCTGTGGGGCACGGACGAACAAAAGGCACGCTATCTGCCGCGCCTCGCCACGGGCGAACTGATCGGCGCCTTCTGCCTTACCGAATCGGGGGCCGGCTCCGATGCCGCCTCGATCCGCACCCGCGCCGTCAAGAACGAAGATGGCAGCTGGACCCTCAACGGCGAGAAGATCTGGATCACCAATGGCGGCATCGCCGGCTTCTACACCGTGTTCGCACGCACCGAGGAAGGCCACGGCAAGATGAGCGCCTTCATCGTCGAAGCCGGCTGGCCCGGTGTCAGTCACGGCCCGCACGAACACAAGATGGGCATCCGCTCCAACAGCACCACCACGGTCGCCTTCAGCGATGTGCGGGTGCCGGCCGAGAACGTGCTGGGCGAGGTCGGCGCGGGCTTCAAGGTGGCGATGTCGATCTTGAACAGCGGCCGCACTGGGCTTGGCGGCGGCGCGGTCGGCGGCATGAAGCAGTTGATCAAGCTCGCCATGCAGCAGGCCAAGGACCGTCAGCAATTCGGCCGGCCGATCGCCGAATTCGGCCTGGTGCGCGAGAAGATCGCGCAGATGACAGTCGACTGCTTTGCCGCCGAGAGCACGGTCTTCATGGTGGCGCACTTCATCGACTCGGGCTGCGAGGACTACTCGCTGGAAGCGGCGATGAGCAAGGTGTTCGCCTCCGAAGCAATCCAGCGCTGCGCCTACGAGGCCCTGCAGATCGCCGCCGGCAATGGCTTCATGAAGGAGTTCCCTTACGAGAAGGTGACTCGCGACTCGCGCATCCTGTCGATCTTCGAGGGCACCAACGAGATCCTGCGCCTGTACGTGGCACTGTCTGGCCTCAAGGACGTCGGCGCCCAGCTCGGTGAGATGAAGTCGGCCGTCAACCAGATCTTCAACGACCCGATCAAGGGTTTCGGCATCCTCGGCGGCTATGCCCAGCGCCGCTTCACCCAGAGCTCGGGCATCGGCGGCGACCGTATCGGGCGTGAACTGGCACCGCGTCTGCGCCAGTGCGCCGGCGTCTACGAGAAGTACGTCAACGAGCTGTCGCGCGTCTGCGACGAGGCCTTGCGCAAGCACGGCCGCGGCATCGCCGAACAACAGTTCGTGTTGAAGCGCATCGGTGATCTGGCCATCGACCTGTTCGTCGGCTGTTGCGTGCTGTCACGCGCCGATGCCCTGGTGGTCAGTGGCGATGCCAGTGCCGAGCAGGCGCAGACGATCTGCGAACTGTTCACCCGGCAGGCCCGCCGCCGCATGTTCCGCAACGTCAAGGGCATGAGCAGCAACGAAGACACGCATCTCGACGCGCTGGCCGGTGCGATGCTGGAGCGCGGCGCGTATCCCTGGGATGTGATTTGAGATGCAGGAACGAATAGCGTAGGGGGCGGTGGCCGTTGTAGGGCGGGTCTTGACCCGCCGCTGCGGCAATGGCGGGTCAAGACCCGCCCTACTCGTGGGCTTCGCCGGCCGCTCCGCGCCCGATGTGCTTGTCCAGGAACGTCAACACGGTTTCGTAGTAGCGGCGCCGGTTGTCGGCTCGAAAGAAGCCGTGCGCCTCATCCTTGACCACGAACCATTCGACCTGCTTGTCGGCGGCGAGCAGTGCCTTGCGCAGGGCCTGCGCATGCGCCAGCGGTGCACGCACGTCGGCGCCGCCGTGCACCAGCAGGACAGGTACCTGCACGCGATCTGCCTGCGCCGTCGGCGATTGCCGGGCGAGCGCTTCGGTATCACGCCCCAGCACGCGATCGAGATAGCGTCGTCCGGAGGCGGTGCGGCGGATGTCGCCGCGCTCGAACATCATCGCCAGGTCGTACACGCCGGCGTAGCCGACCGCGCAGCGAAACATCTCCGGGACCTTGATCGCGCTCATCAGCGCGGAATAGGCGCCGAAGCTGGCGCCCATCAGACAGATGCGCGCCGGGTCGGCCACGCCGCTGGCAACCGCCCACCGTGTGGCATCGATGATGTCGTCCTGGATCGCACCACCCCATTCGCCGAAACCGCTCTGCAGGAAGTGCTGGCCACGACCACCCGAGCCGCGGAAATTGATCTTCAGAACGGCGTAACCGCGAGTTGCCAGGGCCTGCGCGTCGGCATCGTACTCCCAGGCATCGCGCACCCCGTACGGGCCGCCGTGCGGCATCACCACCAGCGGCAGGGCACGCGGTTCGATTCCCGGCGGAAGGGTCAGATAGCCCTGCAGAGAGACGCCATCGCGCGCCTCGACGCTGAACGCTTCGGTCGGTCCCAGCGCCGCGGGATCCAGCCCCAAATGCCTGGCAAACAGGAAACGCGCACGGCGGGTCTCGTGGTCGTACAGGAAAAGCCGCCCGCCATCACGGTCACCGCGGGCCTCGGCCAGCACCCGCTTGCCGTCGTCACTGAAGCCCAGGAAACGCACCGTCGCTGGCGCCAGCTCTTTCTGCAGGGTGTGGTAGAGCTGCGCATCCCGGCTTTGCGGGTCGAACAGGTGCGCGCGCGGAAGGCCGGATTCATACATTGCGCCCAGTGGCTGCCCGCGCTGCGCCGAAGGAATCAGACTCGCAGGTTCAGCGTCGTCGACGCAATGCAACCGCTCGCGCTGCAGGTCGGCCGCCTTCACCCGATACAGGCAACCGGGCTCGCCGTCCTGACTGATCAGTGCGAGGAAGGAATCGGCCGCATCAACGACACCCATCGGCTGCATCGAACCGAGCTCGCCCAATCCGGGTTCAAGCCGCTGCCACTCGCCTTCGGTGGCATCAAACCGGTAAGTCTGCGACTTGAAATCGGCGTCCCAGCCACTCGCAAATCGCACCTGACCTTGCAGATCGGTGGTGATCCAGGCGCGATCCAGCGGTGCCTGGGTTATCTCCCGGCGAGCACCCGTGTAGACATTGATGCGGTGCAGTTTGGTGCGAAGGTCCGGGTCGCTCGGGCCTGACCAGTCGTACTCCCCGACCAGGATCTCATCACGATCATCAGGCAGGGTGCTGACTACGAAGCCCTGGCTCATATCGCCGCCACGCCCCTTGTTGCGCCGTGTTTTCCCCGCCCGGTAGCCGAACAGGTACACGGTTTTCTTGCCGTCCAGCGAAACCGAGATCAGCTCGCCGGTTCGCTGTGGCCCGCCCAGCGATCCGATCGCGGTGCCGTTCGCAACCACCAGGGTGTCGTCGTTGGCCCAGTCGAAATCGACAACGTGTTCGTACTTCGGAAAAGCCATTTCCGAAACCAGCGCCGAGGTTTCAGCGTCGACGATCACCAGGGTGCTGCGTTGCTCGTCGGGGCGCGTCAACGCGATATGGCGCCCGTCTGGCGACATCGCGGCCAGGCGAAATTGAGGTGCCGCTGCCAGTTGTTCCAGCGTAGGCGGGTTGGCTGCGGTGGCCAGTCCCGATACGCACAGCAGCGCGCTGCTGGCGGCAAGTCGAAGCAAGAAAGTCATGGTCGGCATTTCGTTATTCAGAAGTAGGACTCGTTCAACCAGCATGCCGCAGCACGCTCGATTCGTCACCCCGCATCACCAGCTGCGGAGAGTCGACTGGGCGCGGAGCGCACGGTACGTGAACAGGCTCATTGGTTTGCGTGCTTGCTGGAGGGCGGGTCTTGACCCGCCGCTGCGGTGACGGCGGGTGGTGACGGCGGGTCAAGACCCGCCCTACAAAAACGCGCATCTACTCCCCGTTCCCGCTTCTAATCAGCCGGCACACACCGCTCTGCCGCCCAGGCGCGCAAGCGGGCAACCTGCTCGGACATCATCACCGACAGCGGTCGGGTGCCGCGCAGTGCTTCGACCACGTCGCTTTGCAGCAGGCCGCGATTGGCATTCCAGGCGGCGTACAGGGCCGAGACGATGGCCTGTTCAATCTCGGCACCGGAGAATCCGCCACTGACTGCAACCAGCGCGTCGAGGTCAAAGTCAGCGACGTCGAGATCACGCCGCTTGAAGTGAATCCGGAACACCTCGGCGCGCGCTTCCTCGCTCGGCAGGTCGACGAAGAACACCTCGTCGAAGCGGCCCTTGCGCAGAAACTCGGGTGGCAGGCGGTCGATGTTGTTGGCGGTGGCGACCAGGAAGACCGCGCTCTTGCGCTCGGCCATCCAGGTCAGCAGGGCGCCGAGCACGCGCTGCGAAACGCCGTCGTCCGAGCTGCCGGTGGCCAGACCCTTTTCGATCTCGTCGCACCACAGCACGCAGGGTGCCATGGCTTCGGCGGTCTTCAGCGCGGCGCGCAGGTTGCGCTCGGTCTCGCCGTGGTACTTGTTGTACAGCGCGCCGAAATCCAGGCGCAGCAGGGGCACGCCGAAACCACCCGCGGTGGCCTTGGCGGCCAGCGACTTGCCGGCGCCCTGCACGCCGACCATCAGCACGCCCTTGGGCGGGTCGAGCCCCTTCGGCGCCTTGCCCTCGACGAATACCCGGCGACGCATCTCGATCCAGGCCTTCAACTGGCCAAGCCCGGCAACCTGGTCGAACTGCGCGGCGTCCGGCTCGTAGTGCAGCACCGCGTCCTTGCCGAGCAGCTCGAACTTGGCCTGCTGCGCCATCGCAATGTCTTTCGACGTGATCGCGCCGTCATGGTGGATCAGACGCCGCACGATGCTGCGCACATCGCCCAAAGTCAGCCCGCGTAGATGGCGCTGCAAGGCACGCGCCGCGTCGGCATCGACCTCGACGCGCTTGCCGCCATGCTCGCGCGAATAGTTGAAAGCCTCATCGCGCATCAGCTTTCCGATCGCGGCATCATCCGGTAGTTTGATCTCGTAGCGCGTGATCAGCGGCGCCAGCTCGGGTGGCAGTTCACCGAACGCGCCGCCCGCCAGGATTACGGTGTGTTTGGCCGCGGCCTGGTCTAGCGCGATCTCGCGCAGCCGGCGCACATTCATCGCGTAGCGCAGGTAGGGGTGGAAATCCAGCAGCAGCCAGATTGCGCGCTGGTCAGTGCGATGCATGAACTCCAGCACCTGAGCCGAATCGCGGCACGGCGGCGATTCCAGATCGTCCATGTCGAGCCGCACCAGGCCGTCTGTGATTCTCCAGCGCCAGAGCGGTCGCATCACTTCCGCCACCACGTGGCGCAGCGCGTCCTTCAGCAGGGCCTCCTCCTGCGTCTCGATCAGGATCAGAGGCGCGCCGGAACGGATCAGGACGGCGAGGTCGTGGGTGTCGAACATGCAATGCAGTGCCGATGCGGAGGCCGCAAGGGTAGCGGCAGAGTGGCGCCACGGCGAGCACTCGGCGCTATGATCCCTTATCAACCGCAGGGGAGGCGAGATGACGGCGCACACGAGTTGGCATTATCTGGACCGTAGCGGCCAGCAGCAGGGGCCGGTGGACGCCGAACGCATCGGCGCACTGTTGGCGGCGGGTGAACTGAGCAACAGCAGCTTGCTGTGGCGAGAAGGACTGCCCGAGTGGCTGGCGATATCCAGCCTGCAGGCAGAACTGGGCCTGCCGCCCGCGCAGGCCTGGCCGCCTGCCTCGGCCAATGCCTATGCCCCACCCCGGGCAAACCTGCGCGAAGACGAGGGCGAGCCGGTCGAGGGCGAAGTGGTGCCCGGCGGATTCCTGCGCCGCTGGGCCGCCTTGTTCATCGATCAGATTGTCATCAGCATGGGTTACTACGCGGTGTTCTTCGCGCTGCTCATCGGCTTTGGCGCTGTCGGTGCCGGTCTGGGCAGCGAAGGCCTGGAGAACGCCATGCTCGGGGTCACACTGATTGCCTATCCGATCTACTTCCTGATGGCCGGCGCCTACTTCGCCGGCTTTGAGAGCAGCGCCTCGCAGGCCACCCCCGGCAAGCTGTTGCTCGGCATCAAGGTCTGTGACGCCCAGGGACGGCGGCTGAGCGTTGGCCACGCCTTGGGCCGCTGGGTTGCAGCGGCGCTGTCGTACCTCACCCTGTTCATTGGTTTCCTGATGGCTGCCTTCACCGAACGCAAGCAGGCCCTGCACGACATGGTCAGCAGCACCCAGGTGGTGGACCGCTGGGCCTACACTGCCCACCCGGAAAAACAGAGCCGCCAACTGCACGGCTGCGTCATCGCCCTGCTCGCCTTCATGGGTCTGATGATGCTGGTTGCGGTGCTGGGCATCCTGGCAGCGATTGCCATTCCCGCCTATCAGGATTACAAGGACCGCGCCGGCGGCAGCAGCGTGCCGGAGCTGGAGCCCTCGACATCACTCGGCCAGCGTGATCCGGGTGAAGCCTTGGCGCGGCTGCGCGCCGGCTGAATTCCGGCTTACGCGCGGGGCTTTCCCAGGCTTTCATGCACCCTCGCCCGCTCGGCTCGCGGTATGCTCGGTGGCTCTGGAGTTCCCGAGGTGGACTGATCATGCGTATTCCCAACGCCCTGCTGGGCCTGCTTTTGCTTGCGGTCGCATCCGCAGCCCAGGGCGGCCCTCCGCCCAGTGTCAGCTACAACCTGGACTGGCCCGGCAAGACAGCCGAACTGCAGTTGCCCGGCGTGGACGTCGACAAGGCCCTGGCCGAGGATCAGCTTTCGCTCGGAAAGGGGCTGCCGCTGCGCTACGGCCTGGTGTCCTCGATCGATACTGCGTGGATCGATGGCAGCGCGCATCACGGCGGCAGCTGGCAGACGCTCGCCGATGGACGCCTGTTGTGGCGCCTGGCGGTCCACGCTCCGCAGGTGCACTCGCTGGACTTCGGATTCAGCGAGTTCCGCCTGCCTGCGGGCGCCGAACTGTGGCTGATCTCGGAGGACCGCAGCATGGTTCGGGGTCCCTACACCGATGCTGACAATCCGGCTTCCGGCGAGCCCTTCCATACGCCCTTCATTGCCGGCGACAAGGCCCTGATCGAGCTGGTCCTGCCGGCGCACAAGCGTGATTTCCTGCGATTGCGCCTGTCTGGCGCCGTTCGTGCATACCGCGACATCATGCAGCCATTCGCAATGGAAAAATCCGCCAGCTGTAATGTCGACACGATCTGCGTGCAGCCCGCCTCCGGCGACTGGGTGGACGAATCATGGGCGAGCGGCGTACGCACTCTGTGGCGCGGATTTCGCGCCGATGACCAGATCCGCTCGGTGGCGCGCTACACGGCTTCGGGCTTTCTGTGCACCGGGCAACTGCTGAACCAGACCGCGAGCACGCCAGCGCGGGTGCTGTCCACTGCCAACCACTGCATCGCCAATCAAACGCAAGCCTCCAGCATGGTGTTTTACTGGAAGTACGAGTCCTCCACCTGCCGTATTCCCGGATCGACCAGCAGTGGCCAGCCAATCGGAACATCGGGAAACTCCATCACCCACACGGGCGGAGCGACATTGCTCGCCACCCATCCGCTGACGGATTTCACCCTCGTGCGGCTGAACACCGCCACGCCTACGCAGGCCAACGTGGCCTATGCCGGGTGGGACCGCCGCGAAGTTGCTCCCTCGCGCAGCTTCACCCTGCACCACCCCGATGGCGACGAAAAGCGCATCAGCTTCGACAACGACCCCGCTGTGCTGTTCAACGGCACGCCTGCCTACCCCACCCCGGCTCGCCACTTCTGGCGCGCGCTTGACTGGAACCTGGGCACCACGGAAGGCGGTAGTTCGGGTGGCGGGCTGTACAACCCGGAAGGCCAGTTGATCGGTGTACTGAGCGGGGGCGGGACAAATATCTGCGGACCCAACATGAATGACCACTTCGGCCGACTTTCGGTGGCCTGGGAGGGAGATGGAACGTCATCCAGCCGGATGCGCGATCACCTCGACCCGGGCAATACCGCTGCTGAGACCATTCAGTCCAACGTGGCCTGCACGGCCCCCACCGTGGCACTCAGCTCCGCCGCCTTCACCGGCAGC
The DNA here is from genome assembly GCA_038257155.1 of Lysobacterales bacterium. Lineage (GTDB taxonomy): Bacteria > Pseudomonadota > Gammaproteobacteria > Xanthomonadales > Xanthomonadaceae > JANJTY01. The sequence continues at coordinate 28,241 of JBBSJP010000037.1, read as the reverse complement.
CCGAGAGCGGGCGACGTGCTGACCTTCAATGCCGCGGTGTCCGGCGGTGCCGGCGGGCCGTACCAGATCGACTGGAATGTCGACGGCGGCTCGATCGACCGCAGTGCTGGAGGCACCACGCTCAGCGTGCGTTACCCCAGCGCCATCAGCACCCAGATCGCCGTCAGCGTGCGTGACAGCGCGGGCTGCACCGCCAGCGCCAGCCGGGCGCTTGACGTAGGTGCGCCCGACATCGCGGTGCAGTCGGTGGCTGCGGCCACCCAGATCTGTGGCAATGGCAACAGCACCATCGATCGCGGCGAGCGGATCCGCGTTCCGGTGACCCTGCGCAACAATGGCACGGCAGCACTGGGCAGTGGCGCGCAGGCGCTGTTTTCCCAGGGTGATGTGGCGACATCGTCGCTTCCGCTGGGTCCAGATGCGTTCGGGCATCGTGGCGCGACCACGGCGCAGGGCGGCTGTGGGCACAGCTGGATCGACCTCGTGTCTGGCCCCAACCAGGTCGCCGCCCGATCCGTCAGCAACTTCGACGACGGCCGCGCCCTGATCTCGCTGGAAGGCGGCGGCTTCTCGCTGTATGGACAGAACGTCACCCAGATGGTGATGTCGACCAATGGCTACCTGTCGTTGGCCAGCAGTGATGCGGGTACTGACTGGCAGGCCTTCTGCTCGGCCTACCAGGGCAGCGGGCCACGATTGCAGGTGTTGCACGACGACCTGCTGATCGCCACCAATGGCGGCCTTCGCTATCGTTACTTCGCCAGCTGTCCGCGAAGTGGCGACGTCGGCAGTGGCGGTCAGGCCTGCCACGTGTTCACCTGGAGCGGCATGCGCAATTACACTACCGGTGGTGGCGTCGGCAATGCCGAGTTCCAGGCCGTGCTGTATCCCACCAGCCAGCAGATCGTCTACCAGTACCGCACGGCCGACAACAACAATGCCGGCACGGCCCTGGTCGGCATCGGCAACACGAGTTTCACCGATTCGTTGCGCGTTGGCTGCGATCAGACCGCGTCGGTGACGGCAGGCAGCTCGGTGTGCATCTACAACCCCAGCAACCTGCCGACCAGCAGCACCACCGCCGTGCGTGTGGAAACCGCGACCCGCGCCCTGCCTGCCCTGGCCGCCGGCGCGCAGACCTCGGTGAATGTCGATTTCGCGGTTCCCACGGATGCCACCTGCGGCGCGCCATTCGCCATCGACTACATCGCTACCGCCGACGGCAGCAGCTTCAGCAAGCGCAGCGCGACCGTGTTCAGTGGCACGGTGGGTGGGGCTTCGTGTGCCAGCATTACCAACTGCCCGGCGCAGATCCCCGCACGCAGCGAGCGCCAAGGCCTGTTCTACAACCCCAGTCGTGGCGGCAACGGCATTTCGGCTTTCATGTACGGCGCAGCCAGTGGCCCTCGAGCCTTTGGTGGAGGCTGGTACACCGGCACCAATGATCGCTTGCCGACCTGGTACATCCTGGGCGGCACCTACGCCGACAATCTCACCCGCGCCAACATCCAGCGTTTCACCAACCCGGCTGCGCCGGGTGGTTTCGCCCCGGTCAGCCTGACGGTTGGCAAGGCGTGGTTCAGCTATTACGCCAATGATCGCGTGATGATGGCCTGGGAACTCAATGGCGGACGCTCCGGCGCCGAACTGATGGAAACCCTGCCGCTGGCCGCCACCAACCGCACCCAGGCCTACTACAACCCGTCCCAGTCGGGCTGGGGCTCGGTAGTGGACACGGCTCGAACACCCAATGGTGCCGAGCAGGAGTTCACCATCAATTACTTCTACGATGCGCAGGGCGCCCCGGTCTGGACGATTGGCATCCACAACACCATGACCGCCGCCGCCCACACCTTCGCCCAGAGCACCTGGCGGGTGCACTGCCCGGCTTGTCCACAGCTCACCGACTGGGGCACGCTGACCTTGCCCTCAGGCACCATGCGCCGCACCTGGACCGGAATCGGCACAGGCACGGTCGACACCACGATCACCCTGCCGGCGCCGCTTTCGGGCAGCTGGACCCGCAGCAATCTTCCGATCCAGGCACTGGGACCCGTTCAATGAGTCGACTCACGCATGTCACCCTGCTACGCCACGCCCATGCCGAACCTGCTGCGCGCGGCCAGGCCGATACCGAGCGCGGGCTTTCGCCGGAAGGCGAAACCGAAGCGGCCGCCGCCGCGGTATTTCTGAAGCAGCACCCGCTGCCACAGCGCGTGCTGTGCTCGCCCTCCGAGCGCACCCGCGCCACGGCGGCGCGCTTGCTGGATGCAGCCGGGCCGATCGAACTGCGCATCGAGCCGGATATCTACGAGGCAACGCCAGGCGCGCTGATCGAACTGATCGAGGCCAACGCCGACGTCGAGCACCTGCTGCTGGTCGGGCACAACCCGGGCCTTGAATCGCTGGCCGCCCTGCTGGCCACGGGCCAGTCCGGCGATCATCGCGGCATGCCGCCGGGTAGCGTTGCAGTACTTGCCTTCGGCGCCAATGCCAGCATCGAACCGGGCGCCGCCAGCCTGCAGGCGTTCTGGTCGCCCTGACCGGCAGCCGCTGGTGGCGAACTGCCGGGCCGGGTGCCTGCTCACGGCATGTTCCGGCCAACTCTGCCAGCATTGGAAGATGCATGCACACAGGCCGTCTTCAACCCTCCTCGCCGGCGCCTGCGCGCTGGCGATGGCCTTGCTGTCGACCATGAGTGCGAAGCCGGTGGCCGCGCGGGAAGCGCGCTGGCGGATCGACCCTGTTGCCTCCGCAGCCAGCTTCTCGGTACGCGTGCTGCTGGTGCGCAAGGTGCAGGGCGAGTTCCACCCATTGCAGGGCTTCGTGCATCGTGACCTGGACACCGGCATGGCCGATGTTGAAGTTCGCATCGACACCCGCGGTCTGAGAATGGAAAACGCCGGGCATGCCGAATGGGCGCGCTCGGACGAATTCTTCGATTCGGTGAACCATCCTTCCATCCACTTCCAGAGCGCACCGTTTGCGCTGGACCTGCTGCGCCGAGGCGGCCTGCTGAGCGGCATACTGACCCTGCGTGGCGTGGTCGGCGCGGTGCAGCTCGACCTGCTGCCGAGTGACTGCGCGCGACCCGGATTCGACTGCCCGGTGAGGGTGGAGGGAGACGTGGTGCGCAGCGATTTTGGCATGGGGGCTCGTCGTTACGCGGTGTCCGACAAGGTGAAGCTGAGCCTGGCCATCCGCGTGCAGGACGTGTCCGACGCGGACGCAGGCGCGGCCCCGTGAGAGCGGCATGGTTCCTGCTGCTGGCGCTGCTGGCTGGCTGCGGCGCGCATCGCGGCGACCTGAAGCGCGCACCTGAGCTGGCCGAATCGCGGCGCGGCAGCGAACTGACGTGCAGCCGGCCCGACAATTGCGCGCTGGCCTCACCGCTCTACGACATGGGCGACAGCAGTACGCAGAGTCCGCACCGTGCCCTGCTGCTGGAATACGGTCAGGACTCGCTGCTCGCGCGCATCAACCTGATCCGCAGCGCGCGCCAGCGCATCGATCTGCAGACCTACATCTTCGCCGAGGACGATGCCGGCCACTTCGTGCTGATGGAGCTGCTGGCCGCCGCCCGCCGCGGGGTGCAGGTTCGCGTACTCCTGGATCAACTCTTCAGCCTCGACAATCCGCGCCTGCTGGCGGCGCTGGCCGAGAACCACGTCAACTTTGAGATCAAGCTGTACAACCCGCTTTTCGGCCGAGCGGTGACCGGTCCGGCGCGCTTCGTCGGGGCGATCTTCTGCTGCTTCACGCGGCTCAATCAGCGCATGCACAACAAGCTGCTGCTGATTGACGGCCGGCTCGGCATTACTGGCGGACGCAACTACCAGAACCGCTATTTTGACTGGGACGACCGCTTCAATTACCGCGACCGGGACATTCTGATCGGCGGCCCGGCGGTGGCCGACATGCAGCGCGCCTTCGAGATCTACTGGCGGGATCAGCGTGCCGTGGCGGCAGCCGCGCTCAAGGACGTGGGTGCGCTGACTCTCGACCCGGATCCCAGCCTGCGTCGCCTGCCCGATCCGGTGCTGACCCACAGCGAACGCATGCTCGACCTGTCGGCGCAGGCCGACCAGCCAGCCATTGCCGGCGCCCTGGCCGACACCGCCATGTCGGTACGCTCGATCGAGTTTCTCAGCGACCCGCCCAGCAAGCAGTCGCGCGGCGAGCGGCGGCGCAAGCGCGACGTCAGTCAGGACATTCGCGGCCTGCTCGCCGGCAGCCAGCGCGAAGTCCTGCTGCAGACGCCCTATCTGGTGCTGTCGCCTGCGGCGCGCGAAACCTTTGTCACCCTGCAGTCCAGAGCGGATCCACCAACGATCCTTGTCTCGACCAATAGCCTGGCCGCGACCGACGCCTTCCCGGTCTACGCGATTTCGCACAAGTACAAGCGGCGCTATCTGCGCGAGCTGGGCTTCCGCATTTTCGAATACAAACCCTTCCCCGAGGATGCGCCTATCGATCTCGACGCCACGGGCGCGGAACTGTCGGCCGAGGCGCTGGGACAGTTTGCCAGCGAATCGCAACGCTTCGGCAATCGGCGCAGCGGCTCCACGGGCGGCCTGCGTGGCCTGGGTTCGGGCTGGGGTTCGGGCGGCTCGGGTTCGGGCCGCCCGGTGCCGCTGCGCGAGGCCGGCGTGCGCATCAGCCTGCACGCCAAGTCGCTGGTGGTGGATCGCGAGATCGCCATGGTTGGCACGCACAATTTCGATCCCCGCTCGGATCGGCTCAATACCGAGAACGCCGTGTTGATTCGCGACCCCGGGTTCGCCGCCCTGCTGGCCGAGTCGCTGCTGCTCGACATGGCAGCGGAGAATGCCTGGACCATTGCGCGCCGTCCAAAACCGGCGCTGTTCTCGGGACTCCAATACGGACTGGCAAAGACCTCCGAGTTCCTGCCGCTGTTCGACATCTGGCCCTGGCGCTACGCCACCAGCTATGAGCTGCTGGAGGGATGCGATCCGTTGCCGCCCAGTGATCCGGACTTTCATTCCTGCTATCAGGCGGTAGGTGATTTTCCGGAGGTCAAACTGGGGCTGAAAGGGCTCTATACCCGCATCCTCACAGCCTTCGGCGCGGGCCTGGCGCCAATTCTTTGACAGCCGGCGGGCAGGGAGGCAATCAGCCCGCAATGGTGGGCCGAGGCCCACCCTACGTGGGGGTTGGCGCAACGCCTGGGCTACGCTTCGTAGGGTGGGCCTTGGCCCACCAATGGCGCAGGCGGAACTATCGAGAGCGCGGAATGACGGCGCAGCGAAACGCACCCTACGCGCACTGCAAGCTGACTACCGGTTGAACGCCCTGACCCCTTCAGGTACTTCCGGCCGTTGAATCGGTGCACATTCGAACCATCGCCTGACGACCTTGCTGCCGTCAGCGCGAAGGCTTCCGGCAGTGCCCGGCGCGGGCACACCGGGGAATCGAGTATCCGACCCGCAGGTGGAGGTGTCCGATGATGATCGCTGGCCGCAACAAGCAACCCTTTGCTCTTTCGTTTCGTGGTGAGCCGCTGCACCTCGATCGCAGCCTGGCGCTGGCCCTGGTCGGCATCGGGCACCTGGCATTTGCGCTGTGGATGTTGCTGCCGGTGTCCATGGCGCCCGACCCGCAGGCGCCGCAAGCGCCGGCGGAAGTGCCGGACCGGATTCCCACCGAGTTCATCAAGGCCAAGGTGACGCCGCTTCCGCCACCGCCGGACCTGACCGTGCCGCAGCGCCAGACGCCTGTGAAGACCGAGCCTGTTGTGCACCGTCCGGTGGTGGAGGCGCCATCCACTGCACCGTGGGTGGAACCGATGCCGACCCTGCCCACCACATCCGAATATGTCGGCGAACCCACCGCTGCGGCGGCGCCGGCTGAATCAGGCGTGCCGCTGGCCTACGAGAATGCCAGCCCACCGCGCTACCCGCGCGAAGCGGCCAGACAGGGCCAGGAAGGCACGGTGATGCTGCGCGTGCAGGTCGATGCCAGCGGCAATGTGCTGCGCGTGGAGATCGAGCAGGGCAGCGGCGTGCGGGCTCTGGATGACGCGGCGCAGCGCCATGTGAAGCGCCATTGGCGCTTCCATCCGGCCATGCAGAACGGCCGCGCGGTGGCCGCCTGGGCCCTGGTGCCGATCAGTTTCACTCTGCAGTAGGCCCGTTCCACGACTGGCCGGACCACCACGGTCCGGCCAGCGTGAAGTCCGTGAAATCCGCATCACGTGCCGCTCGGTTACCATGTACCAGCAGCCTGTCGGACTTTGGTTGGCCGGGCTGCAAATCCGGCTACGCGGTCCACTATCCGCCGCTTCTTGACCAATAGAGCACGCTATTGGTCAGCGAAACGTCGAAAAACTGTCCACGCGCAGTCGGATTTTCGCCTCGACCCCCAAAGCCCGACAGGCTGCTAGTGCAGATCCGCGCCATCACCCTTGATCTCGACGACACGCTGTGGGATATCGCGCCCGCCATCGAGCGTGCCGAAACCGCATTGCATGCCTGGCTGATCGAACACGCGCCGGCAGTGGCCGCGCGATTCCCGGTGCACGAGATGCGCCGCTTGCGCGAGAAGGTCGCGCTGGACAATCCCCTGCTCGTGCATGACTACATCACCCAGCGCAAGCTGTGCCTGCGCCATGCCCTGCAGACCTGCGCGGTCGACCCGGCGCTGGCCGAACCGGCCTTCGAGGTGTTTTATGCTGCGCGCAATGCAGTGACCGTATACCCCGAAGCACTCAGCGCGCTGCCGATTCTGGCGGCGCGCTGGCGCATCGCCGCGCTCACCAATGGCACTGCGGATCTGAACCGGATCGGCATCGCGCAGCATTTCAGTTTCAGCCTGAGTGCGCGCGAGCACGGCAAGGCCAAACCCGAGGCCTGCATTTTCCACGCCGCGTGCGCGCGACTCGGCCTGCCGCCGAATGAAGTACTGCACGTGGGCGATCACCCGGAACACGACGTGCTGGGCGCGCAGCGCGCCGGTCTGCACAGTGCCTGGATCAATCCTCGAAATCTGAAATGGCGGCACGAATCTTCGCCGTCGCTCACGGTCAGGAACCTGGGCGAATTGACACACTGGCTGCTGGCGCGCGACGCCGCCTGAACCGACAAGGACCGTATCGATGGGATCTTCCGTGAACTGCTTTGCCGCCGCCGAAGAGGGCAGTGGTGCAATTCCCCTGATCACCCTGCGCGCCGCCCAGTTGGGCGCCTACTGGAACACCGCCACGCTGCGCCAGCGGCTGTGGATGGAGGGCGCCGGCTTCCGCGCTGATCCCAACACCTGGCTGATGGTTCCCGGCGAAAACGGCAAGCCCGTCGCGGTACTGGCGGGCATCGACGACCCCGCTGATCCCTACGCGCTGAGCTTCCTTCCCATGGTCCTGCCGGAGGGCAGCTATCGACTCGACCCGGCTTCACCGACCGGCGTCGACGCCGGGCTCGCGGCGCTCGGCTGGGGTCTGGGCGCCTATCAGTTCGACCGCTACCGCAAACCCACCCGCGCGCCGGCACGTCTGGCGATGAACGGCGAGGCGGCGGCGCTTTCCGACAGCTTCGCCCAGCTCAAGGCCACCCTGCTGGTACGCGACCTGGTCAACACCCCGACCGAAGATCTTGGCCCGGACCAATTGGAAGCCGTGGCACGGCGCCTGGCGCAGGCCTATGGCGGCGAAGTCTGCTGCATAACCGGCGAGGCCCTGCTGAAGGAGAATTTCCCCGCGATCCATGCCGTGGGTCGCGCCAGCCATCGTGCGCCGCGTCTGATCGAACTGGTCTGGGGCGATCTGTCGCATCCACGCATCAGCATCATCGGCAAGGGTGTCTGCTTCGATACCGGCGGGCTCGACATCAAGCCCTCCGAGGGCATGCGCAAGATGAAGAAGGACATGGGCGGGGCGGCGCACGCGTTGGCCCTGGCCCAGTTGGTCATGGCGCAGAAGCTGCCAGTGCGCCTGCAGATGCTGGTGCCGGCGGTTGAAAACGCCATCGGACCGAATTCCTACCGACCGGGTGAGGTGCTCAAGACGCGCGCCGGACTGACGGTCGAGATCGACAACACCGATGCCGAAGGCCGCGTGATCCTGTGTGATGCGATCACCTATGCCGAGGAGGGCAAGCCGCAGCTGATGCTGGACTTCGCCACGCTGACCGGCGCCGCACGCATCGCGCTGGGTCCGGATCTGCCCGCTCTGTTCGGCAACGATGCCGCGCTGCGCACTGCCTGGTTCTCGGCCGGTGACGCGGTGCGCGACCCGCTCTGGCCGATGCCACTCTACGCGCCCTACCAGCAGTATCTGAAAAGCCCCATCGCCGATCTGGTCAACACCGGCGCGTCACGCATGGCGGGCTGCATCACTGCAGCGCTGTACCTGCAGCGCTTCGTGCCAAGCGACTTGCCCTGGTGCCACCTCGACACGTATTCGTGGAACGACAGCGACCGTCCGGGCAAGCCTGCCGGCGGTGAAGCGCAGGGTTTGCGCGCGGCCTGGGCCTTGCTGAAGCAGCGCTTCGCCGCTTGAACCAGAAGCGCCGATGGAAACGCGCGTGCGCCTCGACGCAGGGCGGCATCCCAGGCCGCCATCAGCGTCGGGTGGTGCATCGCTCGCAAGGTGAAAGACGCGTCGGCACAGGGGTGCCGACCTACGAGTGAGTCGTGGGTCGGCATCCCATGCCGCTACTTCCACCTTGTCGTGCAGGGTCGGATGTACGGCTAATCCGGCTTGTCCTTCATGCGCGTCTGGGCCACGGCGGAAAGGACGCCGAGTCCGGCGGCCACCACGATGCCGACCACGATCCATTGGGTAGGCACTTCCAGCAGCACCGCAGCATAGGCAATGCCGATCAGTAATAGGACGAGTCCGCCGAGATAAAGTGAGAATGACATGCGCGATCACCTTGGTTTGCCATGAGATCCTCATGATTCTGCGCGATACGGCAGACGCCATCGGTGCGTTGTCACACATGCGCGGCGCTATTTGCAGCCAATCAAGTCCCGCATCAGGTGGCCCAATGTGTTCATACTTCGCCACCCGTTACCTGCGCCTGCACGCCTCATGAGCCCACCCGACCGCGCCGCGCTGGCGCGCACCGCCGAGCGCTTTCTTCCAAGCCGCTGGTACTACCACTATGTGCGCTCCAAGCTGGCCACCGATCCGCTGTTTGCCGGCGTGGCCGAGGCCCTGCAGGGCTGCGATCTGCCGTTGCTGGATCTCGGCTGCGGCATCGGGCTGCTGGCGCAGTACCTCGACGCCTGCGGCCGACCGCTCGCCTACCTCGGTGTCGACAACGATCGCAGCAAGATCGAACAGGCGCGCGCCGCGGCCGCCCGCGGTTGCCTGACTCAGGCGCGCTTTGAATGCGTTGATCTGGCAGAAACGGTGGCGCGCTTCGATCTCGACGGACCCGCGCCGGAGTCGCCGCTGGCGCATCGGGGCAGTGTGGCGATTCTCGACGTGCTGCAGTTCCTTCCGCCTCCGGCGCAGGCGCCGCTGCTGCGCTGCGCGGCGGCCTGCGTGGCACCGGGCGGGCGTCTGGTGATTCGCACCGGCCTGGCCGGCCGCGACTGGCGAGCGCGCACCACGCGCGCGGTCGATCAGCTCTCGCGCCTGCTGCGCTGGATGAACACCGGCCCGAAGGCCTATCCGGAACGCGAAGCGCTCGCCGCGCTCTTGGGCGAGGCAGGACTCAGCGTGCGCTTTTCGCCGTTGTGGGGCGGGACGCCGTTCAACAACTGGCTGGTAGTGGCCGAGCGCCCCGCTTCGGCCGGCAATTCCGGCAGCACACAGCGATAACCCAGCGCGTCGAGCTGCTGCAAAACAAAGTTCAGGGTTGCCACGCTGTTGCCGTGCGCCGCGCCCTCGTGCAACAGCAGGATGGCGCCAGGGCGAAGTCCGCTTTGCAGGCCGGCCCACACTGCCTCGGGCCGTGACCTGACGCTGTCGAAACCGCGCGCGCTCCAGCCGATGCGGAGCAGGTCGTGCTTGTTCAGCAGTGGCGCGATGAAGGGATTGCTCATGCCAACCGCGGCGCGGAACAAGCGCGGCGGCGCGCCAGCCAGTGCGGTCAGTTGCTGCTGTGCCGCCTCGATCTGTCGCTGCATGGCCGATGGTGGCAAGGCCCAGAACCAGGCGGAGGGATGGCTGGCGGTATGGTTGCCGATGCTGTGGCCACGCCGCAGGATTTCCGCGACCACGTCCGGCTGCACCGCGGCGCGATCAGCTATCAGAAAGAACGTCGCGCGCGCGGCGTGAGCATCGAGCAGGTCCAGCATCGCGGCGGTGTCTTCGGACGGGCCATCGTCGATGGTCAGCCAGACTTCGTTGCGCGCGCTGGAGAAGCTCCGCACCACTGACGTGAGCAGGCTCGAATCCGGTACCAGGGTGCCCCAGAAAATCATCAGATGACTGGCGACGATCAGGCCAAGACCCCAGGGCCACAGATCAACGAGGATCAGCGCCAGCCCGATCAGGTGCGCTGCGACTAGAACCAGCCACACCACGCGTCGCCTGGCGGCAGTCAGCAACATGCGCGGCGGCTCACCGGCGGCGGCAGGCTGATTGGCCGAGGCACGCAGCAGGTTCGGGGCTTCCTCGCGCATGTGATTGAGAAAATCCATCAATCCCCGATAGCGTGCGTGCTGCGCGGGAAAGCGCCGCCGCCGATAGGCGAACTCGAGTGCAAACAGCACCGCGACCAGGATGAATCCGATGAAGTTGGCAAACAGCGACCACGCAGTCGGCGGCAGCGGCCAGGGCGATTCGAAGCCGAGCAGTTCGAGCACGCCATCCGGGCTGGCCAGTGTGGCGAGCATCAGATTGGTCGTGGCTAGCAGCAGGAACAGCGCGGTCCAGGCCGCCGTCAGGCGCCGTGTATAACGCTGCACCGCCGGATCATCGATATGCGCCTGCCCATGCAGGTGCCCGGCCAGACGCGCGATCAATGGCGTTGCGCTGCCCAACAAGGTGCTGCCGAACAGCCAGGCCAGCATCAGATACACCATCACCGGCGCGGCATACAACGCGAACAGGGCATCGTGGCGCCGGGTGGAAAATGCCAGCCAGAGCAGCAAGCCGCCACCGGCCAGCAGAATCAGCCAGGCCCACCAGCGACGCGCCTGCAAGGGTCCACGCAGCACGACCAGGCCCAGCACCAAGGCCGCCGCTGCAGTCAGCGCCAGACTGTGGAAATACACCGCCAGATGGGTAAGCAGCGGGTAGCTGAGCACGAGCACCAGCAGCATGCGGGGCGAAGCGTCGGTCACGGTGGAACTGGCTGGTGTCATCGCGCCATTGTAGGGGCTGGCCCTGCGCGCCGGCTCTGGTTGTATGTGATGCGGATTGAAGCCAGAGCCAGATCCGACCAAGAGCATTCATCGCACGACTTCAAATTCCTCAGCGTCGCTGTGCCGCCCACACGGCCAAGGCCTCGCGGCCGATCTTGGCATTGTGGCGGATGTCCACCGGGAAGCCAGGATGAAACAGCAGGCGGGAAATGCCACTAGTGTGGGCGAAGCGCTGGCCGAGATTGAGCAGTTCGGCTTCGATGCGTTCGCGTGCAGCATCGGACGCGCCGGAGTTGAGCTCGACGCACAACACCGGCTGCTGCTGGCCTTTGTCGCCCACGCCAACCAGTGCAGTGCGACGCACGTCGGGATGCACGTTGAACACCGGTTCGACCTGTTCGGTGTAGAGCGGGCCGCGTGCCGTTTCCACGCGGTGTGATTTGCGTCCGCAGAACCACAACCGGCCTTGGGCATCAAAATATCCGACATCGCCCATGCGGTGCACGATGCATTCGCCGTCTGGCGCGGCTTCGCGAATCTTTGCCAGTCGCGTGGCTTCAGGGCGGTTGAAATAGGCGTCGGTGGCGCTGGGCCCGGCGACCGTGATCTCACCAATCTCGCCCGTCGGCAATTCGAGTTCGACCGACCAGTCGGCGATGGCCTGATCGAGGATACGGATGATGCGTACCCGGTTGCCCGGCACCGGTCGACCCACACAGGTGCCCTCACCGGCTTCGGTTGCCGCGCGCGTCGCCTGCAGTTCGCGCCCTTCGATCACCGCGACCGGTAGACATTCGGTTGCGCCGTAGGGCGTCCAGAGCTGCGCATCGTCGGGCAGCAGGGCGCGCATTGCGGTCACTACATCGGGTGGCACCGGGGCGCCAGCCGAGGTGACACGTCGGATAGTCGGCAACTTCGCGCCGTGCAGGGCAAGCACCGCTACCAGTGCCGGCGAGCCGAACAGCTGATCCACCCCGAAACGCTCGATCGCGGCGATGAGCTTGCGCGGATCGGCCTGCGCCGGGCGGGTCGGGTCCATGTCGGGAATGATCGAGGACAGTCCCAGCGCCGGATCGAACAGCGCGAAAGGCGGAAAGGTCGGCAGATCAACGCCGCCGGCCTCGATGCCGAAGGCCTCGCGCAGCAGCTCGACCTGCGCGACAAAGTGGCGATGGCGATACACCACGCCCTTCGGCACACCGGTGGAGCCGGAGGTGAACAAAATGGCAGCGATCTCGTACGGCGCGGTATCGGCGAGCTGCGGACCGCTGCCGTGGCCGGCGGCTTCGATCTGCGCCAAGGTGCTACCGCCCCAGAACCAGCGTCGCCCGACTGTTACTACGTGGCGGACGAAGCCGCGACCCCAGCCCAGCAGCAGACGTGCCACCTGCGCCAGCGGAATGCCGATGAAGGCCTGCGGCTCGGCTTCGCGCAGGCATTGCCGGAGTGCGCGCCGGTCGATGCCGGGGTCGACCAGCACCGGCACCGCACCGAGCTTGAACAGGGCGAACATCAACAGGAAGAACTCCGGCGACGGCCGCACCATCACCACGCAGCGCATGCCGCGCCCGATGCCGTGGCGCTGCAGCCCCGCGGCAATGGCGTCGCTGCGTGCGTCGAGTTCGGCGTAGCTCAGCGTCAGGTCATAGCGCGCCAGGCCGTCCGGACCGCGTGAACCGGGGCAGCGCATGGCGATCTGCGCGCCGCGTTCGGCGGCCATGCGGGGGAGGATCGCGGCGATGTTGCAGCGAGGTGCCGCGGGTGCGCTCGGTGAGGTCGAGGTTTGCGCGTCTACCGCGTGCGATGGTGAAGCGGGAGTCGGGTTCTGCATGGGGCCCAAGCTTGCCAGAGCTGCGCGCGATTGCGTGGCTTCCCGCAGCGGCGGATCAAGATCCGCCCTCCGACGTTTGGCCGGGCAGGCAATCGTGCCCCCTTGCGTCTGATCCGAAGTTGGAGGGCGGGTCTTGACCCGCCGCTGCGCGATGCTGACTCAGGCTGCCAAGGGATTCTGATCAAGAAATCGCCTGATCGCCGGCACCAGTTCGGCGTGCTTGTCTTCCAGCACGTAGTGTCCGGCATCCGCGAAGGCCATCACTTCGGCCTGCGGAAGCGCGCGGGTGAAGCCCTCCAGAAAGTGCCGGTCGAACACGAAGTCCTGCAGGCCCCAGCCGAGGAATACCGGGCGATCGGCGTATTCGGGCAGTTTCCTGCCTGCGGCTTCGACCAGCGCCCAGGCGCGGTCCTTGGGCGAGAGCGGAATGTCCTGCACGAAGCGCAGGGTAGCGACGCGGTTGGCCCAGCTGTCGTAGGGCGCGCAATAGGCGCGCTGCACGGCCGGCGCGACGCGCTCTACCACGCCGTAACGCGCCGCGCCCCAGGCGAAGGCGTTGAAGCCGCGGATCAGCAGCGCACCGAGCTTCGAATCACGGCCCAGCTTGAGCTGCCAGGGCATGGCCTTGGCCGTGGGCAACGGAAACGAGGCAGTATTGGTGACAACCAGGCGCTTGATCCGATGACTGTTGGACAGCGCCCAGCCAAACCCGATCATGCCGCCCCAGTCGTGCACCGCCAGGCTGAGTTGATCGCCCAGATCCAGGTGCGAAACGAGCGTGTCGATATCGGCCACACGCGAGGCCAGGGTGTAGTCGTAGGACGCGTCGTCAGGCTTGTCGGACAGGCCCATGCCGACATGATCCGGCACGATGCAGCGGTAGCGATCCGACAGACCGGCCACCAGGTGCCGCCAGTAGAAGCTCCACGACGGGTTGCCGTGCAGCATCAGCAGCACCTCGGCATCCCGCGGGCCTTCGTCCAGGTAGGACATGACGATGCCGGGACGTACCTCGAAACGCTTCGGGGTGAAGGGATAATCGGGAAAATTCACGCGCGGAAGCGGGCTCGAGGCGGCAGCGTCGTGCTGCGGGCCGGGCATTATCGCGGATTCCGCCAGGCCGGTGCGCCAAACGGGCCCTGTAGCTGACCCTGTCAGCGACCGCAGCGTGTCAGCTCGACCCGGCAGCCAGGCAATGCCCATCATCCAGGTCGCGCACAGGGTGCGCTTCCATCAAACATGAGCTAACCAGTTGTTTTTCTTGGTCTCAAGAAGTCGGAAATTGGAATCTCTGGGCATCTAGCAGCTCGTGTCCTCAACTAACATCAACCCGTTCGTGGTGAGGAGCGTGGATCGAGACCCTGAGGCCGCACGCAGTGCGGATCGAAGGGTCGAGGCCACGCGTCTCGAACCACCGCCGAAGCGTGGTTCGAGACGCCCTCTCGATCGCGCTACGCGCGCCTCGAAGGCTCCTCACCACGAACGGGTTCTGAAGGATGCATGTGCTTCCATCAGGAAAAGCTCAACAGTTGCTGTCTTGTGGTCTCTAGAGATGAAAACGGGATCTCTGGGCTTCTTGCACCAGTTTGCTCCGCGACAGCGGAACGCCAACGCGTGCTGAAAGCTCCACAGGGCGAACATTGCCCCTGCAGGAGCTGACCCTGTCGGCGACCGCAGTGTGTCGGTGCGTCTCAGCAGCCAGTTCGATAACCCAAGTAATGGCCGCCAGTGCAAGTTTCCGTTCGTGGTGAGGAGTGCGGACCGAGCACAGCGAAGGCGAAGCGGCGAAGCCGTCGAACCAGACCGCAGGCCTGTCCTGAGGCCGCACGCAGTGCGGATCGAAGGGTCGAGGCCGCACGTCTCGAACCACCTGGCATGTGGTTCGAGACGCGGTCTCGTTCGGCCGCCAGGGCGGCTGCGAGGCGCTGCGCGCCTTCGTCCGCTTCGCGGCCGCCTCGATGGCTCCTCACCACGAACGGTTTGCTCAGCGCTCGACGCGCTCCTCACCAAAGCTGATCGGCGTGGCGCCCTCGATGCGGCCCACGGTGGCGGTTTCGTGCACGTACAGCTCGACTTCGCGCTTGAAGACCATGTCGCCTTCAACCACGGCGCGCGGGCCGATCTCGATGCGCGGTGGCTTGCTTTCGTTGCCCCAGTTGAACCAGCCGCCGCTCGGCTTCTCGACCAGGATGCCGCCCTGTACGCGTGAATCGGCACCGATGAGGATGCCGCCGTTGACGGTGGCTATGCCGCCCTGCACTTCGGCGGCACTGAGCCGGATCGCGCCGTTCACGCCTTCCAGCTTGCCACGCACCACGGCGCCCTCGGCCAGGGTGATCGAGCCGTTGACCACTTCGACGCCGCGCTCGACCTCGGCCTGTGCCGCCAGCGTTACCGCGCCGTTGACGGTTTCGACACTGCCCACGCGCGCGCCTTCACTGACCGTGACGCTGCCATTGACGGTTTCGGCGCTCTCGACCACCGCACCGGCTTCGATGCGGACGCTGCCATTGACGGTTTCCAGGCTCCCGTACTCCTTGCCGGCTTCGGCACGGACCGCGCCGTTGACCTTGCTGATGTCGGGCGGCGCGGCCAGTGCGACGCTGGAAGCCAGGCCGAGTACGGCGGCGGCGAAATAACGATTCATGGCAGAACTCCTTGGATGGGGGGCGTTACGCGAGCTTGGATGCAGCAACTGCGTGAACGGTTTAAACGCGAACCCGGCGATGCAAGGCTACAATCGTCGACCTTGTCGCGCCTGTCCCGGAAGTCCTGTGAGCCGACCGAAGCCCGTGATGTTGCTGATCCTCGATGGCTGGGGCCATCGCGAGGATGCGCCCGACAACGCCATTTCGCAGGCGCGGTGCCCGAACTGGCGCGCCTTGCTGGCGCGTTGCCCGCACACCCTGATCCACACCTCGGGCCTGCATGTCGGGCTGCCGGACGGACAGATGGGCAATTCCGAAGTCGGCCACATGAACCTCGGCGCCGGCCGCATCGTCTATCAGGATCTCACCCGCATCGACAAGGCCATCAGCGACGGCGAGTTCGGGCGCAATCCGGAACTGCTGGCCGCCTGCGCCGCCGCGCGCGATGCGGGCCGTACCCTGCACCTGTTCGGCCTGCTTTCGCCCGGCGGTGTGCACAGTCACGAGGACCACATCCTTGCCATGCTGGCGATGGCGCGCAGCGAGGGCGTGGCCGATATCGCCGTGCATGCCTTCCTCGACGGGCGCGATACGCCGCCACGCTCGGCCGCTGCCAGCCTCGCCCGGCTGCAAAGTGCGGTCGATGCGCAGCCCGGTGCACGCATCGCCAGCGTCATCGGTCGCTATTACGCGATGGATCGCGACCAGCGCTGGCATCGCCTGGAACTGGCCTGGAACACCCTGGTCGAGGGACAAGCCGAGTTCGTGGCGAACAACGCCGCCGAAGCGCTCGCCGCAGGCTATGCGCGCGGCGAGAACGACGAGTTCCTCAAACCGACCCGCATCGCCGTCGCGCAACCGATGCGCGATGGCGACGCGGTGGTGTTCATGAACTTCCGCGCCGACCGCGCACGCCAGCTCAGCGCTGCGTTCGTGAGCGAGGATTTTGTCGGCTTCGATCGCGGCCGGCGACCGGCGCTGTCGCGCTTTGTCTGCCTCACCGAATACTCGGCCGACCTGCCCGCGCCGGTGGCGTTCCGCTCCGACAGCTTGCTGAAAACTCTGCCCGAAATACTCGCAGAGCAGGGCATGACGCAGCTACGCATCGCAGAAACCGAGAAATACGCGCACGTCACCTTCTTCTTCAATGGCGGGCGCGAGGATGCCTATCCCGGAGAGGAACGCATCCTGGTGCCCAGCCCCAAGGTCGCGACCTACGACCTGCAGCCCGAGATGAGCGCACCCGAGGTGACCGAGCGGCTGGTGGAAGCGATTGCAGCGCGGCGTTTCGACCTGATCGTCTGCAATCTGGCCAATCCTGACATGGTCGGACACAGCGGCATCCTGTCCGCCGCGATCCAGGCCGTTGAAGCGGTCGATATCGCCCTGGGCCGCATCACCGCGGCAATTGAACAGGCCGGCGGCGAACTGATCATCACCGCCGACCATGGAAATCTGGAGCAGATGAGCGATCCGGAAACCGGCCAGGCGCATACCGCGCACACCACCGGTCCGGTGCCACTGGTGTTCCTGGGTCGCCCGGCGCGACTGCGTGACGGCGGCGCACTGCGCGATGTGGCGCCCACCCTGCTGGCCCTGATGGACCTTCCGCAGCCAGCAGAAATGAGCGGCCAGAGTCTGGTGCTGTTCGATTGATCGCGATGCGTTTGCTGGCGCTTTGCCTGGCGAACCTGCTGGTGCTGGTGGCCGGCGGGGTGAGCGCTGAAGAGCCGGACAAAAGCGCCACCGAGGCTCGCCTGCAAGCCGTGCGCAAGCAGATCAGTGCGCTGACGGTTGAGCGACGCCGCATCGAAGACGAACGCGACTCGGCCAGCCGCGAACTGCGCGAGGCCGACCTGCAGGTGCAGCAAGCCATCGCTGCCTTGCGTGACAGCGAAACAGCGCTGGCCCAGCGGCAGGAAGAACTGCAGCGGCTCAGCGCCGAGCAAGCGCAGCGCGAGCAGGGTCTCGGTGCGCAGCGCGAAGAATTGGCCGCCCTGTTGCGTGCCAACTACGCCCTCGGTCGGCACGAGCAGCTCAAGCTGCTGCTGGCACAGGACCGCATCGAGAACGCCGAGCGTGCGCTGGGCTACTACCGCGTGCTGCAGCGTCAACGCCTGGCGCGCATCGACGCACTACGCAGCGAACTGGCGGTGCTGCTGGAACTGGGCGCCGCGCTGCAGGCCCAGCAAATCGAAGTGCAGGCCGCGCTCGAGGCCCAGCAGACGCAGCTCGGCGAACTCGAATCGCAGCGCGGACAGCGTCGCGAGCTCTTGGCCCGACTGGAAACCGAGCGCAGCGCCACGGTCAAACAGCTGACTGCGCTCGGACGTGACGAACAGGCACTCGTGCAGTTGCTCGAGCGGCTGCAGGACGTGTTCGCCGATATTCCGCAGCAACTGGGCGACGGCGAGCGTCTGTCTGCGCGGCGAGGACGCCTGCCCTGGCCGCTCACGGGCCGAGTGCGCAGCGCCTTCGGCGGCAGCCTGCCGGACGGCCGCAAGAGCGGCGGCTGGCTGATCGCCGCCGAAGCCGGCAGCGAAGTGCATTCGGTCTCGCACGGCAGGGTCGCTTACGCCGACTGGCTGAATGGCTACGGCATGATCGTGATCCTCGACCACGGCGACGGCTTTCACTCGCTCTACGCGCACGCCGACGCCCTGCTCTGTGAAGTTGGCGACTGGGTCGATCCGGGTCGCGCCATCGCCCGTGCTGGCACGTCCGGCGGCCTCGACGCCAGTGGCGTGTATTTCGAACTTCGCCAGAAGGGCAAGCCGGTCGACCCCAAGATCTGGCTGCGCAAGCGCTGAGGACCTCCAGCGATTCATCCGGCGTAGCCGGTCTCAGCGCATAATCGGCGCATGAATATCCGCCCGTTGTGCCTGTTTCTGCTGCTTTCCCCCGCCTTCGTCCTGGCCGAGGAGGACCAACCCGCGCACGCTGACGAGGCTGCTGAGCCCGCCACGCAGACCGAGCAGGTCAGCATCGAAGAGATCCGCCGCTTCGTTTCGGTATTCCGCGCGGTACAGCATGCCTATGTCGAGCCGGTCGACGACAAGCGCCTGATGCAGGCGGCGATTCGCGGCCTGCTGCTTGATCTTGACCCGCACAGCGCCTACCTCGACCAGGAAGCCACCGCCAACCTCAGCGAGCAGGCCACGGGCGCGTATGGCGGACTCGGACTGGAGGTAATGCAGCGGCCGGATCGCGCCCTAATCGTGGTTTCACCGATCGACGAGACCCCTGCAGCGCGTGCCGGCATCCGTTCCGGCGACATCATCGTGGCGATCGACGGCAAACCCATTGCCAGCGAAAGCCAGTCCGATGCGGTGGAACTGCTGCGCGGTGCGCCAAACAGCAGCGTCAGTCTGACCGTCGAGCGGGATGGCGAGGCCGAGGCGCTGGAGTTCGATCTGGTGCGCGAAACAATCCGCGTTGCCAGCGTGCGTGAACGACCACTGGAGCCCGGCTACGTCTACCTTCGCATCGCCGCCTTCCAGTCTGATACGGCCTCCGAACTCACCCGCAAGCTGGCCAGCGCGACCAAGCAGTTCGGCGATGCCGGTTTGAAGGGCATCGTCCTGGACCTGCGCAGCAATCCCGGCGGACTACTCAACGCGGGCATTGATGTCGCCGATGCCTTCATCGATAAGGGCCTTCTGCTGTCGACGCGCGGGCGGCTGCCCTTCACCACCAGCGAGTACCAGGCCAAGCCCGGCGACATCGCCAAGGGCGCGCCCATCGTGGTGCTGACCAACAGCGGTACGGCCTCAGCCGCCGAAGTGGTGGCAGGCGCGTTGCGCGACCATCGACGCGCGCTGATCATGGGTGGCGTCAGCTTCGGCAAGGGTTCGGTCCAGACCGTGCTGCCGGTCGACAATGGCGACTCGATCAAACTCACCACAGCACGCTACTTCACCCCGAACGGCACCTCGATTCAGGCCAGCGGCATCGTGCCGGACATCGTGCTGGATGACAGCATCGAACTGCGCCGCGGCACCAGCCGTGGACCCATCCTGCGCGAAAGCGATCTGACCGGTCACCTGGAGGGCGAGCCGCGTCCAGCCGGCGCCATCCAGACCCAGCCACTGAACGACGAGTCGGTCGAAGACTATGCCGTGCTGGAAGCGCTGAACCTCTTGAAGGGCCTGGCCCTGTTCAACGCGCCAGCGAAACCGGCAGAGGGCTGACGCATCTAGCGCTGCCGCAAGCGGCGCGTGATCGCCGGGCGCGAGACCAGGGCGAAAACGCTGCCGCCGAGGAATCCGGCGATATGGGCCCACCACGCCACCGCGCCGAAGCTGGGCCCAACAAAGCTCAGCAGAACCTGCAACGCCGCCCAGATGCCGATCAGCAGTGCAGCTGGAGTACGGACGAACTCCAGGTACAAGCCGAGCGGCAGCACCACTCCAAGCCGCGCGTTCGGAAACAGCACCAGATAGGCGCCGATCACCGCTGAGATCGCGCCGCTGGCGCCCACCACGACCGAGTCAACGCTACCGGCCAGACTCACCGCAGCAGCCAGATTCGAGGCCACGCCACTGAGCAGCAGGAGCAGCAGGAAGCGCGCGGTGCCGAGGCTGCGCTCGGCCGACAGGCCGAATATCAGCAGAAAGGCGACATTGCCGGTCAGATGCAGCCAGTCGGCATGAATGAAGATCGCAGTCAGCAGCGTTGGTGCACGGCCGTCGATCAAGGGCGCCCACCACTCGGGTTGGCGCAGGAACAAGCCTTCGGGCACCGTACCCCAATTGCGCAGGATCTCCTCGCGCGCGGCCTGCGTCACTGTCGACAGCCAGATGAACAGGCCCACCCAACTGATCGCAAGCAGGGGCGTGGCCCAGGGCGGAGGCGGCGGACGACGGCTGGGGACATGCACAAACATGGCCGCGATGATGCGCGCGCAGGCCGCACGCCCTCAAGTACGAAACGGCACGCTGCGAAGCCAATGCTTGGGATTCGCGGTCGGCAGCCCGATAATGTGGCGATGAGCGACAGTGCACGCGGCTTCACCTTTCCCGGCGAGTTCGAGATCGCCGCCATGGGCGCGGCCGATGCGGCGCTTGAGCAACTGCTGCCCCAAACACTGGAAGCCCTGGGGTTGGCGGTATTCCGCGACAGCCTGCGTACCAGGCCCTCAAGCCAGGGACGCTTCGTTTCGGTCACGGTGCGGTTCGAGGCCCAGTCGCGTGACGACTACGACGCCGCGCACGGTGCCCTGCGCGCCCTGCCCGAGGTGAAATGGACGCTTTGAGCTGGCGGGTGCGCGACCTTGGCCGGCAGCCCTATGGCCCGGTCTGGCGCGCCATGCAGGCGCTCACCGACGCGCGCAGCGCTGACACCGAAGACGAACTCTGGCTGGTCGAGCACGACCCGGTCTTCACCCTGGGGCAGGCTGGCAAACCCGAGCACGTGCTCGCGCCCGGAGATATTCCGGTGATCCCGGTCGACCGAGGCGGCCAGGTTACGTATCACGGCCCGGGACAGATCGTGGCCTATCCGCTGGTCGACCTGCGCCGCCTCAAGCTGGGCGTGCGCGAGCTGGTCTGCCGCATCGAGCAGGCCATCATCGAAGTGCTGGCGGACTGGAATATCGCGGCACAACGCCGTGCGGGCGCACCCGGGGTCTACGTTGGCGACGCCAAGGTCGCAGCGCTGGGCCTGCGCGTTCGGCGCGGCTGCAGCTTCCACGGCCTGGCCTTCAACATCGCGATGGACCTGGAACCGTTCCGACGCATCAACCCCTGCGGCTATGCCGGGCTGGCGGTAACTTCCATGCTCGACCTGGGCGGTCCGTCCAGCCTGGATGCGGTCAAGCCAGCCCTGGTCGAAGCGCTGTCGCAGCAGCTCGGCCTGATCGCCCGCGCCGACAACGCCCTGCCTGAGCAGCTCGCGGCATGATGCGAAATTCGACCTGCGCCCCATTCCTCGCGCATTCCCGTGTAGGAGCGCACCCTGTGCGCGACCGCGGACCACGCGCCGCCTCAGGTTCAATAAAGAACCCCAGATCACGGTCGCCGACAGGGTCGGCTCCCGCACTCCTTCACTCGCACTTTCTGCAACCCGAGCTTCTTCGATGACCGACAGCAAAACCATTCCGCTGAGCCTTGACGCTGCAAGCCTCACGCCCGGCGCCAAGCAGATGGGCGAGAGCAAGATCGCACGCAGCCCGGTGCAGTTCGCCGATGCGCCGGCGCTGCGCAAGCCGAGCTGGATCCGGGTGCGGATTCCGTCCGGCAATGCCGTGGCCAACCTCAAGGCCAAGCTGCGCGAGAACCGCCTGGTGACGGTCTGCGAAGAGGCCAGCTGTCCCAACATCCACGAATGCTTCAGCCACGGCACTGCCACCTTCATGATCCTGGGCGAGGTCTGCACCCGGCGCTGCAGCTTCTGCGATGTGGCACACGGCCGGCCCAAGCCGCCCGATGCGAGCGAGCCTGCCAACCTGGCGCGCACCGTGGCCGACATGGGCCTGCGCTACGTAGTGATCACTTCGGTAGACCGCGACGACCTGCGCGACGGCGGTGCCCAGCATTTCGCCGACTGCATCCGCGCCACGCGTGAGCTCAGCCCGAACCTGAAGATCGAGATCCTCACCCCCGATTTCCGTGGCAAGGGGCGCATGGAGCGCGCGCTGGAGATCCTCGCCACGGCGCCGCCGGACGTGTTCAACCACAACCTGGAAACCGTGCCGGATCTGTACCCTAACGTACGTCCCGGCGCCGATTACGCCTGGTCGCTGCGCCTGCTGCAGCAGTTCAAGGCGCAGCATCCGGATATTCCAACCAAGTCCGGCATCATGCTGGGCCTGGGCGAAACCATGCCGCAGGTTCAGCAGACCCTGCGCGACCTGCGTACCCATGATGTGAACATGGTCACGATTGGCCAGTACCTGCAGCCCACTCCGCATCATCATCCGGTGTTGCGCTACTGGACGCCGGACGAGTTCAAGCAGCTCGAGGAATTCGGCATGGCGCTGGGCTTTACCCATGTCGCGTCCGGTCCGCTGGTGCGCTCTTCCTACCACGCCGATCGGCAGGCAGCCGATGCCGGATTGCATCAGCTTGCCTGAACGCCAGCCACGGCAGGGCGGCCTGCCGAGCTGAAACCCGGAACATTGTCTGATAGTGCCGGTCTGACCTGCTCTGCACCTCCTCTTGACCTGAAAGCATTCCCCGGGTTGCTATAGGTTCAAGACCTCCGGCACACGCTGACCTAACGCCGGAGGGCGCATGCTCCATCCACGGCCCCATTTGGCTGATAGAGGAATCGCGATGCTGTCTCGCCTGCTGCTTACTTCCCTCCTGCTGCTGCCCTTGTCGCTGGCTGCCAAGCCCGAGGCTGTGCGCGACTTCGCTGCGCTCTCGCCTGACGATGACCAGTCGCGCGCCGCTCAGTTGGTCTACCAATTCCTCTCCAACAGCCGCTATCACTACAGCCCGCGCAGCCTTGACGACGCAATGTCGGCGGAGATATTCGACCGCTACCTCAAGTCGCTGGATGCCGATCGTCTGTTCTTTCTTGCCTCTGACATCGAGCGCTTTTCCACCTACCGCAATCAGCTCGACGAGGCCATTGCCGAGCAGAAACTTGACCCGGCGTTCGACATGTTCAACGTCTACCTGCAGCGGGTTTCCGAGCGCACCGCGCATGCGCGCGCCCTGCTGAAGGATGAGTTCGACTTTGACCGGGACGAGCAGTACCGCTTCGATCGCGAGGATGTTCCCTGGGAAACCAGCAGCGAATCGCTCGACGAGGTCTGGCGTCAGCGAGTCAAGAATGACGCCTTGCGTCTCAAACTGGCCGGCCGCGAGCCGGACAAGATCCGCACCACGCTGGACAAGCGCTACGCCACGTTCGAGGAGCGGCTGCGCGAGACCAAGTCCGAGGATGTGTTCCAGATTTTCATGAATGCCTATGCCGGCGTGCTTGATCCGCATACCGCCTACATGAATGCCCGCACCTCCGAGAACTTCAACATCAACATGAGTCTTTCGCTGGAGGGCATTGGCGCGGTTCTGCAGCGCGAGGAAGAATTCACCGTGATCCGCTCGATCGTGCCCGGCGGACCGGCTGCGCTTTCCGGCGAACTCAAGGTTGGCGATCGCATCACCGCCGTCGGGCAGGGCAAGAAAGGCCCGCTGGTCGATATCGTCGGATGGCGGGTCGACGATGTGGTGCAGCTGATCCGAGGCCCACGCGAGACACTGGTGCGACTCGACGTGTTGCCGGCCGACAGCGGCATCGATGGAGAACACAAGCTGGTCTCGATCACCCGCGAGAAGGTCAAGCTGGAAGAGCAGGCTGCCAAGAAAACCATCATCGAGGTCGGCGACAACGATCATCAACGCCGCATCGGCGTGATTACGCTGCCAACCTTCTATCAGGACTTCGAAGCGCGGCGCCGTACCGATCCTGACTACCGTTCGGCAACCCGCGACGTCGAGCGTCTGCTGCTTGAACTCAAGGCCGAGAAAGTCGACGGCGTACTGCTCGATCTGCGTAACAACGGCGGCGGTTCCCTTACCGAGGCGGTTGCGTTGACCGGGCTGTTCATTGAGTCCGGCCCCGTTGTGCAGGTTCGACAGAGCTCCGGAGCCGTGTCGGTGGACGCTGACCGCAATCCCGGCCTGGTCTGGGACGGACCGCTGGCGGTGATCGTCAACCGCGCTTCGGCCTCGGCGTCGGAAATCTTCGCCGCTGCGATCCAGGACTACGGACGCGGTGTCATTGTCGGTGAACCCACCTACGGCAAGGGCACGGTGCAGAACCTGGTCGATCTGGATTTCTGGGCGCGCAGCGAGAAGCCCACCCTCGGTCAACTCAAACTGACCATCGCGCAGTTCTACCGGATCAGCGGTGGCTCCACCCAGCACAAGGGCGTGGTGCCTGACATCCTTTTCCCGGTCACCCTGGATGCGCACGAGTACGGCGAAAGTGCCCTCGACAATGCCCTGCCCTGGACCCAGATCGAGCCCAGCCGATATACCAGTTTTGGCGACCTGCGACCGCTGACGCCGATGTTGCTGGGCATGCACGAGACCCGCATTGCCAAGGATCGCGAGTTTCAGTATTGGGCGGAGGACGTTGCGGAGTACCGCCGCCAGCGCGAACTGAAATCGATATCGCTCAAGCATTCCGAACGTGTTACTGAGCGTGAGCGCAACGAGGCACGTCGCAAGCTGCGTGAATCCGAGCGCAAGGCAGCCGGTGAGGAAGAACTGGCCGCTGCGGCTGCGCTGGCCGCCCAGCTTGACGACGGACTGCAGGTCGATGAACGACCCGTCATCGAACAGGTTCGTGCCGAAGAAATTGCCGATGACGACAAACCCGACGCCCTGCTGCGCGAAGCCGCACACGTGCTGGCCGACGCGATAGCCCTGCTCAGCACGGATCGCGCACTGGCACAGCGGGTGTTCCCGGAGCGCAGTGGTGAGGCGCCGCGGGTCGATTAGGGAAGATCTGAACAGGTCCATCCTGGACCCTTCGTCAGGCTCAGGACAGGCTTGCCAGCCCACGTCGAGTCCGGCACGTGTCCGGACTCGACTTCGCGACATCAAGCGCCTGCGCGATTGACTCGCGCGCCGGTCAGCCCTGGCCGGCGGAACCTCTGACCTATTCAGAGGTTCCTTGATTCAAATGCTGCGCAGCGCGGTGGTGACTGGCAGCCGCGCGGCACGCAAGGCCGGCATCAGGCCTCCGATGAATCCGATCGCCAGGGCCCACGACAGGCCCTGCATCAGCAGGCCCGGCGTCACCGCGAAATTGAACGCTACCTGGGTGAAGCCCGAGCCAAGGGTAGAAACGGAGTAGCCGTTGAACAGCAGGTAGGCCACACCGGCACCCAGCAGGCCACCGGCGAGTGACAGGGCCATCGCCTCGGCCATCACCGAAGCCACTACCGGCGCGCGCCCGAAGCCGAGCGCGCGCAGGGTGCCGATCTCGGCGGTACGCGCCGAGACGGCCGCGTACATGGTGTTGAGCGCGCCAAACAGGGCGCCCAGTCCCATGATCACCGCCACGATATTGGTGATGTAGCCGATCTGACGGATCAAGCCCGCTGACTGGGCGCCGAAATAGTCCGGCTCGCGGAACACATCGACATTGAGCTGCGGGTTGCTGGTGAGGCGCTCCTTCAGCGCATCGAAGGCAGCGACGTCCGCCAGGCGCAGCAGCACGGAAGAGTAGCCACCGCGGCCGAAAGCACTCTGCGCGGTCTCGGTGTCGGCCCACAGTTCGGATTCGTGCGCATCACCGCTTTCGAACACCCCCACAATCGTCCAGCTGGATCCGCGCAGGCGCAGGGTTTCGCCCACGCCGAGCCCGGAGAACTGCCGTTTGGCGCCAGCCCCGACGATCAGCTCACGCAGGCCGGCCTTGAAACGACGGCCTTCGACGATGCGCAGTTCCGGGCGCAGCACGAAGCCGCTGGGTTCGACCCCACGCAGCGAGACATTCGCACCGCTGCGCTGCCCGACGCGCGGCACCTCGGTGACGATGATCAGCTCGCCCGAGGCCGCGGGCAGCGTGTCCGCCAGGCGCGCGACGGCCGGATCCTGGCGGATCAGCGTGTTCGAGGCGCGATCGAGGAAGCTGGAGATCTCGGCATTGGCGCCGCCGCGCAGCACCACCACGCGCTCCGGACTGCCGGTGGCATTGAGCGTCTTCGACAGGCCCTGCGCCATCGACAGCATCGCCACCAGCACGCCCACCACGCCGCCGATACCGATCACGATGACCAGCGAGGCGCCAAGGCGCTGCGGAATACTGCGCAGGTTGAGCAGTACGATCTCGACTATCTGCCGCAGGTTGCGCATGTCTAGCCCGCTGGTTTCATGAATTCGCGCGATGATCGCGCAGGGTATTTTTCGCACAAGGCTGTTCTCGAAGGAGCGCCGTATCCACCCATACGGCCGACTGAGGGAAGAACCTTGTGCGGAGAAGAGACATCGGGGCGAAAGCCCCGCGTAGCGGCGAAGCCGTCGAACGAGGGCGCGTGCAATTTATGAAACATGCGGGCTATCTCCCCGCCAGCGCGTCGACGATCTTCAGGCGCATCGCGCGCAAGGCAGGCGGCAGGCCCACTGCCAGGGCCAGGAACACCGCACTCAGCAGGGCAAAGCCCCAGACGCCGGCATCGGTGCGCACCGGAAACTCCGGCGGCAGCGAACCCACCACCAGCCCGGCCAACAGCATGCCGCCGAGCATGCCGATCAAGCAGAGCAGCAGGGCCTCGCCCAGCACCAGCCACAACACCGCCCGGTCGGTGAATCCGAGGCACTTCAGCACGCCCAACTCAGGAATGCGTTCGCGCACTGCCTGGCTCATGGTGTAGCCGGTCAGGATCAGGATGGTGAAAAACACCGCGCCGAGAATCGCATTGATGATGAAGCCGATATCGCCTATCTGGCGCAGGAAGCCGAGCTGGAACTCCTGCTCACTCTGCGACTTGGTCTCGTCCGGCGAGTTCTCGAACATCGCATCGATGCGCGCGGCCACCTCTTCGGACTGCAATGGATCATCGACCAGCACCACAAACACGCCGGCCAGCCCCTTGCCACCGGCGCGGGCCTCGTCGAAGTGGGCGTAATTCAGGTACATCAGCCCGGCGCGATCATTCCATTCCTCATCGCGCCCGCCAAAGATGCCGACCAGCTTCCATTCCCACAGCCGGTTGTTGCCAGGCTGGGTCCAGATGAACGAGTTCAATGGAATCGTATCGCCCACCTTCCAGCCGTAGCGCTCCGCCAGCAGGCGGCCGGCGATGGCGCCATTGCGGGTAGCGATGAAATCGCGCTTCTCTTCCGGCGTGAGCGTCCACTCCGGATACGTATCGAACAGGCGCAACGGATCCACCGCAAACTGCGGGAAGAACTGCCGCGCGTCCTGATACTGCCCG
Organism: Lysobacterales bacterium; assembly: GCA_038257155.1. Classification (GTDB taxonomy): domain Bacteria; phylum Pseudomonadota; class Gammaproteobacteria; order Xanthomonadales; family Xanthomonadaceae; genus JANJTY01. The sequence goes on along the minus strand of JBBSJP010000037.1, from coordinate 589 downwards.
CCAAAGAATTGCGAATGCCCCACCCGCGACACACCCGGAACACGTTCGATCTGCGGCAGCAGCCGCATGGGCAGCGGCTGGGTAAAGCTGGTGCGGGACTGCGTGATCAACCGATTCGCACCAAGGAAATCCGCACCTCCCGCGAGCACCGAATTGACTGCCTGGCCCAGGCCGACCAGCAGGAATGCCGCTGTCAGCGACAGCAGAGTCAGACCGGTGCGGGTCTTCTTGCGCAGCAGAGCAGACCAGATGAGGTGCAGGTATTTCATCGGGGCAGGCCGATGGGGCTGATTGCTGTTTGATGGTCGGGCGGATCGCTGTCCGTCAACGCGAGATATTGGATCTGCTCTCGGCTTTGTAGGGCGGATCTTGATCCGCCATTGCGGGGTGGATGGTTTGCTGCGACAGCGACAGCAACATCAACAGCCCCATCAAGTTCAAGATCAAACGCTTTCGTGCCCCTTCGGGGCCACGAGTCACTTTCTCTTGCTTGTCCAAGAGAAAGTAACCAAAGAGAAGGACACCCCAGTCTCGCGCCGCGCGGATGAAGCCCGCGCGGTCCCCTGCGCTGCTCGCCATGACCGGGCCG
>JBBSJP010000036.1:0-49558 GCA_038257155.1 Lysobacterales bacterium | reverse complement strand
GGTGGCCCTCGGGAAGCCAGTCCGCCGCCGACACCGGCAGCAAATGGGCTTGATCAGGGTGATACGGGAGGTAGGAGGTCGTCATGCAGTGATTGTCGCGCAATCATCGAACGAATTGGCTTCTGCCGCGCACGCTCCTAGCTTCGTCCATCGGCTTGCGCGTACGGGAATTCCTGGTGTATATAACGTACGTTATAACCCCACGGAAGTTCGTCATGAAGCTCAAGATCACAACCATCGGCAACTCGGCCGGCGTCATCCTGCCCAAGGAACTGATGGCTCGACTGCGTCTTGAAAAGGGCGATGAACTGTTCGCGCTGGAAACCCCTGACGGGGTCAAGCTGACCACCTACGATCCGCAGCTTGCGGCGCAGATGGAGGTGGCCGAGAAAGTCATGCACCGGCGCCGCAACCTGCTGCACAAGCTGGCGCAATGACGGGCGAATTCGATGATTGTGTGGATTGAGAAGCGGTTCGCGCTGGCCATCCATGATCGCCAGCTGTCGGAGCACGGCGGCATTTCGGGACTGCGTGACGAAAGCCTGCTCGATTCGGCATTGGCTCGCCCCCACCAGCTACATGCCTATGGTCAGCCTCCGCCTGACCTGGCTGATCTTGCCGCCTCACTGGCCTATGGGATCGCGCGCAACCACCCATTCCTCGACGGCAACAAACGCACCGCCGCGGTAGCCTGCGAAACCTTCTTGATGCTCAATGGCATGGAACTGGTCGCGGACGATGTGGCCCTTTATTCGCTCTACATAGGACTCGCCGAAGGCGGCCTGTCCGAGCCCGAACTGGCCGCCTGGCTTAGACAGCACCTTGCACCGATCGGTGAAGCAAATCTGCATGAAGCGTCGGCGCGCTACGCGAGCACCACGTAACACCGCTGATTCAATCGGCTGGAGGGCGGGTCCTGCACACGCCGCTATGCCAGCGACGACATCCGCTTGAAGAACACCTCGATCGCGCACAGGGTGCGCTCCTACACCAGCGCCATCTTCCACTCAGGAGCCAATCCTCCTGGCGGCCGCAGTCGCAGGGCGGCATCCCATGCCGCCATCGCGCACCCTCGGAAAGCAAATCCTCGCGCAGTCCATGTCGGCACAGGGGTGCCGACCTACGGTGGCGCAATCGCAGGAGACAAGCCTGCTGGCGACCGATGCGCCCGAAGCCCCGCAAACAGGGTTAGACCCACGCTCCGCACTCGAACATCCAGGTCGCGCTCAGGGTGCGCTCCAACAGCCTATCGCGAAACATCCTCCAGCGCCTGCACCCGACGCTGCTCAGCCTCGTCAAACAGGCGCTCGCGCAGGGCCTGCAGTTCGCGCTCGCGCGCGGCGGCATCGAGCGCGGCATTGTTGAGGATTGCATCGCGCAGTGCATGCCACTCATCCAGTCGCTGCTGCCACTGAGCACGCTCGCCATCCAAGGCCGCGAGGCGCGCGGCGGCGTCTTCTCCGTACAGGGCGGCGCGCTCCTCGAAGCGATGCTCCGGCGACAGGTCCAACTGGTCGAACTGCTCGGTCTGCTCCAGTGCCAGCAGGTGCTCGGTGGCCTCCCCGCGTTCGGCCTGCCAGCGCTCTGTCTCCGGCGCATCGGCAAGTCCTTCACCGCCGTCCAAGCGCGCCAGCGCATCCAGCGCATAGCGTTCGTCCTCGCCGAACAGGGCATCGGCCAGTTCGTCCCCGAAAACGTCACGTCGCAGCGCCATCAGGGCTTCCAGACGGTCGACAAGATCCGTACCGTGAGGCAAGGCAAGTTCCGCTTCGCGCCGCAGATAGTCCAGGTACTGCTCGAACGCGGCCATTGCCTGCGCAGCCAGCGCCTCGCCTCCGACGCCCATGGCATGGGCCCGCAGCCGCGCGCGCAGGGCATCCAGGCTCAATTCACCCAGGCCCGCCAGCAGATGATCGAACAGGCGACGCAATTCACGATCCTGCAGCAGGCGCCCCTGCGCATCCATGCGCAGTGCGCCGTCCAGCTCGGTACCGCGCAGCGAGGGCGCTGCAGCATTCTCGAGTGCAAGCGACTCCACGGACACCACCTGGCCGGATGGCAGCCCCGCCCGCCCCTCGGCCTCAGGTTGGGACTGCATCACTGTGTCAGCACGCGTCTGAACTGCCTGCGCAACGCCACGCGACGCCTCATGCTCCGAGTCGGCAGCCTGCCTCAGCGCCCAGATGGCCACGATCGCCCAGGCGCTCAGTGCAAGGGCAAGCGCCCAACGCGTGCCGCCTTTGCTGCGCCGGCCCATGGCCTTGCAGGTCGCCTAGAGCCCGACGTTCTTCAAGCGGTTGGCATGCGCGCGATACACCGAGGCCGGACTCGGCGTGAACAGGCCGCGCAGTGCCAGCATCTGGTTGACCTGATCGAGGTGGTTCCAGGGATAGTCGCTGCGCAGCACCACGCCGAGGTGACTTGAACAGCGTCCAACCAGACCATCATTGGCCTGCCAGCCGAAGAACAGGCTGCCTGCGCCAAGCAGGGCGTCGGACGGATCGAAGATGTTGCTCAACACGCGGGTGCCGCCCATCGAGTAATAGCGCACGCCATTCACCACGGACGCACCCTGCCCGCAGGACGAACCCGGCATGCCTTGCGGATGCAGCGCGTTGAACTGCGCGGAGCCGGCGCTGTTGAGTGAGGCCAGGGCACCGAGCGCATTCTGCGGATCGCTATTGCCCGAAAGCACGGCAATGAAAGTCGACAAGGCATTGACGAAGCCGGCGGCCAGGCTCTCCGCCAGCGAACCCGGTGGCGCCACCACGGCCAGTCCGTCCGCCACCGCGCTGCCCTTGTGCGGGCTGCCGATCGAGGTGATCGATGCCACCAGATCCGGCCGCACCGAAGCGACGTAGCGGATGGTGGGGCCACCATGGCTATGGCCGATCAGATTGAAGCGCTGATGGCCGTACAGCGCGCGCAGGGTGTCGAGCTGGCTGATCAACTGCTCGCCGCGCACGGCACTGAAATTGCTGGCCGAAACCTGCGCCACGTAGACCTTGGCGCCGCCGGAGCGCAGCTCGCCCGGAATCCCGTAGAAATAGTCATACACACCGAGCAGGCTGTCGAAGCCGAGCAAGCCGTGCACCAGCACGATCGGGTGCTTGGTCTTGGTGTAGGTGGCCTCGACAGGCGACGCGCAGAATGCCGCGACCAGCAACAGGGCGAAGACGCGAAGCAGAGCAGTTTTCATCAGAAGTCACTCCCCGGACTTTGACGTGGACAAGGGTTTGATCCGGGCACCCCTGCCCGGATGAGTCAGAGCGTACGCCTGCGTACGGAATAAATCAAACGCTTGATTGAACGCCTCTGCCAGGGCCCGACCTAACGCGTTCTTTGTCGACAAGGCGGCACTCAACGGGACCGCAACTGCGTGGGAAAGCGATGACCATTGCACGGATCGCATGCCGGGCAACGTAGAATCGGCCCCAATGACTCAATCGACCCACGCGTCCCTCGCACTCGCCACCATCGGATGGCGAGACGACCCCGTCATGGCCAAGGTGATGGACGCGCATCCGCATACCCGCCTTGCACGCGTCATCGAACAGCACCGTTCCGGTTATCACGTCAGCAATGGGATCGACGAGTTCCCGGTTGAAACGCCGCGCGCGTGGCTGCGTCCCGAAGTGGATCCGGACGATCGCCCTGCCGTCGGCGACTGGGTGCTCGTGCACCCCGAAAAAGACCTTATCGAAGTGCTGCTGCCGCGCCGCACCCTGCTCAAGCGAGCCGCCGCAGGTGAGCACTACCGCAGCCAGCCGATCGCTGCGAACGTCGACAATGTACTGGTGGTTTGCGGCCTTGACCTTGACTTCAATCCGCGCCGCCTGGAGCGCTATCACCTGCTCACCCTGGGCAGCGGCGCGCGCATGGTGCTCGTGCTGACCAAGGCCGACCTGTGCCCGGATCTGCGCGACTGTCTGGCTTTGCTTGAACCGCTGGCCGCCGCCGGGGTGCCGATCCATGCGGTGAACTCGAAGGATCGCTCGACCCTGGACGTGCTGGACCCCTACTTCGCCGCAGGCAGCAGCAGCGTGCTGGTCGGCAGTTCCGGTGCTGGCAAGTCGACCCTCACCAATACCCTGCTGGGCATCGAAAAGCAGCGCACCAACAGTGTCCGCGCCAACGACAGTCGAGGTCGGCATACGACTACCCATCGCGCCCTGATCCGCATGCCGGGCGGCGGCTGCCTGATCGACACACCCGGCATGCGCGAGCTGAAGCTCAGCGGCGAAGAAGCCATCGATGCCGGCGCTTTCGACGACGTCGAAGCCCTGACGGCGCAGTGCCGCTTCAGCGATTGCGCGCACGGCAGTGAACCGGGCTGCGCGGTGCGCACTGCGCTCAAGTCCGGCGAACTGGATTCCGAGCGCTACGCCAATTACGTCAAACTGCAGGGTGAGCTGGCAGGCGCCGTCGACAGCCTCGCCGTGCAGCAAGCACGCAAGGCCGAGGCGCGCGTCATGGGCAAGTCGCTGAAGAAGCGCCTGAGTGAGAAATACCCGCGCACGTGACCAGCGAGGCGCGCCAGCTCGAACGCATCGCTGCGCTCGACCGGCGCATGTTGCGGGCGGTTTCCGGCATGCGCCTGCTGGCCGCGGTGAGCTGGCCTGCCAGTATTCAAGGCACGTTCCTGGAAAGCTGGCGGCATGGTCACGTGCACCTGCCGCAGCCGATCTATCAGCGGGCGGATCTCTCTGCGGTGCGCGCCGAACTGCATGCGATCCATGAAGCGGCCGATTCGCAGCACCCGCTGGGCGAGTATCTGCGACGCAGTGCGGAAAGCTGGCGCATTGCCGCGGAGTTGTTGGAGGCCGTTGGCCAGCCCGAGGTATCCGATCTGTGCGTGCGGCTGTATGGCCGACCCGGTGACCGAATTCCCGGCAGCACGCAAAGCAATCTGGACGCCGCGCGGCATTTCATCGAGATCGCCGACGAACTGGGTGCCGAATTGGCAGAAGTTGAGGCCGACTATGTGCTGTCGGCCGAAACGGTGCGCGACGAGCTGCAGAAGGCGGTGGATTCGCTCTTCATCCATCACCCGGTCAGCATCGAACTCGATCCCGAACTGCTCGCCAAGGCTGCTGCTGGCGCACAGCGCATTCGCCTGCGCTCAGCCACGGCCTTTACCGAATACGACCGCCGACAGCTGCTGCAGCACGAAGCCTTCGTTCACTCGCTGACCGCATTGAACGGCCGAGAACAACCCAACTTGCCCAGCCTGGGCCGCACCTCGCCGCGCGTCACTGCCACGCAGGAAGGGCTGGCGACGTTCGCCGAGCTGATCACCGGCACCATCGACATCGTGCGCATGAAGCGCATCAGCCTGCGCATCCTGGCCATCGACATGGCGCTGAAGGGCGCCGACTTCATCGATGTCTTTCGCTTCTTTCTGGAGGCCGGACAGTCCGAAGGCGAGAGCTTTGCCTCCACCCAGCGCGTGTTCCGCGGTGTGCCGCTGACCGGCGGCAGTGCCCACACCAAGGACACCGTCTACCTTCACGGACTGCTCTCGGTGCACACCTTCTTTCGCTGGGCACTCAAGCACCGTCGCCTGAAACTCACGCATTTGCTGTTTGCCGGCAAGATGGCGCTGCACGACGTGTTCACCCTTGAGCCCTACTTCGAGTCGGGCTTCATCGCCGAACCGATCTATCTCCCGCCCTGGGCCAAACGCGCCAATGGACTGGCCGGTGTGCTGGCTTTTTCCCTGTTCGCCAACCGAATCCGCGTTGATCGGGTCGAAGCCGAGGATCTGGTGCTGGGACTGTGAGTCCGCCGCATGGCGTCGCAAAAACAGCCTGATTCCATTCAGCTTCGCCTGCTGAATGCTGCCATCCGCAGGTATCCAGTACTTTTGTCACTGGCTGGTGATCTAGGACACTAGGACACTAAACCTCCACAACGGAGGAGTCTCACCATGAAACGTACTGTCCTGTCGATCGCCCTTGCCGTCGCGAGCTTCGCCGGTGCCGTCCAACCACTGCTGGCGCAGGAACGCAGCCAGGCCAGCGTGTCAGCGAGCGCCGCCGCGACGCTCGATCCGGCCCAGCAGGTCCACGAATGGGTACGCCTGTTCCGCGCCGATGACCTGGCCGGACTGGTGCAGGCCGTGCTGCCGCCGGAAAAGCTTCAGGAAGCCCGCCTGGCCTACGAACTGGGTCGCTTGCAGCCGATCAGCGAAGAGGATCGCGCCCAATTCAACGCCGAGTTCGCCAAATTCTCGGGACCGGACGCGGTGGATGAACTGATGGCGAAGATCGAGCCTGAACTCGAAAAGGCCCGGCCGCAGGTTGGCGGCGCCCTGATGATGGGCTTCGGCGCGATGCACATGGCGGTGGCCTCGCCGGATAGCGATCTGACCGACGCTCAGCGCGCCGCCCTCGAAAGCGCCCTGCCCGGTATCCAGGAGTGGGCCACCAGCCACGACTTCCTCAGCTCGGAGTCGATGCGCGAAGCCCTCACCCTGCTGACCGACGCGGTTCGTCAGACCGGTATCAGCGACCTCGATCAGGCCAGGCAGCTCAGCTTCGACGACGTCCTGAGCCGCGCAGATGTGGTGCTTGCCGCCGCCAAGGATGCGCTGCGCATCTATGGTCTCGACGCCGACGCGATCGCCGATTCGCTGCAGGTGGAGATGCTGGAAAGAGACGGCGACACGGCGCGCGTGCGGGCCAGCGTCGTGCTGTTTGGCGCGCCGATCTGGAGCGAGCACGAGCTGGTCCTGCAGAATGGCCGCTGGTACGGCAAGAAAGCGGCATCCAAGTGGGCTTTCGTCAGCAAGGCGAAAAGCGAGGGTTGATCGCCTCGGCGCCCTGACGCAAAACAGCGTGCATTCGTGCACGCTGTTCTTCTCGGCGACGGCCTTGACCAGCACGAGGCCGTGTCAATCGATCTGCGGTTCCGGGTCAGCTGCTGGAAAGGACTCAGAAACCTATCGGAACCTCGGGCGGCGGTGCGTTGTTGCCAGCCGAGCCCTGACCATAGGTGGGAGCCACCTGAACCTGGTTGCGGCCGTTCCGCTTCGCCACATAAAGGGCCTTGTCGGCGCGAGCAATCATGGCCTGCGGGTCTTCTTCTTCCGCCCCGCGGCCTGCCAGGCCAATGCTGATGGTCATCTTGACAACGCCCTTTTCGCTCTCGACCCGCAACTGCGCGACGCTGGCACGGATTCGCTCGGCAACCTGGCGGGCCTGGTCGGGTGTCTGGCTCGGCAGCACAACCACGAATTCTTCGCCACCGTAGCGCGCAAGGATATCGCCCGCTGCGAGTTCGCGCCGCGCCGCATCACAGACTGCTCGCAAGCATTCATCGCCGCAGGCATGGCCATGCTTGTCGTTGATCTGCTTGAACAGGTCCAGGTCGAGGAACAACACGGCGATCTGCTGGCGGGTTTCCAGGGCACGCTCGAAAAGCTTTTCGATCATTGCGTCGAACGCGCGACGATTGTAGACACCGGTCAACGGGTCGATTTCCGCGCGCTTGCGCAGCTCTGCCTGGCTCAAGGCATCGTCCAGCGCGCGTTCGGCTACGTCGCAGAGTTCCTGCACGGACTTCAGCTCCTCCGGGGAGAACTCCTCCCATGCCGCTCGCTCCAGCATCACGGCGCCCCAGCCGGGCCGCGCTACCGTTAGGGGCACCACGGCAAACTTGCCACCCAGCGCGGCCTGTTCGGCGTCGTCGCCGGCAGCCTCTTCAAAGCTGGCCTGAACTGGCGTGCGGGTTCGGCAAATGCCGCGCAGCGTCGAGCCGCGGGCGGCCAACAGGCGCGTGTATCGTTCCTTTGCTTCGCCCGGATCACTGAGCAACAAATCGAACCCGCGATAGCCAACCGCGGTGATGCCAGTGCTTTCGGTCGGCAGTTGCTGGCGCAGTGCCGACAACAGACGCCGCGCGGTCAGCCATACCATGTCGCCAGGCGGGCAGGTGCGAAGGGATTCTCGCAGGCCATCGACGAACTGCCGACGATTCTGCTCGCTTTGCAGGCTGACGTCGGTCTTCTCGACCAACTCCCGCACTTCATCATGCTCACGGCGGAACACGAAGACCCGATCGGCCAAGCCTACGGAGAGCAGAAATGCTCCCACCGCCGCTGCGATCTGAAAGCCGTATTGCGTAGCGTATCCCGGCGAAAACCAACCCAGACTCGAGCCGATTCGCATCCAGAGCGTGATCACCACTGCGACCAGAACGAGGCTCAACAGGCGCGCCGGACCCGCGCCCTTGCTCCATGCGTAAAGTGCTACACCTGCGGCGAGCAATACAGTAAATCCTGTGACCAGGGTGCCGGTCGACTGGATGGCCGAGGTCAAGTCGTGCAGCTTCAACAGGCAAAGCGCCGCCGCTGCCAGCAGCGCGTACCAGATCCACGTGAGCACGCGATCCAGGTCCGGGGAGTGCGTTTGAAGTTCGACAAAGGTCTGGGTAAAACGCACCAGGAAGGCACTACTGAGAAATGCCAGCGCAAACACGCCGAGCACGCCCCACCAGCCGAACAATGCAAGGCCCGGAACGGCGTACAGGTGCCCGTTGAGGGCAGCGAGCAGCAGCACAACGCTTGCCGACAGTCCCACGAAAAACAGATATGGTTTGTCGTGCAGGGCAACATACAGGGCCAGCGCATTCAGCATCAGCACGATGATGGCGGTGTATATCGCCACCAGCAGCATGCCCGAGCGACGATCCATTGCGTGATAGTCCTGCTGCTCGACCAGCTCCGCCGACAGCCCGACTGACGCTCTGGAGCGAACCGATGCATAGACCACCGTGCTGCCCTGCAATTCGTGCGGCAGCAGGAAGGCAAACCGGCTTCCCAGGGCGCTGTCGCCCGACTGGGGGCTGAAGAATCCCTCCTGCACGGTTTGCACCTGACCATCGGCGCGCGGCATGTAAAGGGTCAGACGCTCCAGCATCACCCGGTCCAGAAGCAGCGACCATTGCGCGCCAGGCGCACGATCCTGCACGGCAGGAAGCTCGAACTCGAAGCGCAGCCAGTGCACGAAATTTCCGCCGCCCTTCAGGCGAAGCACCTCGCCGTCGACGGCCGGAAGGAACTGGCGATCAAAGCTTCCCGCCACGATGCGCTCGGGCGCCAGGGCGTTTTCCTGGGTGGTCATGACCGAAATGCGCAGATTCTGCTGAGCAGCAACCGGCGCGGAATACCAGGCGAAAAGCATCGCCGAGACGAGCAGCGCCCAGATCCATCTCACGCCAAGACTGCTGCGTTCACATCGATCCATGGAAAGCGCCGGGAGACCAATCGGACACCAGTCTGCCAAGCTGGCTGGATTCGTCAACTGTAAACGGACAGAAGCCATGGATTGCGCCTCAGGCGAGGACCAGTCCGGACGAATCCGGCTCATCTCGACCATCGGCCTCGCCCAGTCCACCGAGCAGCCCGTCGGCGGTCCAGGCATCCAGCGCCGCACGTGCTTCGGGCCAAAAGTGGGTAGGCACCGACACCAGCACCAGGTCAGCCATCGGCAATTCCCCCATGGCTCCGACCAGAAACTCGCCCGGTACGAACGCCGGAATGCCGATTTGTTCAAGCAAACCCTTGACCAGGTAAGCGTCAGTGAGATGCTCGGCGTGATACACGGTCCGCATGGGCATGTCTCCGGGTGGCGGCAGGCGCTCTTCGCGTGCAGCATAGGGCCTTTCGCACCATAGCGGAGTGCCGCCGTGTCCAACCGAGACCTGCTGCGACTGATGGGTCAGTACCACCCATGGGCTTACGGGCGTCTGTTCGAGGCGGTCGACCGGATGGCCGAAACCGATTACCGGCACGACTTCGGTCTGGCTTTCCGCAGCGTGCACGGCACCCTCAATCACTTGCTGGTCGTGGAGCACCTGTGGCGCGAACGGCTGCAGCGGGTGCCCTGCAGTGCCACGCGCCTGGATCAGGAACTGCAGCACGACCGCGCCCCGCTTCGGGCAAGCCTGAAGGAGTTTGCGTTGAGCTGGAGCCCACTGATCGACGGCTTCGATGGGCTTGACGAGGCCGGACTGGGGCGGGTCCTTGCGTACCAGAACCTGCAGGGCATCGATCTGGCGCTGCCACTCGCTCCGCTGATCCTGCACGTCTTCAATCACGCGACCCATCATCGCGGGCAGATATCGGCAGTGCTGACCCGACTGGGCTTCCCCGCGCCGGAAATGGACCTGCCATATTTCATGCTGGAGCGGCCCGAGCTTGTCGATCCCGCTTGATCGCAGCGGCGGGCTAAACTGTGCGGCTTCGCCCCACGCTGCCGCAAGGAAGCCATGAACGACACCACCCCCACCCCGATCCGCCAGGACTTCATCCGTCAGATCGTCCGTGACGACCTTGCGGCGGGCAAGCACCAGGCAATTCGCACGCGCTTTCCGCCCGAACCGAACGGCTATCTGCATATCGGCCACGCCAAGTCGATCTGCCTGAACTTCGGCGTTGCTGGCGAATTCGGGGGCGTCTGCAATCTGCGCTTCGACGACACCAATCCGGCCAAGGAAGACCCCGAGTACGTCGAGGCAATCCAGGATGATGTGCGCTGGCTGGGCTTCGAGTGGAATGAGCTGCGTCACGCCTCGGACTATTTCGAGGTGTTCTACCTGGCGGCGGAGAAGCTGGTGCGCGACGGTCTGGCCTTTGTCTGTGACCTGTCGGCCGAGCAGGTGCGTGAGTTCCGGGGAACGCTTACCGAGGCCGGCCGCAACTCGCCGTTTCGCGAACGCAGCGTGGAGGAAAACCTCGACCTGCTGCGCCGCATGCGCGCCGGCGAGTTCGCCGATGGCAGCCACACCCTGCGCGCCAAAATTGACATGGCCAGCGGCAACATCAACCTGCGCGACCCGGCCCTTTACCGGATCAAGAAGGTGCCGCACCAGAACACCGGCGACGCCTGGTGCATCTACCCGATGTACGACTACGCCCACTCGCTCTCCGACGCGATCGAAGGCATCACCCACTCGCTCTGCACCCTGGAGTTCGAGGATCACCGTCCGCTGTATGACTGGTGCGTCGACAAGACTGCCCTGCACGAATCCCCCGAACTGCTCGCGCCGCTGCTCGCAATCGGTCTGCCGAACCAGGCCGCCAAGCCGCGCCAGATCGAATTCTCGCGCCTCAACATCAATTACACGGTGATGAGCAAGCGCAAGCTGATGGCCCTGGTGCAGGACGGGCTGGTTGCCGGTTGGGACGATCCGCGCATGCCGACCCTATGCGGGCTGCGCCGGCGCGGCTACACACCGGCGAGCCTGCGCCTTTTCGCCGAGCGCATCGGCATCAGCAAGCAGAACTCGGTGATCGACTTTTCGGTGCTGGAGGGCTGCGTGCGCGAGGATCTCGACGCCACCGCGGCGCGCCGCATGGCGGTGATCGATCCGATCCGCCTGGTGATCGAGAACCTGCCCGAGTCGCACAGCGAGGTGCTGAGCTTCTCGAACCACCCGAAAGACGAAAGCTTCGGCAGCCGCGAGGTGCCGTTCTCGCGCGCGCTGTGGATCGAGCGCGAGGATTTCCAGGAGGTTCCGCCGAAGGGATTTCATCGCCTCACGCCGGGCGGCGAAGTACGACTTCGCGGCGTCGGCATCGTGCGCTGCGAGTCGCTGATCAAGGACGGTGAGCGCGTGGTGGAACTGCGCTGCAGCCTGGATCCCGGCACCCGCGCCGGCATGGAAGGCGCCAACCGCAAGGTGAAGGGAACCATCCACTGGGTTTCCGCTGCGCATGCGGTGGAGGCCGAGGTGCGCCTCTACGATCGCCTGTTCAGCGTGCCCGATCCGGACGACGAAACCGACGGCAAGACCTATCGCGATCACCTCAACCCCGAATCGATCCGCATCGTGCAGGCGTATGTCGAACCCGTTGCGGCGTTGGCCGAGCCCGAGCTGCGCCTGCAGTTCGAACGCGTCGGTTTCTTCGTCGCCGACCGCCACGATCACGGTGCACAGCATCCGGTGTTCAACCGCATTGTCACCCTGCGCGACACCTGGGCCCGGGCAGCCGCGTGATCGCTCGACTTTCAACGCCATCGTTTCCTGGAGTGCCAGCCATGTTCATTCGCCTGATCCCAGCCTTGCTCGTGCTCCTGCTGCTGGCCTGCGCTCCAGCACAGACTCCGGCGCCGAGCCAGCCGCTTGCAACGCCGCAACCCGTCGCCGCGGTGCCCGATCCGCAACCTGCACCGGACGATCCCCGACCGGCCAGCGACGAGGTGGACTACAGCTGCAAGGTCAATGCCGATTGCGCCGTGAAGAATGTCGGCAACTGCTGTGGCTATTACCCGGCCTGCACCAATATCGACAGCCCGACCTTTCCCGAACAGGTAGAGCAACGCTGCGCGGCGGAAGGCACGTCCTCGATCTGCGGATTTCGCGAGATCAGCGCCTGCCAGTGCGTTCAGTCGCGTTGCGAACCCGCCGCCAGCGCCAGCGCCGGCCTGAAGCTAGACTAGCCGGCATGCTCTACGCCCAGGTTCACCTTACCCTGCCGGCCTGGGTCCACGAAGCAGTGGACGCCGAAAGCCGGTTTGCCACGGACGAAGACAAGATCGCACTGGCGATCCTGCTCGCCCGGCGCAATATCGAGCATGCCACCGGTGGGCCGTTCGGGGCAGCGGTTTTTGACGGCGATGGGCGGGTGGTATCCATCGGTGTGAATCGGGTGGTACCGCAAACCTGTTCCGTGGCGCACGCCGAGATGATGGCCTACATGTGCGCCCAGCAGCGCCTGCAGCGCTTCCGTCTCAACGAGGGTGGCGAACGCTTCGTACTGGCCACCTCGGCCCAGCCCTGCTGCCAGTGCTATGGCGCGACGGTGTGGGCCGGCATTGACGAACTGCTGATCGGCGCGCGCGCCGAGGACGTCGAGGAACTCACCGAGTTCGATGAAGGCCCGCTACCGGCCGACTGGATCGGCGAACTGGAAAAGCGCGGAATTGCGGTGCGGCGCGACATCCTGCGTCCGCAGGCGCGCGAAGCCCTGCGTTTCTATGCCGAGCGCGGCGGAGCACGCTATTGATCGGCCGCGTCCGCGTATCGAGTTGTCTGGAGGGCGCATCTTGATGCGCCGCAACGGCGGATCAAGATCCGCCCTCCAGGTCACGTCGAACACGACGCCATCCGTCGGAGCGAAACCGCTGCCGTGAGCATCGGCCTGCTGTGCTATTGCCGGCCGGGATTCGAACCTGAGTTGGCGGCTGAGTTGAGCGAGCGCGCCGCGCACGCGGGCTATCCCGGCTATCCGCAAACCGAACGCGACAGCGGGCTGGTGCGCTTCGTCGCGGACCAGGCCGATGCACTGGATGCCGCGGTGGCATGGAACAGTTTGATCTTCGCGCGACAGAAGCTGCGCTGGCTGGCTGAGCTGAAGGGGATTGATCCGAAAGACCGCATAACGCCACTGCTCGAAGCCCTGCCGTCGCTGCGCTTCGGCGATCTGATGGTCGAACACCCGGATTCGGATGCCGCGCGACCCTTGGCCGGCCTGGCACGCGCGCTTGCCAATGCACTGCGACCGGCACTGCGCAAGGCAGGCAAGTTGAGCGCCAAGGAGGATCCGCGCGGCCAGCGCCTGCATGTCTGTCTGTTGGCCGGTGATCACCTGATGCTTGCCACCTCGGATCCACATGACAGCGCGCCCTGGCCCTCAGGCATTCCGCGCCTGCGGCTCTCATCGCAGGCACCGAGCCGCTCGGCCCTGAAGCTGGAAGAGGCCCTGCTGACCCTGCTGAGCGAAGACGAACGCAGCCGATGGCTGAAGCCAGGCATGAAAGCGGCAGATCTGGGCGCCGCACCAGGCGGCTGGAGCTGGGTACTGGCGCGGCAAGGCATTCACGTGACCGCCATCGACAACGGCCCCTTGGCCGAAAGTGCACTCGCCACCGGCCTGATTCGCCACCAACGCGCCGACGGCTTTACCTGGCAACCCGCCCAGCCGCTCGACTGGATGGTCTGCGACATGGTCGAACAGCCACGTCGCGTCGCGCAGCGCATGGCGGACTGGTTCGCCAATGGCTGGTGCCAGCGCGCGATCTTCAACCTCAAGCTGCCGATGAAGAAGCGCTACCTGGAAGTGCAGCAGAACATGGCCGACTTTACGGCACGCTGCCTCCAGGCCGGCCATCCAATCGAATGGCGAGCGCGGCAGCTTTATCACGATCGGGAAGAGATCACTGTATTTGCGGGCTTGCTGCGCGGCTGACACCCTTGCGGCCCTGTCGGCAAGCTGGAGCGGTGCACAGCGGACGCATGAAATACCCCTCGAAACGCAGCGGGGCGAGCCTGAGCTCGCCCCGCCATGTCCCTTAATACGAACTCAGACGCGGTCCTCGCGCCCGAGAGTAGGTACCGTCACTTGCTCTCGAAGCCCGAGGCGAAAATGGCGTCCCCGACCGCTGTGATGGTGAGATCGAATCCGGCATCGACGGTAAACTCACCATCGCTGGCCGTGACCAGTACCGAGTAGTCGCCCGCATCGCCGACCAAGGGCACGCCTGTGATCTCGCCGGTGAGTGGGTCAATGGAGAGCGAAGCTGGAAGTCCAGTGGCGCTGTATCCCAGCACATCGTCATCCGGGTCACTGAATGCGGTCGATGTGTCGTAACTGAACTGCACGCCCTCGGTGCCACTCTGATTTGCCAGCGTTCCAGCCACCGGCGGCTCATTGGCGCAGTTCACGGTGATGCTCACCAAGCCCTGATCAGTCACCAAACCGTTGTCCGCTTCGTACACGAAGCTGTCGCTGCCGCAGTAATCAGTCGCAGGTGTATAGACGAAACTGCCATCTGACTGCAGGCTCAGCACGCCTTCGGTAACGTCGGTGATCAGCGAAGCCGTGAGACTGTTCCCGGTATCGTTGGCAAATACGCCAGGCGCGGCCACGTTCAGCTCAGTGTTGAAAGCAACCTCATAGGCGTCGTTCGCCGCCACCACACCGGACGCCGTGATTCGCACCGGAACGATCAGGTTCGGAGTAACCGGGTCGTTGCTCGCAAGGCACAGGTTGGCATCATGAGGACCATGTGACAGCGAGGACGCATCCAGGGATACCGTGACGGCGTCAGAACCTCCCCCAGCGATGTTACCGCTGTCCGGACTGATCGACATCCAGGGTGCACCACACTCGATCGCACCCTGCAGGCCCGTCAAGCGAAAGGCCACGTCTTCCACCCCGGCATTGAGACCGCCTGCGCCTGTGAGCGTCCAAGAGGTGATATTGCCGAACAGGTTGGGAGCAATCAGCTTTGAACCGGTGCCAACAGGATTTGACTGGAGCCAGGCCCAGCGTGCAGAGCCCGGGGCAGTGATGCTGTTGTTGTACGTCGGAAATACGGTCAGCCAATAGATGCCCGGACCCAGGTCGACGTCCTGATTGGCGAGAACCAGGTTAAGTGCGATCTGGCCGCTGCCGGTGATACTGACGCCAGCGCCAGCTGGTGCACTGGAATACGTCCAGATCGCTGCGGGAGCCGTCTGCGGATTGCCGCCCGGTTCATTGGACACATCCTGATAGATTTGCCAGGTGATGCTGGACTGCGCCGGCAGGGAGTTTGTGGAGTCTGCGCCGAACACCCTGATTTCAGTCAGGCCGGTGTCAGCTGCCAAAGAAAACTGTCCGGCTGTGTAGGCTCCACCAGCCTGCGGAATGGAGAATGAGGAAACGATGCCATTGCTGCCGGATTGCGGCTGGTTCCACACCACAGTGGGGCTGCCGCCGGTGAGCATCGGCCCGGTGACCTCACTCCAGACAAGTGGCTCGAACCCCAGGTTTTCGATACTCAGCGGCACCTGCACCGGCACCGCTACCCCGGACACGCCGGTCGTGGAGATGTTCCCGGGCACGGCATTGATCTGCGGCGGTGGCGGCACATCGCTGCCGCGAATCGCCACGGCCATGTGCAAGGCAGGGGACAGGTTGGTGGCCTCGGTCAATTCGACTTCGCCAAAGACCATTGCCTGGGTCTGGTCGCCGTTTGCCGTCACCGTGATCGTCAGCGTCTGGGTTTCTTCGGTGTCGCCGGTGAAATCGAAGCTGGGGGGTGCAATGTTGACACTGAAGTTGCCGTCAAATCCGATCCCGGCTGCTGTCCAGGAACTTGCCGTTTCCAACGTGTTGCGTACGGTTCGCGTAAAGACGCAGCTCGGCGCGCAATTGGTGTGGCGCAGCGAAGGCAGGTTCAAGGCACGCTGGTTGGCCTGACTGCCGTTGGCTGCGAGGAAATTGGCATAGGTTTCGTGCATCACCAGGCCCGAGAGAGCCGCCTTGCCCAGATCGACGCGTCCGTTGCCAACATCGTCGGCATCCCAGGCACCCGTCAACGGGGTCTGATCCTTGAACCCCTCTTTCTTGGCGGTCAACTGCAGCGCGGACTTGATCTCCATCGCACTCCAGGTCGGCCTGAGCCCCTTGACCAAGGCGCCGGCACCTGCCAGATGCGGGCTCGACATCGAAGTGCCGGTCATGAAGCCGTAGCTGGTGCTGTTGGTATGGAAGGCAGCAAAAATGTTGGTGCCGGGGCCGGTGATGTCTGGCTTGGTCACCTCGATGCCGCCAGCAACCGGGCCGCGCAAACTGCTGTTATTGAGAATATCGCCTGCCGATGGATCGGCAGCAATCGCGGCAACAGCGGAAATCGTTGCCTGGCTGGTGGGGTTAGTCGTTACATGGGCCTGGATCGCCAATCCGCCTGCGTTGGAGGACATCACCGCCGGCATCAGGCCCGCGGTAGCACCCATCACGAAGGGGGGCAATGCAGGATCGTTGTTGTAGATGATCGCGCCAATGGCGCCTGCAGCCTGTGCGTTGTTGATCTTCTCGGCAAAGCCGCAGGTGCCACGACTGATCAACGCGATACTGCCGCTCATGCTGCCTGATGCAAAGCCGGGATTGCAGCCTTCCACATTGCCCAAGGCAGCCGAATCGGCAACGGTACCCACTACATCGGCCGCAATGGTCATCTGGCCCCTGAGCCCGTAGACATCCTGCGGGCCGCCCATATCAAGATTTATGGCATTGCTGAGGACGCGGTCGTGCGTGCTGTTGGCAACGGACATCACCCACGGACCACGATGGTTTACAGCGGCGACCGGATTGGTGACCGTCGCATTGGTATTTCCGGCTGAGGCAAAAACCAAGGTGCCGGCATTGACCAGTTCCAGGAAGTCGCGATCGGAATCACCCGCCCCCCAAGGGTTGGTGCCACCAGATACCGAGTAGTTGATCACATCGACCCCGTCGATCAGGGCCCGCTGCCGGGCGGCGGCCAGCGCGGCGCCATCGCAACTCGTGCCCGGGCACGCCTTGTAGGTGATCAGGTTGGCACATGGGGCCACGCCAGAGACCGTGGTGCCGGCCAGTGCGCCATCGGCCGCCACATGGGTATTTCCAGCGGCGGTACTTGCGGTGTGTGAACCGTGGGCCTGGCTGTCGCTGGGGGTGGGACCGGTACAGTTGGAACTGCCGACGCAATCGCGGGCGGCAATTACCTTGGGGTTGCCCACGTTGAATCCGCAGGTCACGTCATTGTTGAAGAATCCGTGGCTTGCAAACTGCGAGTTCAGGCCGGTGTCGATTACACCTATCACCATGCCTTGACCGCGATAGGCGGTGCCGCCAGGACTGCTGCTACCGTCCCAGATCGAACCCGCATCGATGAATTCCTGCACGCGATCGGTGTGCAGTTCATAGGTCCCAACGACATGCACTTCACGCACTTCTGGCCGTGAAGCCAACGCGGCTGCTTCGCTGGCCGTGAGGTTTTCGATCACCACTGAATTGTTGAAGATGTCGAATTCGTAGCTGACTACAAGCGGGCGCTGCAAGACTCTCTCGAAGTCGGCGACGCGCTGCTGACGCAAGCTGGAAAGATGGGCGCGATAGGCGGAAACCTCGGCACGACTGGCGTCGAAGCGCTCGCCAGGGCGTTCGTTGGCTGTGCGCGCAAGCCCGGCCGTTCCGCCCGTGTACTTCAGGGCTCCGGGTTCATTGAAATAGATGAAGTAGCTGTGGACCTCCTGGGTCACCAGGCTGGATTCAGGCTGAGCCATCGCCACCGGCAAGGTCATCGCGCCAAACGCGAGTGCCGGCGCAATCGCCAGCGCCTGAGCAAGTTTGGTCAGTTTCATGGGGAAAATTCCTTCGCATCAACGCAGGTGAGGAGGCTCAGGTAGCGCGCAGCACTTGCCTGTTTGAACAGCGAAGGGTACCGCATCTGCGTGAGGCAGCAAATGCTGGACGGAGTACCCAGGCGTCGCGCCTTTTACAGTGGACAGCCAGGACTGATGCTTCGTGGATGCAGCGGCGGCTACCGCAGGTTCAGCAGGTAATGGCCGAAAGCGAGGCTCGTTGTGGCGAGCGCCGTTTTCCTGAACGAACCTCCCGACCAGATCAGCAATGGTCGCCAAGCGCTTGAGCTGCGGTCGCTCATCTCGCAAGTCGTGATGCACATCGCAGATTCAGTGCTGCGCCTCGTCATGAAACGGTTGTGTCGTGATGTTAGTCTCCCGCACTTGTTCCAGGTTGCGGGGTTACCTCATGTTTTTTTCAGCTTCATGTCGGCGCCTGCTGGTTGCCGCTCTTCTCTCGCTCGCCTTTTCTGGCGCAGCTTCGGCCCAGGTGGTCATCAGTCAGGTGTACGGGGGTGGCGGCAACGCTGGAGCGATTTACAGCCAGAAGTACGTCGAACTGTTCAACCGCGGGGCAAGCCCCGCATCACTGAATGGGCTGTCTGTACAGTACGGTTCGAGCACCGGAAATTTCAGTCAGAAGACTGACCTGCCCAACGTCATGCTGCCGGCAGGCTCCTACTTCCTGCTTGGGTTGGGAAGCGGCGCGAATGGCGCTCCACTGCCCATCACACCCGATGCGACGGGTGGCTGGAGCCCAGCGGGCGTGAACGGCAAACTTGCCCTGTTCAATTCGACAACGCTGCAGGCCTGCGGGTCGACCGCCACGCCAAATCCTTGTTCTCCCGCCCAGCTGGCCTTGATACTGGATCTGGTTGGTTACGGCAGCGCTACCTTTTTCGAAGGTTCGGGCCCGACCCCGGCTACCTCTTCGACTGCTGCGGCTTTTCGAGCCAGCGGCGGCTGCACGGACAGCGATGACAATGCTGCCGATTTCGCGACGGCTGCTCCTGATCCGCGCAACACCGGTTCGGCACTGAATTCCTGTGCAAGCGTCGACCCGGCGCCCGAAGTCCTCTCCACCACCCCGACCGACGGCGCTACCGGCGTCGCGCTGAACAGCAGCATCGAAATTACCTTCAGCGAGCCGGTCAACCTTACCGATCCCTGGTTCACCCTCGAGTGTCCGGCCGCCTCACCAATCGCGGCCACGCCATCTGGCGTCGAACCTGGCACTGTGTTCACCATCACGCCGGACGCCGATTTGCCGGAAGGCACGGTCTGTTCGGTGACGGTGCTGGCTACCGCGGTCACCGACGACGATATAGTCGATCCCGATGACCAGATGGCGGCGGACTACAGCTTCTCCTTCACTACTTTCAGTGCCGAGCCGACCCTGTCCGTTGCCGACGTATCGCAGCCGGAAGGCAACGGAAGCAACACCCTGACCTTCACCATCCAGCTGGACGCACCAGCAGGTGTCGGCGGCGTTGATTTCAACTACACCACCCAAGACGGCTCGGCGACTGCTGGAAGCGACTACACCACGGCAGTTGGAGCCGGCTCGATCGCAGCAGGATTGGAAAGCACGACGATCGATATCACCATCCTCGGCGACACCCAGGCCGAGGCCAATGAGACCTTTACCCTGCAGCTCAGCGATGTGACCGGCGCTCTGGCGGCCAATACCAGCGCCACTGCTACGCTGCAGAACGACGACCGTTACCAGGTCTGGGAAGTCCAGGGTAGTGGCGCTTGCTCGCCCTTTGTGGTGCCCTGCACCCTGACGGCCAACACCGCGAAAACACGCGTGGAGATCGCGCCGTCTGTCGTGACGGCAGTGGGCCCCGATGGCTTTGCGATGCAGACCGCTGACGCCGCTTCGGACGGCAACCCGGCAACCTCGGATGGCGTCTTCGTCTTTACCTTCAGCACCACGCCGCCGCGGACGGACCTGGGCGAAGACCTCGCCGTGGGAGACCTGGTACAGGTCACGGGCGGCGTCAAGGAGTACTTCGGCCTGACCGAGGTTGAGGTGACCGTGCTGCGCGACGGCAACAACAGCATTGTTCGCCTTGCCACACTGCAGGCCATGCCCGCGACGGTCGAGTTCGGAGCCGCGCTTGGCCCGAATGGCACGCCGTCGAACAATCCGGCCGCGCTGAGCTGCCCGGGCAGCGGTCCGGGTGCAATTGGCACGCTGAGCGAGCACACCAATTTTGAGTGCTTCGAGGGCATGCTGGTGCACATTCCCGATGGTCTGTTGACCACCGGCAACCAGTTCTTCGGCGAGGTTGCAATCAATCCGCACGGCACGCGCGCCTATCGCGAGCAGGGCGTGAAGTTTCCGGCGCTTCCGGGCGCGGGTGCTGCTGCAGCCGGCACCTGGGATGGCAATCCTGAAACGCTGGAGATGGACGCCGACCGACTGCTGGCGGTGCCGGCGAACACCGAACTGGTCGGTGGCCTGCCGTTCTCGGGTGTTGGCGTGATCGGCTTCGAATTCGGCGACTACGAGTTCTGGCCAGCCGGCGGCGAATACCCCGTCAGCGTGCCTCGTTTCGTGTTCGATGCGGCCGACAATGTCCTGCCCCGCCCGGCACGGGATCGCCAGCACGCCGACGAGCTGACCGTGGCCTCGTTCAATGCCTGGCGCCTGTGCGACATGACCGACGACGTCGGCCAGCCGGGCGGTGGACCGAACGACTACGACATCGCGTTCACCTGCATCGACAACGACTTCGATGACATCGATGATTCGGTCGATCCGAACTCGCCCTACGACTATCCGCTCAAGCTCGGAAAGGTCAGTGCCTACATCCGCGACGTTTTGCGCAGCCCGGACGTGATCGGCATGCAGGAAGTGGAAAAGCTGTCAGTGCTGGAAGACCTGGCTGTCAGGATCGAGTCTGACGGCGGACCGCTGTACCAGGCCTTCCTGCTCGAAGGCAATGATCCGGGTGGCATCGACGTAGGCTTCCTGGTTCGCACCGACCGCATCCAGAACGCAGGGGTTACGCAGTTGCGCGGGACACAGCAGTGGAACGACCCGTCCGACCCACCCTTGGAAACCACTGCCCTGCACGATCGTCCGCCCTTGCTGCTGACCGGCGAGTTCGCCACCACGGCCGGCGGTCGCCCGCTGCAGTTTGCGGTGTTGAATGCGCATAATCGCAGCTTTGGCGCCAACGACCGCGTCTACGCCAAGCGCTTCCTGCAGGCCCGGGCCATTGCCGAGGAAGTCCAGGCTTACCGCACCGATCCGGCCAACGCCGAGCAGCCGCTGATCCTGGTCGGCGACTTCAACGCGTACCAGTTCAGTGACGGCTTCACCGACCCAGTCGGCCTGATCTCGGGCACCTATGAGAACGAAGAGAACGAGTGCGCGCCAAGCAATGCCGTGACCGACTGCAATCTGGCGGAGGACGGTGGCGGCGCGACCATCCAGATCGTCGACCCGCCGCTGACCAAGCACACCGACGTATTGGCGGCGCTGGATCCCGACGAGGTCTACTCGTACACCTTCACTGAGCGCTTCGGGGCGATCTGGGGCCACACCGACCCCAATGGTGTCGACAACGGCCGCGAGGTCGCGGCGAACCAGGTGATCGACCACATGCTGCTGTCCGAGCCAGTTGAGCCGCTGCTGGCCGACTTCGCCTACGGCCGAGCCAACGTGGATGCCTCCGATGCGGGCTTTGACGCGGGCACCGGTCCTGACGGCATGGGCGGTACCTGGTCGCAGGCGGCGATCGGATCGTCCGACCACGACGGTTTTGTCGCCTTCTTCGACCTTGACTGCAGCGCCAATCCGGGCGCCGACAGCGACAGCGACGGCATTTGCAATCTGGTCGACGCCTGCCCCATCGATGCCGATTCGAATCAGGACGATGCTGACTCTGACCTGGTCGGTGATGTCTGCGACAACTGCGAGCAGGTAGCAAACTTCGATCAGGCTGACGGCGATGCCGACGCTGTAGGCGATGTTTGCGACAACTGCAGTGCCATCGCCAACCCTGACCAGGGCGATGGTGATGCCGATAACGTGGGCGACCTCTGCGACAACTGTGTCCTGATAGCGAATGCCGACCAGGCGGACCAGGACATCGATGGAGTTGGCGACGCCTGTGACAACTGCAGCGCGCTGGCCAATCCCGATCAGGCAGATGGCGATAGTGATGGCGTTGGCGATGCATGCGACAACTGCGCCCTGATCGCCAATCCGGACCAGGCCGACCAGAATGGCGACGGCATCGGCGTGGCCTGCAATGCCGCGCCCATCTTTGTTACCAAGGGGCTGCCGGATGCACTGGAACACGCCTTCTACAGTGTTGTGGTGAATGTGACCGATGCAGACCTCAACGCATTGAGCATCAGCGATGACGGCGTGCCGGCCTGGATGACAGTCACCGACAACGGTGATGGCAGCGCGACGCTCAGTGGCATTCCATCGGCGGCAGACGTGGGAAGTGGAATCATCATCGATCTCGTGGCTTCCGATGGCGACACCTCGACGGCTCAGCGCTACACGATTGACGTGGCAGGCCTGCCTGAAGCCGACGTTTCCGTCTCGCTGTTTGCCAACGCCGAGGCGTCCTGCGCCGAGCCGGTAACTGTCTCCTTCACCCTGCAGAATGCTGGGCCAGCGGTGGCGACTGATCTGACGTTCTCGGGATCAGTGCCAGTGGGCTTCGGTGACTGGTCGGTGCAGGCCGCAGTCGGAATGGTCTGCACACAGCCGGATGTCAACGGTGACTTCGGCTGCACGCTGGCCAGCCTGGCGGCCGATGCAAGCCTCTTGAGTGTGGTGACGGGCACGCCTTCCGGCTTCGCCTGCGGCAACTCGCTGGCGTTCGAAGGTGCAGTCAGCTCCAACAATACCGACCCTGACTCCAGCAACAATGCCGACATGATCAGCGTGTCGATCCTTGGGGCACCGGACGGCATCTTTGCGGACGGTTTCGAAAGCAACTGATCCAACTTTCAAGTCCGCTGACAGCAAGGCCCGCGACCGGCAACGGTCGCGGGCTTTTTGTTGCGTGGCAAGCTGCGGCCGATTCGACGCAGCGACAGCGCGCACAGCGCAACCCGCGATCCTGACCGTACTGCGCTCGCGGTCGGCTTGTTGCGGATCGGGGGTCAGTCTGCCGGTCGCTGCGCCAGGACCAGATAGCCAGCTGTTTCGAGACCACGCTCACGCCGGATGCCGGTGTCTTGCAGCCTGACGCTGCGGAAACCAACCTCGCCCAGGCTGCGCTCAAGGTAGGCGCCGCCGTGGCGATGCCGCGCGGTGGCTGGATCCAGCTCGATATCCTTTTCCCGAGCAGCTTCCGCCGAAAGCGCCAGCCAACCACCGGGGCGCAGGGCGGCGAACGCTGCCTGGAACAGGGGAGCCAACTGTCCGACATAGATGACCACGTCGGCGGCGATGATCAGGTCCCATTCCGGGCTCTGGCCTCGCAGGAACTCAACGATCTCGGCCTCGTGCAGGGCCGCATAGATCTGTTTGCCGGCGGCCAACTGAAGCATGCGCGGCGAGAGGTCCACGCCTTCAATATGCCCACCGATGTCGGCAAGGGCTGCCGCCATGAGGCCGGTACCACAGCCAAGATCCAGCGTTCGCGCCTGGCGAAGGCCGGAGTGCTCGACAAGCATCCGCGCCAGATCTGCGGGCACCGAGTAGCCCAGCGAATCCACCAGGGTCGCTTCAAAGCGGTCAGCGAAATCCTCGTACAAGGTCCGCACATAGCTGCTGTCGACCTGCTCGGGCGCTTCGCCCAGCGCTGCCCTCAAGAGGTGCTGGATCACCGGATCGTCAGGAGCCAGCGCTGCGGCCCTGCTCAAGGCCTCGGCCGCATCAGTGGTTCTGTCCTGCGCCAGCAAAGCGCGACCCAGGGCGTACCAGGCCTCCGCATTGTCTGGCTGTTGTTCAACGGCACCGCGCAGCAAGGCCTGGCCCTGCGCATGCAATCCGGCGGCACACAGGGCCGCACCGAACTCCACCGCCAGTTCGGCGTCCGGGCCCATCAGTGCTGCCGCACGCTGATAGGCACCGATGGCCTCGGCGTGCTGGGCGCGCTTCGCATGCACGCGACCCAGGCCGCGCCAAGCCTCAGGGATATCCTGCGAAACACCCAGCGCCGCGCGAAACGCGGTCTCTGCCGCCGCAAGGTCGCGCGCCCCGAGCTGGGCCTGGCCCAGGTGAACCCGAAATGCCAGGGCTGCCGGGTGACGCGTCAGCGCCTCTTCGAACAAGGCTGCGGCTTCGGAAAACTTTCCCGAGTCCAGCAGGCTGAGTCCCAGTGCATTCCAGCTCGCAGGCCGCTCCGGCGCGGATTCCACCGCCAGTCGTGCATGCTTCTCTGCGGCTTCCAGTGCCCCGCTACGGCGCAGGCCGACGGCCAGATTGGTGCGAATCTCGACATCGGTCGGCTCGGATGCCAGTGCGGCATCAAGCTCAATGACCGCCTCACCATCTCGACCTTGCTGCAGTAGCAGAACGCCCAACAGGCGCCGCGCCGCGCGGGAATCTGCGTCTGCCGCGGAGACCAGTTTTCGATAGCCGCGCTCCGCCGAATCGAAATCACCGCGCTGGTGCGCGGCGAGAGAAACCTCAAGCAGTGATTCGGTCATGCGCTCTCGCATTGGAAGTAAGGGACTGGCTGACATCAGGTTGCGAGTCGAGCGCTCAGCGCGTCCAACCGGCAGCATGGCTGGCGAACAAACGTTTCAGCGGCGCAATCCGGTTGACCAAGGCCAAGGCCGGGCCGCGCAGCAGGGTGAAGGCCAGCTTGTCGTTCGAATACAGGTGATCGAGCCCCTCGAAGGCAAAGGCAGCAATCGCACTGTCGCTGCGCCGGGCACGCCCGTAGCGCAGTAGTGGCGCGGCACTGCCCGGGTCGCCGCCGCGCGCGGCGCTGCCCACCTGGTCGAGCATGGCGCTGACGTCGGCCAGGCCCAGATTCAGTCCTTGCCCGGCGAGCGGATGAACATTGCGTGCCGCATCACCCACCAATGCCGCCCGGCCCTGCACGAAATGCTTGGCAATACGTCGCACCAGCGGAAACGCAGCGCGCTCGGAGACAGACTCGATGGCACCCAGACGCGCATCGAAGGCGCGTTCCAGTTCGGCCATGAAGCCTTCGTCGGACAGTGCCAACACGCGCTCGGCCTCGACCTCGGGCAGGGTCCAGACAATCGAACTGCGACCGTCGGCGCAGGGCAGGAATGCCAGCGGTCCGCCTGGCAGAAAACGCTGCCAGCAGGTGTCCTGGTGCGCAAGCGCGTGTTGCACAAAGGCCACCACGGCGCGTTGCCGGTAATCATGTTCGTCCGTGTCGATATGCAGCGCGTCGCGCATCGGCGAGCTTGCGCCATCTGCAGCCAGCAACAGGCGGGTGCGCAAGCGGCTGCCATCGGTCAGGCGCAGCAGTGCGGCTTCTTCCGACATTTCAACCGAATCGACCCGCGCCGGACAGCGCAACTCGACGCGCGAATCAGCATTCAGCGCAGTCCACAGCAGATCCTGCAGCGGCGCCTGCTCGCAGATCCAGCCCAGCTCCGGACGCGCGATATCGCTGGCGTCGAAACACAACTCGCCCGCGCCAGCGGCGTCCCAGATGCGCATGGCCCGGTAGGGATGCAGGCGACGCCGCTGCAGGGCCGGCCACTGGTCCAGCGCGCGCAGCAACTCGACCGAGGCCTGGGCCAGTGCATAGACCCGCAGGTCCGCCGGCAGCGCGGCGCTCCATGGCGATGGCTGACGCGCTTCAACCAGACTCACCTGCCAGCCGGCGCGAGCCAGTCCCAGCGCCAGACTGGCACCAACGATGCCCGCACCCACCACGGCGATATCCGCATCGAAACCCCTCATGCCGCTTGCTCCCGGACCAGCCGAGGCGCGGCAGAGCCGAATCCCATGGCATCGGCAACCAGTCCACCGGCCAGACCCGGCAGTTGCGACAGGGCCGCAAGGCTGAGTGAACGCAGAACGCGCAGCGGTGGGAAGGAATTTCCGAACAGGCGTACCAGACCGTCGCTCAGTGCCAGCGTGCGCTGGCGATCCTCGCGCCGCGCATCGGCATAAGCATCGAGGCGCGCGGCGTCGCCGGGATCCGCCGGGAAACTCGCGTCACGCAGGTGCTCGGCCAGCACCAGTGCGTCGCGCAGGCCAAGATTAAAACCCTGCGCACCGATCGGGTGCAGGGTTTGTGCAGCATTGCCGACCAGTACGGCACGCGGCGCCGTGCAGGAGCCGGCGACAATTCGGCGCAAGGGATAAAGGCTGCGCGCGCCGATCCGGGTGAAGCGGCCGACGCGCCAGCCGAAGCGCTGCTGCAGCAACTCCCTGTAGCCTGCATCATCGAGTGCAGCAACTTCATCGGCCTCACCGCGCCGGACGCAAAGCACCGACCCAAGGCGACCGCCAGGCAGGGGCAGCAAAGCGACCGGGCCACTGTCGGTAAAGCGCTCCCATGCATGCCCTGCAGCCGCGCTCCTGGCCTCGACCGTGGCAAGGAACAGCACCTGATCGTAGGGCTCCATTTCCGTTGCAATGGCGAGCTTCTCGCGCAGGATCGAATCACTGCCTTCGGCCACGACCAGCAGGCCCGCTTCGATTTCCCGTTCGCCG
The DNA here is from genome assembly GCA_038257155.1 of Lysobacterales bacterium. GTDB lineage: Bacteria > Pseudomonadota > Gammaproteobacteria > Xanthomonadales > Xanthomonadaceae > JANJTY01. The sequence goes on along the minus strand of JBBSJP010000036.1, from coordinate 22,809 downwards.
CCTTCACTGCGCACACGAACCCGACGCCCTGCATCGTTCAGACTGGTATCGAGCACATCGACCGGGCGCAGTCGCTGGATTGAATCCAGCGCGGCAACACGCGCTTCGAGCGCCTGCCCGAGCTCGCGTGCGATGACCACGCCACCAAAGGCGTCGAGCCGATAATCGCTCGACTGCAGACGCGCGCTGCCGAAGTCCCCGCGACTCGAAACATGGATGCTGTGGATCGCCTCCGGTGCCGTTGCCAGGCCCTGCGTGACGCCCAGCGCCGCCAGGGCGTTGAGGCTGCCGCGCGCCAGCGCCAGCTTGCGTTCGTCGAAACTGGGTGGTGCAGCGTTGCGCAACGGCGTGGATTCGGCCAGCGCCACCGACAGGCCGCTACCGTGCAGGGCGCAGGCCAGCGAGCAGCCCACCAGGCCGCCGCCCGAGATGAGTACATCGACGCGCGCAGAAGGGAATTCGGACATGGAGAGGCTAAGCCGCAGCTGGACGATGCGCTATGCTACCGGCTTGACCACTCTGGGCGCTGTCAGCGCCCCGGCCAGGAGACTCCAAACGATGTCCGATTCGCCCCGCCAGCGCCCCGCCTTGCTGCTTGTCCTGACCGGCTTCGTGCTGGCTGCCGCGCTGGCTCGCCTGCTGCCCCATCCGCCGAATTTCTCGCCTATCGAGGCCATGGCCCTGTTCGGCGGTGCATATTTCGCGCATCGCAGCTGGGCCCTGCTGGTGCCGCTGCTGGCGCTGGCCTTGTCCGATTTGGGCCTCGCCCTGATGATGGGCGGATCCTATGTCGACTACCTCGGTAGCGGCGGTTTCTGGCTGATCTACGCCTGCATTGCCGGCATTACCGTGATGGGCTTCGGTTTGCGCGGCCGGGTGACAGCGGGGCGTGTGCTGGGCTTCGGTTTGATGGGCTCGCTGGCGTTCTTCGCAGTGTCCAATTTTGGCGTCTGGTGGGGCTCGAGCTTTTACCCGCAGAGTCTGCAAGGCCTCATCGCCTGCTACCTCGCTGGTCTGCCCTTCCTGCACTGGACCGTGCTTGGCACAGTTTTCTATTCTGGCCTGCTGTTTGGCGGCTACGAGTTGCTGCAGCGGCGGGTTCCGGGCCTTCGCGCGCATCTGACCGCCTGAGAACCAAGTCTTCCGCCCCACCAACCGTCCTCGGACAGGGCTGCACCATGGGCAACCGCCTCTCGAAGATCTACACCCGCACTGGCGACGACGGCAGCACAGGTTTAGGCGATGGCAGCCGGGTTTCCAAGGACTCGGCGCGCGTCACCGCGTACGGCACGGTCGACGAACTGAACTCCTGCATCGGTCTGCTGCTGGCAGCCGGCATCGACGAGCCGATGCAGGAAGAGCTGGTAGCGGTTCAGCACCAGCTGTTCGATCTGGGCGGTGAACTCTGCATTCCAGGGCATTCGGCCATTTTCGAGGCGGATGTCGTGCGCCTGGAACAGGTTCTCGACCGCTACAACGCCGATCTGCCGCCGCTGAAGGACTTCATCCTGCCCGGCGGTGGCGAAGCCGCGGCACGCTGCCACCTGGCGCGAACCGTGTGCCGGCGCGCCGAGCGCGAACTGGTCACCTTGTCGCACCACGACGCAGTGCGGCCCGAGGCCATCCGCTATCTCAACCGCCTCTCCGATCTGTTGTTTGTCCTGGCGCGCGTTCTGGCACGTTCCAGTGGACATGGCGAAGTGCTCTGGAAACACGAGCGTCGCCGCAGCGCAGCTGACTGACACACCACCGCATCGCGCCACGCATGCTGCACATCTACACTCATCCGGCCTGCATGGCACACGATCCAGGTGCGGGGCATCCCGAATGCCCGGCGCGGCTGAGCGCGGTCACCGACGCACTTCGCGCAGCCAATCTGCCTGGCACGAGCTGGCACGAGGCGCCGGCCGCAAGCAACGAACAACTGCTGCGCGCACACTCACCGGCACATGTGGCGCGGGTGATTGCGGCGGCCGGGCAGCGTATTCGACTCGACCCGGACACCAGCACCAGCGAGCATTCCACCGAAGCCGCCCTGCGCGCGGTCGGGGCGGTTTGTGCTGCGGTCGACACGGTAATGCAAACCCCGGTGCGACGCGCTTTCTGCGCCGTTCGTCCCCCAGGCCATCACGCTACCCGCGACGAGGCCATGGGATTCTGCCTGTTCAATGCGGTGGCGGTGGCAGGCAGCCACGCCATGGCCGTGCATGGCATTCGACGCGTTGCGATCATCGATTTCGACGTGCATCACGGCAATGGCACGCAGGACATTTTCTGGGATACACCCGGTGTCCTGTACCTATCATCACACCAGAGCCCGCTGTACCCGGGCACCGGTCAACCGGAAGAACGCGGCGGCAGCGGTGCGGTGCGCAACGCGCATCTGCCACCGGGGGCCAATGGGCTGATGTTTCGCGAAGCCTGGCAGTCCGAACTGTTGCCGGCTCTGGAGCGGTTTCGCCCGCAGCTGCTGCTCGTTTCTGCGGGCTTCGATGCGCATCGTCTCGACCCTCTGGCGGGCCTCAATCTGTCAGGTGAAGACTACGCCTGGCTGACCGAGCGACTGGTCGAATGCGCCGAGCGCCACGCTGGCGGCCGGCTGGTTTCGGCGCTGGAAGGCGGCTACAGCCTGGCAGCACTGCGCGAGTCCAGCGTCGCCCACGTGCGCGCCATGCTGTGAAGCCCGCCCGATTTGCGGCAAGCTTCGTGCTTTCGCCCCGCCCGTCCGGGCCGGGCAGGATATTCCGCAGGAAACCCATGAAGCTCCTTTTTTCCAAAACCACTGCGATGCTCGCCACGGCTTCATTGCTCCTCGTGGCGCTGATGCAGCCGACCGCGGCGAGCGCCACCAAGCTCGAGCCCGACCGCTGGCTGCTGTGTCGACAAGGCACCCTGTTCGACTTCTATCGCACCGATCTGGGTCTGGCCAAGGATCGCGCCACTGCGCCGGCCGATGTCAGCGCTCAGGTATTCGAAGTACGTGAGCAGAGCGCCTACAAGCTGGAAGGCGACGTCGAACTGACCCGCGCTGACCAATGGGTGGGAGCGCAGCATATGCGCTACGACCACGAGACCGGCCTGTTCGTGGCGGAAGGCGACGTGCGTTATCAGGACGCAAATCTTCTCCTGCGCGCGGACCGCATCGACGGCCACATGCAACAGGATCAAACCGAGATGCACGGCGTGCAGTATCAGCTGCTCGCAGCACGCGGCAATGGCGATGCGCGACGCGTCGAGCGGATTGGTGAGACCAGTCACCTGGATGATTTCAGCTTCACCACCTGCGATCCGGACAACCGCTCCTGGGTGCTGCTGGCGGAGCAAGCCGACCTCGACCACGAACAGGGCGTGGGCAGTGCACGCAATATTCGCCTGCGCGTGGGAGATCTCACCATTGCCTGGCTGCCGTATGCCACTTTCCCGATCGACGACCGGCGTCGCACCGGTTTCCTTTACCCGCGCATCGGTTACGACGGGCGCAATGGCATCGACTACAGCCAGCCGTTCTATTGGAACATCGCGCCCAATTACGATGCGACCTTGACGCCGCGCATCCTGGGGCGGCGCGGCGCGATGCTGGGACTTGAGTTCCGTTACCTGGGTGAATCCTCGCGCGGCGAGTTCGAAGGCGACTACCTGCCCGGCGACCAACTGCGCAACCGCGATCGTGGATCACTTGCCTGGCGTCACAGCACGACCTTCAGTCCCTTCTGGCAGGTCCGCACCAACCTGAATCATGTGTCGGACAATCGCTACTTCGAGGATTTTGGTGACTCACTGGCAGCCACCAGCACCACCCTGCTGGCCAGCAGCGCTGGGCTCTACGGTCGCGGCCGCGGCTGGGACGCGAGTCTCGCCATCGAAGCCTGGGATGTGGTCGATCCGCTGATCGACGACCAGTTCGAACCTTTCCAGCGCCTGCCCCGGGCGCGCTTCGATCTGGAGCGAGGCATCGGAAACAACTTCGTCTACGGCCTGCGCAGCGAAGCCGTGGTTTTCGATCACGATCAGCGCCCTGGGGGCACCCGCGTTGATCTCTATCCCTACCTGGCCATGCCAATCCTGCGCGGCGCAGGGTTCCTGCGTCCCGAGATCGGCCTGCGCCACACCAGCTATCAGCTCGATAGCGAGTTCCAACCGGACCTGCCGGGGCGAAACCCCAGCCGCACCACCCCAATCCTCTCGCTCGATGGAGGACTTTACTTCGACCGCACCGCCAGTTTCTTCGGCAAGGGCTACAACCAGACCCTCGAGCCTCGCCTCTACTATCTGCGCGTGCCGTATGAGGACCAGTCGGACATCCCGGTTTTTGACAGTCGCGAGCTGACCTTCAGCATGGCCCAGCTGTTCCGGCCGAATCGCTTTGCCGGCGCCGACCGACAGGCTGATGCGAATCAACTGGCAATGACCATCGGTACGCGATTGATCGAGGATGCCAGCGGACGCGAAAGGCTGTCCGCTCACATCGGTCAGATTCGCTACTTCGACGACCTCCGGGTGCAGTTGCCGGGAATCCCCCTGGACACCCGTTCAGGCTCTGCTTATGTTGGTGAACTATCGTTCTCACCCGACGACACGTGGACACTCAGCGCAGGTCAGCAGTGGGATCCGGAATTCGACCAGACAACCCTTTCCGCAGTGCGCGCCCAGGCTCGACTGGGCGGCGGCCGCATTGTCAACGCGAGTTATCGCTATCGCGCCGACGCGCTGGAGCAGGTCGACGCATCGATCATCCTGCCTCTGCGCGAGCGCATGCGCATGGTGGCGCGCTGGAACTACTCGATATTCGACCACGCCAGCATCGAAGCCTTTGCCGGACTGGAGTGGGAGGACTGCTGCATTGCCTGGCGCGTGCTGGGGCGACACTATGTGCGAAATCGCGAGGGAGAACGCAGCAATGCGCTGTACTTCGAGATGGAACTGAAGGGCCTTGGCTCGTTCGGGCGCCGCACGGATGAGCTGCTTGAGCGTGCTATTCTTGGCTACACCCGTTGATCCTGCTCGCGTCGCGCGATCGCGACGCCTTCTCGTGAAGACCCCCATGACGCGAATCCTTCTATCGCTGCTGCTGGCGTTTCCCCTGTTTGCGCCGGCCACCCTTTCAGCCCAGGCCCTGCCTTCCAACGAACTCGACGGCATCGTCGCGGTGGTCGAGGAAGACGTGATCCTGCGCAGCGAACTCAACCGGGCGATGGAGAACATCACCCAGCAGTACGCCGCCACCCCCGAGCAGCTGCCACCCCGCGCATCACTGGAACGTCAGGTTCTGGAGCGTCTGGTGCAGATGCGTCTGCAAATCCAGCGGGCCGATTCGATAGGCATCCGGGTCAGCGATATCGAAATCGATAGCGCTGTCCAGGCGATTGCCCAGCAGAATAACGTCGATGTCGAACAGATGCGTCGCCAGATGGAAGCCGATGGCTACAGCTTTCAGGGCTTTCGCGAATCCTTGCGCGACGAAATGGTGATTCAGCGCATGCGCTCGCGGATCATGCAGAGCCGCGTTTCGGTAAGCGACACCGAAATCGACATCATGCTGGCGCGCGGAAACCTGCGAGGCAAGCAATACCAAATCGCGAATCTTCTGGTCGGTCTGCCCGATGGCGCCACGCCGGAGCAGATCACCGCCGCTCGGGAAAAAATCGAAGGTATCCGAAAGCTTATCGTTGAAGGCATGGAATTCCCGGCCGCGGCGATCCGCTATTCCGATGGCCCGAATGCGCTGGAAGGTGGCGATCTGGGCTGGCGCAGCCTCGACGAAATCCCGGCTTCCTTCGTGAACCTGATCGGCGAAATGAAGCCTGGCGACGTGTCCGAGCCATTGCGCGGGCCGAGCGGCCTGCAGCTCATCTATGTGCGCGACATGCGTGATGGATCGCAGGTCCGGATGGTCCAGGAAGTCAAGCTGCGCGATATCATGATCCGCACCACCGAACTGGTCGACGATGCCAGTGCTCGCGCCCGCGTCGAAGCGCTGCGGGCCCGTGCCATAGCGGGTGAAGACTTCGGCGAGCTGGCCCGTGAGCACTCCCAGAACACCGCGTCTGCGTCACTCGGCGGCGACATGGGCTGGACATCACCCGCCTCATTTCCGCCAGACTTCTCACGCGCCATCCTGGAGCTGAAGGATGGCGAGATCACTCAACCCATCCATTCGCCTCAGGGCTGGCACCTGATGCAACGCATGGCGACCCGTGAACAGGATCGCACTGAAGATCTGCTGCGCGACGAAGCTCGCCAGATGATCTCGCGGCGCAAGGCGGATGAGGAGTTCGAGCGCTTCGTCCGGCAGATTCGCGACGAATCCTACGTCGACATGCGACTCAGCTCGAGCTGAGTCGTGCCGACCAGCTTGCGCCTGGCCCTGGTACCCGGCGAGCCGGCTGGAATTGGTCCCGAGATATGCGCGCGCATGGCCAGCACGCGCCATGCCGCCGAGTTGGTCCTGTTTGCCGACGCGGACCTCATGCTCGCAGGTGCGGCAACTGCAGGCCTTGCGCTGGAGCTCGTCGCTTCGACGCTGCAGGCAAACCCGGTGCCATATCCCGCAGGCCAGCTCGGCATCGTGCCAGTGCCCTGCCCGGCTCCATCGGTGCAGCCAGGGCGGCCATCGCCCAGCCACGCACCGCATGTGCTCGCCTGCCTGCAGCAAGCCATCGACGCCTGCCTGCGCGGCGAATGCGATGGACTGGTCACCGGCCCGGTACAGAAATCCAGCATCAATGCGGCCGGTCTGGCCTTCAGCGGCACGACTGAACTGCTGGCGCAGCGCTGTGGCGATGTACCCGTGGTGATGATGCTGGCCACGCCGGAACTGAGGGTGGCCCTTGCCACCACCCACCTGCCGCTGCGTGCAGTGCCCGACGCGATCACGCCGCAGCGTCTGCTGACCGGACTTCGCGTGCTGCACGCGGCCCTGCGCCGCGAGTTCGGACTTGCCCTGCCAACCATCGCCGTACTCGGACTCAATCCGCACGCCGGTGAGAGCGGTCACATGGGGCGCGAAGAGATCGACATCATCGAACCCGTGCTGCAGCAGCTGCGCGCCGAGGGCATGCAGCTGATCGGCCCGCTGGCCGCCGATACCGCGTTCCTGCCGGACAAGCTGCGCGGCTTCGACGCGGTCTATGCGATGTATCACGATCAGGGCCTGCCGGTACTCAAGGCCTCCGGCTTCGAGCGCGCGGTGAATATCACCCTGGGGCTGCCCTTCCCGCGCGTGGCGGTCGACCATGGCACCGCGCTGGACATCGCAGGCCGCGGTCTGGCCGATGCGTCCAGCTTGCGCGCTGCCATTGAGCTGGCGACGCGCCTGGCTGGCAATCGCAGGCAGGCCGCATGAGCGCAGGCTATCGCCACAAGAAGCAGCTGGGTCAACACTTTCTCCATGAGCGCGGCGTGGTGGAGCGCATCATTGCGGCGCTCGATCCGCGTCCAGGCGACCGCATCGTCGAAATCGGCCCTGGTGCGGGCGCACTCACCCTGCCGCTGCTGCGGCGCCATGGTGCGCTGACTGCAATCGAGTTCGATCGTGACCTGGTTGAACCGTTGGCTGAAGCCGCCGCTCCGCTGGGCGAGCTTGAGATCATCCAGGCCGATGTGCTGACGGTTGACTTCACCCGCCTCGCCGGCGATGGTCGGCTGCGTTTGGTCGGCAACCTTCCCTACAACATTTCCTCTCCCATCCTGTTCCATGTGCTCGAGCACGCCGAGCATGTGATCGACATGCACTTCATGCTGCAAAAGGAAGTGGTCGATCGCATGGCCTGCGAGCCGGGCAGCAAGGTCTACGGGCGCCTCAGTGTGATGCTGCAGGCCAGCTGTGAGGTAACTGGCCTGTTCAGCGTGGCGCCAGGCGCCTTCAGCCCACCGCCCAAGGTCGACTCTGCCGTTGTTCGCCTGGTGCCACGCAGCACCGGCAATATTGGCATCATCGATCGCGCGGTATTCGCGCGGGTGGTGCGCGATGCCTTCGGCCAGCGCCGCAAGACTTTGCGCAATGCGCTCTCCAGCCTGTGCGACGCTGCATTCATCGAATCGGCCGACATCGATCCTGGAACGCGTGCCGAGCAGCTTGCGGTGGCCGACTTCATCCGTCTCGCCAACCGCCTGGCGCAGCATCAGCTCACTTGAAGCGGCGCGCCGCTGTGCCCACAATCGAGGCCATGAAACCCATTCCCTATCGCATCGAGATCGCGGTTGCCACGCGCTTTCTCGACGAACAGTCGGAGCCCGAAGACCAGCGCTTCGTCTTCGCTTACACGATTCGCATCCGCAACATCGGCGATGTGCCGGCGCGCCTGTTGGCACGCCACTGGATCATCACCGACGCCAACGGCGAGGTGGAAGAAGTGCGTGGCGAAGGCGTCGTGGGCGAACAGCCCTGGCTGCGCCCCGGTGAGCAGTTCGAGTACACCTCGGGCGCCGTTCTCAAGACCAGCGTCGGGCTGATGCGAGGTAGTTACGACATGCTGGCCGACGATGGCACCCGTTTCGACGCCGATATCGAGCCCTTTACCCTGTCCGTCCCGCGCACCCTGCACTGATGGCCGTCTACGCCATCGGTGACGTGCAGGGCTGCCACGATGCGCTGCAACGCCTGCTGGAGGCAATCCGCTTCGATCCGGTCGCCGATCACCTGTGGTTCTGTGGTGACCTGGTGAACCGCGGTGGGCAGTCGCTGGAGACCTTGCGCCTGGTGCGCTCGCTGGAAATTCACAGCGTGGTGGTGCTGGGCAACCATGATCTGTCCCTGATCGCGATTGCGCAGCGCAAGACAGCCGATCAGAACCGCGTCAACGAGGATCTGCGCCGCGTGCTGCAGGCGGAGGATGGTCCCGCGCTGGTCGAATGGCTGCGCCAGCGCCCACTGGTCCATACCGACCGCAGTCTCGGCTGGATGCTGGTGCATGCCGGACTGGCACCAAAATGGTCGGTAAAGATCGCCGAGAATCGCGCCCGCGAAGTGGAACGCGTGCTGCAGGGCAAACAGTCCGGCAAGCTGCTGCGGCAGATGTATGGCGACCGGCCCAACTGGTCGCCCAAGCTCAAGGGCACCGAGCGGCATCGCGCCATCATCAATATCTTCACGCGCATGCGTTATTGCACGCCGCAGGGCCGCATCGCGTTCGATTACAAGGGGCGCCCTGGCAGTCAACGCGCCGGACTGTATCCGTGGTTCGAAGTGCCGGGACGCGTGGATCGCGAGCTGCGCATCGTTTGCGGACACTGGTCAACGCTGGGCTTGTTCCAGGGCCTCGGCGTGCACGCCATCGATACCGGCGCGGTATGGGGCGGCAAGCTGACTGCGCTCGAGTTGACCCCACCTGGAGAGACGCCGCGCGTGATCCAGGTTGAGGGGCGCCATGTGTCGGTAGTGATCGGCGAACCTGGCAGCAAATCGAAGCGCGAAGCAACGCTCAGCAAGCAGGATCCCATGTTGTCCTGAGCGAGACCGCGGGTCAGGGGGATCACGGCAGCGTCTGCCCGGGAATCGCCCGATTTGCTCCACGCGATGGACAGCATGCGATTTCAGAGTGGCCCGACCCCATCCGGAGCCTCAGCCATGTTCAAGCTTCCTGCCCTTGCCCTTGCCCTTGCCCTGAGTCTTGTAGTGTCGAGCACCGCTGCGGCGCAGGACTTCGACGCGCAGCGCAAGCAATGGAACCGTGCCCAAGCACCCATCCAGATCGCCGAGCGCACCTGGTACGTCGGCACGGCTGGCCTCTCGGCCATCCTCATCCGCGGCAGCCAGGGCAGTGTGCTGATCGATGGCGCGCTGCCCGAGTCGGCGCCGCTGATCCTGAGCAACCTGGCCACGATCGGCGTACAGCCCGAGGACGTCCGTCTGCTGCTGAACAGTCACGCACATATCGATCATGCTGGCGGATTGGCCGAGCTGCAGCGAGCCAGCGGTGCGCGCCTGATGGCAAGCCCGCCTAGCGCCGCCCTGATGGGTCGCGGTGGTCTGGACGATCTGCATTTTGGTGATGCCCTGCCTTATCCCGCAGCGCGTGCCGATGCCCTGCTGCAGGATCTTCAGGTGCTGCGGCTAGGCGATATCGAACTGACTGCGCATTTCACCCCGGGCCACACGCCGGGCAGCACCAGCTGGAGCTGGCAGGATCGAATCGCTGGCGAGTTCGTCACCGTCGTTTACGCCGACAGCCTCACTGCGCCGGGCTACCGACTGATCGGGCACCCGCGCTATCCCGGCATCGTCGACGACTTCCGCAGCAGTTTTGCGCGTTTGCAGGCCCTGCCGTGCCGCGTGCTGCTCAGCCCGCACCCGGAGTTTTTCGGCATGGCTGAAAAGCTGCAGGCCGCGCAGGCCGGCGAGTCATTGGCTTTTGCCGCAGCGCCTGACTGTGCGAGCTACGCCGAGCGCGCCAGCCTGCGTCTGGATCAACAGCTGAGCGAGCAAATGCATGACCGCTGATCCGCGAACAACTTGTCAGCGGACCTTCGACACTTGCTGGGAGCCAGCCGAAGCAATCGCTATCAGTGGATCGGAGATGCGCAATTCCGCCATCAGCTCGGCGCGCTTTTGCGCCAACAGACGCGCGTTGGAAACGCGGTGCTCCGGCTGGTCATCACCGCGGGTGAGGCCGGCACGAAAGCAGCAGAAGCCGGCATAGGCTTCCAGCAGCGGACGCTCCTCGATCAGCAAGAGCTCCAGCATGATTGCGTCATCGAACAGGCCGATACCATGCAGATGATCAGGAATCAGGTCATCAGGATCGCAGAAATAGGCAAGCGCCGGCAGCACCTGCTCGCGCAGCTCGGCCGGCAGCGACCAGGCCTCGTCCTCCAGCATGATGATCAGGCGCTGCACGTCGTTGAGGCGACGCCGAACGAAGCCGGGCGCGCTGCCCAAGGGCAATTCATTGAGCGCCTGCTTGGCCGCGAACAGGATGTCGGTCTCTTCCGCGCAGCGCACCGCGGCATGCGCCCGGGCCAAGGCCTCGCGAAAGCGCTGCACATCTTCATCGTCGAGCTCGAATACGATCTTCATGGACGACAGCCTGCTGAACCAAGGTCGGAATGGTAGTCCGCCTGCACAGTCTCTTCACGTGCCAGAAGACCCCCGAGTCTGAACGAGTCCCAATGAAAGGCTGGCGTTGGCAGGCGGCTTAGCGTAAGGTTCGCGCACTTTGTCGCGCCCCTGGGTCCGTTTTCCCCAAGGTTACGCCGTCGCTTCGCCAGGCTCCAAGCCGCGCGCCACGACCGCTCCACACCGTTCGTCTACGGTCGCGCCAGATCCGGATTCCGCCCAAGGGCCGTCTCCGTGTGTTATCTGCTCGCAGCGCGGTTCATAGGGAACGCTCCGGGTCCTTCCGATCATCCGATCGATGCCTGCGCCACCATTGGCGCCGGCTGTACCTTTTTGGAGCTTTACCAATGACGTTTGAAACCCTCGGGCTTTGCCCGGCACTGCTGCGCGCCCTCAACGAACAGGGCTACACCACCCCGACGCCGGTCCAGGCCCAGGCGATTCCGATCTGCCTGGCCGGCCACGACCTGATGGCCGGCGCACAGACCGGCACCGGCAAGACCGCCGCTTTCGGCCTGCCTTTGCTGCAGCGCCTTGCCGACGCCCGCGTCGAAGTGCGCGGCCCGCGCCGTCCGCGCGCCCTGATCCTCACCCCGACGCGTGAGCTTGCCCTGCAGGTGCACGAGAACCTGCGCGCCTACTCGCGCCATCTGCGCCTCAACTTCGCCGCGATCTACGGCGGTGCCGGCATGCAGCCGCAGCTGGAAACCCTGCGTCGCGGTGTTGACGTGCTAGTCGCCACTCCTGGCCGCCTGATCGACCACCTCGATCGCCGCAGCGTTGACCTCTCCGAGGTCCAGGTGCTGGTGCTGGACGAAGCCGACCGCATGCTCGACATGGGCTTCCTGCCGGCCATCAAGCGCATCCTCGGCGGCGTTCCGACCGAGCGCCAGACCCTGCTGTTCTCGGCCACCTTCGAGCCGGCCATCAAGCAGCTGGCGCAGCAGTTCATGCGCTCGCCGCGTGAAGTGCAGGTTGCCGCCAGCAATGCCATCGCCGACACCATCACGCACCGCGTGCACCCGGTGGACGGCGGTCGCAAGCGCGAACTGCTGCTGCACCTGCTGTCGGCCGACACCGCCGGCCAGGCGCTGGTGTTCTGCCGCACCAAGCACGGTTCCGACAAGCTCGCCGACTTCCTGATCCGCGCCGGTCTCAAGGTCGATGCGATCCACGGCAACAAGAGCCAGGGCCAGCGCCAGCGCGCGCTGAGCAACTTCAAGCAGGGCCGCACTGCGGTGCTGGTCGCCACCGACGTCGCCGCGCGCGGCATTGATATCGACCGCCTGCCGACCGTGATCAACTTCGATCTGCCGATGGTGGCCGAAGACTATGTGCACCGCATCGGCCGCACCGGCCGCGCCGGTAGCCAGGGCGAAGCCATTTCGCTGGTGGCGGCCGACGAAGTGCCGCTGCTGCGTTCGATCCAGCGCGTGCTGGGCCGTGACGTGGAAGTGGTGGAAGTCGAAGGCTTCCGTCCCGAGCGCCCGCTGCGCATGGACGGCGGCGGTCCGAAAGTCACCCAGGCCCGTCCCAAGCCTGGCCATGCGCGTCGCCCGCATACCGGCGCGCCGCGCCAGGGCCATGCCGGTCCGAAGGGCCGTAGCCAGGAAGGCCGCGGTTCGCGTCAGGGCGTGCGCTTCTAACTCGCGCATCTTCTCGCAGAGCTTTGCAAATCGGGCGCCTTCGGGCGCCCGATTTGTTTCTAGCGCATTTGCAGCGCCAGCGCATCGCCGCGCCAGCGCCAGGCAAGCAGCCCGAACCACAGGGTCAGTAGTGCGCCCAGATTCCACTCCAGCACGTTTTCCCAGCGATCCTTGACAACAGGGTCCAGCACCACGGCCGTCACCGTGGTGCTGATGATGCCCAGTGCGAGCATGCCGACGCACACACCCAGCATGCCGCGCGTCGACGGATGCGCCGGCATCTGACGCAGGGCGCGCTGCAACGCCAGCTGCGCAACAAAGGTTGCCGCGAAATACATCACCACGCCGTAGCGCCGCAGCAGCCGATAGACATCGCCTTCGGTACCAAGAAACGTCCCGTACAGGATCAGGAATACGCCTGCCACGAGTCCGAGCCAGGGCAGAATCGATCCGGCCCGCGCATCGGGATGCCGCGCCGCCAGCCATTGCCTGACGCTCAGCCACAGTAGGATCTGCAGCATCGCAGTCGGCAGCATGATGGCGCGGAAGAGGTGATTGCCCAGGCCGTGCCGTGCGGCACGGCTGATCGAGGTGCAGCCTTCAAGGTAGGGAATGCAGAACGGAATATGGCCATCCGCAATGGAAAGCCACCATGCCAGATGCACCGCCAGCACCGGCAGGAGGGCGCAGGCCAGGGCCAGGGGCCAGAGTGGGAGCGATGTTTGGCGCATTGAAGACCATCATAGTTCGGTCGGGCGCCAAGGCGGAGAGAGGCTAGCTTGCTTACCTTGAACTTGCATGGCATAGCGTCGGATCCGCGCCGAAGATGCTGATCGCTTGGCCAGGCGATTCTGCGGCGCTTGATCCGACCTACGCAGGTCCACGTAGGTCGGCTCAAGCCGCGAAGCGGCGGAGCCGACATCGCGAAGCCATTGCGAAGCGAAGGCGAGTCGCGTAGCGGTCAGCCGAGATGGGCGCGATCGAACCACCTCGCGGCGAGGACGGGCGCCGTGCAAGACTCGTGCTTTAGAGCCCTACAACTCACGCCCATGCACCGCATCCGCATCGACAAACCCGGCGGCTATGAAGCCCTGCGGCTGGAAACCGTCGCCGACCCGCAGCCCGGCCCCGGCCAGGTGCGCATCGCGGTCGAGGCCTGCGGGGTGAACTATGCCGACGGCATCATCCGCATGGGTCTGTATGCATCGGCGCGTGAGCTGCACGGCTACCCGATCACACCGGGTTTCGAAGTCGCCGGGCACATCGACTCGGTCGGCGAAGGCGTGCGCGAATGGCGCGTGGGCGATGCGGTGATCGGCCTGACCTTGTTCAACGGCTACAGCAGCCGACTCTGTCTGGATGCCAACGCGGTGTTTGCCCTGCCGAATGGCTTGAGCATGACCCAAGGCGCCAGCCTGCCGACGGTATTTCTCACCGCCTGGTTCATGGTCCATCAGCAGCTCCATCCATTCGTTGGCGAGAGCTGGCTGGTGCATTCGGCTGCGGGCGGCGTGGGTTCGGCCCTGGTGCAGATCGGACATCTTGCCGGCTGCCGCATTGCCGGCGTGGTCGGCTCGACGCACAAGATCGCGCATTGCTATGCCATGGGCGCAGAACGGGTAATCGACAAGTCGCAAGAGTCATTATGGAAGGCCGCGGAGGCCTTCGCGCCCAAGGGCTTCCAAGCAGTGTTCGACGCCAACGGCGTGGCCACGCTGAAGCAAAGCTACGCCCACCTCGCACCCACCGGCCGCCTGCTGGTCTACGGCTTCCACAGCATGCTGCCGCACAATGGTCGCCTCAACTGGCTGCGTCTTGCCTGGGACTGGCTGCGAACTCCACGCTTCAGTCCGCTGGATATGACGCAAAGCAACCGCAGCGTGCTTGCGGCAAACCTCAGCTTTCTGCAGGCCGAAGCACCCCGCCTGCGCGAAGGCATGCTCTGGCTGCTGGAACGCTTCGCCGATGGGCGATTGAAGCCGCTGCCGGTGGAGTCGTTCCCGCTCGCAGAAGCAGCGGCGGCGCAGCAGCGAATCGAATCAGGGCAGACGCTTGGCAAGCTGGTACTGATTCCCTGATGTCTCGGGGCACCGATCCAGCCACCGCGAATCCTGGGCGCGCCTGAACGTCTGTTACGCGCCGAGTGCGCGCGCGTGGTGCCGCAGGTGATCCTCGACAAAGCTCTGCACGAACCAATAGCTGTGGTCGTAGCCTTGGTGACGGCGCAGGCACAGGGGCTGGCCGGCCGCGGTGCAAATGGCCTCGAACAATTCCGGTCGCAGCTGATCGCTCAGAAATCGGTCATCGAGACCTTGGTCGATCAGGATTTCTCCGCCAATCCGGTGACCAGCCTTGATCAATGTGCAGGCGTCGTGATCAGCCCATGCCGACTCGTTATCGCCTAGAAACATTGGCAGCGCCTTCTGGCCCCAGGGCACCCGCGACGGCGCGACGATCGGTGCGAAGGCCGACACTGATTGGAAGCGCTGCGGGTGTTTCAACGCCAGAGTCAGCGCGCCGTGCCCGCCCATCGAGTGTCCAAACACACCGCAGCGCGAAAGGTCGACCGCGAAATTGGCAGCGATTACGGCCGGCAGCTCCTCCGACACATGACTATCCATGCGAAAACGCGACGACCATGGCACCTGTGTCGCATCGAGATAGAAGCCCGCGCCCTCACCGAGCTCCCAGTCACCCGTCGCGCCCTCGATACCGGTATTGCGCGGGCTGGTATCCGGCGTTACCAGGACCAGTCCCAGCTCGGCAGCCACACGCTGCGCACCGGCCTTTATGGCAAAGGTTTCCTCCGTGCAGGTCAGGCCCGCGAGGAAGAACAACACCGGTCGCGGTCCATCCTGTGGTGGTCGGAACAAGCCAAATCGCATCGCGCCACCGCAGGCATCCGAGTGGATGCGGTAGAAGCCCTGGAGGCCGTCGAAACAGCACTGTTCGGAGAGGGTTTCGATCACGCGTTGGGCCTTGGGAGCGGACAGGTGGAGCGGTCAGCTTAAGCGGTCAGTTGGAGCGGTAAGTTGGAGCGGTCAGTTGAAGCAGTCAGTAGGAGCGGTCAGTGGGAGCAAGCAAGAGCGGTCAGTTGGGAGCAAGCAAGAGCGGTCAGTTGAAGCGGTCAGTAAGAGCGGTCAGTGGGAGCAAGCAGGAGCGGTCAGTTGGAGCGGCCAGCAAGAGCAGTCAGTAGGAGCGGTTAGTGGGAGCGCAGGGGTCAGCAGGGCGATCATGACCAGCCTGCCAACTCACCAACTCACCAACTCACCAACTCACTCACTCACTCACTTACTCACGCACTTACTCACTCACTGACCAATTCAGAACTCCACCACCGTTCTGATCGACTCTCCGCTGTGCATCAGATCAAACGCCTCGTTGATCCGCTCCAGCGGCAAGGTGTGGGTGATCAATGGATCGATCTCGATCTTGCCTTCCATGTACCAGTCGACGATGCGCGGCACGTCGGTGCGGCCGCGCGCGCCGCCGAATGCGCTGCCGCGCCAGACCCGCCCGGTGACGAGCTGGAATGGTCGGGTGCTGATTTCCTGCCCGGCGCCGGCCACGCCGATGATCACCGATTCGCCCCAGCCTTTATGGCAGCATTCCAGCGCCTGGCGCATCACCTTGGTGTTGCCGATGCACTCGAAGCTGTAATCGGCGCCGCCCTTGGTCAGGGAAACCAGATACGCCACCAGATCGTCTTCGACTTCAGCCGGGTTGACGAAATGGGTCATGCCAAACTTTTCGGCCAGCTCACGCTTGGAAGGGTTTAGATCGACGCCGATGATCATCTCGGCCCCGGCCAGACGCAGACCCTGGATCACATTGAGACCAATGCCACCCAGGCCAAATACAACGCAGCGCGAACCGGGCTCGACCTTGGCCGTCCAGATTACCGCGCCGATGCCGGTAGTGACACCGCAGCCGATGTAGCAGACCTTGTCGAAGGGCGCGTCGGGTCGGATCTTGGCCAGCGCGATCTCCGGCAGGACGGTGTACTGCGCAAAGGTCGAAGTGCCCATGTAGTGATGGATCTTTTCACCCGCGATCGAAAAGCGGCTGCTGCCGTCCGGCATCAGGCCCTGGCCTTGGGTGCTGCGGATCGCCTGGCACAAGTTGGTCTTGGGATTCAGGCAGTACTCGCACTCGCGGCACTCTGGCGTGTAAAGCGGAATCACGTGATCGCCCGGCTTCACCGATTTCACTCCGGCACCGACTTCGACCACGACTCCGGCACCCTCGTGCCCGAGGATGGCGGGAAACAAGCCCTCCGGATCGTCACCGGACCGCGTGAATTCGTCGGTATGGCAAACCCCGGTGGCCTTGATCTCGACGAGCACTTCGCCGGCGCGGGGACCCTCAAGGTCGACGGTTTCGATGCTGAGCGGTTTCCCGGCCTGGAATGCGACGGCGGCGCGAACCTGCATGACGTTCTCCTGAGGGGCCGGGCTTCAGTTTAACGACGCGGCGTGCGCACGGCGTGACCGGAAGTCCGATGTCGCCCGCCATTGGTTGCGTAAGTCTCAGGCACGCGCGCCGGACCGGGCCAGCGTGGATAATACGCGGCCCTGCTGTTGACCACCTTCCGATGCTCGTACTCACCTTCGTAGTTTCGCTGGTCCTGCTGATCCTCGGCGCCGAAATGCTGGTGCGCGGAGCATCGAAGCTGGCAATGAGTTTCGGTATTTCCCCGCTTCTGGTCGGTCTTACGGTCGTGTCGTTTGGGACCAGCGCACCGGAACTGGCAGTAGCAGTCAGCGGCGTGATGACCGGCAATACCGACGTGGCCCTGGGCAATGTTGTTGGCAGCAATGTGCTCAACATTCTGCTGATCCTCGGGCTCGCGGCCCTGATCACCCCACTGGTGGTGCACCGGCAGCTTGTTCGTCAGGAAGTGCCGATCATGATTGGCATCTCGTTCCTGGTGCTGTGGCTGGCATTTGATGGCTTCATTTCGCGCCTCGACGGACTCGTGCTGGTTCTGCTGCTGGCGGTCTATCTGACCTTTCTCTTCGTCCAGTCGCGTCGTGGCAGTGGCGGTGTCGACGCCGATCTGCCTGCCCTGGCTTCGGGCTGGGACCGGCATTGGAGCGTGCAGTTGTTGCTGATCGCTGTCGGCCTGGTGCTGCTGGTGCTCGGTGCCGACTGGTTGGTCGAGGTGGCAGTCAGTTTCGCCCAGAGCATGGGCATCAGTCCCTTGGTGATTGGCCTCACCGTGGTGGCCATCGGCACCTCGCTTCCCGAGATCGCCACCTCGGTGCTGGCGGCGCTGCGCGGTCAGCGCGATATCGCGGTAGGCAACGTCATCGGCAGCAATATCTTCAACCTGCTCGCCGTGCTCGGCATTGCCGCTGGCATTTCGCCCTGGGGAATTCCTGTTTCCCTGGCGATGCTCAAGTTCGACTTGCCGGTGATGATTGCCGTTGCCGTAGCCTGCCTTCCAATCATGTTTACCGGCCATCGCATCGGGCGCCGCGAGGGCGCCCTGTTCTTCGGCTATTACCTTGCCTACACCGCGTATCTGATCCTCTACGCGCAGTCGCACGATGCGCTGGACGAGTACAGCCTGGTCATGAGTGCGATCGTGCTGCCGTTGACGGTGATTACTCTGCTGATCGTGCTGCTGCGCGAACTGCGTGCCAGGCGCATCCGACGCATCCGGCAATCGGGAGGCTGACCAATGCCCTACTGCCCGATCGTCGCCACGCTTGGATATGTGCTCTCGCGTGACCGCAGCCAGGTGCTGCTGGTGCACCGGAATGCGCGCAGTGACGACGAGCATCTGGGCAAGTACAACGGCCTGGGCGGCAAGATGGAGCCGGAAGAAGACATCGTTGACTGCATGCGCCGCGAGATTCGCGAGGAAGCCGAGATCGAGTGTATTGACCTCAGCTTGCGCGGAAGCATCAACTGGCCTGGCTTTGGCAAGAACGGCGAGGACTGGCTCGGCTTTGTTTTCCTGATCAGTCGCTTCGAAGGCACGCCGCCACCGCGCAACGCGGAGGGCGAACTTGAATGGGTGCCGCTCGACCGACTCTACGACCTGCCGATGTGGGAAGGCGATCGGCACTTCCTGCCGCTGGTTTTCGACGCCGACCCGCGCGCCTTCCACGGCGTGATGCCTTACAGCAACGGACGTCCGACAGGCTGGAGCTTCAGCAGGATCTAGCAGCCTGTCGGACCCAGGTCGGCCGGGCTGCTAGACGTCTTGCTTACTCGTCGTCACTGACAAACCCCTTTCCGTCTCGCTGCACGAAAACAAAGCGATACGGCATACGGATGGCGGTGGGGACTTCCTCGCCGGGCGGCATGCAGGCCAGATTGCTTGGTTGGACTCCGTCGGGATAGACGCAGCGAAATGCCGCCTCGAAGCGCCAGAAGCCGACTGCATCAAATACCGCTTCACGCATCGCCTCGGGTGCCTCGCCACCGGCCTCGCAGTCTTCACCAACCTCGATCGGATCAATTCGGAACACTTCTCCTGCCTCTCCGATGCTCACCCCAACGCAGAATGGTTGCGGCGGCAGCTTCAGGGCGAGCAGCGCCTCCGGGTAGGTCGGCAGGGCGTTGTCAGGATGCGGCAGGGGAAATTCGAATCGCTCGTTCGGAGCCAATTCCATGCGCTCCGCGGCTGGCACCGCGACCAGCGAAATCCCGACGTCGCCCTCACGTGCATCGACCACTGAACGCGAGTCTCGTCCGGCACAGGCGGACAACACCAGCATCAGGATACCCGCCAGGATGCGCATCAAAAGGGCTTCGCCAGCACCAGCCAGATGATTGGCACGATCAGCAGCAAGGGCGCCTCGTTGAACCAGCGCAGCCAGGTGGACGAGGGCAGCGTGCCGCCAGCCAGGCTGCGCTTCAGCAGTCGCCCGGTGACGATGTAATAGACCAGCAGCAAGACCACCAGACTCAGCTTGGCATGCATCCAGCCGCCGCTCGCATTGACCGGCGGCCACCACTGCGGCGCCACGCGAAACCCCAGCCACAGGGGCAATCCAAGCGCCAGCATGATGCCGAACATCACGTGACCGAAGCGATACAGCCGCAGTCCCATCAGGTGCAAGCGCGCTGCCACCGAGACATCGCCACGCGTCTCCGAAAGATTGATCAGGATGCGCGGCAGATAGAACACCGCGGCCATCCAGGCAATCACGAACAGCAGATGGAAGGTCTTTGTCCAAAGGTACATCTGGTGACTCCATTCGCAGAAGCCGCAAAGTGTAACGGGATGCGCGGTCCGTGACCCCGTGCACGCTCCCTTGCCGCCCGCGATGCGAGTATGCTGCATTGCACAAACGCTGCAGAGGTTCACTGATGCTCTATCACGCGCACGAGCTTTATCGCTCCATGCTGAGCCCCATGGTCTATTGGTCCGAGGCCAGTGCCCGCATGTACTCGGCCGAAGGCAGCTGGATGTCGCGTCTGCCCGGCGCTGCTCGGGTTTCTGCGGGCTTCGAGCTCATCCATCGCCTGGGCAAGGACTACGAGAAACCCGAGTTCGGCATTCGCAGCGTGCAGGCGCACGGACACAGTCTGCCGGTTGTGGAGATCGAAGTGGCAAGCAAGTCCTTCTGCCGCCTGCTGCGTTTCAAGCGATACAGCGACAACGCGCAGGTGGTGAACGATCTGAAAGACGATCCAAAGGTCCTGGTGGTTGCGCCGTTGTCCGGCCACCACTCAACCTTGTTGCGCGATACCGTTCGTACCCTGCTGGGCGAGCACAAGGTCTGGATTACCGACTGGATCGACGCACGCATGGTGCCGCGTGAGCATGGCGACTTTTCTCTCGACGACTACGTCAGCTACCTGCGCGATTTCATTCGCCAGATCGGCCCGGAAAACCTGCACATCCTTTCGGTATGCCAACCAACGGTTCCTGTGCTGGCGGCCCTGTCGCTGATGGCAGACGACGGTGAAATCCTGCCGCAGAGCGTGACCCTGATGGGCGGCCCCATCGACACGCGGGAGAGCCCCACCAAGGTCAACAACCTGGCTACCAACAAACCGCTTTCCTGGTTCGAGAACAACGTCATTTGTGAGGTGCCACCCAACTATCCCGGTCGCGGCCGCCGGGTGTACCCGGGCTTCCTGCAGCACACCGGATTCATCGCGATGAACCCCGGACGGCACTTCCAGTCGCACTGGGACTTCTACGAACAGCTGGTACGCGGAGATCTGGAAGATGCCGATGGCCATCGGCGCTTTTATGACGAGTACAACGCGGTGCTCGACATGCCGGCCCAGTACTACCTCGACACCATCCGAGTGGTGTTCCAGCAGCACCTGCTGCCGCGAGGCCGATGGATGGTCAACGGTCAACTGGTTCGCCCCGAGGCACTGAAGGGCATCCGCATGATGACCATCGAGGGTGAACTGGACGACATCTCGGGCATTGGACAGACCCGCGCCGCTCTGGAACTGTGCACCGGCCTACCCAAGGACCAGAAGCGGCATCTGGAAGTCAGCGGAGCCGGACACTACGGAATTTTCAGCGGACGTCGCTGGCGAGAGTCGGTTTATCCGGATGTGCGGGATTTCATCCGCGACGCGCGCTGAAGCAACCGGCAAGTTCAGCAGGTAGATCGAACAACCGCTAAGGATCAGAGCTGCGGGAGCTCATGGTGAGACTTGTGCGGTGTCCGATAAGGACACTGTCTTTCGTATCTACTGTTGGATGAAGCATTTGAAGCCAGCACCTCGCTCCCCGATGGGCTTGGCGGTGATCGCCCTGCTGCTGGCGGTTGCCGCCTGCAGTCGCGAATCCGCGACCATCGTCGCTCTCCCACCGGCGCTTGAAGTCCCCGAAACGCTGGATGAGCAGCCCGCGAGCTCGCCTGCTTCCGACCAGGCACAACCTCCTGACAGTGCACCGCTGAATGACGGAATGAGCGCGGCCGCGGGCGTACCGCGACCGCTGACACAGCCTCTCGTGGCCGACCTGCGTATAGATTTCGAATACGGGACTCTCTTCGAGTTCAGCCGCGATCCACTTACCACGGATCGCCAAGTGTCCATCGAACCCATAGACACACCGGTCGAGGCAGCGCTCGACTCGCTGGCCGCATCACTCAAGCGCGCCGGATTCGAGCCGGTTCCTTCGCAAACTCAGAGCGAACCCTTGCACCGGCTGTTCCGCAGTACTGTAGAGCCGCGCGACCTGGAAATCGAGCTACTGGCATCGTCCTACGCTGAACCTGAATTGGCGGCACATCCGGGCGGCACCGGATCCGTGGAGATGCACCTTCGCAACGTCAAGGGCAGCGACTAGCTCCGATTGTCTACACTGGTTGGCATGAGCAAGACATACGACCTGAACTACTTCAACTACTGGTACCGCAATCCAAAGACCCGCGTCGTCGACCGCTCAGCCCTGGCGCGCCGCGTATCGCTCGCGATGGGGCTCGCCGAGTTTGCATTGCAGGGGCCAGTTCGCAGCGTGCTCGACATCGGCTGCGGAGAAGGTGCCTGGCGCAGCCAGATACTCAGGCTGCGCCCCAAGGCCAGTTATCTGGGCCTTGACTCCAGCGAATACGCGATAGCGCGCTACAGCAGGAGTCGAAACCTGGCATACGCGCGCTTTGCGGATCTTGAGACCTTGCGCCCGGGTCCTCCGGCGGACCTTCTGGTCTGCGCCGACGTCATGCACTACGTCCCGGCTCCGCAATTGCAGCGCGGCATTCGGGGATTCGCCGAACTCTGCCGTGGCGTCGCCTACCTCGAATGCTTCTGCAGCCCCGACCAGATTGAAGGTGACACCGAGGGATTCATCCCTCGCCAGCCCGACTTCTATCGACGATTGTTCGAGGCCCAGGGCTTCGAGCCATTTGGACCATTTACCTGGCTGAGCCCGGGACTGGTAGACGAGATGTCCGCGCTGGGACTGCCACGCTTGGCTACGAAGCGATCGAAGCGAGGCGCCGAGCGCCGAACTTGACTGCCTCCGGAGAGCAGTGCTTTTGTAGGTTGGTGCTGAGCGCAGCGAAGCCCAACGTTACCCGCGACTGAGGAACACGCCAGGCCACCACCACCGCGCCGCGTTGGGCTTCGCTACGCTCAGCGCCAACCTACCAGAACAATCAGCATCCGAGAGTCTCTGTT
>JBBSJP010000035.1:0-49714 GCA_038257155.1 Lysobacterales bacterium | reverse complement strand
GTGCATGGCGGGTCCTCATGGTCTAGATAACCCGAGGAAAAAACCCGTCGTGCACGCGCTGTTTTCAACAAGAGTACACGGCAACCCGTTGTTTGGGATAGAGAATATCCGGGGAGACTTCAGGCCAAGGCCCACCCTACAAGAGCAGCGCTTGGTAGGGTGGGCCTCGGCCCACCGACGAAGACACCTGATTGCCCCGGTGGGCCAAGGCCCACCCTACGAGAGCAGCGCTTTGTTCGGTGGACCATGGCCCACCACTGACCCGCACATCCGTGTTTGCAGAGCACCCTTGCGACCACCCCGGGTTATCCTTCCCGTCCTGATTCGCTCAAAGGGGGCCTTCGCTCATGTCGTCAACCAGCTCCACAGTGGAATCCATCCTCGGCCGCGGCCGCGGCAACAGCAGCGGCCGTCCACCGCAGGTGCCGCAGATCCCGCGCGGTCTGGTGATCGGCGTGCTGATCGCGGTGTTCGGCATCTGGGGCGTATCGAGCGTCTATTACACGGTGCAGCCGGAAGAGCGCGCCGTGGTGAAACGCTTCGGTGCGGTGATCTCGACATCCGATCCAGGCCTCCACTTCAAGATTCCTTTCGGCATCGATACGGTGCAGATCATCCCGACCGAGCGCGTCCTGAAGCAGGAGTTCGGTTTCCGGACGGAAGGCAGCGACCGGGACAGCACCACGTACTCCGACCAGACCTTTCCCGACGAGTCACTGATGCTGTCGGGCGACCTCAATGTGATCGATGTGGAATGGGTGGTGCAGTACCGCATCTCCGATCCAATGAAGTACCTCTACGCGATGCGCGAGCCCACGCGCACCTTGCGCGATATTTCCGAGTCGGTGATGCGCCGCGCAGTCGGCAATCGTCTCGGCAGCGAAGTGCTGACCACGGCGCGCGTCGAGATATCCAACATCGTGCGCGATGAAGTGCAAAAGGCCATGTCGCTGTACGATATCGGCATCCACATCGTGACGGTGGAACTGCAGGATGTGGTGCCGCCGCAGGCGGTGCAGCCGGCCTTCAACGAGGTCAACGAGGCGCGCCAGGAGCGCGAGCGCATGATCAACGAGGCGCAGAAGCGCGCCAACCAACAGATCCCGCTGGCCCGTGGCCAGGCCAATCGCGCCATTGCCGAGTCGGAAGGTTATGCCACCGAGCGGGTCAATCGCGCGCTGGGCGAAACCGCGCGTTTCCGCTCCATCCTGGCCGAGTACCGCGAAGCGCCCGAGGTCACGCGCAGTCGCATGTATCTGGAAACCCTGAATGAGGTGCTGCCCAACATCGGCAGCGTGGTCGTGGTGCAGAAGGGCCAGATGTCGCCGCTGCCGCTCTTGAATCTGCGCGACGCCGCACCGGCTGCCACGGGAGCCAAGCCATGAAGAAGTTGACCGTACTGATCATCTTCAGCCTGTTCGCGCTGATCGCGATCCGCGATGCGGCCTTCGTCGTCGACCAGGCCGAGCAGGCCATCCTCGTACAGTTTGGTGAACCGGTGGGCGAGCCGATCACCGACCCCGGACTGCACTGGAAGAAGCCCTTCATCCAGGAAGTTCGCCGCTTCGACAAGCGCCTGCTGGCCTGGGACGGTGACGTCAGCCAGATCCCGACACTCGGCCGCGAATTCGTGATCGTCGACACCACGGCGCGCTGGCGTATCGCTGATCCGCTGCAGTTCCTGCGCTCGGTACGCGACGAGAACGGCGCTCGCACCCGGCTCGACGACATCATCGATTCGGTCGCGCGTGACATCGTTTCCGGCACCGATCTGGAAGAGATCGTGCGCTCGCGTGACTGGAGCGTCGACAGCAAGCAGCTCGACGAGGAGGACCTGGTGCGCGAGGACGTCGATCTGGAGAAGCCCAAGAAGGGCCGCGAGCGGCTTGAGCAGGACATGCTGGCCGCGGCGTCGCGCCTGATGCCGGAGCTGGGTATCGAACTGGTCGATGTGCGCATCAAGCGGATCAACTACATCGACAGCGTGCGGCGCCAGGTGGAAACGCGCATGATCGCCGAGCGCCAGTCGATCGCCGAGCGCTTCCGCTCTGAAGGCCAGGGTCGGAGCCAGGAAATCCTCGGTCAGATGGAGCGTGAGCTGCAGACGATCCGCTCGGAAGCCGAACGCCAGGCCGCCGAGATCCGCGGCAAGGCCGACGGCGAGGCGACGAAGATCTACGGCGAGGCCTTCGGTGGCGATCCGGAGTTCTACGCCTTCTTCCGCACCCTGGAGAGTTACCGGGCGATGGGGCAGAACACCACCCTGATGATCGATTCGGAATCCGATTTCTTCCGCTACCTGCAATCGACCCGCAAGCGCTGAACTCGCGTAGCCGTCCGCCGATCAGATCTTGAAAATCGGCGGCCGGGTACGCACTGCAGCACGTCCAGTTTTTTGAACCCGAGCAAACCATGCCCATCTACGGATACGAGTGCGCCGCCTGCGGCCACGTTTTCGATCGCCTGCAGAAGCTGTCCGATCCAGATCCCGAAATCTGCCCTGCCTGCGCGGCAGCTGCAGTAAAGCGACAGCTGACTGCGCCTTCCTTTCGACTGTCGGGCTCCGGCTGGTACGAGACCGACTTCAAGAAGGATGGCGAGAAGAAGCGCAATCTGACTGGCGCCGACAGCGGCGGCGAAAGCAAGTCCGATGCGAAGTCCGATGCCAAGCCGGAAGCCAAGTCCGAGGCAAAGCCGGAGTCGAAAGCAGAGTCCAAGACTGAGTCAAAGGCTGAGGTGAAGACCGCCGCGCCAGCCGCGCCAGGCAAATCCGCTGACAAGAGCTGATCCACGGCTTGCACCCAATCGGCTTTCGTAGGTTGGCGCTGACCGCAGCAAAGCCCAACGTTGTGCGATCCAACACCGCGCCGACATCCACCACCCCGCCATGTTGGGCTTCGCTGCGTTCAGCACCAACCTACAAGAGCAATCTGCGCCTGGATTTGCCCAGCGCCGCCTTGGCGACGACGAAGCGCACTGATTCGGGCGAACCAATCAGCCATTTATCGTGCACCGCAGCGTGGCAAACGCAGCCAGTGCCGCTAGGCTGCAATCCTGTGGGGAGGGAGAACCCGCCCTGGTCGCAAGGCCGGGGCGGGTTTTTTGTTTTCTGCAGGGTTTCACGGTGACAATCGAATCATGCAGCCCCTGCCTGACATGCTTGCGTCCCTGATCGAGCAGCGCCTCGACGCGCTGGAGGTGCGCGGTGCTGCGCGCGAGCCACTCGGCAAGCTGCTGCTGGTCAGCGATTTCGCCTTCGAGCAGTTGCAGCGCAGTCCCGACTGGCGTGCGTTGAACCTGGCCATGCCCTCGGCTTCGCCGCGTTTGCAGGACACCGATCCGCTGCAGTGGGGCACGCTGCTTCGACGCCATCGGCGCCTCGGTAGTCTGTGCCTGATCCAGCGCGATGTGCTGGGCATCGACAGCATCGATCAGACCCTGGCAGGCGCCAGTCAGCTTGCCGACGACTGCATCCAGACCGCGCTCGATGCGGTCGAGATGCAACTGGCGCGGCGTCATGGGCGTGTGCCGGACAGCGCTGGTCGAGGCCAGGGCCTGTGCGTGCTTGGCCTCGGCAAGCTGGGTGGATTCGAGCTGAATTTTTCCTCCGATGTGGATCTGGTGCTGGCCTACCGCGAGGCCGGCCAAAGCGACGGCGCCGCACCGTTGGATCACGAGCGCTGGTTTGCGCGGGTGGCCCAGCAACTGGTTTCACTGTTGGCCGACACTACTGCCGAGGGCTTTGCCTACCGCGTCGATCTGCGCTTGCGTCCATTTGGCTCAGCGGGTCGCGTAGCGCTCAGCTTCGCCGCCATGGAGCAATACTTCCAGCGCGAGGGCCGCGACTGGGAGCGATACGCCTGGCTCAAGGCGCGGCCATCGGCTGGCGATCTGCAGGCCGGCGCAGACCTGCTCGATGTGCTGCGCCCGTTCGTGTTCCGACGCTATCTGGACTTCACTGCGTTTGCCGGACTGCGCGAGATGAAGTCGCTGATCGCCGCCGAGGTGGCGCGTCGCGAGCTGTCCGAGCACGTCAAGCTGGGGCCCGGAGGCATCCGCGAGATCGAGTTCGTCGTGCAGCTGATGCAGCTGATCCGTGGCGGTCGTGAACCTGAGCTGCGCGTGCGGGGACTGCTGCCGGCACTCGCGGCGCTGCGCGATGCCGGCCACATCGACGAGCACACCGCGGGCGATCTGGCCAACGCCTATCGTTTCCTGCGCAAGGTGGAGAACCGCCTGCAAATGCTGCGCGACGCGCAAACCCATGAGCTGCCGTCCGATGCGACGTCGCGTTCCCGCCTGGCCGCGGGTCTTGGCTTTGCCCTTTGGGAGGATTTCTACGACGTTCTGCAGGACCACCGGCACAGGGTATCTGCCGAGTTCAACGAGCTGCTGGCTCCGTCGCGCCATGGTGCGGTGGCGCCGGCGCGGTTGGCGCTTTACTGGCAGGCACTGCCCGATCAGGGCAAGGCCGAACAGCTGGCCGATGCCGGCATGGCACAGGCCGAGTCCGTGCATTCCCAGCTTCTGGAATTTTCCCGCTCGGCGGGCGTGCGGTCGATGTCGGCGCGCTCGCGACGCCGACTGGATCAGGTTCTGCCCCCGCTGCTGCAGGCGGTCGCGACGTCCAGTGAGCCGGATCGCACCGTGGCCCGACTGCTGCACCTGCTGCATGCCATCCTGCGCCGCTCCAGCTATCTGGCACTGCTGGAGGAACAACCCATTGCGCTGGAGCGCCTGGTCGATACCTTTTCGCGCAGCGCGCTGCTGGCCGAGCGACTCAGCGCCCACCCGCTGCTGCTCGACGAACTGCTCGATGCACGCGGTCAGGGCGGGCTGCTGGCGTGGGAGGAAATGCAGGCCAGTGCGCTGCGCGCCCTGGGTCAGGCCGAAGATATCGAAGAATCACTGATCGGACTCAACGAACTGCGCCAGAGTGCCGGTTTTCGGCTTGGACTTTCGGCCCTGTACCGCAGCGAACCCGCAGCGCGGATTTCGGCGCGTCTGAGTGATCTTGCCGAAGTGTTGCTGCAGGCCGTGCTGGAGCTGGCGCAGAACGAACTGGTGCGGGCGCATGGCCACCCCACTGGCAGCTCGCCATCCGGGCGCGGCATCCTGGTGCTGGGCTACGGCAGCCTGGGTGGCTGTGAACTGGGCTTCGGCTCGGACCTGGATCTGGTCTTCCTGTTCGACCCCGAGGGCCTGGCCGACCTTACCGATGGGCCACGCCCGCTGGAGCTGCATCGCTACTACGCCAAGTTGGCGCAGCGCCTGATCAGCCTGTTGGGCACGCTCACGCCCGCCGGTCGCCTGTACGAGATCGATCTGCGTCTGCGCCCGGATGGTGCCAAGGGTTTGCTGGTATCGACCCTGTCGAGCTATGCCGACTATCAGCGCGCGCGCGCCTGGACCTGGGAGCACCAGGCCCTGGTTCGCGCCAGGCCAGTGGCGGGCGATCCGCAGCTTGCCGAGGCGTTCGAGCGGGTCCGCGCCGAGGCAATCAGCCGGGCACGTGAAGCGGGAGCACTCAATGCCGATGTGGTGAACATGCGCCAGCGCATGCGTGCCGAACTCGATCGTTCGCGCGGGCCACGCTTCGATCTCAAGCAGGGCGAGGGCGGACTCGTCGATCTGGAATTCCTGCTGCAGGCGCGCGTCCTGGCCTGCGCAGCGCGTCATCCGTCACTGCTCAAGCCACGCTCCAGCGATGCCCTGATCGCAGCGCTGGAATCAGTTGGAGCCTTGCACAGCATTGAAGCGGCCGAACTGACCGAGGCACATGAGGCGATGCTGCGTCGGGCGATTGACTGCAGCCTGGACGCGCGTTCGCGGCTGCTTGAGCTGGATGCCGAAACCGAGGCCGCGCGATCGGTGGTGCGCACGGTGTGTCGCGCCTATGGGCTGGACTTCCACGCGCCCTTGTCCAGACCAGCCTGAACTCGCACAGGTCTTGCGTGATGCCGTCGCAGCGCGCCAGTTGCCCGCGCAATGGCGGCCGCAAGGTGGATAATGTCCCGGTGCAGGCGCGGGGAGCAGGGCATGCCGGAGTCGACCGCAGAACCGACCGTGGAGTCAGCGGCCGCGACCGCCTCGCCGATGCGCGACGCGCGCCAGCACTTCGTGCAGCGATCGGCTCTGTTGTTGCACCTGCTGGCCGCTGGAGCCGCCGGGATGATCGCCGTGCTGCATTGGCTGGAGCCGGTGCCCACGCCGCTCAACCAGTTCACGCCGGCCCTGCTCTCCCTGGTCTTCCTGGCCCTGGCCTGGCGCCAATGGAGTGCGCCCGAACATATGGTCTCGACCTTGTGGATGGGTTGGTGCGCCGTCTTGATCGGGCTGGCGACGCCAGTCTGGTACTTCATCTGGCTGGCACTGCAGGGTCAGCAGACGCTGATCGATCACCTGCCGCCGGTTGGCGCGGTGTTTCTGCCCACGGTGCTGGTGATGGCGCTGTTTGCCCGGCCCCGGCATGCGCTGTGGGCGACCCTGATTTCGTGGTCGGCGATTGGCGCACCGGTGATCGTCTACTTGCTGATGCACCCGTCCGAGCTGTGGTCACCGCGCGGACTCGACCTTGCCATGGCGCTCGGGCCCATGGCACTGATGGTGCCGCTGCTGGTGCCGGTGATGCGCGGCGTGGAGGAAAGATTCCAGGCCCTGCGCCAGGAAGGCGAGCGACTGCAGGCGCTGGCCGAGCGCGACGTGCTGATCGGGCTGTACAACCGACGCGCCGGCGAACGCTTTCTCAGCACCCTGCTGGCGCACGCACGCGATGACGCCGCCCTGATCCTGTTCGACATCGATCACTTCAAGCGCATCAACGACAACTTTGGGCATCCGGCGGGCGACGCGGTGCTGATCGAGGTCGGCAAGCGCTGCGCCGCACAACTGGGTCGTGATGACATCCTGGCGCGCTGGGGTGGCGAGGAGTTTCTGGTGGTGCTGCCGAGCGTGCCGGCTGACCAGCTTGAAGTCATTGCCGAACGCCTGCGCGGCGCGATTCATGCCATGCCCATCGACCCCGTCGGCATGGTCAGCGCCTCGTTCGGCGTCACCAGCGTGCAGCCCCAGGACACCCTCGGCGAGGTCCTGCAACGCGTCGACGATGCGCTCTACCGCGCCAAGGCCGCGGGTCGCAATTGCGTGGTGGCGATTTAGAGCTGAGCAGATCAAGAGCTGCAACGCTTAAGGCGCAGAGGGCGCAGAGGGCGCAGAGGGCGCAGAGAAGCGCGGAGGTGAGCAAAATAGGAGAACAAGAGAGAAAGGAAACAGAACTCGTAGGTCGTATCAAGCGCCGCCGATCATTCAGATCAGGCGATCAACCGTGTCGGCGCAGATCCGACGCGGGGACTACCGTTCGTGGTGAGCCTCAAGCACCCCGATGTCGGCTCCACCGCTTCGCGGCTTGAGCCGACCTACGTTGAATTGAGCCGACCTACGTTGCTGACTCGTAGGTCGGATCAAGCGCCGCTGGATAGGCAGGCCTAGCGATAAAACGTGTCGGCGCGGATCCGACGCGGAACCCGACGGACACATGCAACATCCCGACTACGCCGCCGGCGGCGGGTCCAGCCCCAGTCGCCGCCGCACTTCTTCAGCAACGCGCGGCAGTTCGTGCAGCGGTTCCACCGGCCAGTCGCTGAAGCGGGTGCGCATCGGACGAACACGTCCGGATTCGATCAGCTCGCGCAGGAAGCAGCCGTTGCGACCCTGCGGCGGACGTGGTGCATGGGTCAGCACCGGCACGCCAGTGGCACAGGCTTCGCTCAACATGTTGACTGAATCAGGTGATACCACCAGGCGCTCGGAGTGCGCCAGCACGCCGGGGTAGGGATTCGGACCGTCCGCGTCGCTGAACCACTGCATTCCTGCAACATCCGCGAAGTCGCGCCTGGCCTCGGCCTGCAACCAGCCCGGCGTGCGCCGTGAACCGACCAACAGCAGGCTGCCACCTTCGCGCTCCAGCCACAGGCGCAGATAGCTGGAAAGATCGCGCCACCATGCGCGGTCGAGGTTGGCGGCGCGGGTTGGACCACCCAGCAGCACGCCGATGCGCGGTGAGGACAGGGCGCCAAGATGTGCGAAACGCAGGCGCGCCTGGGCCAGCCAGCCGGCGTCGATCGCATGCAGACTGCCGCGCGTGACGATCACATTGGCGCCGCTCAAGGCGTCGTGGGCGGGTGCCACCACCAGATCAAACTCGGACGGATCGATGCGTGGATCGAGGATCTGCACGCTGCGGCAGTGGCCATTGCCAAGGCGACGCAGCAGGCGGGTGCAGAGCGCCGCCTGTCGGCCGCAGCCGATCACCAGCGATGGCAGCGGCTGTTGCAGGCGCTGCGCAAAATGTTCGCCAAACGCCTCGGTGGCCCCGACCAGCAAGCGCGGTGCCAACCAGCGCCATGGGACGCGCGTGGTGATGGTGATCGATTCGAAGGGCAGCCCAAGGGCCGCTGCCAGGGCTTCGACCTGGCGCGTGTTGCCCGCAGCGCCGTCGCTGATCGCCCATACGGGTGTTGACGGGGTCATTGGCTGGCGGTGGAGTCAATCATGCGCGCAAGGGTATGCGGCTTTGTGCCTGGCTGCGAGCCACGTTCGTGAACGACGAACGGCGGTTTCCGCTGCGGCGTTCCTGCGTCGTGCGCGACGCGGCTACACTTCGCCCTCACCCGCCGGCCCGAAGACATGGGCTTTATCAAAGGGAAATCGCATGCCTACCCAACTTCACGCCGAAGCGCTCGATCAACTGTTCCGCACCGCGCGCACCTATCGCGGCTCGGCCAAGGCCTGGCTTGACCGACCAGTGGACGACGCAACACTGAAGGCGGTCTACGAGCTGGCCGCCCTGGCCCCGACGAGCGCCAACTGCTGCCCCGCGCGCTTCGTTTTCGTGCGTGGCGCCGAGGCCAAGGCCAGGCTGCGTGAGACGCTGGATGAGGGCAACATCGAGCAGACCATGGCTGCGCCGGTCACCGTCATCGTTGGTACCGACCATGCCTTCGCCGAAAAATTGCCCTATCTGTTCCCCCAGGCCGATGCGCGCTCCTGGTTTACCAATCCGGCAGTGCGCGACGTCACCGCGTTCCGCAATGCCAGCCTGCAGGGCGCTTACCTGATCCTCGCGGCGCGCGCGATGGGGCTCGACTGTGGCCCCATGTCCGGCTTCAATGCGGCCAAGCTTGAGGCCGCGTTCTTTGCCGGCAGCGAGATCCGCGCCAATTTCCTGATCAACCTCGGCTACGGCAATCGCGAAAGCCTGCATCCACGCAATCCGCGACTGGCCTTCGACGCAGCCTGCCGTCTTGTGTAACCGTCCCGCCCACACCGGAGAAAGTCCATGAAACGCATCCTGCTTGCCCTCGCACTCGCCGCCCCATTGCAGTTCGCTTCCGCCGCGGAGCGCTGGGACTTCGACCGGGCCCACACCCAGGTACTGTTTACCGTCAGCCATCTGGGCTACACCGAGCTGACTGGCCAGTTCCGCGAAGTCAGCGGCGAGTTGATGCTCGACCGCGAGGATCTGAGCAAATCCTCGGTCACCGCGCGCATCAACACCGCCAGCATCGACATGAACTTCGAGCGCCTCGAAGCCCATTTGAAGAACGAGGATTTCTTCAATGCGGAAAACCACGCCGACATGGTGTTCACCAGCACCCGCGTCGAAAAGGTCGCTGACGACCGCCTCACCGTGCACGGCGATCTGAGCCTGCTCGGCAAGTCGCTGCCGGTCAGCCTTGACGTGCGCATCAACAAGCTTGGCGATCACCCGATGAGTGGCAAGCCGTACGGTGGATTCACTGCGACCACCAGCATCAAGCGCTCGGACTGGGGCATGACCTACGGTGTGCCGAATGTGGGTGACGAGATCGGCATCCGTATCAATCTTGAAGCCAAGCCGGCGCCAGCCGCAGAGTAAGGCATCGCCCACCCATCGCCGTAACGGGACGCGGGAATCGTACGGGCTCGGATGACGGGCCCGGCGACATGACCTTTGTCCCGGTGACTTCTGCCACGCGATGGCGTGCGTGATGCGTATTACCCTGATCCTGCATCGAACGCCGGAAATCACCGGCACCGCTGGAGGATCCGATCATGAAAGCAATCGCCATTCTCTTTGCCATCGTGCTGGCCCTGGTCGTGCTGGGTCAGGCGACCTTCTGGCCACTCGAGCTGGGCTTCGGCCTGTTCGGTGCCGGTGTGGGTGTGGCGGGTGCCCTGTTCGGTGCCATGGTTTCCACCGTGGTTGGTCTGCTGGTGGCGCTGTTCGCTGTTCCGGTGGCGCTGGGCGCGACGGCTCTGGGCCTGCTGGTCGCCGCACTGGCTGTAGTCGGCGCGCTGCTGGCGGTATTTGTGCCGCTGGCCGTCCCGGTCCTGCTGCTGATCGGGCTGGTCTGGCTGATCGCCAAGGCTGGGCAAACTCCCGCGCAAGCGCTGCGTCTGCCGGCCGCTTAGGCCGCAGGTCTCAATTCAGACTCCCCCGCGTCGGGTCTCGCCTGCAAGGAAGGTGGCGAGCCCCGACGTTTTTGCGCGACCATGCGGGTGTTTGAATCCAGCGGCCCCGAGATGTCTGACGCCTTGCCGAAGTCCAGCGCGCTGCAGCGCATGCGTTTGGAGCTGCGCGAATCACCACCGTTGCTGTGGTCCTTCATCTATTTTTTCTGTCTGCTGAGCGGCTATTACGTGTTGCGCCCGGTGCGCGATGCATTGGGCGCTTCCAGCGACGTTTCGGCAGTATTCCCCGTCTTCCTGGTCGACTGGTTTGCGGCGCGCGACATCGCGCTGGGCGACCTGACCCTGCAGCTGCTGTTCACTGGCACCTTTGTCGGCATGCTGCTGGCCCAGCCGGTCTATGGCGCCCTGGTCAGCCGCTTTCCGCGGCGCGTGTTTCTGCCGGTGGTGTACGGCTTCTTCATCGCCTGTCTGCTCGGCTTCTATGCAGCCTTCGACAGCGACCTTCCCGGGCGCGGCGCACTGTTCTTCATCTGGGTTGCGGTGTTCAACCTGTTCGCGGTATCGGTGTTCTGGAGCTACATGGCGGACATCTTCAGCAATGCCGAATCCAAGCGCGTGTATGGCTATATCGCGGCGGGAGGCACGGTTGGCGGCTTCGCCGGTCCGGCCCTGACCCGACTGCTGGTACAGGAAGTTGGTGTAGCCAACCTGATGCTGGTATCCGGCCTGTTGCTGGCTCTGTGCCTGGTCTGCATCGTGGCCTTGGCGCCCTACGCGCGCCGGCGCGAAGTCGAGCGGGGTCAGCGCAGTGGCGACGAAGCCATGGGCGGCGCGGCACTGGCCGGACTCAAACGCATCTGGTCGGATCCGCTGTTGCGGGCCCTGGCGGTGCTGATGTTCTTTGGCGTTGGCGTCGGCACCCTGCTGTACAACGAACAGGCGCGCATCGCGCGAACCTTTTTCGACAACGCGGAAGACCGCACCAGCTACTACGCCAGCATCGACCTAGCGATCAATATCGTCACCATTACCGTGCAGCTGTTGCTGACCCGGCTTCTGCTGGTGCGCTTCGGGCTGGCGCCGCTACTGCTGCTGCCGGCCGGCGCGATCCTGCTGGGCTACTGCATGCTGAGCGCTTCCCCGCTGCCGTTGCTGATTGCCGTTGTGCAAGTCGTCACCCGGGCTGGTGAGTTCTCGTTGGCCAAGCCCGGGCGCGAGACCATCTATACGCGAGTGGATCGGGAATCGCGCTACAAGGCCAAGGCGGCCATCGATACCGTGGTGTATCGCGGCGGTGATCTGTTCTTCGTCTGGCTGCACAAGCCGCTGGCCGCTTTCGGTTCGAACGTGGTGTTCGGCGTTGGCGTGCTGGTGGCCGCAAGCTTCTTCTACGGCGCGGTTCGCGTGGTTCGCGAACAGGCCAAGCTGGTCGACCCAGCCCAGCCTGTGACGCGCGCCGATGCATTGCCAGTCGCAGCGGCGCGCGCCTGATTTCAGTTGGCTGCCTGGGGCTGCAGCCTTGCCCGCAGGCCGGTGAAGTAGAACTGGGTGAATCCTTCGAAGGCAGAATCGCTGCCGGCAAACACCCAGAGTCGGCCATTGGCGTCACTGCGCGCCTGGAACGGCATGCCCTCCGTGCTCAGCGTCTTCAGTTCCCAGTCGGAATTGATTCCGTCGTCGCAATTGGCCGAATTGGCCAGCGTGCCGACCACCAAGGCATCTGCACCGGACTGCGCCTGGTTGCCGAAATCGACGTTGAGCCGAAGCCAGGCTTCCTTGCCGTCGTCCTGCGGCTGGGCGAGTGGTTCCTGGGTGCTTGCGCCAAGCTTCATGTAGACCGAGTCGCCTGGCGAACCGCCAATCCCGGCACAGCCGGTCGGTACATTGCTGGCCATTTCCATTTCCAGCTCCACGCGATACTCGGTGTCAGGCTGCAACCCGCTTATCGGCGCCTTGATCAGCATCGCCAGATCATCGGAACGGTTGTGGCCGGTCAGGCGAAACCCGGCGCGCGACTGCAAGGGTTCGGGCAGCGGATCCCAGCGCGCATCCAGCTCATAGATGTCGGGCGAGCCCTGCGGCAGGTCGGCGAACAGTGCTGAAAATCCGGCTGCATCCAGCTGAAAACTGTAGCCCAGCTGCAGGCCGAACTCGTTCTCTGCATTGCAGCGCAGTCCGTCGATGCGGGTCAGCCGCTGCACGGCAAGACTGCCGTCGCCGAAGTCGGGATCTTCCGAGCTCCAGTGCAGCGTGGCGTTGTTGCAGTCGGCGAACTCGATGCGCAGTTCGCCCCAGGGAAGCACGCTGGGTTCGGCATCAGCCCAGTGCGGCGGCGGCTGTCCACCGCTTGCCTCGAGTGCTTGAACCACCAGTTGGGGACCGTGTTGGAGCCCGCTGCCGATCAGCCAGAACGGACTGCCATCGCGCCGGTAGGTGTACCACGACAATGCCACACGACCATTCGGCAGGCGCTCCAGTGCAAGGCCGTGACCGCTTTGCTCAGGGTTGTACCAGGAGCCGGTTATCGCGCCGCGCAGATCAAGGGTTGGCTCGGGCGGAGTCTGGGACTGGGCAGCGCAGCTGGCGACAGCGAGAACGGCGGCTAGAAGGCGAGCGTGGTGCATGTGTTCTCCGGATTGGGGGAATCGAACCATCCGAAGTGACGCACAAGCGAGGGCGGACGACGCATCGCCAGAACGAAACGTTCAGGCGCGGTTTGGCTTGGGCGACACCCACATCGCGATTTCAGCGCGGAACACAGCCTGCTGCGCGACATCGGTGACCGTGACGATGATCGGCAACTCGTATCCCGTGTCGGTCGCCTGCGGCGGATGCGCTGGAGTGGCCTCGGCGCGCATCGATCCCTTGGCCTTGGCCAGATAGGCGACCGTCATGCCCTTGGGAATCCAGCGCATGCTGGCCGGGATGGAGGCATCGGTACACAGGCCGCCCGCCAGTTCGGCCATGTTGCACAGCGCGATGGCATGAACCGTGCCGATGTGGTTGTGCACCCGGCGACGGTCGCGAATGCTGACGACGCAGCGGCCAGCTTCCAGCACGTCGATGCGCGGACGGATCGAGGCGAAGTAGGGCGCGGCCCAGCACACCGCGCGGGAGAACATCCAGTGGCCGAAGGGCAGGGCGGTCAGCTTGCGATATTGCTTCAGGATGCGTGGCTCGGACTCGGCCATGGCGTCGGCTTCCCGATGACTGAATTCATGCAGTGATGCTATGGGATGCTGCGCGCCGCAAGACCCTGCGGCGCGCAGCAGCGGGAGGAATCAGGCAGCCTTTTCCATCTTCCTGCGGCGATGCAGCGCAGCCGATTCGAGTTCGGAGGGTTCGAAGTCGTCGACCTTGATGGCATCGTGTACCAGGGCCTGCATCTCGGTCAGCATGGCGACTTCTTCGGCGTTGAGGATGCCTTTGAGCTTGGCCTCCTGCAGCTGCGCCTCGAAGCCGAATGCAGTGATTTCGCCGGCCTTTACCGACTTCAGGAACTTGCGTTCGGTCGGTTCGGCAGCAATTACCTTGGGCAGTGCCGCATTGACCCGGCCGGCCGGGTTGTTGGCGCAGGGCGTCAGGAAAATGCCCTGGCCGAGACGGTCGCGTGTATCCGACGGACTCATCAGCAGCGATGCGGCGCGATGGCCCAGGCGGTCCGAGGGAGCCTGGGCACGGCGGCCCCAAGGGAACACCAGCATCCACAGCAAATAGCCGACCGGGCGGATCGGAAAGTTGCGCAGCGCGCCGGACAGGGCCAGTTCGATCTTGTGCACCGAATCGAGCACCGCCCAGGCCAGGAAGGGGCGTTCGCCGGCCGGCCGACCGCGGTCCTCATAGCGCTTCAGCATGGCACTGGCGATGTAGAGCTGGCTGAGCACATCGCCGAGCCGGCCGGACAGGCTTTCCTTGAACTTCAGCTTGCCGCCCAGCAGCAGCATCGAGGTATCCGCCACCAGGGCGAGGTTGGCCGAGTAGCGGTTGAGCTTGCGGTAGTAGCGCCGCGTGTAGGCATCGCCTGGCGCGCGACCGAAGCGTGCGCCCGTCAGCCCGAACCAGAAGCTGCGCACCGCATTGGAAATCGCGAAGCCGATGTGTCCGAACAGGTTGCGATCAAACTCCTTCAGCGCGACCTCCGGATCCGGATGCTGGGCAGCCTGCATTTCCTTCAGCACCCACGGATGGCAGCGGATCGCGCCCTGGCCGAAAATCATCAGGCTGCGCGTCATGATGTTGGCACCCTCGACCGTGATCGAGATTGGTGCCGCCTGCCAGCCGCGGCCGAGGTAATTGGTGGGGCCAAGAATCACGCCCTTGCCGCCATGCACGTCCATAGCATCGCAGGCCACGCTGCGCGCCATCTCGGTAGTGTGGTACTTGGCGATGGCCGAAGGCACTGCCGGCTTCTCGCCGCGATCCACAGCAGCTGCGGTTGACTCGGACAAAGCCGACATCGCATAGGTGTTGCCGGCGATGCGTGCCAGGGCTTCCTCGACACCCTCGAAGCGGCCGATCGACAGGCCGAACTGCTTGCGAATGCGCGCGTAGGCGCCGGTCGACATGGCGGCCTGCTTGGAGGCGCCGCTCGAGGTCGAGGGCAGGGTGATGGCGCGGCCCACCGACAGACACTCGACCAGCATGCGCCAGCCTTCGCCGATGTACTCCTCGCCCCCGATCAGCTGCGACAAGGGCAGGAAAACCGACTTGCCGCGCACCGGGCCGTTCTGAAAGGCGCAGTTGAGCGGGAAGTGACGACGTCCGACTTCCAGGCCTGGCGCGCTGCGTGGCACCAGGGCCAGGGTGATGCCGCGATCCGGGTTCTCGCCGAGCAGGCCATCCGGGTCATGCAGGCGGAAGGCGAGGCCGATGACCGTGGCGACCGGTGCCAGGGTGATGTAGCGCTTGTCGAAGGTGAGTTTGACGCCGACCACCTTGGCGCCGTTCCACTCGCCCTCGCAGACGATGCCGTAGTCGGGCAGCGAGGTGGCATCCGAGCCGGCCGTGGGGCCGGTCAGCGCGAAGCAGGGAATCTCGCGGCCGTCGGCCAGGCGCGGCAGGTAATGGCTCTTCTGTTCGTCGGTGCCGTAGTGCAGCAGCAGCTCGGCCGGGCCGAGCGAGTTCGGTACGCCCACCGTGGATGACAGCGAGCTGGAGATCGATGCCAGCTTCTCGATCACCTTGTGGTGTCCCAGCGCCGAGAAGCCCAGTCCGCCGTACTGCTTCGGGATGATCATGCCGAAGAACTTGTGCTTCTTCAGGTAGTCCCAGATTTCCGGGGTTAGGTCGGCATGGTCGTGGGTGATTTCCCAGTCGTTGGTCATCCTGCAGACCTCTTCGACCGGGCCATCGAGGAACGCCTGCTCTTCGGCACTGAGCTCCGGCCTGGGCTGCGCCAGCAGGGTTTTCCACTTGGGCATGCCGGAAAACAGCTCACCCTCGAATCCCACCGTGCCGGCCTCCAGCGCGGTGCGCTCGGTATCGGACAGTGCCGGCAGCATGCGCGTGTAGATCTTCAACAGCGGCGCCGTCAGCTTGTCCCGCCGGGTCGGGTTATGCAGCAGCGGCAGGGCCACGGCCAGCAGGATCAGGCTGGCGATCACCGTGGCGACCCAGCCACCGCCGA
This sequence comes from Lysobacterales bacterium, assembly GCA_038257155.1. Lineage (GTDB taxonomy): Bacteria > Pseudomonadota > Gammaproteobacteria > Xanthomonadales > Xanthomonadaceae > JANJTY01. Next base: position 33,636 of record JBBSJP010000035.1, on the reverse strand, counting down.
TCAGCTTGGCGCCCACCAGCAGCACGGCGGTGAGAATCACCCAGTTGCGCAGCGAGATGCGGTGGTAGGCAGCAAGGCCACCAGCCAGAGCCAAGGCGAGGAAAGGAAGCGCGATACTCATTGCGATGCTCCGTTACGTGGCCGGTCAGCCCGGCCTGCGGTTCAAAAACTCGAGGATCAGATCGGTAAAGTGATCGTTGCGATCGCCCGCAACCATGTGTGTTGCATCGTGAATGCGGCGGTGCTCGGCGTGCGGCACCAGCTGCAGGAATTCATCGACCGTACGATCCGAGACCAGATCGCTGAGGCCTCCGCTGATCAACAGGGTGGGAACCTCGACCTTGCGCGCGGCTTCAACCAGCTGTTGCTGGTAGGCCTCGCCCTGGCTGCCAACATCATCCAGCAGACGCGGATCCCAGTGCCAACGGTAGCGGCCATCATCGCGTTGCACCAGCAAGCCGGCCAGCTGCTCGGGCGACTTGCGTTCGCGGCGCTGCGGCAGGTAGCGGGCGATCTCGTCCGCGGCGTGCTCATGGCTGTCGAATCCTTCGGGATGCGCGCGCATGAAGTCGAGAATGCGCGCAACGCCCTGGCTTTCCCAGCGTGGCGTGATGTCGACCAGCACGAGGGCAGAGAACAGCCCACCACTGGCACGCGCCTGGGTCCACAGTCCCAGCAGGCCGCCCATCGAGGCGCCCACCAGTACAGGTCGACGCGCCTGGGTCTGCACGATCTCCTGCAGGTCGTCGGCGAAGCGCTCCATGTTGTAGGGCTGCGTGAGCGGGTTCCACTCGCTCTGGCCGTGGCCGCGACCGTCCAGCGCCAAGGCCTGGAAGCCGGACTCGGCAAGCCGCGCCGCGGTGGCACGCCAGGAAAGCCGATTCTGTCCAAATCCATGCGCCAGCAGCACCGGCTGCGCGCTGTCGTCACCCCATTGTTCCAAGGCCAGATTCACGCCGTCGGAGGCGCGATGCGTCAGACGGCGCGGCGCGTGTTCAGAGGGCATCGCGGCATTGAGCTGGGCGGAAGCGACCATACGTCACAGTATGGGTCCGCGAGGGTGGATAGTCAATACGCATGCGTATGGATTGTGTGAAGAGCTTATATATATGATTTGTATGGAGAAATGCGAAATTCGACGAAAATCGGCGCTTTTCACCGGGCAGGGTGGCCGCTACACTGCGCGGATGTTGCAGGAAGCCAGCAAAGTCGAACGCCCTTCGCGGCTCTCTGCCGAGGATTGGGCACAGGGTGCGCTCGACATGATCGCCGAGCAGGGCGTGGCCGCGGTTGCGGTCGAACCGCTTGCGCGTCGACTGGGCGTGACCAAGGGCAGCTTCTACTGGCATTTCCCCTCGCGTGAAGCCTTGCTGCGCGCCGCACTGGAACGCTGGGAAACCATCGAGCAGGAACAGGTGTTCGGCAGTCTGGAAGCGATTTCCGATCCGCGCCAGCGCCTTTCCGAACTGTTCCGCATGGTGGCGCACGAAGCCAAGTCGCACATCATCTATTCCGAGTTGCTCAAGGCGCTCGACCATCCGGTCGTGCAGCCGGTGATGCGGCGGGTCTCGCAGCGACGCCTGGAGTATCTCACCGCCTCCTTCCGGCAAGCGGGCCTGGCCCGCACCGCGTCGCAGCACCGCGCGCGACTTACCTATGCCGCCTACGTGGGTTTCCTGCAGCTTGGCCTGCAGCTGGGGCAACCACGCATGGCGCATGACGAATTTGAAGCCTATGTCGAACACCTCATGGATACGCTGATTCCAACCTCGTAGGGCTCAAGGCCCAATGTGGTGGATTGTTTGCAAGCCAATGCCCGCGGCGCTTTCAGCCACGGACTTCTTCACTTCCTCCCGAACCAGATCGCATCGGCCGTTGCAGGCCGTGGAGTCGCTTTCCCGATGTCCAGCCAGCTTGCTGCACTCAACCAGTGGGTCGAAGAAGTCGCCCGCCTCACCCAGCCCGACAGCATCCACTGGTGCGACGGCTCCGATACCGAAAACGCGGCGCTGGTCGCACGCATGCTCGACAACGGCGACCTGATCGGGCTGAACCCGGATACTCACCCGAACTGTTATCTGCACCGCTCCAACCCGGGCGATGTCGCGCGCGTCGAGCACCTCACCTTCGTCTGCACCAGCGAGCGCGACGATGCCGGCCCGAACAATCCCTGGATGGCGCCGGCCGAAGCCCACGCCAAAATGGACGCCTTGTTTGCCGGCTGCATGCGTGGCCGCACCCTGTACGTGGTGCCCTACTGCATGGGTCCGGTCGATTCGCCGCTCGCGCGCTGCGGCGTCGAGATCACCGACAGCCCCTACGTCGTTGCCAACATGCGCATCATGACCCGCATGGGTGCCGCCGCTCTGGCCAGGATCGAGCGCGAAGGAGCCGAGCGTGCCGCTCGCGGCGAGCGGGAAGACTCGTTCGTCAAAGGCCTGCATTCGATCGGCGAACTCGATCCCGAGCGTCGCTTCATCATGCACTTCCCGGAAGAACTCAGCATCAAGTCGTTCGGGTCGGGCTATGGCGGCAATGCACTGCTTGGCAAGAAGTGCCATGCCTTGCGCATCGCCAGCCATCAGGCGCGCAGCGAGGGCTGGCTGGCCGAGCACATGTTGATCCTCGGCATCGAAACTCCGGCCGGCGAAACCCACTACATTGCTGCGGCCTTTCCCAGCGCCTGCGGCAAGACCAACCTCGCCATGCTGATTCCGCCAGAAGGCTACCGCCAGGCCGGATGGAAGATCTGGACCGTGGGTGACGACATCTGCTGGATGCACCCGGGTGAAGACGGCCGCCTCTGGGCGATCAATCCGGAAGCCGGTTTCTTCGGCGTGGCACCCGGAACCAGCAACAAGACCAATCCGAACGCCCTGGCAATGCTGGGTCGCGACGCGATCTTCACCAATGTTGGCGTGACTGCCGACAACCAGCCCTGGTGGGAAGGCCTGCCCGGCACGCCGGCGAAAGACTGGCAGGGACGCGACTTCAATCCGGCCAACGGCCCGGCCGCACATCCGAACTCGCGTTTCACGGTCAGTGCCAAACAGTGCCCGAGCTACACCGACAAGGCTGAGGAAGCGCAGGGTGTGCCGATCTCGGCCATCGTGTTCGGCGGGCGCCGCGCCTCTCTCGTGCCGCTGGTGTTTGAAGCGCGCGACTGGCGCCACGGCGTACTGGTCGGTGCATCGATGGCCTCCGAAACCACGGCAGCGGCGACCGGCACAGTCGGCGTGGTGCGGCGCGACCCGATGGCGATGAAGCCCTTTTGTGGCTACAACTTCGCCGACTACTTCGGTCACTGGCTGAGCTTCGACAAACCCGGCGCCAGCCTGCCGAAGATTTTCCACGTCAACTGGTTCCGCAAGGGTGCGGGCGGGGATTTCCTCTGGCCGGGCTTTGGCGACAACCTGCGCGTGCTGGCCTGGATGATCGGGCGCATCACCGGCAATGCCGGTGCAGTCGACACGCCGATCGGCAACCTGCCGTGCAAAACCGACCTGGATACCGAGGGTCTGGCTTTGACCGACGAAGCCCAGCGCGCGCTGTTCGAGCTCGACCAGCAGGGCTGGAAGGACGAGATGGTCGCCATCGCTGACTATCTCGACGAATTCGGCGAGCGCGTGCCACCGGCCCTGCGCGTTGAATGTGCGCAGATCGCGGAGCGGCTCGGCTAGCCTGCGAGCCGCGAAAACGTCACGCCCGTGTAGAAGCGCATCTGTGCGCGAACGCGGGACCCTGTCGGCTCCACCGCTGCGCGGCTTGAGCCGACCTACCTCAGGCGCACGTGGGGCATATCAAGCGCCGCGGTAGACCTCTCGTAGGTCGGATCAAGCGCCGCCGAAACGCCCGACCGGGCGACCTGCTTTGGCGGCGCGGATCCGACACGCGGGCAGTCATTCGCGGCGAGTCCAGCAACACATTGATCCAGGTCGCCTAGTGGCGCGGACGGAGTCCGCAATTCTTCGAAACACCTAAACCCTGCGGGGCCGAACTGCATCCAAGCGACTATGCTCAGTGTCGCCATGCCCATCGATTCTGTCCCCGCCCCGGTCAGCCCGCTGCCGGCCGACGAAACTGCCGCCTGGGTGCGCAGTGCAGCGGCGGGCAACGCGGCCGACTTTGAGCGTCTATACCGCGCCCACGTGAAGCGCGTCCACGCGGTGATCTGGCGTCTGGTTGGCGGGGTGCAGGCGCGCGCCGAGGAACTGACGCAGGAGGCCTTCGTGCGCGCCTGGCAGGCGCTGCCGGGCTTTCGCGGCGACAGCGCCTTTGGTACCTGGCTGCATCGGCTGGCGGTGAACGTCGCGCTGATGGATCTGCGCGCGCGCCGCGCGGGCGAAGATCTGGAGACCGACGACAGCCAGATCGAGTTTACCCACGGTCACGCTTCAAGCCGTCAGCGCGCCGACCTGGGCATGGATCTGGAGCGCGCAGTGGCGACTTTGCCGCCGCGCGCCCGTGCGGTGCTGGTGCTGCACGACGTCGAAGGCTGGAAGCACGATGAAATCGCGGTTGAGCTGAATATGGCGGTAGGTACTTCGAAGGCGCAGCTGCATCGCGCCAGGGGTTTGTTGCGCAAGCTGCTGGGAGACGAGGCATGAGTGATTTCGAACTTCGCCGCAAGCTGGCGCAGCTGCCGCGTGAGCTGGCGCCGCAACGCGACCTTTGGCCTGCGGTGTCGGCCCGCATCGCCCCGCGCCGGGCCTCGCAGCGCAAGCACGCACGCTGGCTGGCTCCATTCGCCCTGGCGGCATCGGCAGCGCTGGTTGCCGTGTTGGCGCTGGGTCCCGATGCATTGCAAGAGGCGGATCTCGGCCGGAATGCCGATCATCACCCCATGGTGATGCAGGCCGACGCGCTGGCTGCCGAATACGACGGTGCCATGCGCGCACTCGGCCCGATCGCCTTCCCACCCGAGTTGACACCCGTAGTCGAAGACCTCGACCGCAGTCTGACCACGCTGCATCAGGCGCTGCAGGCTGACCCATCGGCCGGATTCCTGCTCGACCAGTTGCGTCGTACCTATTCCCAACGCCTGCGCCTGTCTCAGCGCGCCATCACCGAGTGGACCTGGGTCGAGCCAGGCCGCAATCACCAGTTCTTTCCGGAGCAGCCCCATGCGTAATCTTTTGCTGGTTTGCCTTGTCACCATTCCCTTGGCCAGCCAGGCCGCTGAACAGCGCATCGAAGAGCGACGCAGCGTTGCTGCGGACGCGCAGATTGAAGTCGGCAACGTGCGCGGCCGGATCGAGATTCAAGGCTGGGACCGAGACGAGGTCGAGGTGACCGGCACGCTGGGAGATGGCGTGAAGGGCCTTATCATTGAAGGCGATCAACGCCGCCTGGAAGTGCGCGTGGATTACCCGAACAAGAATGGCGGGGGAGGCTGGTTCGGTTGGTGGGGTTCGGAGTCGGCCGGTGACAGCGTGCTGATCGTCAAACTGCCGCATCGTGCCAGCTTGGAAGTGGAGTCGGTTTCGGCTGATGTGCAGGTCGAAGGCGTTGGCGGCAGCCGCATGCAGATCGAGTCGGTCAGCGGCGCAGTGAGCATGAGCGGCGAGCCCGCGACGCTTGAGGTGGGCACCGTCAGTGGCAGCCAGCAGATCGAGTCGTCGGCGCGTGAAGTACGGATGGAAACCGTCAGTGGTCGAGTGAGTCTGCGAGGCACGGCGCCAGACCGTCTGCGCGCCGAGTCGGTTTCCGGCGACATCGTGCTGCAGCTGGAGAGCATTGCCGGTTCGGTCAATGCCGAATCGGTATCGGGAGATTTGAACGTCGGAACCGCCGCGCTGGCCGGACGCATCCAGCTCGAATCGATGAGTGGCTCGGTCGAGGTTTCCCTGCCGCGCGGCAGTTCCGCAAGACTGCATGCGTCGAGTTTCAGCGGCAGCATCGAGTCGGATGCTGGCGAGGTCGAACGGCGCCGTTATGGTCCTGGGGCCTCGCTGGAACATGTGTTAGGAAAAGGTGATGCGGACGTTAGCGTCGAGACCTTCTCCGGACGCATTCGCATCCACCTCGACTAGTCGCTTTTTGCCCACCACGGGTGGCTTTGGGAGCCGGCTGCTCTGGCCGGCTCCTTTTTTGTTCAGGAACTTGCGCCACGGTTTTCAGCTGTTGCGCCCAAGCAACAGACTTGCCTGCGGCAGTTCCCCAGAGACACTTTTGTTGCTAACATCCGGCGCTGCCGAGTTAAGGGCTCGTTATTTCGGGTCTTCGGCACTTCCAAGGATTTGGATGAGACTGGTCCCGAACTGTGTACACAACCACGAAAGCTGGAGAGATCGAATGACTTTTAACCGCAATCTGCTCAGCGAGGCAGTGCGCTATGGTCTGGCGGCAGGCGCCGTAGGCCTTATCGGACTGACCGCCGCCCCTGCCTTCGCGCAGGAAGACGACGAAGAGGCTGCACGCCTCGAGCGCATCGAAGTAACCGGCTCGCGCATCAAGCGCGCCGATGTCGAAGGTGCGCTGCCCGTCACCATCATTGACCGTCAGCAGATCGACGCGTCGGGCGACAACTCTGTCGCGGATTTCCTCCGCAACACCACCTTCAACTCTTTCGGCTCGGTTCGTCCGCAGTCCGGCAGTGGCGCACAGGCCAACGCAGGCATCTCGCTGCGCGGTCTGGGTTCGGGCCGCACCCTGGTGCTGATCGATGGCCGCCGCGCTCCGATGGCTGCCGCAACCGGTACCTTCCAGGACATCAACACGATTCCTCTGGCTGCGGTTGAGCGCATCGAAATCCTCTCCGACGGCGCATCGGCCATCTATGGTTCCGACGCGATCGGCGGTGTGGTCAACATCATCACCCGCAAGGACTTCAACGGCGCCGAGATGACCATCGGTGCTGGCAACCCGAAGCGTGAGGGTGGTTCCACTGAGGAAGCCGCCGTCATCTTCGGCGCGTCCAGCGACCGTGGCAGCCTGCTCGGTGGCGTGTCGATGAACTTCCGCGACATCGTCTTCCAGCGCGACCGTACGTGGTCGTCGGGCGGCGTGTCCTCGTTCGGCAACAACTTTACCCGTACGCCGACCGGCAGCTTCCTCAATCATCCGACGCTCGGCTCGCGCGCCGGCGACTTCGCCTGTAACTCGAATGGCTTCTTTGGCACCGGCACCGGTTCTGGCAGCCGCTGCGCCTACGACTTCACCTTTGTCGCGGCAGACGAAGCATCGATCCAGAACACCTCGATGTTCCTTCGTGGCCAGTACCAGATCAATGACGACTGGTCGACCTACCTGAACGGCACCGTCAGTCGCGTCGAGTCCTTCGGCCGCTACGCGCCGGTGCCGTCCTCGCCCTGGTTTGGTGGCTCGGGCGTGATCATCCGTCCGGATTCCCCGAACCATCCGGCCAACCGCTACCCGAACGACCCGTACTATCAGGACTTCGCCGGCGAGACGATCTACCTGCGTCACCGCTTTGCCGCGCTCGGCAACCGCGATGACACCATCGAGAACGGCGTATACGATTTCAACGTCGGCTTCCAGGGCCGTATCGGCTCGGTCGATCTCGACTTCGGCGCGCGTCACACCGAATCCAAGAGCATCGTGCTGGGTCGCAATTACGTGGTTGCCTCGCTCGCCCAGGCCCTGGTCGACAGCGGTGAGTACGACATCTACAACCCGTTCGGCGTGCCGCGCTCGACCCTTGACGGCATGATCGCCACGGTCAACCGCGAGTCCACCACCACCAACCGTGAACTCTACGCCGTTGCCAGCTTCGACCTGTTCGAAATGGGCGGTGGCACCGCGTCGGCCGCGGCCGGTGCTGAGTGGCGCTCGGAAGACTGGTCGGACATCTATGACTCCCTCTCGGCGGCCGGTTCGGTGTCGGGTAGCGCGGGCAACTCGGCGTTCGGTTCACGCAACGTCAGGGCGGCCTACTTCGAAGCCCTGTTCCCGTTCCTGAGCAACTTTGAAGTGACCCTCGCGGGCCGCTTCGACGAGTACAGCGACTACGGCAACGACTTCGCTCCGAAGATCGGTCTGCGCTACCAGCCGCTCGACAACCTGACCCTGCGTGCGTCCTACGGCGAAGGCTTCCGTGCCCCGACCTTGGACATCGTTGGTCAGCAGCCGGCATTTGGTGCGGACGGCGTGACCGACCCGGCCACCTGCCTTGCGCAGGGCCAGCCGGCGGGCTGCTCGACCCAGGTGACCTCGTTCACCATCGCCAACCCGAACGTCGAGTCCGAAGTTTCCCAGCAGTACTCGCTGGGCTTCGCATGGGACGCGACCGATTGGTTGAACCTGACGCTGGATTACTACAACATCCAGGTCGACAACCAGCTGGCGTTCTTCGCTACCAGCGACCTCACCGCGTGTCTGGCCGGCACCACGGCGTTCTGCCCGGACGGCATTTCGGCGCTGCCTGGTAACCTCACGCCGCCCCAGCCGGGCCTCGGCCTCGGCGTGGCGCGCGACCCGGTCAGTGGCGAGATCCTGTACTCGCAGATTGGTTACTCGAACCTCGGCACGATCGAGACCGATGGCCTGGACCTGAACCTGCGTACCAACTTCGCACTGGGCGATTTCGGTTCCTTGAACAGCCAGTTCCAGATCGGCTACGTCAACGACTACTCGATCAATGGCGGCGCCAACGAGACTGGCCTTCCGGGCCAGCCCGAGTTCCGCGCCAACCTGTCGAACATGTGGACCTACGGCGACTTCAGCCTGACCTGGAACATCAGCCACATCGATAGCACGGTGTCCAGCCAGCAGACCCTGATCGACGCCTATGGCCCGGACTACGACTACGGCTATTCGCTGGTCGTGCCGTCCTGGACCACCCACGACATCCAGGGCACCTGGAGTGCTCCGTGGAATGGCAGGCTGACCCTCGGCATCAACAACGTGCTCGACAAGGATCCGGCACTGGATCCGCTTGACTCGGCCGGTCGTGGTTTTGACTTCACCCTGTACGACGGCTACGGCCGCGTGCCCTACATCCGTTACACCCAGTCGTTCTGATCGATCTGATCCGTTCGCTATAGCAGGGGCCCTTCGGGGCCCCTGTTTTTTTGTGCGGTTTGTTGCGCTGCCAACGCTTCCGTCGGGTTGCCAGATCTCTCTTCAGGTAAGCAGCCGACTGCTGTGGCGCCCGAGGCAGGATGCCTGCGCTTGTCTGGAATCGCCGCGGCATGTCCTCCATACTACGAATCCCGAGCGCGGGCTGATCCCGGCTGATCCGGGCCCTTGTCCCACTGCCTGCCCGGCGCTTGCAAAGGTTTTGCCATGTCCCACGTGATGATCTCCGCTTCGGACGCCCAGTTCCGCAAGCATCTGAAGCGCGCCGACCTGTACTTCGCCGCAGGCCAGCAGGAAACCGCTCTGGGCAGCCTGATGGCTGCCATCGAAGCGAATCCCGACCATGTGGAAACGCGCCTTCGGGTGGCCGATATCCACATCGCGGCGCAACGCCACAATCCGGCGCGCGAGCAGATCCTTCGGGCACTGAGTGGTCACATCGAGAGCCCGCGAGTGGCCGTGGCCCTGGTGCGCCGGCTCAATGTGATCAGCGAGTCGGCCACCATCATCGAGATCGCAAAGCAGCTGCCGCTGCCGATGTGGGACTCGGCCAGCTCGCTGGCGGAAATGGCCACCCAGCTCACCATGGTCGGCGCGCATGAACTGGCCGACGAGTTTGCCAAGGGCGCGGTCGCGAGAGAGCCGACGAACCCGCTCAGCCTGTCGGCCCTGGCCAAGATGGATGTGTTCTATGGCCGCTTTGGCGACGCCGCTTCCCACGCTGAGGCGTGTTTGAGCAAGGTGCCCGATGACCCGGGAACCCATTGGCTACTGTCGCGCCTGCGCTTGCCGCAGGCCGGCCAGCGTGTTGAGCGCATCCAGGCCTTGATTGATCGCACAACCGAGCAGGGCGCATTGGCCAGCCTGGGCTATGCCCTGCATAACGAACTGCACGACCTGGGTGACCATGAACGGGCCTGGGGCGCGCTCGAGCTGGCCTGTGCCGCAAAACGCGCCAAGCTTCGCTACGATCCGGGCGAGAACGCGCGCTTGTTCGACGCCTTGCAGACCTGGACTGGCGAGGAAGCGAGCATCATCGACGGCCATGTGGATACCGAGCTGCGCCCGATCTTCGTGGTGGGCATGCACCGTTCCGGCACCACCCTGACCGAGCGGATCCTGACCGGCCATTCGCAGGTTGCTGCCGGTGGCGAGACCTACGACATCACCGCTGCGCTGCGCCGTGCGAGCGGGTTTCATTGCTTACTTGAAACCGACGCCCGCATTGTCTCGGAGCGGGCGGGGTTCGATTATCGGCGCATCGGCCGCGAATACCTGCAAAGCATGCGTTGGCGTGCTGCGGGCAAGGCGTTTATTACCGACAAGCTGCCATCGAATTTTCTCAACATCGGTTTCATCCTTCGTGCCCTGCCTGAGGCACGCGTGATCCGCCTCAGGCGCGACCCGATCGACGTAGGCCTGTCCAACCTCCGTACCCTGTTCAGCCAGGCCTGCCCGTACTCCTATGACCAGCAGGAGTTCATCGACTATTTCCGGCGCTTCGAAGGGCTCATGGCGCATTGGCACGCGGTTTTTCCGCAGCGCATCCTGGACGTGGACTATCACGATCTGGTTTCAGCACCCGAGGCTGTCAGCCGCCGGATCGCGGACTATTGCGGACTCGAATTCGAGCCCTCGATGGTGCAGATCGAGAAGCGCGACGACGCCGTCGCCACCGCGAGCAGCGTCATGATGCGTGACGGCATCCGCAAGGATCGTGGCCGGGTATGGAAGGTCTATGAGCGCCAGCTGCAACCGCTGATTCAGGCGCTTGGGCAGCAGCCTGCCTGAGCCGGAACCGACCTGGCCGCGAGCTTGCAGCTGCGTTGCGCGTCATCAGGACAGTGGTGACCCGCGCGCTTTTTGACCTCACCCAACCTCATTGTCCGGAGTGATTCCGTGTTCCAGATCGCCCCAGCATTTTCTGTCCCGATGGTGTTCGCCAAACTGCCGGCGTGCACGGCACTGAACGCGGAGCTGCGCGAGCTGTTCCTGGCCAAGGCGGCCGAGGGCGATCGTTATCGCAATCCGGAGCCGTATACGCACCGCAACGAGGCCCTGTTCGAAAGCAATTTCCGCCTGTTCGACTGGCCGCAGACCTGCGTGCAGCGCCTGCGGGATTTCTGCTGGTCGAGCCTGTACCGCGCCGTTCGGGAGCTGAATGGTTACGACGTGGAAATGCTCAAGCGCCTGCACCTGGCGGCCGAGTCCTGGTTTCACGTGACCCGGCAGGGAGGCTACTTCGGGCCGCACAACCACCCGATGCATTCCTGGTCGGGGGTGTACTGCGTATCGCACCACGGCGATGACCCGCAAAGCGACAGCGGCAAGCTGTGTTTCATCGACCCGACTGCGCAGTTCAACATGTTTCTCGATTTCGCGGTCGCCAGAATGAAGCCGCCGTACCACATGGGAACGCGGATGTACCGGCTCTCACCCGGTGATCTGGTCTTGTTTCCCTCCTGGTTGCTGCACGAGGTAACGCCGTACGCGGGTGATGACGTGCGCATCACGGTGGCGTTCAATGTCCGCTTCAAGCTGGATGGTGCGCAACCGGCCGATGTGCCGCTCGGATGAAGCCGTCGCGCTCGCGGATTTGCGGACTGCGCCGCAGGCTCGTGTGTAGCGGTATACGATCCGACCCGGGCTTCAGCGGAACTGATTGATGACGTCGCGCTGGGCGCGCGCCGCCGCTGCCGACGCCCGGACGAAGTCCTGGCCGGAGCCGGCGTAGAGAATGGCGCGCGAGGAACTGATCACCAGCCCGGCACCTTGCGAGTCAGCGCCCTGGCGCAGCACCGCCTCGACGTCGCCGCCCTGTGCGCCGATGCCCGGCACCAGGAACGGCAGCGCATCGCCCACCAGGGCGCGCACCTCGGCCAGCTCCTGTGGCCAGGTCGCGCCGATCACCAGCAGACAGTTGTTGTTGCCGTTCCAGTCTTGCGCGACGCGCTGTGCGACGTGCTGGTAGAGCGGTCGGCCATCGATGCGAAGATCCTGGAATTCGCCGGAGCCCGGATTCGAGGTGCGGCAAAGCACCACCACGCCCTTGTCGGCGCGGTCGAGGAAGGGCAGAGCCGAGTCGCGACCGAGATAGGGGTTCACCGTGACGGCGTCGGCGCGAAAGCGCTCAAACGCTTCGTGCGCGTAATGCAGCGCCGTGCTGCCGATATCGCCACGCTTTGAATCCAGGATCACCGGCACGCCGGGATGGGCGCCGTGGATATGAGCAATGAGCCGCTGCAGTGCGTCTTCGGCAGCAAGTGCAGCGAAGTGCGCGATCTGCGGTTTGAAGGCGCAGACGTACTGCGCCGTCGCATCGACGACCTCACGGCAGAATTCGAACACGGCATCCGGCTGGTCGCGCAGGTGCGGCGGAAACCTCGCCGGTTCCGGATCCAAGCCAACGCAGAGCAGGCTGTTGGCCTCGTGCCAGCGCTTGCGCAGTTGCTGCATGAAGTTCATTGGCAGGACTCTCCGCTTGAACCCCTCTCCCCACGGGAGAGGGGCAGGGGTGAGGGGCAATGCGGAGCGGAGCGAAAGGAGCCCCTCTCCCCAACCCCTCTTCCGCGAGCGGGAGAGGGGCTTGAAGCGGACTACTTCAACGCCTTGAAGCGCAGCCGATGCGGCTTGGCGCCTTCCTCGCCGAGGCGACGCTTCTTGTCTTCCTCGTACTCGCGGTAGTTGCCGAGGAAGAACTCGACATGGCTGTCACCCTCGAAGGCCAGGATGTGGGTGGCGATGCGGTCCAGGAACCAGCGGTCATGGCTGATCACCATAACGCAGCCAGGGAACTCCAGCAGGGCATCTTCCAGCGCGCGCAGGGTTTCCACGTCGAGGTCGTTGGAGGGTTCGTCGAGCAGCAGCACATTGCCGCCCTGCAGCAGGGTCTTGGCCAGGTGCAGGCGGCCGCGCTCACCGCCGGACAGGGTGCCGACCAGCTTCTGCTGATCCTGGCCCTTGAAGTTGAAGCGGCCGATGTAGGCGCGCGACTGGATCTCCACGCCATTGATGGTGAGGATGTCCGAGCCGCCAGAGACTTCCTGCCAGACGTTGTGGTCGCCTTCAAGTTTCTCGCGGCTCTGGTCGACATAGGCCAGCTTCACCGTCTGGCCGATGCTGACCTCGCCCGAGTCGGGCTGCTCGGCGCCGGTGATCATCTTGAACAGGGTCGACTTGCCGGCACCGTTCGGGCCGATGATGCCGATGATCGCGCCGGGCGGCACCATGAAGGACAGGTCGTCGATCAGCAGGCGGTCGCCGAAGCTCTTGCTGACGTTCTTGAACTCGATGATGTTGTTGCCGAGGCGCTCGCCGGGCGGGATGTAGATTTCGTTGGTTTCGTTGCGGCGCTGGTAGTCGACCGACTGCAGCTCCTCGATGCGTGACAGGCGCGCCTTGCCCTTCGAGCGGCCGCCGCGGGCGTTCTGCCGGGCCCACTCCAGCTCCTTGGCGATGGCCTTCTGGCGCGCCTTTTCCTGGCCCTCTTCCTGCTTCAGGCGCTCTTCCTTCTGCATCAGCCAGTCGGTGTAGTTGCCCTTCCAGGGGATGCCGCGGCCGCGATCGAGTTCGAGGATCCACTCGGCCGCGTTGTCGAGGAAGTAACGGTCATGCGTGACGGCCACCACGGTGCCGCTGTAGCGCGCCAGGAACTGCTCCAGCCACTCGACCGACTCGGCATCGAGGTGGTTGGTGGGTTCGTCGAGCAGCAGCATGTCGGGCTTCGACAGCAGCAGGCGGCACAGCGCGACGCGGCGCTTCTCGCCACCGGACAGCTTGCCGCAGACGGCGTCCCAGGGTGGCAGGCGCAGCGCGTCGGCGGCGACTTCCAGCTGCTGTTCGAGCAGGTGCGCATCACCCGAGGCGAGGATGGCTTCGAGACGCGCCTGCTGCGCGGCCAGCTTGTCGAAATCGGCATCTTCTTCGGCGTAGGCGGCATAGACCTTGTCCAGCTCGGCCTGCGCCTGCAGCACTTCGCCAACGCCTTCCTCGACCGCTTCGCGCACGGTCTGCTCGGGATTCAGGCGCGGCTCCTGCTCCAGGTAGCCGACCTTGATGCCGGGCTGCGGGCGGGCTTCACCCTGAAAGTCGGTGTCGACGCCGGCCATGATGCGCAGCACCGTGGTCTTGCCCGAGCCGTTCAGGCCAAGCAGGCCGATCTTGGCGCCGGGGAAGAAGGACAGCGAGATGTCCTTGATGATCTGGCGCTTCGGCGGAACGGTCTTGGAGACGCCGTTCATGGTGTAGATGTATTGCATGCGAGGCTCCGGTGCGGGGGCGCGGCACCGCCTGGCGCAAGTCCAGCGAATGCGGACTCACCAGTCGGGCCTGGGAAAGCCGCCGATTATCGCTGATTCCGGGACTCGGCGTCAGGCGCAGAAGCTTGCAGCGCGTTGACAAGCGCGACGCTGCCCGAGGATCGCCACAATACCTGCCAGCTGGCGCCCGATGGCTGCGTTGAACTGACTACCGAAGCGCTGCTCTCAACGTGTACTTCGGCGTCGGCTCCACCGCTCCGCGGCTTGAGCCGACCTACGTGTGGGCTTGCTCGTAGGTCGGATCAAGCGCCGCCAAATCGCCAAGTCAAGCGATCAAGGGTGTCGGCGCGGATCCGACGCACCGACCGAGACGGGTTCATGGTCCCTGGGCAGGTCTGCCGGACGGCGAATAGAAGGCTCACCACGAACGGGACTATTCAACTGACAGCCATCAATCGAAGCACACTGAAGGAGCGCCTGCACGACTACGACCGCCGCCTCGCCACCGCGTGTGAGCGTGGCGGGCTGTGGCCGGGTCTCTACGAATTCCTCTGGTTCGGCCTGAAACAGGCCTGGGCGAGCCTGTTTGGCGGGCTGATGCTGCTGCTGATCCTCGGCAGCTACCTTCTCTATCCGCGCGATGCCTGGCTTGGCCGTTACGATTTCCTCACCCTGGCCGCCGTCGCTCTGCAGATCGGTTTGCTGCGCGCCGGTCTTGAAACGGCTGCCGAGGCGCGCACCATCCTGGTTTTCCACGTGGTCGGAACCCTCATGGAGATCTTCAAGACCGCGATGGGTTCGTGGATCTATCCCGAAGCCGCCGTGCTGAGAATCGGCGGCGTGCCGCTGTTCACCGGCTTCATGTATGCCGCGGTTGGCAGCTATATCGCCCGTGCCTGGCGCCTGTTCGACTTGCGTTACACCGGGCATCCGCCCTTGCTCTGGCTGATGCTGCTGGCGGCTGCGGTCTACGTGAATTTCTTCAGCCATCACTTCCTGCCGGATATCCGCCTGCTGCTGTTCATCGCGGTGGTCTGGTTGTTCCGTCGAACCTGGGTCTACTTCCGGGTGCGTAGCCTGGATCTGCGCATGCCCCTGCTGCTAGGCTTCGTGCTGATCGCACTTTTCATCTGGATTGCCGAGAACGTCGGCACCTTTGCCGGCGCCTGGGTCTATCCCAGCCAGCAGGGCGGCTGGTCGCCGGTGTCGCTGGGCAAGATGGGCGCCTGGTTCCTGCTGATGATCATCAGTTACTCGCTGGTTGCGGCCCTGCACGCCCGTGAAGGTGAACAAGGCCGCCAAACTGGCTGAGCCACCCGGCCACCGCTACACTTGCGGGCTACCCCGAGCCTTTACTGGAGCCGCAAATGTTCCCGAACGACATGCGCATCGCTGGCTACGACCCGGAGCTGGCCGCCGCCATCGATGCCGAGCGCCAGCGCCAGGAGGATCATGTCGAGCTGATCGCCTCGGAGAACTACGCCAGCCCGCGCGTGCTGGAGGCTCAGGGCAGCGTGTTGACCAACAAATACGCCGAAGGCTATCCCGGCAAGCGCTATTACGGCGGCTGTGAGTTCGTTGATGTCGCCGAGAAGCTGGCGATCGAGCGGGTCAAGCAGCTTTTCGGGGCGGACTACGCCAATGTGCAGCCGCATTCAGGCTCGCAGGCCAATGCGGCGGTCTATCTGGCCCTGCTGCAGCCGGGCGACACCATCCTCGGAATGAGCCTGGCGCACGGCGGCCATCTCACCCACGGCGCCAAGGTCAACTTCAGCGGCAAGCTGTTCAACGCGGTGCAGTACGGCGTCGATGCCGACGGCCTGATCGATTACACCGAGATCGAACGCCTCGCGCAGGAGCACCGCCCGAAAATGCTGGTCGGCGGTTTTTCCGCGTACTCACAGAAGATCGACTGGGAACGCATGGCGGCGATCGCCAAGTCGGTCGACGCGTACTTCTTCGTCGACATGGCGCACGTCGCCGGCTTGGTCGCGGCCGGCGTGTATCCCAATCCGCTGCCGCATGCCGATGTCGTTACCTCGACCACGCACAAGACCCTGCGCGGCCCGCGCGGCGGCATCATCCTGTGCAAGTCGAACGAGGCGCTGGAGAAGAAGTTCCAGTCACTCGTTTTCCCCGGCACCCAGGGTGGCCCGTTGATGCACGTGATCGCGGCCAAGGCGGTCGCCTTCAAGGAGGCGCTGGAGCCGGAGTTCACCACCTACCAGCAACAGGTGGTGAAGAACGCCCAGGCCATGGCCACCGCCCTGCAGTCGCGCGGCTACAAGATCGTTTCCGGCGGCACCGAGAATCACCTGATGCTGATCGACCTGATCGGCCGCGACGTGACCGGCAAGGACGCCGAAGCCGCGCTGGGCGCGGCGCACATCACGGTCAACAAGAACGCCGTGCCGAATGACCCACGCTCACCCTTCGTCACCTCCGGCCTGCGCATCGGCACGCCTGCGGTCACCACCCGCGGCTACGGCGAAGGCGAATGCGTGCTGCTCGCCAACTGGATGGCCGACGTGCTGGATGCGCCGGGTGATGCGGCCGTGATTGCTTCAGTGCGGGAAAAGGTTACGGAGCAGTGCCGGCGGTTTCCTGTGTATGGATGAAGCGGGAACAGGGAACGGGGAACGGGGAACAGAGAAGGAGAGCAGGGAACAGGGAACAGGGAACGGGAGAAGCTGGCATTGGCTCAGGATTTTCGGGAGCTCAGGGTTTGGAAGGAGGCTATGGAACTGGTGGCGGAAGTGTACTCAGCGACGCGTGCTATGCCGGCCGATGAGCGGTTTGGTCTGACTGCGCAATTGCGTCGCGCGGCTGTGTCTGTGCCTTCCTGCATCGCTGAGGGCAATGCACGCCAGTCGACGGCCGACTACCTGCGCTTCCTGTCCATGGCCGCCGGCTCGCTGGCCGAAGTCGAAACCCAACTAGCCCTGACCGAAAAACTCGGCTTCCTTCAATCCTCTTCAATCGTTCCCGCTTACGACCGCCTCCGAGCCACCACCAAGCTTCTGCAAGCCCTACGCAAAGCGCTAACCAAAAAGCTCGCCGCGGACACTCCCCGTTCCCCGTTCCCCGTTCCCCGTTCCCCGCTCTAAATGCACTGCCCCTTCTGCCAGCACGACGACACCCGCGTGATCGATTCGCGCGTTTCCGAAGATGGGACCACCATCCGGCGGCGGCGTGAATGTCCGGAGTGCGGTGAGCGTTTCAATACCTTCGAGACGGCCGAGCTCAAGCTGCCGTCCATTGTGAAGAGCGACGGGCGGCGCGAGGCCTTTGATGACCGCAAGCTGCGCACCAGTTTCGAGCGCGCGCTGCAGAAGCGGCCGGTTTCGGGTGAGCAGCTGGAGTCGGCAGTTCGCGCGGTGATCCATGCGCTGCGCCTGACCGGCGAGCGCGAAATTGATTCGCGCCGGCTCGGCGAATACGTCATGACCGAGCTGAGAAAAATCGATCACGTGGCCTACGTGCGCTTCGCGTCGGTGTATCGCAAGTTCGAGGACGTGCAGGCCTTCCGCGAGGAGATCGAGCGCCTGGAGCGCGATCTGCCGGCACTGGAGGGCCTGCAATTGCCACTGCTGGAAGAACCACCGAGGGGCAAGCGCTGATGCAGATCGTGTGGATCGGGGAGTGCCCGGAAACCGTGCCGACCCTGGCGCGCTGGCATGTCGATGCCTTCGGCGAAATGATCGACGAGTGGCTGTTTGAGGAAGCCTCGTTCGAATTGCGTACCCACGTGGCAAAGCGTGCGGTGCCCACAACATTGGTGGCGCTGGAAGCAGGTCAGCCGCTGGGTTCGGTCAGCCTGCTGGATACCGACTGGCCGGCGCCGGATCGCTACGCGCCCTGGCTGGGCACGCTGTACGTCAAACCTGAGGCGCGCGGTCGGGGTATCGGTGCCGCGCTGGTTCGCGCCGCGGTCGAGGAAGCCACCGCGCTGGGCGTTGCGCAGCTGCATCTGTGGACTCCCGAACACGCCGAGTTCTACCTGAAGCTGGGCTGGGAATCGCTCGGAGCGTATCGCTTTGGTGATCTTGACGTGAGCCTGCTGCGGATTGACTGCCGCCCGGCATGAGCGGCGCCGCGCCCAGCTTCAGCGCATTCGACCATGCGCATATGGCGCAGGCTCTACGCCTGGCCGAACGCGGCCGCTACACCACGCGACCCAACCCGGTGGTGGGCTGCGTTATTGCGCAGGGCGAAACCGTGGTCGGCGAGGGCTGGCACCAGCGCGCCGGTGAGGCACACGCCGAGGTCTTCGCGCTGCAAGCCGCCGCAGGGGCCGCGCGTGGTGCCACTGCCTACGTCACCCTGGAACCCTGCGGTCTGCAGGGCCGCACGCCGCCCTGTGCCGACGCCCTGATCCGCGCCGGGATCGCGCGCGTGGTGGTAGCGGCAGCGGATCATTCGCAGCGTGCCGGTGCAGGACTGCAGCGCCTGCGCGAAGCCGGCATCCGCATTGATTCCGGACTGATGGAAGCGCCGGCGCGCGAACAGAACCGCGGCTTCTTCAGCCGCATCGAACGCGGCCGGCCCTGGTTGCGGGTCAAGCTGGCGATGAGCCTCGATGGCCGCACCGCGCTGGCTTCGGGCGAATCCTTCTGGATAAGCGGTGCGGCCGCGCGGCGCGACGTGCAGCGCTGGCGCGCACGCAGTTGCGCGCTGTTGACCGGCATGGGCACGGTGCTGGCCGATGATCCCCGCTTGTCGCTTCGCGACGATGAGGGCGCGCCTAGCGAAGCAGCGCCGCCACGGCGCGTGCTGATCGATTCCTCAGGCAGGCTGCCGGGCGGTCGCCGTGTCGCCCAGGGCGAGGGCAAGCTGCTGCGTCTGCACGCCGAAGACATCACGCCGCAGATTCAGGCCGGCGTGGAGAATCTGGCAGTCGCACGCAGCGCGGTTGGTCTGGACCTGCACGCCGTGCTTGCTGCGCTGGCGGCGCTCGGAATCAACGAGCTGCAGACCGAGGCCGGTGCGACGCTGAGCGGCGCCCTGCTGCGCGCCGGATTGGTCGACGAACTGCTGCTGTACGTCGCGCCGGTGTTGCTGGGCGAGCGTGGACGGCCGCTGCTGGCTGGTATCGATCCGGCGAGCATGGCCGAACGCCTGGCCATGGAGGTACTCGAAACTCGCGCCGTGGGAGACGATCTGCGCCTGCTGCTGCGTCCCCGTAGAATGGCGGCCTGACAAGCGCGCTGCAAAAACCCCGCATCCGCGCCCCGTTGGCGTCCTCCACGCGCATCGCGCGACGGCAAGAACCGAGGCAGTTTCCTGCATGAGCAGCACGATCCAATCCACCGCAGCGCTGGAAGCGCAGGCCAATCGGCTGATGGCTTCCGGCCACCGTGTCGAGGCCGCGCGCTGTTACCGTGAGCTGCTGCTGCGTGATCCGCAAAACTGGACGGCGCGACAGTTTGCTGCCTTCGAGGCCTTGGAGCGCGAGGATTTCAGTGCGGCTGCCCAGTTCTACCGAGGTCTGGTCGCGCAGATGCCGGACAACATCGACCTGATGTACAACCTGGCCTTGGCACTGCACGGCGCGACCGAACTTGAGGCGGCATTGCGGGTGCTGGATGACTGCCTGAAACTCCAGCCGGACAATCTCTATGTCCTGCTGCGGCGCGGGCTGGTGCTGCAGCAGGCCGGACGTGAAGAAGAGGCTGGCAAGCCCTTCCTGATGGCGTTGCGGCTCAGCGAATCCATGGATATCGCAAGGCTGCCCGAGGACCTGCGCTTCTTCCTGCACAATGCTTCCGGTGCGGTACGGGCCCAGCTTGATCGCTCGATCAGCGCGGCGCTGCAACCCCTGGTCGAGGCACACGGCGAAGCGGCCATTGCGCGGCTGCGCAAGGCGGCGGACATGTTCCTCGGCAAGCTGCCGATCCAGCTGGCTCACCCCAAGTGGCGTCCGGGACTGTTCTATGTTCCCGACCTGCCGGTACGTCGCTTCTTCGAGCCCGCCGAGTTCCCCTGGGCCGCGCAGGTCGAAGCGGCCACCGAGTCGGTTCGCAAGGAGCTGCTGGCGGTGCTGCAGGATGGTGAGGGCTTCGCGCCCTACGTCAATCATCCCGAGGGCAGCCAGAAGGCGCGTACCTGGAAGGGCATCAATCGCAACGCCAACTGGTCGACCCTGCATCTGTTCCGCCATGGTGAACGAGTCGAGGAAAACTGCCGACGCTGTCCGCGCACGGCTGCCTTGCTCGAGTCCATCGACCTGCATCGGGTGCCGGGCTATGGGCCGGAAGCGATGTTCTCGGTGCTGCGCGCGAAGACCCGGATTCCCGCCCATTTCGGCAGCGTGAATGGGCGACTGGTCGTGCACTTGCCCCTTATCGTGCCGCCCGATTGCGGCGCCCTGCGTTGCGACGACCAGCAACGCAGTTGGGAGGAAGGCAAGCTGATGATCTTCGACGACTCCTTCGAGCACGAAGCCTGGAATGACAGTGATTCCACGCGCGTCGTGTTGATATTCGACGCATGGCGTCCCGATCTCACCCTGGTCGAACGCGAAGCCTTCAGCCGCATCCTGCAGGCCGCTGGCCGCTACGAGAAGCGACAGTACGAGTGATGCACGGTCAGCACAGGCTGCCGTGGCAGTTTCACCAACTTGAACCCAAGGCAATGAACCCGCGATGTTCACCGGATTGATCCAGTCACTCGGGCGCCTGCGTGCCAGTCAGCCACGCGACGGCGACGTGCGGCTCGTATTCGGCGCGGGCGCGCTGGCGATGGATGAAGTTCAGCTCGGCGAGAGTATCGCGGTGTCGGGCGTGTGCCTGACCGTGGTGGAATTCGACACTTGCGGCTTTGCGGCCGATGTCTCGCTTGAATCACTGCAGCGCAGCACCCTGGGTGGCCTGGAGATCGGCGCGCCCGTCAATCTGGAGCGGGCGCTGCGCGTCGGCGACCGACTTGGTGGGCACCTCGTATCCGGCCATGTCGACGGCGTTGGCAGCGTGCAGTCGATCGAACCGGACGCACGCTCGCAGCGCTGGCGTTTCCAGGTGCCTGTCGCGCTGATGCGCTACATCGCCGAAAAGGGCTCGATCTGCGTCGATGGCGTCAGCCTCACCATCAATGCGGTCGGCCCGGACTGGTTCGAGGTCAACCTGGTGCCGCATACCATCGAACACACCGCGTTCGGTGAAACCCCGGTCGGCGCGCAGGTCAACCTGGAAGTTGATCAGGTGGCGCGCTACGTCGAATCGCTGCTGACGGCACGGGATGCCGCCGCGCCATCCCGCCATTGAGCCAATCCGAACCCATGTCCTTTTCTCCCATCTCCGAATTGCTCGACGAAATCCGCGCGGGGCGCATGGTTGTCATCCTCGATGACGAAGATCGCGAGAACGAGGGCGATCTGATCATGGCGGCCGAACTGGTACGGCCGTCGGACATCAACTTCATGGTCACGCATGCGCGCGGCCTGGTGTGTCTGGCCTTGACCCGCGAGCGCTGCGCGCAACTCGGCCTGGCGCCGATGGTGAGCGACAACCGCTCGCCCTATCAGACCAATTTCACCGTTTCGATCGAGGCCGCCGAAGGTGTAACCACCGGCATCTCGGCCTACGACCGCGCGCACACCATCCGTACCGCCGTGCGCCCGGATGCACGTCCGATCGATCTAACCCAGCCGGGTCACATCTTCCCGCTGATGGTGCAGCCCGGCGGCGTGCTGAGTCGCAGCGGCCACACCGAAGCCGCCAGCGACCTGGCTTTGCTGGCCGGCTTGGAGCCGGCCGGCGTGCTGGTCGAAATACTCAATGCCGACGGTTCGATGGCGCGTCGTCCGCAGCTGGAGGGCTTCGCCGCCGAGCACGGCCTGAAGATGGGATCGATCGAAGCACTGATCCGCCATCGTCTGGAAACCGAGCACACCGTCGAGCGGGTCGACGAGCGCGAGATCGAAACCGAATTCGGTCCGTTCCGGCTGGTCACCTTCCGCGATCGCCTCTCGCGTGAAATCCATTTCGCCCTGTTGCGCGGCGAGCCACACGCCGACACGCCCACCCTGGTGCGCGTGCACGTGAAGAACCCACTGTCGGACGTGCTGCGCTGGCGGCGCCCGGATTTCGGCGTGACCGCCGGCGACGCCCTGCGCCGCATCGCCGAAGCTGGTGCCGGCGTGCTGGTGGTGCTCTCCGAGCCAGTTCCGCCCGACACCCTGCTGGCGCGCGTGCGGCAGCAGCCAGAGAAAGAGCAAGGCGTCGTAGCGGAATGGCGTCGAAATGGCGCTGGCGCGCAGATCCTCGCCGACCTGGGTCTCGGCAAACTGCGCGTCATCGGCACGCCGCGCCGTCAGGTGGGTTTGCCAGGGTTTGGTCTTGACGTGGTGGAATACGTCGAGCCTTAGGTCGGTGCGCCACACAATCCCGTTCGTGGTGAGGAGCTGTCGAGGCGGCCGCGAAGTGGGCTAGGGCGCGAAGCGCCTCGCATTAGCGTTGGCGGCCGATCGAGACAGCGTCTCGAACCATCAGTCCGATGCCTCAGGCGTACGCCTCAACATCCGTGGCAAACAGCGCCTCAATATTCCGGAATGCCTTGAACTCCAGCGTATTGCCGCTGGGATCGCGCACGAACATCGTGGCCTGCTCGCCGACGCGGCCTTCGAAGCGCAGGTAAGGTTCAATCACGAAGCGCACCTGCGCGGCGCGCAGGCGGGCGGCCATTGGTTCGAAGTCATCCCAGGCCAGGATCAGGCCGAAATGAAAGGCCGGCACCTCGTGCCCGTCGACTGCATTGCTGGCGGCTGCGGGATGCGATTCCGGCACAACCAGGTGCGCCACGATTTGATGGCCGCAGAGGTCGAAGTCGATCCAGTGCGCCGACTCGCGCCCCACTGGGCAGCCCAGCACGCCCGCATAGAAGCCGCGCGCCGCTTCAAGGTCAGTAACCGGAAAGGCCAGATGAAAGCGCGGGCGTTCAGTGCTCATGGATGAGTTTCGGTGCGAGAGAGCGCCATTGTAGGTCGGCTCAAGCCGTGCAGCGGTGGAGCCGACGTTGAGGCAAGGATTGTCCTGGCGGGATCGGGATCGCGTGCGTCGGATCCGCGCCGCCCTGCATCACCGCCGGCTCCAGTGATCGAGTGGCGCTTGATCCGACCTACGAAAGCATGGTTGTAGGTCGGCTCAAGCCGCGCAGCGGTGGAGCCGACGTTGAGGCAAGGATTGTCCTGGCGGGATCGGGATCGCGCGCGTCGGATCCGGGCCGCCATGCATCACCGCCGGCTCCAGGTATCGAGTGGCGCTTGATCCGACCTACGAAAGCACGGTGGTAGGTCGGCTCAAGCCGCGCAGCGGTGGAGCCGACGTTGCCTTCAAGGCAAAGCGTGGCTTGCGGTTGTTTGACCTGTCACCGGACTCACGCCGCACTGATCCGCCGCCGGCAGCACGCCGCGATTCAGAAATGCCCCCGCCGCCAGCGCCGCGCAGTCGTCGAAATCCACAACCGAGTGCCCGGCGATCGGCAGCACCAGGGTGCTGAGCTGCGGAAAGGAGCGCGCTTCGCGCAAGGCGATGTCGGCCGGTGTGCGTGGATCGAACTCGGCCGCGATCAGCAGGGTCGGCAGGTTCGGGCTGCGCTGCGTCAGCGGGTTGCGAGGCACGCCCATTCGCTCGCACAACGCGAAGCTCTGCGACGGACTGCGCAGGGCCTCGGCCCAGTCCGGGTGCGGGGCAAGTGTCGCCCGTTCCAGCTCGGCCGAGCTCGGCGGAGTGTCGCGGCATTCGATCAACAGGTGGGCGAGCAGACTGAACTCGGGATCGAACATCGCCGTCAGCCAGTCCGAGCTCAGTTCCCGCCATGCATCGCCCAGCTCACCGGCACTGAACTCGCGCAGCCGGTCGGGCAGTTCAGCGGCGCCAAGGTCGGCATACAGTGCATGCTCAACGATCGACATCAGGGTGGGCGGGTCGATCAGTACGGCCAGGGTTTCGCCGCCGAAGTAGTCATCGGCAAGAATGCGTGGCGGCTTCTGCGCAGCACTTTGCAGTGCCTTGGCCAGCAGGCTGCGCAGCGACTCCTCGCCCAGGCTGCAGTCATCCATGCTGCGACAGTTCGCCTCGAATCCTTCCACCTGCAGCGCAAACGAAGCCGGAAACGCGAGGGTGAGATCGACACCTGCCGGGTAGTAGGAATCGAGCACCACACCCGTGACGCCGGGCAGGGGCTCGGCCAGCGCTTCTACCGCCAGGCGCGAGCCGTAGGAAACGCCATAGATGGCGATCTCGTCGTAGCCCCAATGCTGGCGCAGGGCCTGCACCAGTTCGCGCAGGTCCTGCGCTGCGGTGGCGGTGGAATACAAGCCGCGACGGCGATCATCGGCATGCACCTGCGCAGCACATTCCAGCATGGCCGGTTCCAGCGCAGCCCATTGCGCATCGACATCCAGTCCGCTGTCGAGCAGGGTGCGCGAGACGCGGTCAACCGGTTCGCAGGGCAGGGCTGGCAGAGCATAGCCGGTGCCGCGCTGGTCGTAGATCAGCAGGTCGTGATTCAGTTCCAGGCGCTGCATCCATTCGCGCCAGAAGTCCACGCCTTCGCTGTAGAGGTAGCTGTTGCCGCCAGGCCCGCCGCTGAGGTAAACCGTGGCGCGGCGCGACGGCTTGCGCGACCTTGCCAGCAGTCGGATCACAGGTAGCGCGGTCTGCGCATCGTTGTCCTGCAATGTGGGAAAAAGCCACGCGCAGTCCGAGCCCTGCAGCAGGCCATCGGAAAACCAGCAGGGAACCTCCACGAAGGATTCGCCCTCGCCGCGCGGCGGCGGCTGCGGTATTTCGTCGTGCGGCAACAGATGCCACGCCAGCCAGATCGTAAGGCCAAGCACAAGGAACACGCACAGCAGGATTGCCGCCGCAATGCCGATAGCCAGGCCGGTGCGGCCGGGCGGCTCGCTATGTCCCGCAGCCTCGCTCATGCGCCTGTTCCCGGGATGTGTCTGGAAGATCCTTGCGCGAATTCGGTTCGCGCAAGGATCAGATCGCCTACTTGGCCGCCATCAGGGCCTGGGTCATGTCCAGCATGCGGTTGGAGAAGCCCCACTCGTTGTCGTACCAGGACAGCACCTTTACCAGGGTGCCGCCCATCACACGGGTCTGCGTGCTGTCGTATATCGAGCTGCGCGGATCGTGGTTGAAGTCGATCGACACCAGCGGCTTGGTGTTGACGCCCAGGATGCCCTTCAATGCGCCATTTGCGGCTTCATTCACCGCGGCATCGATCTCGTCCTTCGTCGTGGCACGCGCCGCGACGAAGGTGAGGTCGACCACCGACACATTGATGGTCGGAATGCGCATCGCGAAGCCGTCGAGCTTGCCGTTGAGCACCGGCAGCACCAGACCCACCGCGGCGGCAGCGCCGGTCTTGGCCGGAATCTGGCTCATCGTGGCTGAACGCGCGCGGCGCAGGTCGCTGTGGAATACGTCGGTCAGCACCTGATCATTGGTGTAGGCGTGGATGGTGGTCATCAGTCCGTGCACGATGCCGATCTTGTCGTGCAGCACCTTGGCCAGTGGCGCCAGGCAGTTGGTAGTGCAGGACGCGTTCGAGATCACCTCGAAGCTGCTCTTGAGCTGGTCGTGATTGACGCCGTACACGAAGGTGCCGTCGACATCGCTGCCGCCCGGCGCCGAAATGATTACCTTCTTTGCTCCCGCCGTCAGATGCGCGCCGGCCTTGGCCTTGCTGGTGAACAGCCCGGTGCATTCCAGCACCACGTCCACGCCCAGCTCGGCCCAAGGCAGCTTGGCAGGATCGCGCTCGGCGCAGACCCGGATGCGATCGCCGTTCACCACCAGATCGCCGCCCTCAACAGTTACCGTACCCGGGAACTTGCCGTGCGCGGTGTCGTAC
Source organism: Lysobacterales bacterium (assembly GCA_038257155.1). GTDB lineage: Bacteria > Pseudomonadota > Gammaproteobacteria > Xanthomonadales > Xanthomonadaceae > JANJTY01. The sequence continues at coordinate 7,477 of JBBSJP010000035.1, read as the reverse complement.
TGGGTGAGGTGCGCATTGGTCTCGGCATCGCCCAGATCGTTGATCGCAACGACATTGAACTCCTTGGCACGGCCTGACTCGTGAATGGCACGCATGACATTGCGGCCGATGCGGCCATAACCGTTGATCGCGACCTTGATGGCCATGGGCGTTGCTCTCCTTGGATGGGCGGGAAAGGGCGCGGCCGAAAGCCCGCGCTGGAACCGGCAATTGTAGCCTGCGGGCGTGCTGCAGTGCAGCGAGAAGTGAGTGGTGGCCGCAGTAGGGTGCGCCTTGGCGCACCGTGGGCCGGTGTTTCGGCGATGGTGGGCCAAGGCCCACCCTACGGGGTTTGCGGCGCCGCGCGTCACCCAGGCTCAAACTGCATGACCACCGCCTCGGCCGGCGCCGGCATCAGGTAGTGATCCGCCAGCAGAAAGGCGAACAGGGCCATCAGGTAGAGGATCGAATAGTTGAATACCTGCATGGCGTAGGCTTCGCCGGGCGGATTCATCAGGCGCACGGCGTAGTAGAGGAACATGCCACCCAGCACCAGCGCGCCGCCCAGGTAGAACAGGCCGCTCATGCCGCTGAGCCAGGGCAGTACCGTGCAGACCACCAGCAGCACGGTGTAGAAAAGGATTTGCCAGCGCGTGTACTCGACGCCGTGGGTAACCGGCAGCATCGGGATCATGGCGCGGGCGTAGTCTTCGCGGCGGAAGATGGCCAGGGCCCAGAAATGCGGTGGGGTCCAGACGAAGATGATCAGCACCAGCAGCAGGGCATGTGCATGCAGTTCGCCGGTGACGGCCACCCAGCCGAGGGCGGGCGGCGCGGCGCCGGCGAGGCCGCCGATCACGATGTTCTGCGGCGTGGCGCGTTTCAGGTAGCCGGTGTAGATGATGGCGTAGCCGATCAACGAAGCGAAGGTAAGCCAGGCGGTCAGCGAATTGACCTGCCAAACCAGCAGGCTCATTGATGCCGCGCCAAGGATTACCGCGAAAATCAGCACCTGGGTCGAAGTGAGCGAGCCGGTAGGCAAGGGCCGGTGCGACGTGCGCGCCATGATGGCGTCGATGCGCTGGTCGAGCAGGTGATTGATCGCCGCGGCCGAGGACGCCGCCAGCCAGATGCCCAGCGTACCGAACACCAGCGCGCGCCAGGGCGGAAGGTCCGGTGTGGCCAGCAGCATGCCCACAACGGCAGTGAACGCGATGAGCGCAACTACGCGTGGTTTGGTGAGTTGCCAGTACTGGCGGGCGGCAAGGGTCATCTGCGACGGGTTGGATTCGGAGGCGGACAGCCGCCCATGGTAAGCGGAACGGGTGGGTTGGGGGCTGCGGGGTGGTGATGCCATCGGAGACGCTCTCTCAACTTCTACCGGTTCATGGTGGGCGAGCCGTCCTTCCAAGAGACGCAACCACCAGAGGCCACGCCCCAAAGCCCCTCTCCCTGCGGGAGAGGGGTTGGGGTGAGGGGCCGGACTCGCTGCGCACTTATGGGAGGACAGCGACGGTGCGGGTGCATGGAGAAGCTCCAGGGTTGGACTGGGCGGCCTCGAATTCGTTCTGTCCGGGCGGCATCGACGTCCGGGCGAAGGCTGTGCTCTGTCCGCGGGGTTCGTCAGGGAGATGTCGATTCAAGAAAAACTGCGGCGGGTTTGCCCCTCACCCCAACCCCTTTCCCGCGGGGATAGGGGCTCAGGGACGCGGCCCGTTGCTCCTCGTTGAGTCTCCTGCACCGGCTCTATTCCTCAACGATTCAAATCAACCAACAACACCAGGCACCGAGATCGCGCTTCGCGCCCGCGCCAGCAAAGCCACGATGATGCCCAGCAGCAGCACGGCGCCAGCGTTGTGGGCGGTGGCGATGGCCAGCGGCAGGCCGTAGATCACGTTGCTGATGCCCAGCGCGATCTGCAGGCCAAGCGCGGCGGCCAATGCCCAGCCCCAACCCGAAAGTCCGGCGGTACGGCGCAGGCGCAGGGCGAGAACCAGCAGATGGCCGAGCACGACGATGGCGAACAGGCGATGGGTCAGCTGGATTGCGGTGCGCGCAGGGCCGTCCAGCACACCGCCTTCGTAATCCACGCCGATGCCGCGCCACAGCACGAAGCCTTCGGCAAAGTCGGTTTGCGGCCACCACTGGCCCAGGCAGCGCGGGAAATCGGTGCCGCAGGCCAGCGCCGCGTAGTTGGCCGATACCCAGCCGCCCAGCGCGATCTGCACCGCCAGCAGGCCCAGGCCCGACCACAGCAGGCCCCGCAGCGGAACCGCCTGCGATAGCGGCGGCAGCCGGTTCGCGCTGCGTACCGCCATCCACAGGATCAGCGAGAACGTGGTCAGGCCGCCCAACAGGTGCGCCATCACGATGGCCGGCTTCAGCAGCCAGGTGACCGTCCACATGCCGAGGATGGCCTGGAAGATGATGACCGCCAGGGTAATGGTGGCCACCCGGGCGAAGTCGCGGTTGCACCAGCGCAGCGCGAAGCCGAGCAGGGTCAGTTCGGCCGCTGCCGCCAGCAGCACCGCCACGGTATGCGCTTCGCGCATGTAGAGCGGAATCGCAATGGCCACTATCACGGCAGCACCGAAGATCACCGCCAGGCCCATGCGGCGTCGACGCACGGCAATCGCCGCCAGGCTCAGCACCAGCACGCCCAGCAGGGCGGCGATGTGGCGATGGAACTGCTCGCGCCAGGCCTTGGAGACTTCCACCACGCGCTGCGGAAAGTTCTCGTTGGCCGCGGCGATGTCGAGTTCTGCCTTGGGCCAGCTTGCTTTGCCGTAGCAGGTCGGCCAGTCGGGGCAGGACAGGCCGGCGTGCGACAGGCGCACGAAGGCGCCGAACACGATCACGCACAGGGCCAGGGCCACGGCGGTCCAGGCAAGGCGGGTGAACCAAGGGTTGGAAGCGGTCATGAGGGAGTATCGATGGGTACGAAGCAATGCGCAGATGATGCGCGCGGCGGTGTGGTGACTACTTGATGAGCCGGCCGAGATCCTTGCGCAGGCCGCTGGGATCGAAGCCCGGTGCATAGCGCATCACCAGAAAGCCGGACGGATCGACCAGATAGACCGGCAGGCCAGCGTCACTGGGCGGAAAGGAAGGCATGGCAGTCAGCAGCTCGGCCGACTCGCGCATCGGGATGAAGCCCGAATACTCGGCGATCTCCTTCGGCACAGCCCCGAACCACAGCACGCGCACCTTGGCGGCCTTGCGGCCTTCTCCCAGCCAGACCCGGTAGATGGTATCGGCCATCACCAGGCAGGGCTGGCCGCAATCAGGCGGGGCGAACACCAGTATCTGCCAGCGGCGCTCGACCGGCTCGTAGACGTATTCACTGCCGTCCGTGCGGTGCAGTGGAATCTGCTGTATCTGTACCGGCGGGTCGAGCAGTTCACCGAAGTTGCGCGTGCGCTCGGGCTCCCATCCGGAGAAGCGCATCACCACGGCGGCAAAGAACGGCACGAGGAACATGGTCACGATGGCCAGCAAAATCAGTCGCGAGCGGGTCTTGGGCGTCATTGGGATTCTGTCTTGGAAGAATTGGAGCTGCGACGCTGCGCGCGAACGCTGAGAACGATGTAGACAATCAGCACGGTGAGGGCCAGGCCGAACCACTGCACCGCGTAGCCGCGATGTCGCTCGGGCGGCAGGGTGTTGGGAAGGGCTTCAAGGTCGCGCTCGAAGCCGATATCGAGCTGCGGATCGAGGCGTAGCAGGCGCCCGGAAAGCTCAAGGCCGAGGTGCTGGACGAGCGCTTCGCGATCGATTCGTAGCAGCAGCACTTCGTTCGCCGCTGAGATGTTCCAGGCGTCGGCACCCATGGCGATGCCCTGGCCGGGCCAGGGCACCAGCAGGCCTGCGACCTTGGCCTTCTCGGGCAGTTTGGCCGGCTCGGGAAGCTGGCGCGCATCGCCCCAGGGTCGCCAGCCCAGATCCACCAGAACTGTCTGGTCGTCGCAGCAGATCTGCATTGCGCGAAAGTAGCGCAGCCCGACGCGGCCACCATGGCGCTGGTTGTCCTGCAGCAGATAGGGGCCAATGAACTGGCCCTCGCCGTTGACACGCTGCGGCAGCAGGCCTTGATCCTGCAGGGCTATCGGCAGTGGAATCTCGGGGCCTAACAGGGCCGCTTCCCAGGCCTGCAGCAGGTCGGCTTTTTCCTCGCCACGTTGCCACTGCCAGCGCCCCAGGCTGGCGAAGGCCAGCGCGGTGCATATCGCCATCACGGTGAGCAGGATGCGCAGTCTCATCGCAGTGCGTTCACCGCGACGCGTCGAAGCTGAGACAATTCCCCGACCTGTCTCACAACCACGCCATTCCGATGCTGCAGAAACTGCTCATTGCTGCTTTTCTGATCCTGATCGTCTACAACCTGGGCGCGGGTCTGTACTACATGCTCACCGATCGCAGCCAGAGCGACCGCACCGTCAATGCGCTGACGCGTCGCATCGGGCTTTCCGTGCTGCTGATCGTGCTGCTGCTGATCGGCATTGCGACGGGCTTCATTCAACCGCACGGAGTGGGAAGCTGAGTCAGGCGCGCTGTCTATTTGTAGCCTGCTCTCGATGTAATTCAAAAACTACATGATGGGCGGTTCGTGATGAGCTCTGAATCCGCGCGTCGGATCCGCGCCGTCATGGCCTGTCGCCTGGCCCGGTGATTCGACGGCGCTTGATCCGACCTACGAACCAACTACCGGCAAGCCACCGTAGGTCGGCTCAAGCCGCGTAGCGGTGGAGCCGACAATGCTCTATGGACCGCGCAACGCGACGGTTCAGTGAGAAAGGCAGATGGGTCGGAAGGCGGGCTACAAGTTCACCACGAGCAGGGAGTCGTTTTGCTCTGGGAGCGCTTTGGATGGTACGGATCAGACCACGTAAACAAAAAGGAACAGGCCCAGCCACACGACGTCGACGAAGTGCCAGTACCAGGCCACGGCTTCGAAACCGAAGTGGTGGTCCTTGGTGAAATGTCCCTTGGCGCAGCGCAGCCAGATGACCGTCAGCATGATGGCGCCGAGCGTCACGTGCATGCCGTGGAAGCCGGTGAGCATGTAGAAGGTCGAACCGTAGACGCCGCTGGCGAGGGTCAGGTTGAGGTCTGAATACGCGTGCATGTATTCGTAGGCCTGAAAGCCCAGGAACACGACGCCGAGTGCCACGGTGGCGCCCAGCCAGAACAGCAGCTGGCCGCGGTGGCCGGCGCGCAGGGCGTGGTGGGCGATGGTGATGGTGACGCCCGAAGTCAGCAGCAACAGGGTATTGACCAGCGGGATGCCCCAGGCCGAGACGGTCTCGTAGGCGCCACCAACCTGTGCCGGGCCATTGGTCGGCCATGCCGGATCGTAGCCGCTCCAGAGCAGGGCATGGGTCATAACACCGTCGCCTTCACCGCCCAGCCACGGAATCGAGAACATGCGCGCGTAGAACAGTGCGCCGAAGAAGGCGGCGAAAAACATCACTTCAGAGAAAATGAACCACACCATGCCCATGCGGAAGGACACGTCGACCTGGCTGTTGTACATCCCGGCGATCGATTCGCGGATCACGCTGCCAAACCAGCCAAACAACATCACCAGCAGGATCGCGATGCCGGCGAACATCATCGGCTGACCCCAGCCGGCGCCATTCATCCAGGTGGCGGCGCCGAACACGGTGGTGAACAGGCCGACCGAACCGACCATCGGCCAGTAGCTGCCGTGCGGCACGTAGTAAAGATTGGGATCGTGGGTGTGGGCCATGGTTCGGAAGTCCCCGGTTTGCCTGGTGTCAGGGCGACCCGTGCGACAGGCTCTGGGAGCCGGTCACGCGCTGGGTCGCGATGTCGTTATTGTAGAACGTATAGGAAAGCGTGACGGTGCGGACATCGTCCGGCAGGGCCGGATCAACGATGAAGCGCACCGGCATGTCGCGTGATTCGCCGGCCTGCAGCAGCTGCTCGGTGAAGCAGAAGCACTCGGTCTTGTTGAAGTAGGCCGATGCGGTGCTGGGAGCAACGCTGGGTACCGCCTGGCCCACCACCGGGCGCGGTGAATCGTTGCGCGCGAAGTAGACGGTTTCGTAAAGCTCGCCGGGACGCACCTTCATGCTCATCTGGGCCGGGTGAAAGCTCCAGGGCAGCCTGGAATTGACCGTGCCATCGAACTCCACGGTGACCCAGCGATCCGGATCGATCACCGCGCCTTCAAGCAGCTGTTCGCCGGAAGGCGAGTTGACCAGCTTGATCCCGAACAGCTTTTCGCAGGCGATGTAGTAGATCGGCGGCAGCAAGAAGAAGCCGAAGACAAACGCGCCGAACGAAACCAGCAGCGCGGTGCGCAGCACTTTCAGGTTGAGGGCACGCGAGCCGGCCGTGGTGCTCATCGGCCGATCATTCCGGTCAGGATGAACAGCGCGTAGATCGTCAACGCGATGCCGCCAAGCAGCAGCGCGGTCTTGCGCGCCGCGCGGCGTCCGGAATCCTTGCTGTCCTTGATTGTCATGCTGGTCATGGGGCTCGAATCGGGCGGGCTGCGACGGATGCCGCAGCCCGCACGGAATCAATGCGTGACGTCTCCGTGTGCCAGATCCTCGTCACGGATCAGCGGCGGAGTGCTGAAGGTGTGGTGCGGGGCCGGGCTGGGTACGGTCCACTCAAGACCCTTGGCGCCTTCCCAGGAACGCGCATCGGACTTCGCACCCTTCTCCAGCCAGCAGCACTTGATCAGGATCCAGACGAGGATCAGCTGCGCCAGGCCGAAACCGAAGCCGCCCACCGACGACCACTGATTGAAGTCGGCAAAGGCCATGTTGTAGTCAGGGATGCGTCGCGGCATGCCGGCCAGACCCAGGAAGTGCTGCGGGAAGAACAGCAGGTTGACGAAGAAGGTGCTGCTCCAGAAGTGGATCTTGCCGAGCCTTTCGTCATACATGCGGCCCGACCACTTGGGCAGCCAGTAGTACACCGCGGCCATGATCGAGAAGATCGCGCCAGTGACCAGCACGTAGTGGAAGTGCGCCACCACGAAGTAGGTGTCGTGGTACTGGAAGTCGGCCGGCACGATGGCCAGCATCAGGCCGGAGAAACCACCGATGGTGAACATGATGACGAAGCCTATGGCGAACAGCATCGGGGTTTCGAAGGTCATCGAGCCCTTCCACATCGTGCTGACCCAGTTGAACACCTTCACCCCGGTGGGTATGGCGATCAGCATGGTGGCGTACATGAAGTACAGCTCGGCGCCTAGCGGCATGCCGACGGTGAACATGTGGTGCGCCCAGACGATGAAGCTGAGGAAGGCGATCGAGGCGACCGCATAGACCATGGCCTGGTAGCCGAACAGCGGCTTGCGCGCAAAGGTCGGCAGGATCTCCGACACGATGCCGAAGGCCGGCAGGATCATGATGTAGACCTCGGGGTGCCCGAAGAACCAGAAGATGTGCTGGAACATCACCGGGTCGCCGCCGCCGGCCGCGTTGAAGAAGCTGGTGGCGAAGAACTTGTCGGTCAG
>JBBSJP010000034.1:0-50850 GCA_038257155.1 Lysobacterales bacterium | reverse complement strand
GGTATTGGAGCAGAGCTTTTACAATTTGAAGATCGCCGGAAATGCATGCGTTGTGCAATTGTGGAAACAGGTAGTTCTTCCCACGCTGTAGTAGCTTCGTTGGCAGATTTGCCACGGCGGCCTCCATAGCGTCGAAGACCTCGCGAAAGTGTTCATTATCCGAGTAGTTCCGTCCCCACCCCTGTGCCACGGCATTTGCATTCATACAAGCTCCTTGATTGGAGAGATCTCCCCACCGACTTCTTGGCAAAAGCTTTAGCCAAGGCTCTAAACCGACAGCGCAGCCTCAGCCAACAGCGAGGACCGCCTTGCTCCAGCGTCCTCGCCCGACACCAGGTCAAGTCTATCCGTGCTGCTGAACGTGTGCCTATTCGCGCAGCTTATCGACCTGCTACTTCGAGGCCACTACCTCGCTTCGCTTCCGGCTCGTTGCCGAAGGGCTGCCAATCCGCCTGGTCCTTGCTACCTGCTCCGACCTGGTGGCTGTGGACCGGGGAAGCGTCAATGTTTCAGAACCCGCTTCGTTGGTCGACCCGAGCTGACTGGAGAGGTGAACACTACAACGAGGGGCGAATTCCGGATCATATTCAGACCTATCTGAGCCCGGTCAAGTCAGCTTGGACTGGAGCAAGGAGCGCTGGGATCTACTTAGATGTTGTCCCATGGTTGTCCCATTGGGGCCATCAGCAAGCATCCCGCAGCTAAAAACAAGGCAATTTGTTGCAAAGTGCTCTAAATTCGGGACGTAGAGGTCGCAGGTTCGAATCCTGTCTCCCCGACCAATAAAATCAATGTGTTGCGAGGAACCGCCCAAGTGGCGGTTTTTTGTTTGTCAGCACCCTGGCAGAAAAACCGGTGGTGGTCTGTACTGACGAGGCCGGCGTTACGCCGTCAACGCTCGAGCAGGCCGGCCGAAGCTTCAGCGCTCGGCCTACGTTGGCGCCCCCCGTCTTCAGGTCGAAACCGCTGTAGTGATTCCTGCACGCGATCGCAGCGGTAGACAGTGCAAGGCAGTCGGCCCATCCGATCAAAGTGGTGACGAGCGGCATCGAACGCCCAATGCACTTGCCCTTCTTCGCCTCGGGCAAGTGGCGGACCGACCTGGTGACCTGGTGGAACGACTACGACGAATCGCCAACGCCGTGATGGCTCACTACTGGCGCTGGCCAGGCGACGAGTCGGAGGCGACGGCCCGCTCACGAGGGCCCAACCGATTCATTGAACCCCGCCGCCTGATTGGCTGGGGCCACGGGGCAACGTCATGTGCATTGACTGGTGCGCCGGACTGCGGTGGCGCGAGCGGGTCGAGCGCGTGTGCGACTTCAGCGGAAGATTGGGAGCGCGCCGGTGGCCCAAGTGGGAGATCATCTTCGACCACTAGGCGCAACAAGCTCATTCGAGAACCCTGACACGCCTGCGGTCTGATGAGGGTTTCAGCATCACGCAGCTTCAGGAGCGCTCGTCGGCCGAAGCACGGTCTACAGGGCGATTTCTGACTCTTAGAAGGTCCCTCAGACCGAATCCTGAGAGCTTTTAAGATTGGCTACTGACGGAGATATGGCGTAGCAGGTCGCGCCTGCTGGGACATTGTTAACCCGTGCCAGAAGCTTCGCTGCGGCCCTTCTAGGACGGATGTCTCCTAGTCAAAAACAAGGGACGCAGGAACTTTAATCTCTTATAAAACAAAGGCTTGACAGAAATTCTCTAATCGTGGTTTTTAGAAAGCGTCGCCGAACTGACGCCCGGGAATGGTCCCGGCGAGGAGGTAACCGGCCACCACTAGGAGAAATTTCAATGCTAGCAACGCCCGACCCTACGTCTTCCGCCCCTGCCCCTTCTAAAGGTGCAAGGTACCTATTCAAGTCCAGCAAAGCCGGTGGAACTGCCCGCGGCGGCAGCGCCTCATTGTCCGGGCATCAGCCTCACGACGGCGCTCGCCGCGCTTCAGCGGCTACGAGGCGCCGCCCGCAAGCGACCAACCGCCCGCAAACTGCGTACTTCGTCTACATGCTCGTTGGAGTCCACCTCAGCTATGAAGAGGCAGAGTTTGCCTACGCCAAGTTGAGGTTCGCCCGAGGCATGACCGTTTTCTACGAGCGCAATGTAAACGGGGCGGGCAAATGCAAAACATGGCTTGCCGTTTCCCAGCCGTTCAATCGGCGGCCGTTTGCCGACACCGCATCACGTCAGATTGCGTTGTATGCCGGCGACGGCGCGGTCTCCGTCCGTCGCGGAGTCATCCCATGAGCGCCGCTGGGATGGCGACCGACGCAGGTAGTGAGCTTCTTGAGCATCGCCACACGTGCATCCACGAAGCTGGCCATGCGGCTGTCGCGAGGTATTACGGGCTACTGGCTGATTGGGTGGTGTATCCCAACCCGACGACGGACCCATACCAGCAAAGCCGTTGGGGCGGATTCTCGATTGCCTATTCGGACCGCTGGACAAGGAGGATTGACCGGGCGTTTTCATTGGCGGGTGTAATCGCGACTGCGCTAGACGACGGCCCGTTCATCACGCACTGGCAAATCATGGAGGCGTTGGATTACGGCGACATCGTGTTGTCACCGGAGGACGCGGAAGGGGCCGCGGGTTTCAAAGAAAAAGACGTAAGAGATTGTCTGTTCTTTGTGTCCCGCCTCATGCCTCAGATATCGAGAGACGTTGGAGGACGGGAACTCACGCAACGGGCTACACCCCCCGCTGCGCACGTGCTGATCACTGGCATGAGCGGGGCGTCCATGCGCCATGGCTACTTAACCATCCATGCGCCCTCACCTCTTTGCAGTGACAGCCTGAGCCGTGAATCCCGGAAATTGGCCTTTGGCGATCGTTCGGGCCATGTCCGGTGTTAAGGCCGGAACGAAAACCTGAAATGTAGATGCCCCGCCGCCCGGGCGGCTCATCGTGACGATGTATGTGACCATTGACCACTCCCTATTGGGTCGCTCTAGAGTAGCCAGCGCCAGTATCATTGCGTGCGATTCTGGCCATAGGGGCGACTATCGTCGGCAACCTTTTTGTTGAGCGATTGAATTGCCAGCAGCAGCGTCTCGCTTGGGTAGTAGTGCGGATCTACATCCAGCTTGCCAACGATAAAATTTGCGAAATCGATTTCGTCGTGTGCCAAGGCGGCGCAGCTGAACAAGAGGTTGGCGATCCGGTTGCTGAGAAGCTCCATCACTTCTGGATGCACCTTTGGACCTTCTCCGGTGGCCCCAGATATAGGTGCAAGCACTGGCTCATTGGAGCTGTTCGACGGGTAGATTGAATTGGCGGGAACGATGTCCTTAAGTTTCATAGTAGCTCCTCATGTGTACCAGTATTTATGCACTTGAGCGGCTAGCATGACTAGTCCCCATGGACGCACCATGCGGGATTCACGGGGTCACTGAGCACCTAATTCGACGCAACTTCTTGAGTTCTTCACGTAGCGACAGCGGTTCGTCGGCTTCGTTTTGTGTGTACGCAATTCGCGTCACTGAGTAGCCCCGCACCTAACATTGCGCAAGCCTGCCCTGCGTCGCCTCTTGGCTTGAGGGCTCGCGAGAGGCTTACAACAGCGAATCCATTTTCAGAAACAGTTCGCCGATGCGTCCTTTCAATAGTGGCTCCATCTGCGCACCGACTCGGCCTCCCTTCCCTTGCTCTCCAGTTCGGACTTAAGACCAAAAAGAGCAGCAAACACTTGGGATAGCGCTTCGTCCTGGCTGAAGTCCAAGGTGGTGCTGTTGCCGGGGTAAAACTGGCGCAGGGCCCTGGCTGCCGACTCGCTGCCATCGGCCGGTGGAGGCGTGTCGGTTTCCACGTACTCCCAGAACCTGGTTTCCAGCACGATCAGGCGGGCTATGACCTCCTCGTCACGTGGTATCCGGTGGATCTCCAGTTCCTGCCCACACAGCAGCACGGCTACGTCCGCCGCTGCCTTGCCCGTTACGGCCAGCTGATGTTGCACCTGTAGCTGGATATATTCGGGTATGCCTTTCCGCCATAGGCGCGAGCCGAACTCGCCAGCGGTCTTGCACTCCAGAATCTGCACGTCCGGGCACCCCACCACTTCCCGGTCGATATTCGCCAGCATGAAGTTGAATGTCGGATGCTGGAGCACCGCATTGATCTTCCGCACCTTGCGGTCGGTCTTCTGCATGTAGGCCACCGCGACATACGGCTCCAACAAGGTCCCCCAGAACCGGGGATCCTGCATTCCCGGGGTTTGCTCGTTTGACGCCGTTCGCCCCGTCTTGTCCATCCACAGCTCCAGCTGGCTCTTGTAGGGATTCAGCCCCACCGCCGCCGCCGCGTCTGAACTGCCGATACCGCCCTTGCGCACTTCCAGCCACTGTTCCCGGTCAAGCGTGCGCGTATCCACCAAACGCAATGCAGATTGCTTCTTCATTTCATTTCTCCCAAAGAAGAAGCCCGGCCTTTGCAGGCCGAGCTCATGGCTTCGAACGACTTAGGCGACCAGCTTCAATACTTCGTCCCATGCCCGCTGCTTGAGCTGCGACCCTGGCCCGAACCATGCCGCATCCCGACGGTGGTCCTCGCTGCGTGCCCGCCGGTGGTGGTCGACATACTCGGTCACGCTGTTCAGCAATCCCCAGGCCGTGCCGCGGCTGGAAGTCAGCAGAGCGCCCTTGCCGCCGCCCTCGTAGAGCGAACGGACATTGGCCAGTGCCTGCTCGTTGACCACCGGCGCCTTGTTCTCGTGTGATGGGTAAGTCAGCACGCGGCGAAGCAGGCCTTCAACCGAATCCGGGTCAACCGGACATTCCACTAAAGCCCTCATCCGGGCGACGAAGCCATCCCATGAGGAGACAGTGATGCCCAGCTGGCGCTTGACCGCATCCATGTCGAACTGCGAACGATGCGAGACCTTCACTGCGCCGCTGGAGTCCCCCAAAGCAATCCTCAGGGTGTTGTTGCAGACCACTCGCACCGAGGTGAATTGTGCCGTGGTCGCCAGCGTGCCGTCGCAGGCAGTAGCAAGCAGCAAATAGCCCTCTACCTTGTCCCGACCCTTCAACGTGGTGCTCTGGCCGGTGCGAGCCAGCGCCCAGAACTTGCGCCCTTCACGCAGCACACCCGCCGTTTCGAGCTCGAAACCGTTGTACTGGGTCAAGTCGCGGTAGAACTCCAGTACCTCCTCCGGCTGGACCACCTGGAACCGCTTGGACACAACCGCCAGCGGGAGCTTGGTGTCGGAGCGGTACAAGACCTTGTTTTCGGGAAAGGCTTCGATAGCGCCGATGCCATGGTTGCCGGTTATGAAGCGGACCTCGGATTCTTCGATCTGCCAGTCCATGCCGGCCTGCTGTCGCCAAACTTCGATTGGCTGTTGCGAAGCCAGCTTGTTGCCAAGACCATGCCACGGGCGCTCGCCGGTGTAGGCCATCGTTTGTACCAAATGCATTGGCGTTTCCTCGTAAGTGGACGGCATAAACGCACAAGGCCCGGGAAGCCCGGGCCTTGTGGGTGGTCCGCCATGGCGGGATGTATCAGGGGATTCTTGAGGTGCAGCCTGCGCATTTCGCGATACCTACCAGCAAGGCGGCAGCTACGACGAGGATGCAGGTCAGAAAGTCGGTCTTCTGCGGGATCATTCTTAAACTCCCTGGGAGCGTATCGGTGCGGAACGCTCTCACGCGAGGCCAGTCGCTACCGGCCTCACAGGAGTGATATGTGTCTGAATTTTATTTGCATCAAGCTGGGGCACCGCTGGTCTGGCACAGTCGGGGGCGCGGCGTACTGTGCCCTGCTCGCACGGCAGTGCGATACCTCGCTCGGGCCGTTGCCAGCGGCGAGGCCCTGACACAGGCGCGAAACGTACCTGGTCATCACGCTGACGCGTCCGTACTACACGCCGGCTATTGCTTGTGCGCCGCACACAGCAGTCGCTTCCAGACTAGGGACTCGTCGGCCTCGGCGAAGAACGCATTGCTGTCTAAATAGTGCCAGTTCCGTTTCCGACGGCCGCGTGAACTACGGTCATGTATTAGGCCCGGATTGCGCAGTGGGATATAGGCGATCACGACGGCGTCATCATTGAACGCTATGTCTTGCCGGCGGAACGTTGAGATCGCCGTGCGGTCGATCCTCGCCTCGAAGGAAACTCTATGGCGCATTCTCCGTCTGCGATCGGTCGGGTCAGCTGGCCAAGCGGGTCGCCCGACATGCGTTCTGAACCAACTCTTCACTCTGCGTATCACCTCGCAATGCATAGTAGATGTGCAGTGCTTTGGCCTGCTCGACGATGCGGATTCTGCAGGCGTCCAAGAGGCCGGTTCCATGCACGCTGAAAAGGAGGGCTCGCGATAAACAGCTCCCTACCCATGCGTGTAAAAACACACGAATAGTTCGTAGCAACCTGAAAGCCGTAGTTTTCAATAATTCAGCCGGAGCTGACCATGAAGAATCAGGCAGGAAGCAGTGAAATGAACAAAATGGGGTGGGGGCGATTTGCGGCGATGATCGCAACCTCCACGTTCATCATGTTCTTCCTGATGTACCAACTTATCTACAGCGTGGACCATGCCACCTTCAGTATCAACAGACTTGTCGCTTCGCTTGTCATGGGTTCGGTGATGACACTCGTAATGCTGGGCTTCATGTGGTCGATGTACGAAGGCATGGGAACTAAAGTTGCGGTACTGAGCGTGGCGGCGCTGACCGGAGTCATCCTTTTGTTTGTTAACCGCAGCCAAAGCCTGATCGGCGACAGCGAATTCATGACATCGATGATTCCGCATCATTCGATCGCGATAAATAATGCACGAAAAGCAGACATCAGTGATCCTCGCGTGCGCGAACTTGCTGATCAAATCATTGAGTCGCAGGTGCGGGAAATTCTGGAGATGAAACTCCTCCTCAGCGCCATCGAGCAGGATGGAGAACGAGGAGACGAGGTTCTTCCGGCACGTCCCGCCCAGGTCACTCCGGAAATGGAAGCGGAAGCCCGCAGCGTAGTTCGTTAGTTCCGTCTGTCCCCGTTGGATATTCCCAGCCAAAGCTGACAATAGTCCGTCCGCACAAGGACGGGCCATACAAAAGAGTCATTTCTTACGGAAGGGCTCATGCCGTGCGGCCTCGGCTATGACATGAGCGCGCGTAAAAACACCCCTTTGACTGACCATAGGACTTCGAAGAAACGTGAGCACGCCAGACGGTGTACCGCAGCTTCTGGGCGCGTCGCTCGTTGCCCTCGCCCTCGTGGACGTATTCCTGACAGTGCTCTACAGCCGCGCCGGGGTCGGGTTGCTGACGCCCCGGCTCTACCGCGGAACCTGGGCCGTCTTCAGAAGGCTGGGTCGGATGGCTGGGCGTCGGGAGCAAGCCGTGCTCTCGTTGTCCGGCCCGGTGATGATGCTGCTGACGGTCGTGATGTGGTTCCTCCTCCTGCTGCTGGGTTTTTCGCTGATCATCTGGCCTGCATTGGGCTCCTCGGTAACCAAAAGCAGCGGCACTACGCCGACGGACTGGTGGACTGCGGTGTATTACACCGGCTATTCGCTCACCACGCTTGGCACCGGCGACCTGGTGCCCAACACTGCCCCGTATCGACTGCTTATGGTCATGAAGGCGCTGGTCGGATTTTCGATCATCACCCTGACTTTGACCTATTTCATGTCGGTCTACTCGGCGCTGGTGCGCCGCAATACACTGGCGCAGGTGCTGCACCACCTGTCAGGCGCTAGTGGAGATGCCGTACGCCTGCTCAGGCACGTCCAGACGAGTGGATGGCTCGAAGGCGGCAAAGGCGGCTTCATGGACATCGGCCAGCAGACACTCGACCTTCTCGAGTCTCACCACTCATACCCTGTTCTGCACTATTTCCGCATGCGTGACCCACGTTATTCAATGGCCAGGATCGCGTTGCTGGTCCTGGAGCCGCTGACGCTGGCACGAAGTGCATTGGCACAGCCACCGGGCGGTTTCATGTCTCGCGCAGAGGTCAACCTGATTTGGGGCAGTGGAACCGACCTGCTCCGCCAGACAGGCCAGTCACTGCTTGGCGACGACGCTATTCACCACGACGATCCGGTCGAGCGCTCGCGATTTCCAAGCATCTTGCGCCACATGAGGGATGCCGGAGTCGAGGTGGCTGAAGACGAAGCCCAAGCCGAAGAGATCTATCACCGTCTGCGCAGCGAGTGGATCGGTACGACTTACGCCTTCGCCCGGATGATGGCGCATCCCTGGGATGAGATCGAACCGCTGCAGCCGCAGCGACCTGCCGAGCGATAACGGTTGCGATGTCCCCTACGGCATGCAGGCAGATCGAGTGGCTCCGAAGCGGCTCCGAAGCGGCTCCGAAGCGGGTCCGAAGCGGGTCCGAACGGGATTGAAGGCGTGTTCGGTTGGAGGCCACACAAAGAGTTAGCGATCACCCTCATTTACCGGCTATGTCGGGGGCGCTTTGGCTGACACGGGCCTGCGTAAACCCGCTAATCCGCAGGCGAATGGTAATTTAGTCGCAAGACTTGGCCTTGTAGGAGAACGAGGATCTGGACGTCGAACCGACCTTTAGCGCACGCCGCTTTCTCTCACCAGAACGCGACCCACAAGCCGTCCTTCTAGGTAGGACTTGGAGCCATTCTGTTACTACCTCCTGCAGAAGGGAAAGGCGATCACGCACCATTATGATCATGGCTGCACCCACAGCAACACGACCGCAACGAATGCTATGTACACGGCTGGTAGCGCAAAGACCTGCCAGCGCACGAAACCATGCTCACGGTTTCCGTTGAAATGGATGAAGCCGGCATACAGCAGCGGCATGAGTGCCACGAACGAAAGGCTGACCCAGAAAAGGCGGAGGTCGTCGATAGGCATACCGATGATCGTCAGCGGGATGAAGGCAAGCGTCATCGTGACCGCGTGGTCGCCGATGACGCTGGTCACGGCAGAGCTCACCTGTCCAGAGCGTGCCACGCTGCGGGTTGCGAAAATCTCTGGAAGAGCGGCGACCGGAGCGGTGAGGAACAAGCCACCAAGAATTTGCGAGATGCCGATAGCGCCGACGAGCTTCTCGGTCGAGAAAACGGTGAAGTACGCACCGACGGCAAGCGCCGCCACGCCGCCGACCGCCTTCCAGACCTGCCTGCGTTGCCACTCCACCTTTTCACCTTTCTCCCGTCCGCGGAGCAGCGCCTGCGAGAGGTAAGCCAGATAGGCCAGTAGAAGTATCCAGCCATCGATCGGTTGCAGCCCGCGCCATGGGGCCGGGAGTGTAAGCAGGGCGAACACGCCGATGATTGCGACATACGGCAGCGCCTGGACTTTCACTGCGCCCGGGTCGACGGCGACCATCCGTTCGCGGCGGTGTTGCCCATGATTCTCGTGTTCGCCACCGAGCTTTTCTTTCCGCGTGAACATGTAGGCCGTCGCAACCATAAGGGGAATGGCAATGACGTTTGAGCCAAGCATGGCGCCGAGGCCGATGTCCGATACGCCGCGGATTGCACTGGTCGTGTTGATACCAATTTCTGGACTGGCTGCGGCGAGGCCGATGAAGGAACCACCCGCCGCAACCGAGAAACCCCACTGCTTGCGAAGCTTCTGCAACGGCTCGGCGAGTCGTTCTGCACCCCAGTGCGCAGCCCATACCGCAAGTAAAAGCACGCCTACCCAGAGAAAAGTCATGATCGATATATCTCCTAGAACGTGGGCAACAGTGCCGAGAACGCCACTGCACCGGCGACAACACCCGGGAACGACTGTCCTGTTCCTTCGGCACCTCTTCCTTCAGCACGTTCAGCACTGCACCTGCGATGAAGGCCTAAATAGGCGCGGGCGCTCGGCGAAGTAGTTCAGGGCCCAGCCGCCCAGGACGGTCGCCGCGAGCAGCCAGCGACCGACCCGGTCGTACCGACCGCCATGCGTACTGTGCAGCGCATGGTCGGGCAAGAGGAACATGAACAGCATCGCCAGTGCGAAGGGCGCAAGGAAAAGCCATCCCTGTTCTGCCTGAGCGTGGTTGAAGAGCATGTAGCCGATCAGCACGTTCATCAGGGCGAATGAGCCCACATGGATTCAGAACGCGCCAGAGGAGGTGTCCTCGCTGCCGCAGGCTTGCTAATTCTTTGCCTTGGACAGCCTTGCGAGCCGTTGGAGACCATGGAACATCATCAGACTCAGCAGCAGCACGATGTAGACGGCGCTGGGTGAGCCTTCGTCGCACTATCCGGCTGGTGGACTCCAATGGGCGATGATGATCACCGCCGCCCCCACGAAGATCAGCAGCCCACCCAGCACGTCATATCTGTCCAGCGGCACACCGTCTACCCACGTCAGCCATGCAAGGGCGGTCGCGACGTAAATCCCTCCGTAGGCGGCGTACACCCTGCCCGAGGCAGCCGGGTGCAGCGTCAGCAGCCAAGCGAACACGCCAAGGCTCAAAGCCGCCGGAATAAGCAGCCACGCCGTCGCGCCTTGCTTTCGCCACAGCAGCACCAACCAGCAGCCGACGATCTCCGCGACTGCGGTGACGATGAATAGCGCCGCTACCTTGAGTACGGCCATCACGCAGCGCTAGCGATCTTCAGCCCAAGCCATGAGTTGCGCAGCACTCGCCAGGCCGAACGCAGGAACATCACCAGCAATGCCGACGCAATCACCAGGTCCGGCCAGCCTGCATCGAACAGCCCCACCGCCACGGCGGCGGCAAGCACGGCAAAGCCCTCGAAGATGTCGTTGCGCGAACATTCCCAGGCGGATGACATGTTGAGATCGCCGTGACGGTAGGGTGTCAGCAGCCGCAGGCACACTGCGTTGGCACCCAGGTTGAGCAGCGCAGCGATGCCAATGGCTTCGAAAATCGGCACGCCGGGATTGTTGAGACGCCACACGATCTGCGCGGCCACGGCGACCGCGGCAGCAAGGATCAGGATGCCTTTCAGCAGCGCCACCTTGGCCTTGGCGCTTGCACTGGCGCCGACCACGGCCAAGCTGAGTGCATACGTCAGTGCGTCCCCGAAATTGTCCAAGCTGCCCGAAAGCAACGACGACGATCCGCTGTAGATCGCGGCTATCAGCATCATCGCGAAGGTCGCCAGATTGATGGCCAGCACGATCATCAGCACCCGCCGTTGTTGCGCCTGCATGGCCGCGATATCGATGGTGCCACCGCAACATGATTCAGCCATCGGCGTGCGCCTTGTGATTATCTGTTTCACGATGCGCATCGCGCAGGATCCACACGCCGCCCTTGAGCGCAATGCCGGCCACGGCGACACCCACCAGCAGGTCGGGCCACGCCTGGCCGGTCCACGCCACCAGGCCGCCGCCGATCAGCACGCCGGCATTGGCGACGAAATCATTGGTGCTGAAGGTGCTTGCGGCGCGGATGTTCACGTCCGGCTGCCGGATGCGCCTGAGCAACCACACGCACAGCGCGTTCACCGCAGCCGCAGCCAACGCCATCCACATCATCGTGCTGCCGATCGGATCAGTGCCGGTCAGGAAGCGCCGCCCGGCATCGAACAGCACGCCGACCGCGAACACGATAAGCAGGATGCCCGACACCCGCGCCGCACCGCGCTTCCATACGGGCGAGCGCCTTAGGGCCAGCAGCGTAATGACGTAGACGATGCTGTCGGACAGGTTGTCTAGCCCGTTGGCGATCAATGCGCTGGAGTCGGCGCTCAGGCCGGTCGCCAGGAACGCCGCGGCCAATGCGGCGTTCAGCCCCAGCACGGCCCAGAGAATCCTGCGCTTGCGTGTATTCCCCAAGTCGAGATCGTCTTCGCTCATTCGACATCTTCCAATGGTTGTGCGTGAGCCGCGCCCCGCCCCTGATTCGTCAGAGGCGGGGCGTTCGTTCACGAGGTCTTGTGGGTGAGTTCGGGATGCGGTGGCTCGATCGGCTCATCGCCCTTGCGGTGCAGCCAACGATACAGAACCGGCAGTACCAGCAGCGTCAGCAGCGTGGAAGAGACGATGCCGCCGATCACGACCGTGGCGAGAGGCCGTTGCACCTCCGAGCCCGCGCCGACGTTGAGCGCCATCGGCACGAAGCCCAGTGATGCCACCAGTGCCGTCATCATCACCGGACGCAGCCGACCGAGTGCGCCATCGACGACCGCGCTGTCCAACGGAACGCCACGTTCTCGCAGGTTCTTGATGAACGAGATCATGACCAGACCGTTCAGCACGGCAATGCCCGAGAGTGCGATGAAGCCGACGCCCGCCGAGATCGACAGCGGAATGCCGCGCAGCGCGAGCGCCACAATGCCGCCGGTCAGCGCCAGCGGCACACCGCTGAACACGATTGCCGCGTCTTTGGCGGAGCCGAATGCCATGAACAGCAGGCCGAAGATCAGCACCAGCGTGACCGGCACCACGATCGCCAGGCGCCGGCTCGCCGAGATCAGCTGCTCGAAAGTGCCTCCGTACTGAATCCAGTATCCGGTGGGCACCTCGACCTGCTGACCGACGCGCTGTTGCAGCTCCGTGACGAAGCCGCCGAGGTCGCGGTCACGCACATTCGCGGTTACGACGATGCGCCGTTTCCCGCTTTCGCGGTTGATCTGGTTCGGTCCAAGACGGCGCTCCACGCTCGCCACTTCGCGCAGCGGCACCGTCTGCGGTACACCCGCACTCCAAGTCGCCGCCTGGCTCGATTCGTCGACCTCGCTGCCGCCGCGCAGAGGAATGGGTAGATCCTGCAGGGCTGCGGGATCCTGGCGTAGGTCCTCCGGCAGGCGCACCACGATGTCGAAGCGGCGGTCGCCCTCGAACAACTGGCCAGCGACTTCGCCCCCTACTGCCGTGGCCACTGTGTCCTGCACATCCACCGGATTGAGGCCATACCGCGCCAGCGCCTCGCGATCCGGCGTCACGGTCAGCAGTGGCAAACCCGTCACCTGCTCAGTCTTGACGTCGGCTGCGCCCGGCACGCCGGCCACCACCTGTTGCACCTGGCCCGCGACGCGGACAAGTTCGTCGAGGTCATCGCCGAAAATCTTGACTGCCACGTCAGCACGCACGCCCGAGATCAGCTCGTTGGTGCGCATCTGGATCGGCTGCGTGATCTCGTAGTTGTTGCCCGGCAGCTTGGTAATCGCCGTTTCGATCTCCTCGAGCAGCTCCTCCTTGGGCTTGCCCGGATCAGGCCAGTCCTCGCGCGGTTTGAGCATCACGAACGTATCGGCGATCGAGGGTGGCATCGGATCGCTTGCCACCTCGGCGGTGCCGATCTTGGCGAACACGCGCTCCACTTCCGGGAAACCGGCCAGCGTCTTTTCCAGCGACTCCTGCATCTCGATCGACTGCGTGAGGCTGGTGCCCGGGATACGCAGCGCCTGCACGGTGATGTCGCCTTCGTCGAGGTTGGGGATGAACTCCGAACCCAGGCGCGTAGCCAGCAGGCCACACACCACGACCAGCGCGGCCGCACCGCCCACCACGATGCCCTTGTGCCGCAACGACCAGTCGAGCAGAGGCTCGTAGCGCCGCCGCATCAAGGCCATGACGCGGTTCTCCTTTTCCTCCACGCGCCCGCCCAGGAACATTGCGATCGCGGCCGGCACGAAAGTCAGCGACAGCAGCATCGCGCCGGTGAGGGCCAGCACCACTGTGATCGCCATCGGGTGGAACATCTTCCCTTCGATGCCGGAGAGGGCAAAGATCGGCAGGTAGACCGCGGTGATGATGCCAAGCCCGAACAGGCTGGGGCGGATGACCTCGGCGGTGGCCGATGCGGTTTCATCGAACCGCTCCTCTTCGGTCATCACCCGGCCGAGCCGGTGCTGCATCTCGCCGAAGCGGCGCAGGCAGTTCTCGATGATGATCACCGCACCGTCAACGATCAGGCCGAAGTCGAGCGCACCCAGGCTCATGAGGTTGCCCGAGACGCCGCCGCGCACCATGCCGGTGAGCGTGAACAGCATCGCCAGCGGGATGACCGCGGCAGTGATCAACGCAGCGCGGAAGTTTCCCAGCAACAGGAACAGCACCACGATTACCAGCAGCGCGCCCTCGATCAGGTTCTTGGCAACGGTCTTGATCGTGCGGTCGACCAGCGCTGTGCGGTCGTACACCGGCCTGGCGACGACGCCCTCAGGCAGGCTTGCGTTGGCTTCCTGGAGTTTGGCGCCGGCCGCCTGCGAAACGTCGCGGCTGTTCGCCCCGACCAGCATGACCACCGTGCCGAGCACGACCTCCTCGCCATTCTGGGTGGCCGCACCGGTGCGCAGCTCACGGCCCTCCCCGACGGTGGCCACGTCGCGGACCCGGATCGGTAGGCCGTCGCGGCGGTCGAGCACAATGTTGCGTATCGCATCCAGGTCATCGACCTGGCCCGGCACCCGCACCAGGAACTGCTGTCCGATGCGCTCGATGTAGCCGGCGCCGACGTTCTGGTTGTTGGCCTGCAGCGCCTGGACGATGTCGTGCAAGGTGAAGTCGAGCGCCACCATCCGTGCCGGATCGGGCGTCACGTGGATCTGCCGGTCGAAGCCACCGATCGTGTTGACCTCGGTCACCCCCGGCACGTTGCGCAGCTGCGGCCGGATCACCCAGTCCTGCAGCGTGCGCAGGTCTGTCGCGGTGTATGGCGAACCGTCGGGCTTGCGTGCCTTCGGGTCGGCGTCGACCGTGTACATGAAGATCTCGCCCATGCCGGTGGCGATCGGCCCCATCTCGGGCTCGAGGCTTTCGGGAAGCTGCGACTTCACCTGCTGCAGGCGTTCGGAGACCTGCTGGCGCGCAAAGAAGATGTCGGTGCCATCCTCGAAGACGACGGTGACCTGCGAGAGTCCGTAGCGCGAGAGCGAGCGCGTGTAGTCGAGATTTGGCAGGCCTGCCAGGGCGGTCTCGATCGGGTACGTCACCCGTTGCTCGGCCTCCAGCGGCGAGTAACCGGGCGCTTCGGTGTTGATCTGGACCTGGACGTTGGTGATGTCGGGGGTCGCGTCAATCGAAAGCTTGGTGAAGCTCCACACGCCGATGGCCACCAGGGCCAGCGTGAGAATCAGCATCAGCCATCGATGCGCGATCGCAAATCGGATGATTTTCTCGAGCATGTCGGCCGCCTCAGTGCGCGTGTTCGGCGGTGGACTTTTCGATGTCCGCCTTGATGAGGAAGCTCTGCTCGGTCACCACCTGCTCGCCCGGTTTCAAGCCTGACAGCACCTCGACCTTGCCGGCATCGCGACGCCCCAGCTCCACGGGACGCTGGGTGTATGTGTCGCCGGCCCGCACGAACACGACCTCCTGCTCGCCTGCGGTCTGCACCGCCGTGATGGGCACCATCAGCGCAACCTCGTTGCGATCCACGGTGATGCGCGCCTTGACGGCCATGCCGGGCCGCCACTGGCCATCGGGGTTGTCGATGCGGGCGCGCGCCACCGTGCTCTGGCTGGCCGTCGCCGTGCTCGGCAGGATCCGCTCGATCTCGGTCTCGACGGTCTCGCCGTCGCTCATGCGGGTGATCGTCGCCGGGCTGCCGACCCGGATGTGCTGCGCGTCGCGCCCGAAGATGTGCAGGTCGACCCACAGCTCCGACAGGTCCGCGATCTCGAACAGCGACATGCCTTCCGTCGCGACCGAGCCGATGGACGCATTGCGTGCCAGCACCACGCCGGAGAGCGGCGCCGGGACGGTGTAGTTGCTGAGGCTGAGGTTGCTCTCGATGACCGCCAGCGGCTGCCCCGCCCGGACCTCGTCACCCACGTTGGCGCGCAAGGCGCGCACCGGGCCGGGGAACCGGGCCATCACCTGCGCGATCCGGCCTTCGACCGGCGTGACCAGGCCCTGGACCTCGTGCTCGTCCGCGATGACGCCGGCCGTCGCGGGGGCCGTGCGGATCCCGGCCGTGGCGGCCGCCTGGGCCGGGATCACCGTCTGGGGCGGGCCTTCTTCATGCTCCCCGCCCTCCTCGGCATGCCCATCTTCCTCGGCATGCCCATCTTCTTCGGCGTTATCGCCCTGCTGCGCGTGGCCCGCCTCGCCTTGCGGGGCCGGCTCGCCCGCGCCGCAAGCCGCAAGCAGGGCCGCCAGCGCCATGGCCGTCATCCAGTGATTGGTCTTCATTGCATGTCTCCTTCAGCGGTCGGCGACGCAGCCACGAAGGGCTGGCCGGTCAGGCGCTGGATTTCGATAAGGGATCGCTGGGCTTCCAGCGCGGCATCGATCTGCTGCTTACGTGCGGCAGTCCGCTCGGACTGCAGCTGCGCCCATTCCAGATAGCTGATGGCCCCGGCGCGGTACGCACGCTCGGCCGCGGTCTCGGCCTTGGTCAGCTTGGGGATGACGTCACTGCCCAGTCGCTGGACTTCAAGCTGTGCAGTCAGAAAGCGGCCATGCGCCTCGGCCAGCGTGGAATACAGGGCGAGGTTCTTCACCTCGCGCTGGACATCGAGCAGGGCGAGTTCGGCCCGGGCCGCGCGGACCCCCGGCAACGCCCTTGCGCGCGCGCCCAAGGGCAGCGACACGCTGCCGACCAGGCCGAAGTCGTCGGTGTCCTGCGTGCGGCGCACGCCCACCTGCCAGTCGAGGTCCGGCGTCGCTTCCGCCCGGGCCAGGCGCAGGCGGGCCTCGCCGATCCGCTGTTCACCCGCAAACTGGGCGATCTCCGGCGTCCTGGCCAGCCACTGACTCAGTTCCGCGAACGCCGCGATCCTGGGCAGCGCGAGCAGGTCCGGCGTCGCTATGGTGAAATCCGGGTCGCGCTCGCCCCAGAGGGCCGACAGGTGCTGGCGAGCCGCCAGCTCCCGCTGCTCGGCCCGTGCGCGCTCCAGCTCCGCACGCGCCAATGCCGCTTCGGCGGTCAGTACGACGGATTCGGGCGAAGCCCCGGCCTGAAACCGGTGCCGCGCGCCCGCCAGGGTTCGACCGCGTTGGGCAATATCGACCTGCGCGATATCGCGCTGTACCTGCGCATGGACCACCGCCAGGTAACGGCGGGCCACCTCGGCCAACAGGTCAAGCCTGCGCACCTCGCGCTCCAGCGACAGCGCATCGATGCGGCTCTGCACGATGGCCCGCCGGGCATCGAGTTTTCCGCCGCGTTCGAGCACTGACGCCAGGGTGAGCGTCAGCTCAGCGCCGTCGAGGCCGCTGGCTTCGCCCGTTCCGAAGGCGTTCTCGGCCTCCGCCCCAACCACCAGGGGCGGGCGAAAGCTCGCCCGATCCAGCTCGGCGGTGAGCACGTTGCGTTGAGCGCCGGTCAGTCGCAGGTCCGGGTGGGTCTGGTCGACACGCTGAAAGGCGTCGTCGAGGGAAAGGCGGTCGGCGGCCTGCGCGGGAAATACCGCAAGCAGGGCCGCGACCCACGTGGCGCAGGCCACGAGTCGCAGATTCATGGGTGACTCCGATCAGAAGCGGGAAAAACCGGAAAGCAGCGGGAGCTGGCTGACGGCTATCCGATGATCGGGGGGCGAAACGGGACGGCCAGGGGCGCGGTCACCGGCCGTTCGTAAAGTGCTGACTGGGGCAAGTCTGCCTGCGGGGACAGCAGCACCAATCGAAGCATCGGCACCGCAACCGCACTTTGACCGCAGCAATGCGCCAGATGGTGAACCAGATGAAGCACCTTGGCCGCAGTGCCCTCTTCCGCTGCAGGCGCTTCCGAAAGCTCATCTCCATCGACCGCATGCGAACCGTGGTCTGCAAGCCCGTGCGACAGCTCATGAATCTCTCCCACCGAGCCCAGCACTGGCAGGACCACGATCCCCAACAGCAAGGGCACCAGCATCAGCCAGCGCAGGATACTTACACGATGGTGGCGTTTAACTCGCATCAACTGGATATCTGGTGCGGAGATGACGACCGCACCTTTAGCGCCTCGGAGAGTATCTCGACGGCTTCCTTGATCACGTAAAACCCGATCAGGCTACCGATCACATAATCAGGATAGGGTGATTCGAGCACCATCACAAGGATTCCGGCCGCGATGACGCCCATATTGGCGACCACGTCGGCCCGCGTGAAAAGCCAGGTCGCCCGCAAATGCACCTCTCCGGACTTGAGCGGCGATAGCAGGCGTAGCACCGCGAGGTTGACCACCAGCGACAGCAAGGCTGTGCCAATCATCCAGCCGCTCTGCGGCTCGGCGCCATAAAGGGCGCGGCGACCGACCTCAGCAAGCACACCCAGCCCCAAGGTCAGCAACGCAAGACCACTAAGACCTGCCGCGTTTACCTTGAACCGCGCCGACCGGCCAATCGCTAGAAGGCCGATTGCGTAGGCCGTTGCGTCCGCCAGCATGTCCAGCGCGTCCGCAAGCAGACCAGTGGACTGCGCGACCCAGCCGGCAACTCCACCGATGACGGCCATCGCGGCGTTCAGTCCCAGCGCGATCCAGAGAATCTTTCGCTCGGTTGCATTCCTGGCTTCGTGGTGGCAGCCGCAGTCGCTCAAATGCCGTCTCGCGGAAAGTTCGGACGTTGATGCTAAAGTCTGTAGCCGCTACAGGGTCAAGCGATGAAGATCGGACACGTCTCTTCGGCCAGCGGATGCCGCATCGAAACAATCCGCTACTACGAACGGATCGGCCTGCTGGCGCCGCCTGTGCGAACCGAAAGCGGCTATCGCCAGTACGTCGAGAGCAATGTCGAGCGCTTGCGCTTCATCACTCGCGGCCGCGCTCTGGGATTCAGCCTTGAAGAGATCGCCAGCCTGCTGCGCCTGGATGCCCAGCACGGGATGCCGTGCAAGGATGTCGATCGTCTGGCAAGGACTCATCTGCACGATATCCGCCAGCGAATACGCGATCTGCAGCGCATGGCACTTGAACTGGAGCAGACGATCGAAGGGTGCGCCGGGCAGGACCGCGCCCGGTGCAGCATTCTGGGAGTGCTGCGGGACGGTCACCAGGTCGTGCCGGTGAAGCCGCAGGGACAGCGGCCTCCGCCAAGCGCTTAGATCGGAGTGGATGTCCCGTCCAGGCTTGTACCGCTGAAACTCAGACGGCTCCTAGAACACCTTCGTTACGGGCGTGTTCCGAGGTGCTTTCCAGTGCAGCCAAAGACACATAGTCCAGTGCAGTTCGAGATTATCGAAATGACCGGGGATGCTCTTCATACTAGGATCCGTTCCGCCGCCCTCTGTACTCCGCCGCCCTCTGTACCAGGAGTCGTGTGCACAATCCATGCCTGGCCGGCGATGCTGCACTCGTACTATTGGTTCTAATTCATCAGGTTGAGACGTGGCCGATGCTACGTTCGCGCGGCGAGCAGCAAGCGAGAGTATCGCCACGCCAGCCCGATCCAGGAGCCCTTCCATGCAAGTTGAGAAACCAGTCGTTCTGTTAACCGGCGCATCCGGCTTTATCGGCAGTGCCCTCGTGAAGCGGCTGGCCGAGCGCTATACGCTCGCGGGGCTGGACCGGCCCGGCCCGCCCGATCCGTCAGCGCCCGCCCATCCGGTGGACTTCGACCTGGCTACGGATGAGGCTGTTCAGAGCGCCCTCGAGGAGGTGCGCAGCCGCTTTGGTAGCCGTATCGCCGCGGTCGTGCACTTGGCCGCGTATTACGACATCTCCGGCGAGCCCAATCCGCTGTACGAGAAGATCACGGTGCAAGGCACGCGCCGATTGATCGACGCACTGCAGTCGTTCGAGGTGGCGCGCTTCATTTACGCCAGCAGCATGTTGGTGCACGCGCCCACCCCGACGATGGACGAGAGGATCGACGAGTCTTCGCCCTTGTACGGCACGTGGGCCTATCCCGAGTCGAAGATCCAGGCCGAGCAGGTGCTGCGCGATCGCCACGGGGACATACCGCTGGCTATCCTGCGTATTGCCGGCGTTTACAACGACCTGGGCCACGCGCCGATCCTGACCGAACAGATTGCTCGTATCTACGAGCATCGCCTGCTATCGCATGTCTATCCGGGCATGCTGTGCGCCGCACAGTCCTCGATCCATGTCGAGGATCTGGCTGACGCAGTCGAACGCGTGGTCGGTCGGCGCGACCGGTTACCGGCCGATGTGACGATTCTCGTTGGCGAAGAGGATGCCGTCGGATATGACGAGATACAGGACATCGTCGGTGAAGCCCTTCACGGGCGCGAATGGGCAACCCTGCGCGTTCCGCAGCCGCTCGCGAAAGCGGGTGCGTGGCTGCAGAACGAGGTGATCGGCAACAAGAAATTCATCAAGCCTTGGATGGTCGAGCAGTCCAATGACCACTATCTTCTGGACACGTCCAGGGCACGCGAGCTTCTTGGGTGGGAGCCGAGGCACTCCCTGCGCGAAACCTTGCCGAAGATGGTCGCCGCCCTCAAGCGCGATCCGCCGAGCTGGTATCGCGCCAACAAGCTCAACCCGGCGCTCGTTGCGTGGGACGCCAAGCGCGCGTCGAGCGACTCTTTAGGCGAAGGCGGATCCAGTGCCGAGCCCGTGCCTGAAGGGCCATGCGGAGCCGACCCCGCCAAGGGCAAGGAACCGGTCGAAATACACGGCGGGGGCGATCATGCCAAGGGTAAGCCCATGTCGGAAAAGAGCTGCGGTGCAGCGCAGCCCGACGGTGGGCAGGGCCACATGGCGATGATGGAGCGCGACGCGAGAAACACCCGGTGGGCGCATTTCGCCAATGTAGGGCTGGGGCTTTGGCTGGCCGCCAGTCCGTGGGTCTTCGACGCCGGCGCCGCCAATTCGGCGGCCCAGACCGTCGCCCAGGTGACGGTGGAGCGAGGCCTGCCCTCGGTCGAATGGCGCATGGCGGCGCTGGCTGTCAGCGATGTAGTGACCGGCCTTCTTGTTGCTTTGTTCGCCACTCTGTCGCTGTCCAAGCGCACGGCCTGGATCGGGCAATGGGCGGTCGCTTTCCTGGGCATCTGGCTGCTGTTCGCCCCCCTGCTGCTGTGGAGCCCGAGCGCGGCGCAGTACCAGAACGATCTGCTGGTGGGCACGTTGGTCATCGCGTTCTCGGTGCTCGTGCCGATGATGCCTGGCATGAGCATGGAAGGCATGATGGACCAGAAGGTGGTCCCGCCGGGCTGGACGTACTGCCCGTCCACCGGGGCGCAGCGCCTGCCGATCGCTGCGATGGGGCTGGTCGGACTGCTGATCTCGCGCATGCTCACCGCCTACCAGCTCGGTCATGTCGACTACGCCTGGGAGCCGTTCTTCATCGGCAACCCTGCTGACCCCAGGAATGGCACGGAGGAAATCATCACCTCGGACGTGTCCAAGGCGTGGCCCATCGCCGACGCCGGCCTGGGGGCGGTGAGCTACACGCTGGAAATCCTCATGGCGGTGATGGGGTCCAGGGCCCGCTGGCGGACGATGCCCTGGATGGTGACGTTCTTCGGCATCCTGGTGGTTCCGCTGGGCGTGGTGAGCATCTACTTCATCGCGATCCAGCCCGTGATCATCGGTACCTGGAGCACACCCGCGCTGATCGCGGGGTTGGCGATGGTCATCATGATCCCGTTCGCTCTGGACGAGGTCATCGCGATGGCGCAATACCTGTTTTGGGCCCGCCGGCAGGGGCACTCGCTCGTGCGGGTCTTCTTCCGCGGCGGCGCGGTGGAAGGCGGCAAGGAGGACGAGTCCGACAACCTCAGCAGCCCGTCAGCATTCTGGAAGGACACCTGCCGCGGCATTACGCTTCCCTGGACACTGGCGCTGTCGATCCTGATCGGCGTCATTTTGATGTTCACGCGCGTGATGTTTGACACGACCGGAGCGATGGCGAACAGCGACCACGTTGTCGGCGCCCTGGTCGTCACTGTCGCAATCATCGCGACCGCCGAAGTGGCGCGTGCGCTGCGATTCGTGAACGTCGCGTTCGGCCTGTGGCTGGTCATCGCGCCATGGTTGCTTGAAGGCGACTCCACCACAGCCGCGGTGACAAGCGCGGTGCTCGGCCTTGCGCTTGCGGCCCTCAGTCTGCCTCGCGGACGCCGGACGGACGAGCATTACGCCAGTTGGGATCGGTTCGTGGTCTAACAAGGAGGAATGATGGCTTCCCAGGCCGCCGCACCGCTGCTGGGCCAGACTGCTCTTGTGACAGGAGCCAGTTCGGGCATTGGGGCGGCCATCGCTGTGGCGCTGGGGGCAGCGGGTGCGATGGTCGGGGTCAACTACCGGTCCCACCCGGCCCAGGCGGAGGAGACCGCCGGCCGCATCCGGAGCGTCGGAGGACAGGCTGTCACCGTCCAAGCGGATGTCTCATCCGAGGAGGCGGTGGAAGCCATGTTCGCCACCGTGATCGAGCACTTCGGTCGGCTCGACATCCTCGTGGCTAACTCGGGCATCCAGATGGATAGCCCGGTCGCGAATATGGCGCTCGAGCAATGGAAGCGGGTGCTGGATGTGAACCTGACCGGACAGTTCCTGTGTGTGAGGGCGGCGGTCCGTCGTTTCCTGGCGCAGCAAGCGGGCGAAGGGCCGTCGCGGGCTCGGGGGAAAATCATCTGCATGTCGTCCGTGCACGAGGTCATCCCTTGGGCGGGCCACGTGAATTACGCAGCCTCCAAGGGTGGCGTGATGCTGATGATGAAAAGCCTGGCTCAGGAGGTGGCCTGCCACGGCATCCGGGTCAACGGAATCGCGCCAGGCGCGATCAGAACGCCCATCAACAACGCGGCGTGGGAGACAGCCGAGGCGGAGCGGAAACTCCTCGGACTGATCCCCTACGGACGCGTAGGCACGCCGGACGATGTCGCCAGGGCTGCGCTTTGGCTGGCCTCGGATGAGTCCGACTATGTGGTCGGAACGACCCTATTCGTGGACGGCGGCATGACGCTGTATCCGGGCTTCCGGGAAAACGGATGACGGCCGTGAACGGAGAACAGCGCAGCGCTCGCATCGAGGACTACGCCCTTATTGGTGACTGCGAGACTGCGGCGCTGGTGTGTCGCAACGGGTCGATCGACTGGCTGTGTTGGCCTCGTTTCGACTCGGCGGCGTGCTTTGCGGCGCTGCTGGGTGAACCGGGCCATGGCCGCTGGCTCTTGCGCCCGATCGGCGGGACGGGCCCGGCCAGCCGAAGCTATCGCGGCGACACGCTGGTTCTGGAAACGGAGTGGGAGACGGCGGAAGGCGCAGTCACCGTAGTTGATTTCATGCCGCTCCGGGGCGACTCGTCGGACCTCATCCGAACAGTGATCGGGCGCCGTGGTCGGGTCAGGATGCGCACGGAGTTGCTGCTGCGCTTCGACTACGGGGCGACCGTGCCGTGGGTGACGGGGCTGGCGGAAGGGGCCGGGATACGCGCGATCGCCGGAGCGGACATGGTGGTGTTGCGTTCACCGGTGGCAGTGCACCGCGAGAACCTGGCGACGGTCGGAGACTTCGAGGTCGCGGCGGGGGAGACATTCTCATTTTCGCTCTCCTACTCGTCCTCGCATGAGGCCCCGCCGCCATCCGTCGACCCGGGTGAGGCCTTGGCGGCTACCTTGGCTTTCTGGGAAGAGTGGGCCGCGCGCTGCCAGCACGTTGGCCCATGGCATGAGGCCGTGATCAGGTCGCACATCACGCTCAAAGCGCTCACCTATGCGCCAACGGGCGCAATCGTCGCTGCGCCGACCACATCCTTGCCTGAGCAATTGGGCGGTCCTCGGAACTGGGATTACCGTTATTGCTGGCTGCGCGATGCCACTTTCACGCTCCTGTCATTGCTAGATGCGGGCTACCGCAAGGAGGCGGAGGCATGGCGCAACTGGCTGCTTCGTGCCGTCGCCGGCAGTCCACAGCAGACGCAGATCATGTACGGGATCGGCGGGGAGCGCCGATTGGCCGAGTGGGAGGTTCCTTGGCTTCCTGGGTATGAGAGCTCATGCCCGGTGCGGGTCGGCAATGCTGCCTACAACCAGTTCCAGCTGGACGTTTATGGGGAAGTGGTTGACGCCTTGCATCAGGCGCGCGTGGCCGGCTTGCCGGCCAGTGACGCGGCCTGGGCGGTTGAACGGGCGCTCGTCGAGCACGTCACGACCATCTGGGACCAGCCGGATGAAGGGATCTGGGAGGTGCGAGGCGGGCGGCGACACTTCACTCATTCGAAGGTCATGGCGTGGGTGGCGCTGGACCGGGCCGTGCGCAGCGCCGAGATGTTCAGCCTTGAAGGGCCGTTGGCGCGGTGGCGCGAGCTGCGTGACCTGGTCCACGAGGACGTATGCCGAAGGGGCTTCGATGCTGAAATTGGCAGCTTCGTGCAGTACTACGGCGCCTCCCAAGTGGATGCCAGCCTGCTCCTTATTCCACTCGTGGGATTCCTGCCGCCGTCGGATCCGCGGATCCAGGGGACGGTGCGCGCCGTCGAGCAGCGGCTGGTCCGAGACGGGCTGGTCCTGCGGTACGACACCACTACGGCCAATGACGGACTGCCGCCGGGCGAAGGGTCTTTTCTGGCGTGCAGCTTCTGGTTCGTGGACAACCTGGTTCTGCAGGAGCGTCACGCCGAGGCCGCTGCCATGTTCGAGCGCTTGCTCCAGCTTCGCAATGATGTTGGGCTGCTCGCTGAAGAGTACGAGCCGCGGCTCGGGCGGCAGCTTGGCAACTTTCCACAGGCATTCAGCCACCTTGCGTTGGCTGACACCGCCAGGAATCTCGGCGCTTCGCAGCGGCCAGCCGAAGAGCGGGCCGGCACCTCAAAGCGCAAGGGATGAGGGCAGGTCAATTGACCTCATGGGGTGTCTGAGCTCGCACCTGCCTCAGGTGGTGCAAGGCCCGCGGAGTCGGTCGGCAACGACCGCTCGCTAGGGACGCAGCGAAGTCACCCGCTCGCGCGCGCTCGACGATCGGGGGTTGGTCTCTTGTCGCTACCTGAGCACCAAGGAAAAGCCCCGCAAGGGCGCGGTGAGTGCCAAGGCAGTCTACCTGCCCATGGACGCGGCCACGGTGCCGGCGAGACGGAAGTGCGAATGGCCCGTAGCAGAACCACCAGACTGTGGCTGGGGGGACGGAGCTGAGGTAGCGCAGCATGGCAGCGTGCAGGACCCTTTCGTCGCTTGTGCAGCACTCACAAGGAAAGGCCAGGTCGTGGAGGCGAACTCCGCGCACGCCACCTTCCAGCTGTCATCGTGCAGGGGGTATGCCACAGTCGGAACTCCGCATCTTGGACACGGCGACCCGCCCTCGCAGCTGACCTTGTCGCCCTGAACCGCTTTCATCCAGTCGAGTGCCGCACGCCCCCCACAAATGCATTCTGCATGCCCTATTTCATGTCAGCGCTTCGGAGTCGTGGGCATGCCTTCCATGCTGCACATCCCTTCCTTGCCCATCATGTCCATCATGCCGCCGCTCATTGACATGGGGCAGCAACCGTTCGCGTGCATTGCCTTCATGCCGGCCATCGATTCCTGGCGGTTGATAACGCTATCGCCGTCTGTGTCCCATTTCTTGAACTGTGCAGCATGAAATTCAGCAGCTTCATCTCGCGTCACAGAGCCGTCCTTGTCGAGATCCATGGATGCAAACATGCCGCCTCTCTGCATCATTCCCATGTTGCCGCCTTCCTGCATTCCCATGTTGCCGTCACCCTGCATCATTCCCATGTTGCCCTCCATAGGTCTGGGCTGAGCCTGTTGCGGCGCTTCGGCCTGTTGCGTCCCACTTGGATTGCTCTGCGGCGCGACCGCTGAGGCGGCGCCTGCTAAAGCCAATCCAGTCATCAGGACACTGGCCACCAGCGGACTGCTCGTTGCGATTGTCTGTCTCATCTTGGCTTCTCCTGCGTTGCTTCGTTTCTGGCCCTCCATTGTCCCTCTTCGCACTTGAACGATTGGCGGGAACTCCTCAACTCCATGAACGCCGGGGAGACGTGTGAGGACGCGGCCCGCTTAGCGGCCCGCTCATCTGCTCTGCGTTTCGCCGCTTCATTTGCGTGAACCGGCTCGTGCCACTGCTCTGCTCACTGGTTGCCCACCAACCTCCCCTGCGCTACGCTGATTCGATGTCCCGCCCCAGCGACCACCCCGTCATGTTGTTCTCAGCCGCTTGCATGCAGCTGACGACGCTTACTTGTGCGGGCTTTTTCTCGTGAAGCTGAGCAGGTTCCGCAGGAAAGGCACCGCCTTTCGCGTCGCACTTGCGGTACTGCTTGCTCTTTTGTTCCAGCACGTCGCGATCGCGGCTTACGCATGCCCTCTGGGCGAAATGCCGGCTCCGGCCGATGTATCAATGGTCGACTGTGACGGTATGGGTTCGGTGGATTCGCTGCTGCTGTGCGATAGCCACTGCAACCCCGACAACTCGACGCCTTCGGATTCGCGCGCTGCCCAGATCCCCCCTGTGGTCCTACCCCAGGTTCGCTTCGATCTGGCGCGCACGCTCCCGGCGTGGACCTCGCGGCACTTCTATGACAGCGCCGTCGCGCCAACGGACGGGCCTGCGCGGCTGCGTTTCTGTAGCCTTCTGATCTAGACCTTCCTGTTCGTACACCGTTCGTAGTTGCCGCCCAGGCAGCTTTTTCATGGTGCTCGTCAGGAGGTTTCAATGCATTTCTTCTATTTAGCCCTGCGCCGTGCGTGCGCGGCGGCAACCACGATCCGTATGAGGCTCGTCCTCGGTTCGTTCGCCCTTTCCTTTACGTCCCTCGCGTGGGCCGCCCCCGGGGTGCTCGGCTTCGAGGAGACCGTTGCGCTTGCGAGTCGTGGCGCGCCCAGCGTGGACGCTCGCTCCGCCGACGTCACGGCCGCGCGTGAAGAGGCCGTCCGCGCGGCCGAGCTGCCCGATCCACAGCTCATGGTCGGCATCAACAATCTTCCGGTCACCGGCGAGAATGCGTTCGACGTCCAAGCCGACTTCATGACCTCCAAGAAGATCGGCCTGATGCAGGAGTTCCCTGCCCGGGCCAAGCGCCAGGCGCGGCAGCTGATCGCCGACCGGCAGGTCGACCGCGCCCGGGCCCTGAGCGAAATCGAGCGCCTGGAGGTTCAGGAGCAAGCGGCGCAAGCGTGGCTCGCCGCGTGGGCGGCGCAGCGTGAGCTCGATTCGTATACGGCTCTGCGCGAGCAGGCTGCCGTGGCTGTCAAGGCGGCCAAAGCCCGTCTCAGCGGCGGCACAGGCTCGGCGGTCGATACCATGGCGGCGCAGGCCGCTTCGCTGGAGATCGAGAACCGCGTCGACGGGGCCGAGGCACGGCTGCAGGCTGCCCGCGCAGGGCTGGCCCGCTGGCTTGGGCTGCCACCCGAGCAACTGCCAGCAGTGGGCACAGCGCCCGCCCTCACCGAATTGCCGTTCGCCGAAAGCGTCCTGCTGTCGACGATTGACCGGCAACGCGAACTGCTCGACTGGCGTTACCGCGAGGCGATCGCAGAAGCCGAAATCGCGCTCGCGTCGGCGGACAAGCGTCCGGACTGGAGTGTCTCGGCGGCCTACGGACAGCGCGATGGGTCACGTTCCGACATGGTCACGGTCGAGTTCCGGATCGGCCTGCCGCTGTTCACCCGCAACCGCCAGGACCGCGCCGTCGCAGCACGCCGCGCGGAGCTGTCTTCGCTCGTTTCCGAGCGCGAGGACGCCCGACGTGCACAGAAGGAAGCGGTCGAGCGCGCCCTGGCCGAGTGGCGCGGGCTTAAGCAACAGGTCGAACGCAAGGAATCGGAAATCCTGCCGCTGGCCCGCGACCGCTCCGAAACGGCGGTCGCGGTGTTCGGCGGCGGTGGTCCGCTCCAGCCATGGCTGGATGCCCGAAGGGATGAGCTTGAAATCCATGTTGAATACGCTCGCCAATCTGGTGAGCTGGGACGTGTGTGGGCCGCGCTTGCCTACCTGTTGCCGAGCGAGGAGACCGCACGATGAACGCTTCCAAGAAACAAACCATGATCGCTGGCGTAGCCGGCACCCTGCTCCTGGCGGCTGGCCTCGGCGGTGGCTACTGGCTCGCGAACGACTCTGGAGAAGGCTCGGGCAGCACAGCGGCCGCAACGGCTGAAGGAGGCGAGCAGGAGGTCCTGTACTGGTACGACCCGATGGTGCCCGACCAGCGCTTCGAGAAGCCGGGCAAGTCCCCTTTCATGGACATGGACCTCGTTCCCAAGTACGCCGGCGACGTCAGCACCACGGGCGTGCGCATCGATCCGGGCGTACAACAGAACGTCGGAATCAGGACAGAGCTCGTCGAAACCGGCACCCTCGCCGGACAACTTCGCGTACCCGGCACCCTGACCTGGGATCTGCGCAAGGAGTCGATCGTCAGCACGCCGGTGGAAGCAATCGTCTCGCGGTTGAACGTCAAGGCGCCATTCCAGCAAGTGGGCCGGGGCGAGCCTCTGGCCACGGTGCTGTCACCGGTCTGGGGCAGCGCCCTGGCCGAAAGCCGAGCGCTGGCCGGTGCCGATTCGTCCTATGCACGCGAGCTGCAGGGTGCGGCCCGGCAGCGGCTGCGCCAGTTGGGGTTGTCCGAAACTGCTACCGCAGGAAACGGCGGCGTGGTGCTGCGTTCGCCACATGGCGGTGTCGTCAGCGAAATAATGGTCCGGGAGGGCCAGACTGCAATGCCGGGGATGCCCCTGTTCCGGATCAACGGCACCGACACGATGTGGCTCGAAGCAGCCATTCCCCAGGCCGGCGCACAGGGGATCATGCCCGGAACATCCGTCACCGCAACTGTCAGCGCGGCGCCGGGCAGGACATTCGAGGGCGAGGTGGAAGCGCTGCTGCCGGACATCGACCCAACCACGCGCACCCAGCGAGCGCGTGTCGTCCTGCAGAACGAAGAAGGCATCCTGGTGCCGGGCATGTTCGCCCAGCTCAACCTGAAGCCCGAGCAAGGCCGCCAGGTGCCGCACATCCCGAGCGAAGCACTGATCACCACCGGACAGGATAGCCGGGTGATCGTGGTCGGCCCCGATGGGAACTTCCAGCCGGTGCCGGTGACGACGGGACGTACCGTGGCCGGTCGGACGGAGATCGTTTCTGGTCTGGAGGGCGGCGAACGCGTCGTCACCTCCGGCCAG
The DNA here is from genome assembly GCA_038257155.1 of Lysobacterales bacterium. GTDB lineage: Bacteria > Pseudomonadota > Gammaproteobacteria > Xanthomonadales > Xanthomonadaceae > JANJTY01. Next base: position 22,002 of record JBBSJP010000034.1, on the reverse strand, counting down.
TTCCTGATCGACTCCGAGGCGAGCCTGTCCGGTGCGCTGGGCCGCCTTGAAGGTCCCGCCGAGGAAGCCGGAGAACCCTCAGCCCCGATGAAGAACGCGATGCCGGGCGCCACGCCACGGCAGGATGCCGCCGAGCACGACGGCATGAGCATGCCGCAGCAAAAGGTGGACGCGCCGGCCAATGGAGGTGATCAATGATCGCAGCCATCATCCGCGCCTCCATCGCCAACCGGGTGCTGGTTCTGGTCGCGGCCGTGATGCTGGCCGCGGCGGGCATCTGGTCGGTCCAGCGCACCCCGCTGGATGCGCTGCCGGACCTGTCGGACACGCAGGTGATCATCCGCACTGAATGGCCGGGCCAGACGCCACGGATCATCGAGGACCAGGTTACCTACCCGCTGACCACCACCATGCTGTCGGTGCCCGGCGTCAACGCGGTGCGCGGCTACTCGTTCTTTGGCGATTCGTTCGTCTACATCCTGTTCGACGACGACACCGACCTGTACTGGGCGCGTTCGCGGGTGCTCGAGTACCTGAGCCAGGTGCGCGACCAGCTGCCCGAAGGCGTCACTCCTGCGCTGGGACCGGACGCGACCGGGCTCGGCTGGATCTATGAGTACGCGATCGTCGACCGGACTGGCAAGCACGACCTGGGCCAGTTGCGCGCGCTGCAGGACTGGTTCCTGCGCTACGAGCTCAAGACCATTCCGGACATTGCCGAGGTCGCCAGTATTGGTGGCATGGTGCGCGCCTGGCAGGTGGTACCCGATCCGCAGGCGCTGGCCGCCCGAAACGTGACCGTGCCGCAGCTCATCGACGCGCTCGAGGCCGCGAACGGTGCCACCGGTGGCTCGGTCATCGAGCAGGGCGAGGCCGAGTTGATGGTGCGCAGCGAGGGTTACCTCGACAGCCAAGAGGATTTCGAGCAGATCCCGCTTACTTCAGCAGACGGCGTCCCGGTCCTGCTTGGCGAGGTGGCGACCGTGCAGCGGGGTCCGACGTTCCGGCGCGGCATCGCCGAGCTCGATGGTGAAGGCGAAGTCGCCGGCGGCGTGATTGTGCTGCGCAGCGGCAAGGACGCACTGGCGGCGATCGATGCGGTCAAGGCGCGGCTGGAGGAGCTGAAGGCGAGCCTGCCGGCCGGCGTCGAGATCGTGCCGGTGTACGACCGCTCCGAGCTGATCCGCGAGGCGGTCAGCAACCTGTCGCACAAACTCATTGAGGAGTTCATCGTTGTTGCGCTGGTCTGCGCGCTGTTCCTCTGGCACCTGCGCTCGGCGCTGGTTGCCGTCATCACGTTGCCGCTCGGCATCCTCGCGGCCTTCATCGTGATGCGTTACCAGGGCATCAGCGCGAACCTGCTTTCGCTCGGTGGCATTGCGATCGCGATTGGCGCCATGGTCGATGCGGCTGTGGTCATGATCGAGAACGCGCACAAGCACCTGGAGCATTTTCACGAGACGCACGGGCGAGAGCCAAAGGGTGAAGAGCGCTGGCGTCTCATGGGCGAGGCCTCCACCGAGGTGGGTCCGGCGCTGTTCGCCAGCCTGCTGGTGATCACGCTGTCGTTTATTCCGGTGTTCGCGCTGCAGGCCCAGGAAGGACGGCTGTTCTCGCCGCTCGCGTACACCAAGACCTACGCGATGGCCGCCGCGGCAGGGCTGTCGATCACGCTGATCCCGGTGCTGATGGGCTATCTGATCCGCGGGAAGATCAAGCCCGAGGCGCAGAACCCGGTCAATCGCGTGCTGATCGCCGGCTACCGGCCGCTACTGGAGTGGGTGCTGAAGTTCCCGCGGCTCACCATGGCCCTGGGCGTCGTGTTGATCGCAGTCACCCTGGTGCCGCTTTCGAAAATCGGCAGCGAATTCATGCCGCCGCTCAACGAGGGCACGCTGCTGTACATGCCCACCGCCCTGCCCGGCCTGTCGGCCGGCAAGGCCGCGCAGCTGCTGCAGCAGACCGACAGGATGATCAAGACGGTGCCGGAGGTCGCGCACGTGTTCGGCAAGGCCGGCCGCGCCGAAACCGCGACCGATCCTGCGCCGATCGAGATGTTCGAAACGACGGTCACCTTCAAGCCGCGCGATGAATGGCGGCCGGGCATGACGATGGAAAAGCTGCAACAGGAACTCGATGCGGCGGTCAACGTTCCGGGGCTCACCAACCTGTGGGTCCCGCCAATCCGCAACCGCATCGACATGCTGGCCACGGGCATCAAGAGCCCTATCGGGATCAAGGTCTTCGGGCCTGAAATCGGCGTCATTGAAGAGCTCAGCCAGGAGATCGAACAGGTTGCCAAGAGCGTACCTGGCGTGAGCTCCGCATTGGCGGAGCGCGTTACCGGTGGACGCTACGTCGACGTCGATATCTATCCCGAAGCCGCCGCACGCTACGGGCTGAGCCAGGCCGACCTGCAGCGGCTGATTGGCACTGTGGTCGGCGGGAATCCCATCGGTGAAACCATCGAGGGGCGTGAACGCTACCCGATAGTGGTGCGCTATCCGCGTAGCGACCGCGACTCGCTGGGCGCGCTGGCGCAACTTCCGCTCGTTGCGCCGGGCGGCGTTCAGCTGACCCTCGGCCAGGTCGCGCAGCTTTCGTTGAGCGCCGGGCCGCCGATGCTGAAAAGCGAGAATGGTCGCCTCGTGGGCTACATTTTCGTGGACGTCACCGGACGCGACCTCGGATCTGTGGTCGAGGACCTCCAGGAAGCGGTAGCAGGCGAGGTGGACCTGCCCCCAGGGTATGGGGTCGGCTGGTCGGGGCAATACGAGTACCTCGAGCGTGCGCTGGCGAGTCTGCAGTGGGTCGTCCCCGCCGCGCTGGCGATCATCTTCCTGCTGATCTACCTGGTGTTCCGCGACTTCATCGAGGCCTCGATCATCATGCTCAGCCTGCCGCTGGCGCTGGTAGGTGGCCTATGGCTGATCTGGGTCCTGGGACACGCGATTTCGATAGCCTCGCTTATCGGTTTCATCGCGTTGGCGGGTGTAGCGGCGGAGTTCGGAGTCATCATGCTCCTGTACCTGCGGCAGGCGTGGCATCGCGAACTGCAGCAGGACCCACAGGCAGGTTTTGACAAACTCGATGCCGCGATCCGCGAAGGCGCCGTACTGCGCGTGCGGCCCAAGGCAATGACCGTCGCGGTGATCCTGGCCGGCCTGCTTCCGTTGTTCATCGGCAGCGGCGCCGGGTCGGAGGTCATGCAGCGTATCGCCGCCCCGATGATCGGCGGCATGATCACCGCCCCGCTGCTTTCAATGTTGATCATCCCGGCGGCATACCGACTGCTGTGCCGCCGCCGAATTGCCCGCAGTCGTTCCACCCCAACCACCACCTGAGGAAACTCTAATGAAAATTCTCATTGCACCCCTGTTGTCGATTGCCCTGCTGGCTGGCTGCTCCGAAGAGGCCGCGGAAGTTGAAACTGCAGCCGCCGAGCCCGTCACCATGCCCATGGCGGGCGCTGATGCCGAGCCGATGGGCATGCCCGAGGCTGATCACCAGGCCATGGGCATGGCTCCCGCCGATGCTTCGGGCGGCACTCCGGCGACGGCGAGCGGCACGGTTGAATCGGTCGATCCAGCGACGGGAAAAATCGTCATCGCACACGGTCCGGTTGAGGCTCTGGAGTGGCCTGCCATGACCATGGGCTTCGACGCTACGCCTGAACAAATCGCCGCGGTGAATGCTGGCCAGACCGTGACGTTCGAGTTCGTCTCTCAAGGTTCAGAGAACACGATCACCAGCATCACGCCCGCCCCGTAACGCAGGCGCCCACTTGCAGGGCGAAGGTCCACCAGGCCTTCGCCCTGCCGGCGCCTCGATCGGCTGCTCCCACCCACACGCGGGATCGGCTCGAATCGCGGACTTGGACATCCAAATGAGCGAACCAGTCAAGAGTGCCCCGTCCTCAGTGCGACAGGAGACAATCCTATGATCTTTCGCCAACTATACGAACCAGTTTCATCCACCTACACCTATCTGCTCGGGTGTCCCGGGACAGGCGAAGCGATTCTGATAGACCCCGTGCTGCCCGCGTGGCAACGGGACCTGGAATTAATCAGCGAGCTGGAGCTCCGGCTTGTGCTGACGATCGACACCCACATTCACGCCGATCACATCACCTCGGCGCTGCAACTGAAGAGCGAGGTTGGAAGCCGCATTGCGACCCCCGCTCTCGACGGTCTGCCCTGTACTGATCTCGCCATGGAAGACGGCGTGTCACTGGCAATCGGTAGCATGCAGCTGCTTCCTTTGCATACTCCGGGGCATACTGACAATCATTTCAGTGTCGTTACCGAGGATCGAGTCTTCACGGGGGACGCGCTTCTGATCGATGGCTGCGGCCGTACGGACTTCCAAAGCGGCGACGCGAGAACTCTCTATTCAAGTGTGCGTGACAAGCTGTTCCGGCTCTCCGACGACACGTTGGTGTATCCGGCGCACGATTATGAGCAGCGGCGTGTCTCGACGATCGCGCAGGAGCGCGCCCGCAACCCGCGTCTGGGAGACGGCCGCACTGTAGAGGAGTTCGTGGAGATCATGAGCGGGCTTGATTTGCCCTATCCCGCGTTCATCGACTACGCCGTGCCCGCCAACAAGGAGTGCGGCCGGTGCCCGGATGTGCTTCCTGCTCACCTGGAAAAATATCGGGAGCTCATGCAGCCAAACCTTCAGGGCTAGGCTGCTGCCTTTCATCAAGCCCGTTTGTCTCCGTTGAGAGTTGCAGGAGCTCCCCGGGATTCGCAAGCGGGGGCGCGTTCTCAGAGCATCGAACCGATGTCGGACGCACCGGTCGGATACGCGAACATCGTGTCCTTCAGATTGGCCGCAGTAAGCCCGTGGCGGATCGCGAGCGCAAACACGTTGATAACATCGTCCGAGTGCGGGCCGACGAGATGGGCACCCAGTATTTCGTCGCTATCCTCGTCGACCAGCACCGAAAATCCGTAGACCTGTTCTGCCGCCTGGCGGGCAGTGAACCAGTCGGAGGCTCGTTGCGACTTCACCCTGAATTTCAATCCTCGTTCGCGAGCCCCAGCTTCCGTCAGGCCAACGGTTGCCATGGGTGGAACCGTGAAAAGCACACTCGGTACCCCGCGATAGTCCGGCCGACGATGATTGCCATGCAGGAGGTTCGCGACCACGACCTTTGCATCATGGCTCGACACGGGCGTCAACGGCGGCCCTGCCTGGGCCGCGTCGCCCGCGGCAAATACCGCAGGATTGGATACGCTCTGCAGGTACTCGTTGAGGGTGAGGCGGCCGTGCTGGTGGGCAAGCTGCGCCGCTTCGAGATCGAGCGATTCGAGTGCGGGCGCCCTCCCCGCTGCATGTACGACCAGGTCGGCATCGATCGTCGAGGCTCGATCGTCCGAGGTGTAGTGCAAACGGTAGCCGCTGTCGATTTTCTCGATCGCGGTCACCGTAGTTTGAAGACGCACATCCACACCGATGGCGACGAACGACTCCATCAGCCAGCCGACGAGCTGGGAATCGAATCCAGTCAGCAGGCGTGCGCTGCGCTGAAGAATGGTCACGTGCGCACCGGCGCGAGCCGCGACGTGCGAGAACTCGGCAGCGATATAGCCTCCGCCCACCAGCGCGATCCGCTTCGGCAGCTTCGGCAGGGCAAGAAACTCTTCGCTGGTGATCAGGCACTCTTCACCAGCGATACCCAGCTTGACCGGCTCCGCACCCGACGCAATCAACACGTGCCTGGCGTCCAGCGAATCGGCACCGACCTGGATCGCGTTGGGTCCCGTAAAGCGGGCTCGACCATGGTAGGTGTCGATCCCCTTTTCTCGGTATCGCTGTTCATGCTTATCCGGAATGGGATCAGTGAACCCACGTTTGAACGCCATCAGCTCTGGCCAGTCGATGGCGACGTCTCCAACCACGCCTTTGCCCTGCATCCGCCGCACGTGATCGGTGGCGCTCGCACTGCCGACGAGCATTTTCTTTGGATCGCACCCGCGCAATGCGCAGGTGCCGCCAAAGGGACGGTAATCAACGACGGCAACGCGCCAGCCTGCGTCGCGTACTCGCATGGCTGCGACCATGGCGGCGGTGCCGGTCCCGATCGCCACAAGATCATACTGTTTCAACATGACGGCTCTCCAAGATGCTTGTGGATCGTTTGCTGGTGACGGCGCGGCAGTGATTGTTTGCTGGCCGAGCCAGCCATCAGCCGGCGCAGCACGACAGCTGCGTGACATCCTTGGTGAATGTCTGCGCCGCAAGCTTCAGGCCCTCCACCATCGTCAGATACGGGAACAGTTGATCGGCCAGATCGTGCACGGTCATGCCCGCCCGCAATGCGATCGCGGCGGTCTGGATCAATTCTCCAGCCTCGGGTGCCACGGCCTGGACACCCAACAGCCGCCCGCTTCCCGCTTCTGCCACCACCTTGATAAAGCCGCGCACGTCGAAGTTCACGAGCGCCCGGGGCACGTGGGCCAGGCCAAGGGTCCGGCTTTCGGTCTCGAGTCCATCTCGCTGCGCTTGTTGTTCGTTCAAACCAACGGTGGCGACCTGCGGATCGGTGAACACGACCGCCGGCATGGTGGACAGGTCAAGCGCCACGTCGCTACCGGTCATGTTGAGTGCCGCACGGGTGCCTGCGGCCGCGGCCACGTAGACGAACTGCGGTTGATCGGTGCAATCGCCAGCGGCGTAGATATGCGTTGCGCTGGTCCGCATGCCAGCATCGATGATGATGGCGCCGCGCGCATCGACCTCCACGCCCGCCGCCTGCAGGTACAGCTCGCGGGTGTTGGGCGCTCGTCCGGTCGCCACCAGCAGCTGGTCGGCGCGTACCTCTCCGTGCGCGGTGGTCAAGAGGAATTCCCCGTCCGCATGGGAAACATGTTGGACCCGCATGTGTTCCAGCACTTCGATGCCTTCGGTGCGAAAGGCCGCAGTGAGCGCCGCGCCGATTGCCGGATCGTCCCGGGAGAACAGGGTGTTGCGAGCCAGGATCGTGACCTGGCTCCCCAGCCGGGCGAACGCCTGGGCCAGTTCCACCGCCACCACCGACGAGCCGATGACCGCGAGCCGGGCTGGCAGGATCCCGCTAGCCAAAGCCTCGGTGGAGGTCCAGTACGGCGTATCGACCAGGCCGGAAATCGGCGGCACCGCCGCATCGGCACCGGTGGCAATCAGGCAGCGGTCGAAGGCCAACGAGCGCTCGCTGCCGTCGAGCAGGCTCACCCTCAGGCGATGAGCGTCCTGGAACCTTGCCGCACCCCTCAACACCGTGATCGCAGGGTTGTTTTCCAGGATGTCTTCATACTTTGCGCGACGCAGTTCATCCACGCGCGCCTGCTGCTGGGCCAGCAGCCGTTCTGTTCGGACCGTCGGCTGAGAAGCTGCGATACCGTCGTCGAACGGACTGGAGCGGCGCAGATGGGCCACATGAGCGGCACGGATCATGATCTTGGAGGGCACGCAGCCGATGTTCACGCACGTGCCGCCAAGGAGGCCGCGCTCGACCAGCGTAACCTGCGCACCCTGCTCCACGGCCTTCAGTGCCGCCGCCACTGCGGCACCGCCACTGCCGATGATCGCCACGCGCAGCGGGGCTTTCTCGACAGGGTCCACGGATATTTCGCAAGTCATGCTGCCGCCTCACACCCTGATCGGTTCATCCACGTGCCGTCTCACGGCTTGACGACGGAGGGATAGCCGACCTTGCGGGTTGCCTCGGTCAAGGCAGCGATATCGGTTCTGGTGTCGTCATAGGTCACCACCGCTTCCTTGGGCTCCCAGGTGACCTTTGCCTCAAGCACACCCTCCACCTTGCCGAGCGCCGTTTTAACGGTGAGCGGACAGGTGGCACAGGTCATGCCGGGCACCGACAGGGTTACGGTTCGGGTCGCGGCCCACGCGGGCGCGGCCACAGCGGCCGCCAAGGCGATGAGGATGGCAAACCTTTTCATGAGACTCTCCGGGTTCAACAGGTGGTGTTCAATAGAACAGCGGTGCCACATAGGGAAACGTCAGCGCGACCAGTACCAAAGCGCCCACGACCCAAAAGAGGATCCTGTAGGCCCTCCTGGCCGAAGGCACGGCGCAGACCACTCCCGGTGGGCACTCCGACTCCGGCCGAAAAATGCCTCGCCACGCGAACCACAGCGCGATCAGCGCCGCGCCGATGAAAAACGGGCGGTAGGGATCCAGGGCCGACAGGTTGCCGATCCATGCCCCACTGAACCCGAGTGTGACCAGCACCAGCGGTCCAAGGCAGCATGCGGACGCGAGGACGGCCGCCATGCCGCCGGCGGCCAGCGCGGCCCGACTCTTGGGGAATTCGTCCACGGGTGCTCTTGTTCCCGATATCGGCCAGGTGAGCTACTGTATCTCCGTAGTCAAGTACGGAGTCAACCCCAATGCCGCGTGCAGCAAACCTGGCCATCGGCGCCTTTGCGGAGGCCGCAGGTGTCACTGTCGAAACGCTCCGGTTCTACCAGCGCAAAGGGCTGCTGGTAGAACCGGAAAAGCCGCCAGGGGGCATCCGCCGCTACGGCGCTGCTGACGTGGCGCGGGTGAAGTTCGTGAAGTCTGCGCAGCGGCTCGGGTTTACCCTGGACGAAGTCGCACAGCTGCTGAAACTCGCCGACGGCACCCATTGCAGTGAAGCCTCTGAACTGGCCGAGCTGCGCCTTGCCGATGTACGAACCCGCCTCAAGGACCTCAGGCGGATGGAGTCGGCACTCTCCAGCCTGGTCAAGGAATGCCACGAACATCGAGGGGAGGCGTCCTGTCCACTGATCGCTGCGCTGTACTGACGCGACGGCTGACCTCGCTTCAGGATCACGTTGGGCGCGGTCAGCTGACCAACAACGACTACTTCCACAAATGGAGAACAAGAAGATGAAAGTGCTAAATGCCTTGTTGTTGCTGGCGTGGTGGGCCCCGCTTTCCAGTACTGCGCATGCCAGCCAAGGTCCCGGCCCAGGGATGATGAGCGAAGGCATGATGAGTGGAGGCATGATGGGCGGCTGGATGATGGCCGGATGCATTCTGCTGGGCGTGCTGCTCATCATTTTCCTGGTGCTGGCTGTTTTGGCACTGATCAAGTACCTGCGTAGCAGCCGGCATTCCAAACCCTGAGACGATTGCCGCCCTGCGCGGACCTGCCGATCCGCTGCGGTGCGGACGAATACGAAGTCGACCGACCCACTTGGTTGGCTGCCGTCGGCCGCAGCAGCGGCTGCCGCTCGCCCAGTGGGACATTCTTGCGCTTTCGGCGCCACACCTGAAGCTTTGCCTCCTGGCACGGCCAGCCGTTAAACGCGCTTGGATCATCCCGACGCCGTAGCGCTTGTGCCGGTTCGCCAGCGCCTGGATCTGCTTGCGGAGCTCTACGTTGCCATCGGGACGCCGCGCGTATCGAAAGGAGCTGGGGCTCATCTGCGCGAGCGCCAGCGACCTGCGCTCGCGCACCCCGAGATGCTCCTGATGGCGTGCCGATTCGTTGCATGCGGCGACGTGCTGGCACCGGCGGAGCGGGAGCTGCCGGCTCGCATGGTAGGTGGACGGTCTGCGAGCTATAGCGACAGCCCGACAGCGGCTTATGAGGGATACAGGCCCCCGCTCGTCGAAATAATACTCCGGGATGTCCTGGGTCCCACTGGACCGCCTTCCTGGGCGAAAAGCCGATCCAAGCATCGCTACAGTGCTCTCGTATCGATGGCCACCAGCGTCACAAGACTAGGCACGCTAACTAATCATGCGCAGCAGCGGACTCGTTGCGGCCGTCGCGGGCCTCGGTTACTTTGATCGTCCACTCCGATTCGAGCCTTGCCATGCGCACCTATCTAGCGCCCTTAGCCTTTCTGCTGTTGTTCACCGCCGCTCCGCTACAGGCACAATCTGCCGACGGGGCCGACGGGGCCGACGCGACCGCAGTGATATCCGTGCTGCGTTCCTACAAGTCGGCGCTTGAGCGTCTTGACCTGACAGGGGTCGAGAAGTTGTTCGCCCCGGAAAACCAGGTGATCGAGTCCGGCAAGGTCGAGGGGGACTATGCCGACTACCGCGACGATCACATCGGTCCGGAACTCGGCCACTTCAAGGCTTTCCAGTTTTCCGATTACGCGGTCGACGTACGCATGGAAGGGCCTATCGCCTTGGCGACGGAAACCTACCGTTACACGATCTTGCTCAAGGACAAGCCCGAGCCGATCGAACGACAGGGCGTGGCATCCACCGCTCTCAAGAAGATCGACGGGCAATGGAGGATCGTTTCCACGCACAGCTCATCGCGGACGCCCCGCCCGCCAAAGAAGGACTGAATCGTCCTGAACGCCAACGTCCAGCGCGCTCCACGCTTGCTCAAGGCGGTATGCCCCAGCTGGAAGCATTGGCCTTGGGCGGGCGAGCTACGTCAGTGTGCTTGGAGAGGCTCCTCAGCCTTCAGTCGCAGCGAAACTAGGGACTCAAAGGCCCGCTCACCCGGTGGTGAGCAACACCGGTGGCGTTATCTCGTTGACTGACATTAACGACGATTTCGTTCGCTTGTTCGTTTGTTCGTTTGGCCATGTCGACAGAGGCTTCTTTCTGCGCCGACAAGCGAGCGCGATCGACGCAACAACTACGACAGCTCCGGTCACAGCCAGCACCTGCAAGACGTGAGGGGCGCCGTGGCGGTATAGCACGTCGTCCATGCGCCCCATGATGCGCAAGAGCCGGGGCCGATATTGCGGCAGCACGGGCACGGTGGGCTCGAACAGCCGCGCAGCACGTCGTCCGCTCTCCACCGCCGCCTCGATACTCCATACGTCGGCATCAGTGCGGGTGTGTGCGCCGGCTAGTGCAAGGTTCGGCACGGAGGTACGCTGCGACGGCAGCCACCGCTGAGTGCGCGTGGTGTTTACCCACTTGGGCTGGCGGTGCCGGATACCGTCAGGTGAGAACGTCCATTCGTGCCACACCGCGATACGCTGGATTGGAAAGGACGCCAGCGCGCGCCCGCCGTTCGCACTTCGTACCAGCGCATCGAGTGATTCGCAACGCAGCAGCTGCGCTTTCACCTCGTCTATGAATTGCTGCTTGGTGCAGCGTTCCACGGGCAGTCCATGGACCTGCCCAGGCACGCTGGACACGCAGGCGGTGGCGGTCCACAGCGATGCCACTCCATCGCCCAGCGGAACCTCTGGAGGCCACGCCTGTTCCTGCGCAAACAGGGTGATGTTGAACTCCGAATCGGCGACCACAATCGCACAGCGTGGCCGTGGCCAGTGGATACGTTCGCCGAATTCGATACGAAACGCCACCTGCGTATGTGGCCCCTCGTCGGTCAATGGTCCGAAGTTTCGCAGGGGTTCCAGTCGCGCCAGCAAAGGAGTTCGCGCCAGTATTTCGGTCGCGGCGAACGGGTCTATCGCCAGGACGTGTGCGTCGGCCTCTATGCGCCGCCCATCATCGAGCTGTGCGTACTTTATGCGTCCGTCCTGCAGCTCCAGGCGGTGAAGGCTACAGTCGAACTGGAAAGTCACGCCTTTCCGCTTCAGATAGCGCACCCAACGCTCAAACCAGAACTCGCTGCTCGGGCCGCGCAGCAGCAGCCAGCCCGAACGTGCGCCGTGTGACCACGCCGGTCCGTCTTCGTCCGCCCTGTGCGCATGGGCTGGGCACGTCACCAGCTGCCGGCGGAAGAATAGCCCGGCCTGGTGCAACGAGACGCGCGTCCAGTCCGAACCCACCCAGGGCCCGAAGCACGCCGCCCAGGTGGCGGCCGCGGCGGGCGACAACACGCGCCCCCATTGCTCGGCCGCATTCTGCCGGGAGTAGGCGCGCTCGCTACGCTCGTTTGCGGTCCAAGTCTTCAGCATCAGCCACGCCCAGCGAATCACGTCGAGGCGCGTCATTCCGAACATTCGCCCCACGTCGGGAAACACACCCGTATCGTCGAACTGCGCCTCTCCTTTGTCGGGCGCAACGCCGAAGTCGATCGGCCGCGACAGCGCACGTTCGTAAACGCTGCCGCCCTCATCGAACGGAATTTGCTTCATTACGTCGAACACGTTGTGGTACCACGGGCCTATTCCATGCCACGAATATTCCGAAGGCGTACCGCCGTCGGCGTCAAGGCGCGCACTGCGGAAGAAGCCGCCGGGCTCCGCATTGGCTTCGAGAACGCGCACGGTCCAGCCGCGGCGGGCCAGTTCGTGTGCAGCGGTCAGGCCGGCGATACCGGCACCATAGACAGCTACTCTTCTGTGCATGACGTCTTGGTTGGACATTGGTCAATCACCTGCAACATCCGATAGGGCTCGTTCCGACGGTTGCGCCGAATATCCCTAGCTGTACGCCCAGGCAGTGTGAAGATGATTAATACGTTGCCCTGAGCCGCCCCGGGAAGTCCAGAGGCTGCTTGGTGCGAACCACGCGCGATGCCGTGGTGACTGTACCGATAGACGCAAATGTCGCGGGCGGATTGATTGATTGCAGAAACATTATCGCTGTTTGAAAAGAAGCACTTGCGCTGTAGCGGAAGCAAAAGCGACGAGGAAGCAGCAGGGCCGGGGGTGAGTAGGTGTACTGAACCTATGGATGTTCAAGGACGTGGTAGAACCGGTTGCAGCAGGCAGTTCCTTCACGCGAACCCCTTTAGGCTTGGATTCGGATTGAGTGTGAATCGAGCGATCAGCTTGATGAGCTCGGACCGGAGGTGCTTTTCAATGAAGTCAGACTCAATGGAAGTCAGGCGTCAACATTCGCTCACCGCAAGAGCGGACCAAATACCTTGGATGGTGAATTTGTACGCTACTGGTCGCTTGCGCAGGCGTGGCGTGTCACTTACCGATTGCCTTCGATGTGTCGGGGTAATGGGAATTGTCCTGCTGGCGAGTGGCTGTTTCGGGCACGCCAGGTACGCGGTCAGGCAGGGCAGCGGGACCGATCCAGTCCTGCCACCGCCAGCCCGGAGCCTGATTCCCGCCTTCGACATCGCACCGGCGGCAGGCTGGCCTGCTGGAAGTACCCCGGTAGCGGCAACGGGACTGCAGGTTCAGGCCTTTGCCAGGGGGCTCGACAACCCACGATGGCTCTACGTCCTCCCGAATGGGGACGTTCTCGTAGCCGAGGCGAAGGCACCGGCGAAGTCCGGTCTGCCCGGGCTCAAGGGCATGGCCTTCGCGCTCTTGAAGAAAATCACGAGCAACCCCGGCCCGAGTGCGGATCGCATCACGCTGCTACGCGACACCGACGCGGACGGTATCGCAGACGTGCGAAGCGACTTCCTGGAGAACCTGCACTCCCCGTTCGGGATGGCACTGGTTGGTGATCGCTTCTATGTCGCCAATACCGATGCAGTTGTAAAATTTCCATACCGCAACGGCATGACGGCGATCCAAGCCGCACCCGAGCACGTGGTGACACTGCCAGCCGGAACGATCAACCGGCACTGGACCCGCAACATCGTCGTGGACCCGTCGGGACAGCGCTTGTTTGTCACCGTCGGCTCGAACAGCAATATTGCCGAGTACGGCATGGACCAGGAAATCGGACGTGCCGCTGTCCATGTGCTCGACCTTTCAAGCGGGCAGTTCCGCCTGTTCGCGTCAGGTCTTCGCAATCCCAACGGGCTCGACTTCGAACCCGTCACCGGCGCGCTCTGGGTCACCGTCAATGAGCGTGATCAGCTCGGCAGCGACCTGGTGCCCGACTACATGACGCCGATCAGCGACGGCCAGTTCTACGGGTGGCCGTACAGCTACTTCGGTCAGAACATCGACGAACGGGTCGAGCCGCAGCGCCCGGACCTCGTTGCAACGGCCGTGGTTCCGGACTATGCGCTGGGCCCGCACACGGCCAGCCTGGGGCTGGTTTTCTACCGCCACGACTCATTTCCGGCCTGCTACCACGGTGGCGCCTTTGTCGCCCAACGCGGGTCATGGAATCGGCGGCCACCGAGCGGATACCGCGTTGTGTTCGTTCCGTTTACCGAGGGTCGTCCTGTCGGTCTGCCGGAGGACGTGCTGACCGGCTTCCTGCACCCCGATGGTGAGGCGCTGGGGCGGCCAGTGGGATTGGCGGTCGCCGCCGACGGTGCGCTGCTGGTGGCCGATGACGTCGGCAGGACGGTCTGGCGAGTGACGCCAACGCTGGCCGAGGAAGAATCGCGCTGACCGCTGCTGCGATTACGAACGTTCGAAGCCGCCGTGCATCAATGCGGAACGCCGCGGTGGCTCGAGCGGTTGCAGAAGTACTGGCAACGACTGAACGAAGCGGCCCCGCCGTAGCGGGGCCTGGTAACGCTACACCGAAACCAGGATCGTGATGTTCAGCGATAGGTGACTCATGGGAGTTTCCTCTTGTAGACCGGCGCATTTCGGCGCGTACCTACCACCGCCCCCAAGCCGCCTACTTCTTGGGTCGCGACGACCAGTGGATGTGAACGATCTTCCAGCCGTTCGGTGTGTTGTTCAGCACCATGGTTTCGGTACTGAGAAGCGTCATCGGCTTGCCGTCCTTCTTCGCATGCAGTTCGCTTTCACTGGCGACCCAGGCGGTGTCGCCGTCGAGCCTGGCGATGCGCCGAGACAGTGCGGAGTGGCTGCCGGCGAGGAACTTGGTATCCGATTTGGCGTGATGGCCCATGTACTCGCTGCGGCTGCGCTCGGCGCCGCCGGTCTCAAGAATGAGCACGGCCGGATCGAGCAGCGCTTCGACTTCATCAAAGTTGCCTGCCGCCAACGCCTTGCCGAACGCGTCGGTTACGGCCACAGCGGCTTCCGCTCCAGCCGCCACGTCAATGGTGGATGCGGCTGCGGGTGTGTCGACTGCGTGTGAGTGTTCAGTAGTGGTCGGCGGCGCTTGCGCGATTGCCGACGATGCAAGGGCGAACGAGGCGGCGATAGCAAGCAAGTGAGTGGTGGTTTTCATGTTGGTCGGTGTCCTGATTGAGGGGGTTGATGGTTCAGTGCTGGTGGTCGTGGCCGTCGTCGGCTTCGGTCGCGGGAGCGGACGAAGCCGGTGCCGCCGCCGGCTCAACGGCCGCTGCAGGTGGATGATGGTCAGCCGGCGTACCGGGCGGATGCGGGTGCGACTGGCTTTCCTTGGTCGCATCGGCGCCCATGTCCATGCCGGCATGCGGATCGGCAGGCGCGTCGTCGTGGGCCGGCGTACCAGGGGGATGGGCATGCGGCACGGCTTCGTTCGCCGGCATGCGTACCGTCGGCGTGTCGTGATGGTCGGCCGGCGTGCCCTCGGCATGGCCGTGCGGCTCGGTCTCACCGCCGCCGTGTTCGTGTCCTCCGCTGCTGGCCACCATCGTCTGGTATTGCTCGGGGCTGAGGTTGGGCAGTTCCTGCAGAAACGCAGCCATGTTCCAGATGTACTCATCATTCATGCTTTCGCCCCAGGCGGGCATGCCCGAGGCCTTGATGCCGTGCTTGATCACCCAGAACGCCGCGGCCGCCTCCACGGTCTCTTTGCTCAGGTCGGGCGGGGCCGGATAAAGGCCTCGACTCATCTCGGTGGCCGCCATCCCCGGGGCGAGGTGGCAGCCCATGCACATCGCGTTGTAGTTACCGGCGCCCTGGGTGATACGCGCCGGATCCTGCAGGTTGTCCGGCACCTGCAGCCTGCTGGCCCGCCTTTCGATGGAACGGTCGCGCATGGTCTCCAGTACCGCGTAGACCGGTCCGGTGTGGGGGTCGTCGGCACCGACGTTGTAGACGCCCGACCAGATGAAGCCGCCGACGCCCGCCACCGCAACCGCGGAGAGAACCGAAAGGGTGAGCAGTGTTTTACGTGTCAAGAACGCCATGATGTTGTTCCCCTCTTTTGTCAGAACCAGGTGCGTAGGCCGACGACGACACGGGTGTCATCGATGTCTCCGCCTTGTGCGCGCCTAAAATCGGCGGTGCCGCCAAACACCCGCTCACGCACGACACCGATGTACGGCGCGAACCGGCGGGTGAACTCGTAGCGCAGACGGAAACCTGCTTCGACCTTGCTCAAGCCAGAACCGATACCGCGGCGGTCGTCGTCCTTGCCCCAGAATTCGGCTTCCACGATGGACTGCAGGATCAGCCGGTTGGTGAACAGCGTCTCGTACTCGGCCTCCAGTCCCAGTCCCGTCTGCCCGGACTCGCCGATGTAGGCGGTGGCTTCCACTTCAAACATGTACGGCGCCAAGCCCATCACGCCGACCGCGGCGAAGGTCTGCGACGGGTCCTCGCCGAAGTCGTGGCGGATACCGACCACCGCATCCCACCAGCGGGCGATCGCGCGGCCGTACAGCACTTCGACGTCGGCCGACTCGACGCTGCCGTCGATCGCCTCGCCCTCGCTGCGGATCCACAGGCGGTCCAGGT
Organism: Lysobacterales bacterium; assembly: GCA_038257155.1. GTDB lineage: Bacteria > Pseudomonadota > Gammaproteobacteria > Xanthomonadales > Xanthomonadaceae > JANJTY01. Next base: position 5,668 of record JBBSJP010000034.1, on the reverse strand, counting down.
CGGTGCCGATCCAGCCGGTGCCTTCCCAGCCGAAGGCGTCGCCTTCATCCGCGTCCCAGGTTTCCAGCCGGTTGAGCAGGGCGAACCAATGCACGCCGTCGTCGTGGACGGTGTGTCCGGCGACGTCGGGGAATGCGGCCGCGCGATCGGCATCGGTCACTACCGGAAAAGGCTCACGCGGCGCGGCGTTCGCAGGTAAATCCTGTCCCTGCATGCCGGCGTGTTCTTCCGCCGTCATGGCTTCCATGTCGTGCCCCATGGCGGAGTGATCCATTTCCTCGGTTGGCTCGTCAGGCGGCATGTCATGACCCATCGACGAGTGGTCCATTGCCTCGGTGGGTTCCGTGGGCGGCATGTTATGGCCCATTGTGGAATGATCGACCGGCTCAGCAGGCACTGGTGTCGGCGCAGGCATGTCGTGACCCATCGCTGCGTGGTCGACGGGCTTGATTGGTGCTGCCTGCGCAGGTGCGTCGTGCCCCATGGCGGCATGGTCGACCGCAGTGGCCTGGGCCGGCGCCGGCCTGGGGGTGGGTTTTGGCTTGGGTTTTGGCTTGGGTTTTGAAGCCGGCATGACATGACCGGCATGCGGATCGACCGCGGGCTTCGGCGAGGCGGTCGGGGCTGGCGCCGGCTTCGGCTCAGGCTTGCGGGCCGCCGGGGCGGGTTTCGGCGCCGGCATCTGCATCTTGGAATGGTCCATTTCCTGTGCGAAGGCTGGCGCGGACACGCCGCCCAGTGCGATTGCAATTGCAAGGCCAAGCGCACGGGCAGTGATGACTGGGGTCGATTTCATGATGTTCATTCCTCCACCCGCACTTCGCGGAACATGCCCGCTTCCATGTGGTACAGCAGATGACAGTGATACGCCCAGCGTCCTAGCGCATCGGCACGCACACGATAGCTGCGCTTGCTCCCCGGCGGCATGTCGATGGTGTGCTTGCGCACCATGAAGTTACCGTCGGCATCCTCCAGGTCGCTCCACATGCCGTGCAGGTGGATCGGGTGGGTCATCATCGTGTCGTTGACCAGCACGATGCGCACCCGCTCGCCGTACTTGAGCACCAGCGGTTCGGCCGAGGAGAACTTGATGCCGTCGAACGACCAGGCGAAGCGTTCCATGTGTCCGGTCAGGTGCAACTCGATGGTGCGACTGGGTTCGCGTCCGTCGGGATCGGGGAACGTGCTCCTGAGGTCGGCGTAGGTCAGTACCCGGCGACCGTTGTCACGCAATCCGATGCCAGGGTCGTCGAGTTTCGGCGCGGGGTTCATCGTCTGCATGTCGACCAGCGGATTGTCGGTTTCGCTGGCGGGGTGCTGCTGCATGCCGGCCGCGCCATGGTCCATGGTCGCCATCGGCCCAGGCAGCATCGACGAAGTTCCGGGCAGGCTGGGGTCCGCGCCGGCCATGCTTGCGCCGGCCATTGCGCCACCGGCCATCGATACCATGTCGTGGCCGCTGTGGTCCATGCCCGCCATGTCGGCCGAGGCGGTCGACCCGGCGCCGCTCATGTCCATGCCGCTGTGGTCCGTTCCGGCCATCGAACCGCCTGCCATCGGGCCGCTGGACATCGAGGACATGTCGTGGTTCATGCCGCCCTGCCCCATCCCGCCATGCCCCATGTCGTCCATGGTCAGGATCGGCTTCGGATCCACTGCGGGCACCGGGGCGCGAAGGCCTTCGCGCACCGCCAGCGTGCCGCTGACATAGCCGGTGCGCCCAAGGTCCTGGGCGAAGATCGTGAACGCGTCCTGCCCCGTTGGCTCGACAATCACATCGAACGTTTCGGACGTGGCGATGCGGAATTCATCGACCAGCACCGGCCGCACATATTGGCCGTCGGCTGCGACCACGGTCATCTTCAGGCCTGGAATCCGCACGTCGAAATGCGTCATCGACGAGCCGTTGATGAAGCGCAGCCGCACTTTCTCGCCGGACCGGAACAGGCCGGTCCAGTTACCCAGCGCGGTGGTGCCGTTCATCAGGTAGGTGTAGGTGTTGCCGTTGACGTCCGACAGGTCGGTCGGGGTCATGCGCATCTGCCCCCACATCTTGCGGTGTTGCAGGGTGGCGGCCAGACCGTGCTCCTGCACGTCATCGACCCAGTCGCCGACCGTGAGCTTGGCGAAGTTGTCGTAGTCGGACATCTTCTTGAGCCGGTTGAACAGGTCGGTCGGATCCAGGTCGGTCCAGTCGCTCAGCAGGACCACGTAGTCGCGGTCGTACCGGAAGGGTTCCGGCTCCAGCGCATCGATCACGATCGCGCCATACACGCCGGCCTGTTCCTGGAACGCCGAATGGCTGTGGTACCAGTACGTGCCGTTCTGGACCACGTCGAACCGGTAGGGGTAGGCCTCCCCGCGATTGATGCCGTCGAAGCTCAGCCCGGGCACACCATCCATGTTGGCCGGCAGCAGGATGCCGTGCCAGTGGATGGAGGTCTGATGGCCATGGATGGAGTTCTCCGGCAGCGTGTTGGATACCCGCAGGTTGACCGTGTCGCCTTCGCGCCAGCGCAACAGCGGCGCCGGCACCGACCCGTTCACGGTGATGCCGGTTCGGGTGGCGCCGGTGAAGTTGAGCGGAGTCTCGCCGATGGACAGGTCGAACTGTGTGCCCGCCAGAACGGTCTTCTGCCCGAGCGACTTCACCGCCCAGACGGGTTTGGGCCACAAGCCCAGGCCGACCATTGCGCCGCCTGCCGTGAGGCCCTGGATAAAGCGCCGTCGTGAAGGCGCGACCGGCTTGGAGCCGGGGAAGGAAAATGACATGGGAACTCCGAATAGCAACGTTTGGGCATCCGTCGATGCCGATGACCGTGCGGCAGGCCGTCATCGCATGGCGATCGACAGATACGCAGGAATGAGGCGCCGACGTGGCGGCGCCATGAGACGTTTAGGCGATCGGAGGGCGGATCGCGCTGGGGAGGGCCGGGGCGGCATGGCCTACCGCCAGGGGATGCAATGCACATCCATCCTTGCCTTTCGTCAGCCCTGAAGGCGAGAGCGCAAGCAGGGCTGAAACGTACTGGGCGCAGGCGTGAGCACAGCCCTCGCCGTCGCAGCAGACAGAGGTCGATGAATCGGACGAGTCGGCTTCGGAAGGACTCGAATCCGGAGCTTCATGGCACGCCGAGGGGGTCCCCGCCTGATCCTGGACTTCGGCAACCGCGATCGCGTGCCCCCCCTGCGCATTGTCCCCCTGCATGTGCGACCCCGCAGTTGCCCCCCCGATCCCGTGAACGATCACGGCGAGGGCAAGCAGCAAGCGGAGCAGAGCAGCGAGGGGAGCCATTGGGCAAGTTTACCTTTTGCGGAGGAGCGCGTGCTCTCCTTTTCCTGAATGTCCTGCTCGTCTCGACTTCGCGTACGTCGGCTGGCTACCGGTGAGCAAGCAGCCGAGCCCACGGCCCTGCGAATAGTCCGCTCCGGCCATAGTAGCGCACCATGTTCACGCTCGCGCCGCCTGCGCGCGTCAGTCCTGAGATCACCGGGCCGTGCATCCCCTACTCAGGTAAAGGGTCAGGTTGGAGTTCCCAGCCATTGCTGAACACGCTCGGACGCGCCTTTGGCGGCGGCCGGGTTGGGCGGACTCCGCACGAAGGGCACCCTCAGCCAGCCCACGACTGGAGCATTCGGGAGCAGGCTCTGCGGCCAGCCTCTCCCGCAGGAGGGAAAGGGTTTGGACCCAGGAGCGATCTCGCCTGGTGCTTCGATTGGAGCAGCCGCCTACGCGTCTTGGCCCTCGGGTTCGAACGCCGTCAGGATTGGGCAAGGTCCGGTGGCGGTGTCGCTACAGTGCCTGGCCAGGCGAAGCAGTCCGTTACGGGCCTGGGTGAGCTGGGCGATCTTGTTGTCGAGGGCTTCGACGCGCGCGGCGGCCAGCGCACGGGCGGGCTTGCGATCCTGGCAGGCATCCATGCGGATCAGCTCGTCGATCTGCTCCAGGGTGAAGCCAGCGGCCTGCGCCGAGCGGATGAACCGGAGGCGGCGTATACCGTCGCCGCCGTAGCGGCGCACACCGACGTCCATCCCGCGCTGCGGCACGTCCAGCAGGCCGCGGCGCTGGTAGTAGCGCACCGTTTCCACGCCGACGCCGCCTGCCTGCGCCAGCCCTGCAATCGTCATGCCCGGCATCGCTTGACCCCGTACCCCGGTACAGAGCGTAGCCTACGCCTGTCCCGCTACGGAGCCAGTCCCATGACCGCATCCACCATAACCGCATCCACCGCCCGGCGCGCCACGCTGCACCGCATGGTGATGCCCGCGCACACCTGCCCCTACGGTCTCAAATCGCTCGACCTGCTGCGGCGCCAGGGCTTCGAAGTGGACGACCGCTGGCTCACCACCCGGGAGCAGGTGGACGCCTTCAAGACCGAGCACGGCGTGGCGACCACGCCCCAGACCTTCATCGACGGCACGCGCATCGGCGGCCACGACGACCTGCGCCGCTACTTCGGCAAGCGCGTGCGCGATCCCAAGGCGACCAGCTATACGCCGGTGGTGGCGCTGTTCGCGATGACCGCGCTGATGGCGCTGGCGCTGAGCCAAGCGGTTTTCGGCACGCCGCTGACGGTGCGCACGCTGGAGTGGTTTATCGGCCTGTCGATGTGCGTGCTGGCCCTGCTCAAGCTGCAGGACGTGGAGCGCTTTTCCAGCATGTTCCTGGGCTACGACCTGCTGGCGCAGCGCTGGGTGCCCTACTCCTACCTGTACCCGTTTGCCGAAGGCACCGCCGGTGTGCTGATGGTGGCCGGGGTGCTGCACTTCATTTCCATCCCGCTGGCGCTGTTCATCGGCGGCATCGGCGCGGTGTCGGTGTTCAAGGCGGTCTACATCGACAAGCGCGAGATCAAGTGCGCCTGCGTCGGCGGCGACAGCCGTGTGCCGCTTGGCGCGGTGTCGCTGACGGAGAATTTGATGATGGTGGGAATGGCGGTGTGGATGCTGGCGAGCATGGTGTAGGGATGGAGCGGAGCGGGCGGTGGTGCGCTTTGAGATTCGGGCGGCTGTCCACGCGCTCGAGATCTACAAGGGTCTGCGGCTGTGCTCTCTGAGAACGAGCCCCTCCGGCTCTGCTTGGTCAAGCGGCAATCGCGTGCTGGATGGGCGCACACCCACCATCCTTAGACCGAGTTTGTTGCTCCAAATACCCAAGCTCGGCATTTAACTTGACCGAGATCAACTGAGCTCTCCTTAAACCCAGCTAGCATCTACTCCAACATGAACCGATGCCTCCACCGTCGCCTGCGCACCTGCCTATCCGTATTGGCTGTCATGGCGTTACTTTGGTCGCAATTGGTGCTGGCGGGCCATCCGATCACTTCGCTGACGGCCACGGCATCCGGTGAAGCGATCGCGCCCGGGCCGGTTGATCAGGGCTGCGATCACCTTGCGTCTGACGATGCACAGACCCTGTGCAGCCACCATTGCAGCCAGGACGATCAGAGCAGTGAAGTGCCTCGCGTGCCACCCGTGCCTGTTGCAATGCCAGCCGTGGCGCTAGGGATCGCGTCAGTAGTGGCGCTGGAAGCAAGTCTCGTTCGTTGCATCGAACTGTCCCCGGCTGTCTCCTGGCACCGACCTACACCGCACCCCGCCAATCTCCTGTTGATCTGATCCCGTCCGATGTATCGCGGGGGCCATGAGCCCTTGTGGTCTTCATCGG
>JBBSJP010000033.1:0-51289 GCA_038257155.1 Lysobacterales bacterium | reverse complement strand
TACGGGTTGCGTGCATGGCGGGTCCTCATGGTCTAGATAACCCGAGGAAAAAACCCGTCGTGCACGCGCTGTTTTCAACAAGAGTACACGGCAACCCGTTGTTTGGGATAGAGAATATCCGGGGAGACTTCAGGCCTTGGCGCACCGCTGGTCGATCGCAATTTCGGTGGGCCGAGGCCCACCCTACAAAGCTATCGCCGCGGCAAGAGAACCCACTGCATCACGCTGTTGTAGGGCGGATCTGGATCCGCCATTTCGACTTGGCTCGGTGGGTTCCGATCCGCTCGGCATTCCGCGGCGGCGCATCAAGATACGCCCTCCGACCGCCTGATCCTTCATGTGTGAACTGCGGGCCAGGCGCTCTGAACAGCCGGGCCTGCGGAACTCTTGCGCAAGCTGCCGAGCAGCGATCGCGCAGCGCTTTCCCAGCGAAGATCATCTTCCGCGCAGCGTGCGACACCAGCGCGTGCCAGCTTCACGTAGGTCGCCTGATCTCGGTAAAGCCTGCTCAACCCGTCTGCCACGGCGCTCGCATCGACCTCGCCCATGCGCAGGGGCGAATGCGGCGTCATTACCTTGCGCACCGCCAGGCGCAGTGCCGCATCGCCCCAAAGCTCGCGCAGCGCCGGATGATCCGGCAGCAATTGCGGTGCGCCGGTCGCAGCGTGCTCGAAGCTGACCAGGCCGAAGCCTTCGCCGTGGCTGGTGTTGAGGCCAACGGCGCAGGCGTTGTAGAGCGCGTTCAAGCCGGCGTCGTCCAGCGCACCGGCCTTAGGTGGCCACCACAGCACGCGATCGGCGATACCCAGTGCCTCGGCCTGTTGCCGCAGCGGCTCGGCAAACTGTGGATGGGCGACCGCCTGGTGCAGGCAAAGCCGCACGTTGCGGGGCAGGTCGCGCGAAAAGAGCGCGAATCCTTCGATGCTGATGTCGATGCGCTTGCGCGGATCGGGACGGCTCGCATTGAGCACCACCCAGGCCGGTTCCTTCAGTTCGAACAAGCGCTGCGCGAGCTGCATGCGCGGCGCAACAGCCAATCCCGCCTCCAGCACAGCGTCCTGTGGCGCGAATGCTGCAAGATCGACCCCGTGCCCAGCCACGCTTACGGCAATCTGCAGCCCGGCTTGCTGCAGTGCGCCGCGCAACTCGCGGGCGGCATGGTGGGTATAGGTACAAAGTGCGCTAAAGCCTTCCAGGCCGGCGACCAGATGCGGCGCGGGTATGTCGCCATCGAGCGGCAGGTAACCCAGCAGCGGCACCGACCCCAGCACATCGCGCAGTTCGCGTGCGTAATGCTCGAGGTACCAGATGTCGTTCAGCGCCAGCACCGCATCCGGAGCAAGCGCATTCCAGTTCTGGCGCAGTGCACAGGCGCCGACCATGTCGCCGCCGCGCAGGTTGGTCGGCAGCAAACGCAGGTTCGGCCCAAGTTGCTGCGGCTCGCCCGGATAGCCGATGCCAAGCCAGGTGACACGGTAGCGCTGGCAGAGATAGGGCAACAGGGCCTGCAGCACGCGGGTGAAACCGGTGCCCTCACGATGCCATCCGCACAACACCAGGTGTGGCTGACGGCCCGTTTCGGGTACGCAGGCACTCAAGTGCGCGGCAGTTGCGGAGTGCTCCATTCGCGTTCGTGCTTTAGTCGTGGCACCACGTCGCCACGATGCGCGGATCGTGGCGACGGGCGCGTGAGCTTCTGCGAGGTTTCGCCAGACTCAGGCGTTGCTGAGCTGCACCGGTGTGTACATGGTCTTGCCAGCGACCTGGAAAGGCATGAGCTGCACGGTCAGGATTGGCCCGACGCCGGCGATGCTCACCGCACTGGCCTCGAAACCGGGCTGGTTCTGGTTCCCCAGCACGCCGACCAGGGCGTAGCCGAAGGTGCCAAGCGAACCGCAGTTGAACTGAGTGGCGATCTGTTCGACACGCCGCAGTTCGCGCCCGGCGCCGTTGAGGTCAAGGAAATTGAACAGGTCACCCTGCGGCTGGTTGTTCAGGCCGATGCCCAGCGTGGCCACCACCAGGATGTAATCGCTGGTATTGAAACTGCCCAGGTTGGGCGATGTGTTGGGCGCGGTCTGCAGCTGGTTGAAGACCACATTCAGATTGCTGCGATCCAGCACCACGAACCAGTAGCCTTGGCTCTTGGGGTTCTGGGTGAGGATGTTGTTGCCGATGCCGATCTGGCCCCAGAAGTACTGGTTGTTCGGATTGCTGACGACGCTCAGAGGTACGCTGTTGTCGGACATGCTGCTGACTCCGGTGGGACTGCGTGAGTGAAACCGGCCCCACCACGGGACCGGCCGCTGTCGCTGCAGCCAATGGGCTGCATTCCCCCGGAATCCGGCTGGCTCGGCGCATCCTGCGCCGCGCCAGTGTCACGCGGTTGCAGTTGGCAACCGCAAGAAATAGTACACCCCGTTCACCTCGGCGGTCCTGCTGCACTGTACGAGCACCAGCTCGATACCTTTGGATTCAGGCGGGTCGGGACAGAAATTCGTAAGGTCCACGTTGCTCGACCAGCTCAAAACCGAGTCGCTGATAGAGCCGCCTGACGGGATTATTGCCTTCGACATGCAGGGTGATCTTGAGGGCTTGTCGATCCGCTTCATCGACCAGTTCAGCCAGCAATGCCGAACCAAGTCCCTGGCCGCGCTGCTCCGGCAGCAGCGCGATGTCCATCAGGCGGATCTCGCCTGGACTACGGTAAACGTAAACCCGTCCGATAGCCTGACCAGACCGTTCGATCACCCAGAAGTCGGCACCCTGGTAGTGCTGTTGATAGTGATCGTGCTGCCTGGCGAACTGGTCCTGCAGGAAGGCGCGCTTGATCTGCTCCGGCCAAGGCACCGGTGCGAGCTCCTCCTCGCGCGTGCTGGCATAGAGATCGGCGAGGAAGGCGAGATCGGCATCACCCATGGGCCGGAAGCTGATGCCTGGCGGCCGACAGGCATGTTGCGGTGCTGCGAAGGCTCGAAGCGGGTACGGCCCCGACATGGTCTCCCGTTCAGCTGGTCTGGATCAGCAGGGCATCGAAATCGCGTCTGTCGCCGCTGCTCAGCGTCAGTGTCCGGTTGGCCGGATCAAAGCGCAGCAGTTCCAATTCTGGCGGCATGCCGGTGCTTTCCCGCGCCGTCGTGATGACCATCAAGGTCGCATTCGGCAATCGTGATGCCCACGCTTGCGTGTACAGTCCACCGCGATCATTGCGGCGCTGAACCGTGGCCAGCGCGATAAGCTGCGAGTCGGGCGGGAAGTGCATGCGCAGGCCGTTGCCGGCGCTCTGCTGACCGCTGCCGGAACGACGCAGTTGCCAGGCGTAGTAGCTGCGCGGAATGCCTGTATCGTCGACCAGGCTCAAGTCGAAATCCCAGCGGGCAACGGCACTGGTACGTATCTCCGCCGGCCAGAAGCGCTCGAGGTGCAACTCACCATTGGGCTCGGCCAAGGCCTGATGGTTCACCGAGATCGGAAACAAACCGCATCCCGGTATACCTCCGGGTGGCGCGGACACGCTGTAGCCGTCTGCTTTCAACGGCAGAAATGGCAGCGCGGCGATTGCGCCGGCGGCGGCCAACAATCCTCGACGACGCATGATTCAGTCCCCCCGGTACCAAAGCACTATTCTGCCTCAGCGCGCCCTCGTGTGCATGGGTATGGGGTCACATTTGGCGACAGAAGTTGCCGACAAGCTGAACGGGATTTGCCAGTGAAGGGGCAGCTTTGCCGCCGGTCGCGGCCGAATTGGATCGGCCTGATCAGCTGGTCTACGATCAGTGCCTGCCCACCTTTTAGAGGATTGCCAACGTGTACGACCTGAGCCTGATCACGCCGGAAGATTTCGAATCCCTTCGCGGCACAGAGCTGCCTCTGGCCTCAAGCGAACACACGCTGAAGGTGGACGCGATCGAACGACTTCGCTCGCCGTCGCCACGGGCCATGCCCTTCGCAGTAACGCTGCTCGCGCCGGAAGGACTCCGCGGCGACCAGGGCATGTACACACTGGTTCATCCAAGCCTGGGGGAACTGGCACTTTTCCTGGTGCCCATTGAACCCAAGGAAGGACGCTCGAGGCTGGAGGCCGTGTTCAACTAACCCAGGTCAGGGGCGGCTCAGAGACGGCCGCTGAGCGCATCCCGATAGTCGATGGGCCAGAAGCCCTGCCAGTCAGACCACGGCCGATGGTGCTGGCGCAGCTTCTCCACGTCGGCGTCGACATGGTGGGCGTCAGGATCAGGCCAGATGTCGTGCCAGACGGTATCGAAACGCTCGGATTCACCCGGCTGCCAAGTGAAGGCATCCGCCTGCACGATTGTCAGCCGATCACCAAACTCGGCTTGCAGGTGGGGCGCGACCAGACCAATCACATCGCCTGATTGCTCCAAAACCGTTACCGAACTCACCGGGGCCGGCGCTGCACTCGCGAGCATGCCTTCAACCACCATGCCCAGTCCCAGTCCGGTAATCAACACAGAACCGCCAACCGTGCGCGCTCGTTCAATGGCGTGGCGCTGGGTCCACCACTCGTCGTAGAGATCGGTCATGAAGGTGATGCCGCCTCTACGCAACTCGGTGTAGTGGCCTGGTCGATACCTGAAAGCGTCCGGGCGTGGGTCGACCAAGCAATCAGCGGCCCGTTCGGGCAGCCGGACTTTGGTCAAGGACCAGTCACCACTGGACCCGGCGGGCAGCTGGCTGGCACGGTAAGCAGGAAGCGCGAGTGCCACAGCGATCTCCATCGGCTCAAGTGCGTGGTGGGAATACACCCTGCATGGCGATGCAGAAATTCAAGGTCAGGTACGGCATCATGTTGTTGTGCGGCTGGTCACCACCGCTGGGCGCGAGCATGTTCACATTCATCGGCACGAGTGGCGAAGTCGCCGTGGTGTAAAGGTTGTTGCCGCGTCCGAAGGGACGGGCGACAAAGTTTGCTGTTGCCACGTTTGCCGTAGCGCCCTCGTTCATCGGCGTCAGTGCGTGGATGTGAGCCGGTATTTCACTCTCCAGCAAAGTCACCGTCTCGCTGCCCCCGATCTCTCCGAGATCATGCAAGGACAATCCGGGACCCTGGCCTGGCTGCATTACCGCCGCTCCCTGCAGATCGGGCAGCGCGAAGTTGCTCTTGCCATTGCCGCCGTATGTGGTTCCGAGCAGCGAGAACAAGGCGGTGTTCTGCGACAGCGGCAGCAATTGCCCGTCACAGAAGGCCCATCCTCTGGGCGCGAAATTGAACGGAAAAATGCGGATCTCTGCAACGAATGGATCTGCCATGGTCGTGTACTCGCAATCGGTTCAGGAGAGGGGGCGGCAGTGCCACCGCCGCGTCATTGACGCCGCCAGGGCTGGCTCAGGTTGGCGAGGGGAAAATGCCGAACAGCGAGATGATGTAATTGACGCAAACGTAGGGCTGGAAGTTCGTATGTGGCTGCGAACCGCCGACGGGTGTCACGCTGCTCGCATTCATGCTGGCGGGTGTCCCCGGGCCAGGGAAATAGATGTTGCCCACCGTGCTGGCCAGCAGATTGTCCTGTGGGCCTGATGCAGCCCCGGCGCCCGGCGAGGCCAATACTGCGTGACTGTGCGCAGGGATCTGGCTTGTAGTCAGGGTAATTTCCTCGGCGCCACCCGTCTCGGCGAGAATGAACCCGTTGCCCTGATGCAAGGTTAGCCGGCCACGCATGTCGGGTAGGGCAAACGTGCTCTCCCCGTCTCCGCCATAGGTCGTACCGATCAACTGGAACAAGGTCTCGTTCTCTGAGATCGGCAACAGTTGCCCTTCGCACATCATCCAGCCGGCCGGCGCGAAATTGCCTGCGAACAACCGGATCTCGCCCACGTAGGGTTGTGCCATGATGAGGTCCTCGCTATCAGTTCGGTGACGGAAAGATGCCCTGCAGCGCGATGCTGAAGGAGAGTGTCAGGAAGGGTTGCATGTTCAGATGGGCCTGCGATCCGCCCGCATTGGCAAGCATGCCGGCGTTCATGGCCACCGGGGTCTTGGTCGTCCCATAGGCGTTGCCCAGCGCCGAAGACGGCGAAGCGAGGAAGTTGTTGGTGGGGTCTGGCGAGGTCGCATTGCCGGAGTTGCCCTGTGCCAGGTGAAGATGGGTTGGCAGTTCGGCAATGGTCAATGTGTGGGCCTGTTCGCCGCCGCGCTCTCCCAGATCATGTCCCGCGCCCTCATGGATCGGTACGCGTCCACGCAGGTCTGGCAGGGCGAAATTGACCCGTCCGTCGCCCCCATAGGTTGTACCGAGCAGTGAAAACAGGGCCTGATTCTGGTTGATCGGCAATAGCTGACCGTTGCAGAGCGCCCAGCCTTTGGGGGCGAAGACGAAGGAGAACATCCGGATCTCACTGAGGAAAGGCTCGGCCATGACTAACTCCGGTTGAGGCGCCGCCCGACCACAGGCGACGGGTGATGACGATAGGCTGGTGCGGCGGCCGATTTTGGCCCTGCCAGTATTTTACGGACAGATGACATCAGAACGGGCCGCCGGTCGGCACCGCACAGGCTGCGCCCACCACGCTTACCGCGTTGCCGACGACGCGGACAAAGGGTGGATTGGTGAGCAGGTTGTTGGCGCCGCCACGGTTATTACGGTTGCCCAGCACCGTCTGGCAGTTCGCCGATGGCGAACCGATCGGGCAGGTGCCCGCTCCCACGGTGTTGATGCCGCCCACGATCGGCTCCAGCGAATAGCCGTCATCGGCTTGATTGTTGGTCAGGTTGGTGCAGACCTGGTTGACGCCCGGTGCCAACGACCGCACTTCGATTGTCTCGCCCGGATCGAAGCCCTGATCGTGGCCAGCGAATTGGTTGCCGTCCAAGGTCAAGTCCATGATTGTCGCGCCGCTGCTGTCGAACAAGGTGCGCAAGCCGGGCGTCTGGTAGCCGCCCGCGCATGCAACATCCGTGGTGCACAGCGAGGGCCCGCCCGTTACGGTGTTGTTGATCGCACGCAGGCGCATGTTGGAGCCGGCAACATTGCGCGACAGCACCCACATTGGCGCATTGCCGGGTCGGACAAAACTGTTGCCCTGCACCAGCGACTGATGCAACCCGCCACCTTCGGTGATCAACGTCAGCTGGCCGACACCGCCCGACGCATTAGTGACATCGGTAAAGGTGTTGTTCTCAATGACCGTGTTGACTGTTCCGGTGCCCAGATTCCAGCCCAGAACGCCACCCATCGCGAAGTCGAAGTCGGCCGACTGGCAGGCTGGATTGCAGAACACGCCGCTGCTGCCGTCATTCACGGTGAAGGTGTTGCGCGCGACGATGAAGGTGCTGGTGCCGGTCGAGGGGTTGTCGTTGACGACCCGTACCGAACCGATCCGGCAGTTCAGGAAGCTGTTGCCTTCTACCGGGACGGCGCGGTCTCCGATTGTGACGTTGGCCGCGCCCGCGCCCTGCACGACCACATCGATGCAGTGGTTGCCCACGCTGGCGATGGGTGAGTTGTCCCCGGCGGTAAACTCCCGATAGGAGTGCTGAAAGACCGTGCCGGTGACATCCATGTTCAAGGTGCCGGCGGTGACGAACAAATCGAGGAACTCGGCGCCGCGCCGGAACGTGCTGCTGCTCACCGTGGCGGTGCCACGCAGGCCCACGATCCGCACCGAACCCTCGTTGTTGGCGTCCCCTCGCGAAGCAACGTGATAGCGATTGGTGTCTTCGATCGTGACGCCATTCAGAGTCAGGCCGGTCCAGACCGTGCTGGCTGCAGGGTCCAGATGATCGCCGCCGTGGATCGCATTGTCGCTGATGCGGCGAATCGTGGTGCCGGTCAGCGTCAGGCCGCCGTTCACATTGAGCCCCTGGATCGCGTCGTGACCACTGACCGTATTGGACACGCCGCCCATGTTGCCGATGTCCTGGATGATCATCTGGTTCAAGGTCACCAGGCCGCCGGTGGTATTCAACTGCACCGCGTCCACGGTCTTGCTGGAAATCGTGCCACCGCTGCCGGCCGCGCCGGTTCCGGTCACGCTGAAGGCGCCTGCTGCGGTGTTGTTGAGCACGATCGCGGGATTGGCCGATGCCGTGACGGAGTTGATGGACTGGAACGTCATTCCGCCTGCGCCGATGGTGGTGGCGTTGACATTGACCGCAGTGCCCGTGGTGGTGGTCACCGTATTGGTAGCGCCCAGCACCGTCACCGTTCCGCCGCCAGTGGCTGTAAAGCCCGCATTGGTCGTGGTGGTGAGCGCAAGGCCACCACTCAAGCTGGTGGCATGCGCGACGTTGTTGGCATTGAGCAGCACGCCGGTGCCGCTGTCGGTGATGGCGCCGGTGAAGGTCGCGCTGTCGGCGGTGCGGTTAGCGATGGCCAGCGAGCGGCCCGCGGTGTTGGCGATGGTGCCGCCGTAGACGATGGTGGCATTGCCGCCGTCGACATTGAAGGCGGTACCGGTGGCTGTACTGATGCTGCTGCCGGCGGCAGCGGCGAACTGGGCCGTGGTAGTGCCGTCCAACACGGTGACCAGATTCACGCCATTGGTCGGGCTGCCGCTGCTGCTGATCGTGGCCAGGCGCAGGTCGGCGGTGAGATTGTTGAGGCTCACCGCGGGGCCGCCGGCGGCTTGGACCACACCGGTGTTCGGGGCAAGGTTCTGCAGGCGCATGCCGGCGGCGCCGGTGAACTGGCCGGTGCCGGCAACCGTGACACCGGAACCTGCGTCGGCGAAGACATTCACCGAAGCGAAGCTGAGATCGCCTGCGACCTGGTTGAGCACCAGACCCGAGGCACCCACGCCGTTGCCGACTCCGCTGGCGCCGATGACCAGCGCGCCGCCAGAGACGGTGTCGAAGGCGCCGCCCGGTGTGGCGTCGAAGACCACGTTCGGGCCGGTGACAACCAGGCCCGAACCAGCACTGTTGCCACTGACGCTGTTGTTAGCGAAGTTGGTAATGGTCAGCGTGCCCGCGGTGCGGGAAACGTCGAGCGCGGAGCCGGTCGACAGCAGGCTGTTGTCGTGCACCGCCAGGGTCTGGGTGAGGCTGCTCGAACCGATGTTGATGTCGATGCCCTCGACACCGGCTGCCGTGATCGCGTTCTCGCTGATGCGCACGCCGAGCAGGGCAGCATCGGCGGAGGTGACATCGATGGCATTGGCGCTGCCGGACAGCTGCAGGCCGCGAATCTCGACACCGCTGCGCGCCCCGTTCACCGTGTTGGCCAACACCGTGACCGCGTTGCCGGCGATGTGGGTGATGTGCGGGCGTGTACCGACCGCCACCAGCAGGCCATGGGTCGGATGGGTCAGGCCGATGCCTTCGCCGTGCAGCTTCTGGCCATTGCGCAGGGTGATGCCGCCGGCCAGGGCGGTGGTACCGGTGTTGCCGCGGTAGACGAAGATGATGTGGCCATCGCCTGCGGCGGCCTGCACGTCGGCGAGCGATTCGAAGGCGTTGTTGGAGCGTCCGGTATCCGCCGCCGCCGGGTTGTTGGCATCGATCACGTCGCGCACGTACCAGACGACTTCGGAAACCGTGATCTGCACGGTAGCGGCCACGGGGTCGACCGAATCGGTGACCTGGTAGGCGAAGGAATCCACGCCGGAGAAACCCGCCGCCGGCACATAGGTAAAGGAGCCGTCGGCGAAGATCTGGAAATCGCCGCCACTGACCGAGGCACCACTGGCCGGCACCACACTGAGTGCGACGGGGCCGTCGACGTCGGTCGGTGCCGCCTTGGTCAGGGCGCTATCAGCGTCACTCAGTGCGACCAGTCCGGCAATCGTGGCGCCAGCGACATGCAATTGGGTGTTGCCGGCGGTGGCGTAGGCGATCGGATTGGTGGTCAGCACGGGCAGATCGTTGACCGGCGTCACCGTGATGGTCGAGGTCACTGCGCTGCTGAAGTTGTTCAGCGCGCCGCCGTCGTTGGCGATCCAGGTGGCGGTGCGGTTCAGTGCCGACGGCGCTTCCGAAGTGTTGGCATAGCGCACTGCGCGCATCGCGGCTTCGTAGTTGGCCACCGTGTCGGCGCCGCTCAGGCTGAGCGTGCCGCTGATCGAATCCCAGACGCCGCTGATGTTCGGCGTGTTGACGAAACTCAGCACGTCCTGGCCGTTCTGGTAGTTGCCGGTGATCTGCACCGTCGCCCCGGCCAGGGTGGTGCTGTCGAAGTCAGTGACCAGCAGGCCGGGGTCGATGGCGGTGGCAGGATCGTTCTCGGTGTAGTTCAGGGTGCCGCCGGCAAGCACGGTTGGCGCATCGTTGACGCCGGTCACGGTGAGCGTGAAGTTGCGACTGAAGCTGTCGACGCCGCCGCTCGCGGTGCCGCCGTCATCCTGCAAGGTGGCGGTGACGGTGCCGGTACCGAATGCATTGGGCGCCGCGGTGTAGGTGAGCGTGCCGTTCAGCGCGATCGCCGGCGCGGAACTGAAGGTCAGCGTGGCATCGCCAGAAAAGCTCAGGCTGTAGCCAAGCAGGCTCTGCGACAGTTCGTTGGGCGGGCCGACCAGCGCATTGCTGGCAAAGCCCACCACGGTTTGCGCGCCGGCGTCTTCATTCGAAGCCGGGGCGCTGGCGGGTGCGTCGAAGGACGGCGCGTCGTTCACCGGATCCAGGGTAATGACGAAGTTCACCGGACCCGAGCTGTCGACGCCGCCGTTGGCGGTGCCACCATTGTCCTGCAGCACGACCGTGATCGTGGCGCTGCCGAAGGCGTCGGCAGCCGGCGTGAAGCCGAGATTGCCGGTTACCCCATCGATCGTCGGGCCGGCGCTGAACAGGCTGGGATCGGTGTTGCCGGTGACATTGAAGTTCAGCGTCTGAACGACGCCCGGATCACCATCCTCAAGGACCGTGGCCCAGGGCTGGTTGAAGGCGCCGGAATCTTCCAGCACACCGCTCACATCGCCGCCAGAGGTGAAGCTGGGGGCGCTGTTGATGAACAGCACGTCGAGGGTGAAGACCTGCGCCGCCGAGGTGTCGACGCCGCCATTGGCGGTACCACCGTTGTCGCTCAGCACGACTTCGATCGTGGCTTCGCCCGAGGTATCGGCGGTGGTGGTGTAGGTCAGGTTGCCGGTGGTCGCGTCAATCGCCGGCGCCACATCGAAGGCGAGGTTGCCGGTGGCGAAGGTCACATTGACTGCGAAGCCGAGGGTCTGGCTGGCTTCATCCGCTGGGCCGGCACTGATCGGCAAGGCAAAACCGGGCACGCTCTGCGCGCCGGCGTTTTCCAGAACATCCGGCGCCGTAGCGGGAACGCTGAAGCTGGGCGTGTCGTTCACCGCGGTGACGGCGATGTTCAGCACATGCGCGGCGGAGGTATCGTCGCCGCCATTGCCGGTGCCGCCGTTGTCCTGCAGCTCCAGGGTGATCGCGGCGCTGCCGTTGGCATCTGGCGCCAGGGTGAAGTTCAGATTGCCGGTGGCGCCATCGACACTGGGTCCGGCGCTGAACAGGCTGGGATTGCTGTTGTTGGTGACGTTGAAGGTCAGCGTCTGTCCGCCGCCATCGCCGTCATCCAGGGCAGTCGCCCAGGCCTGGTTGACCGGAGCGGCATCCTCCAGCACCAGCACGTCGGCGCCCGGCGTGAAGCTGGGCGGGTCGTTCACGTCGACCACGACGATGTTGAAGCTCTGCACCGCCGAGGTATCGATGCCGCCATTGGCGGTGCCGCCGTTGTCGCTGATGCTGAGGTCGAAGCTGGCCGTGCCGCGCGCACCCGGCGCGGCGGTGTAGCTGAGCGTGCCATCGGCCGCGACGCTCGGCGCCACGCTGAAGCTCAGGTCCGGACCGATCGCGGTCTGCGCCAGGTTGAAGCTCAGCGTCTGGGCGGATTCGTCCGGCGGTCCGGCGCTCAGGCCGCTGCCGATGCTGACGCTCTGCGCGCCGGCATCCTGCAACACCGAGGGCGGCGGCGTCAGCGTAAAGCTGGGCACGTCATTGACGTCGGTGACCGTGATGGTGAAAGTCTCCGGGCCGGAAGTATCCACGCCACCCGCTGCGGTTCCGCCGTCATCCTGCAGCTCGACCGTGATGCTGGCACTGCCATTGGCATCGGGGGCCAGGGTGAAGCTGAGATTGCCGCTGGTTCCATCGATGGCCGGGCCGGCACTGAACAGACCCGGGTTGCTGTTGTTGGTGACGTTGAAGGTGAACAGCTGGCCACCACCATCGCCGTCATCGAGTGCGGTCGCCCAGGGCTGATTGAAGGCCGGATCGTCTTCCAGCACGCCGACGTCGGCGCCGGGGGTGAAGCTGGGGGCGGTGTTGACTGCCTGAATCGTGACGAACGAAGCGGCGTTAAGGCTGAAGGCGCCTTCGGCATCCACGACCATGAAATCGATCTCGAGCGTCATTTCGGTCGGATCAGTTGAAAGGTTGTCGTAGGTCGCCGTACGCAACACGTCGCGATAGACGCTGGGCGGCGCGAGACCGCTGATGGTCAGGAGGCCGGTGAGGCCATCGAAATTTGCGATAAGGCCGCTGCTGCCGACGTCGACCGCCAGAATGCCGATTTCGGCCTGGGCAATCGGGGTGAGCGTGGCGTTCTGCAGTTGCGCAGAGTCGATATCCACCAGCTCGAGCGCGGCACTGTCGACAATCGCCACCGGCCCGCCGCCTTCAGTGAAGCTGGCGGCAAAGTCGAGACCTGCTGCCGGTCCATTGAGATCAAGCACTGGCGCATCGTTGACGCCATTGACGGTGACCGTGAAATCTTGCGTCACCGACAGATCCACGCCACCCAAGGCCGTGCCACCGTTGTCGCGCACAGCAACCTGGATGGTGGCCACACCAAACGCATCCGGCGCCGCGGTGTAGCTCAATTCACCCGCTGCCGAAACAGCCGGCGCAACACTGAACAGCGCCGGGTTGGCCGTCACCGTCACCACGAAGTCCTGCACCACCTGCCCGGCCTCATTGTTGCCGGGGTTGAAGCCCGTGACCCAGCCGGGCACGGTGATGGCGCCCGCATCCTCGTCGCTGGCCGGCGGATTGGCGGCGGTGAAGCTGGGCGCGTCGTTGACCGCCTGCACCACGATCTGCACTGCCTGCACGGCCGAGGTATCGGCGCCGCCATCGGCGGTGCCGCCGTTGTCGGCCAGGCTGAGGTCGAAACTCGCGGTGCCGAAGGCATCCGGCGCTGCGGTATAGCTCAGCTCGCCGCTCGGCGAAACGCTGGGCGCCACGCTGAAGCTGAGTGTTGCGTCGATCGCGGTCTGGGCGAAGGCAAAGCCGAGGGTCTGGCCGGACTCATCCGCGGGTCCGCTGCTGAGCGCAGTGGCGATCTGTGCCACCTGCGCGCCGCCATCCTCGTTCGACGCCGGCGGCGCGGTGAAGGCGAAACTCGGCGCGTCGTTGACCGCGGTCGCGCTGATGAGCAGATCGACCGGGGCGGAACTGTCAATACCGCCATTCGCGGTGCCGCCGTTGTCCTGCAGGAACAGGGTGACCTGCGCGCTGCCATTGGCGTCGGGCGCGAGGGTGAAGCTGAGGTTGCCGGTGAGGCCGTCAATCGCCGGGCCGGCGCTGAACAGGGCGGCATTGGTGTTGGCGCTGATCACGAAGCTCAGGGTCTGGGTGTTGCCGTCACCGTCATCGAGGTTGGTGGCCCAGGGCTGGTTGTACGGCGCGCTGTCTTCCAGCACGGTGACATCGGCGCCAGGTGTGAAGCTGGGAATCTTGTTGACGCCCTGCACGGTGACCACGATGTCCTGCGGCGCCGACACGTCGACGCCGCCATTGGCGGTGCCGCCGTTGTCGCGCAACTGCACGCTGAGCGTGGCGCTGCCGGACTGATCGGCAGCCGGGGTGAGGCTGAGGATGCCATCGGCAGCGATGCTGGGACCGGCGCTGAACAGGCCGGGATTGGTATTGCCGACGATCTCGAAGCTCAGGGTCTGCGCGGCTTCGTCAGCCGGGCCGGTATTGATGGCAGTGGCAACGGTGGCAGTCTGCGCGCCGCCGTTCTCGAACACGCTGGCGTTCTGCGCGATAAAGCCTGGCGCGTCGTTGACGGCCGTGATGGTGAGCGAGACGGTCGCAGGTGCGGAATCGTTCTGGCCGTCGTTGACGGTGAAGGTGAAGCTGTCGCTGCCGTTGAAATCGGGGTTCGGCGTATAGGTGACCTGCGCGGTGGTGGCACTCTGCGGCGTAATGGCGCCGAGGCTGCCATTGTCCGGGCCCAGGGTGATGGCAAAGCTCAGGGTGGCACCCTCGGTATCGCTGCCGCTCAGCAGCAAAATCTGCGCCTGATCCTCAAGCGTGCTGTCGCTCAGGGGAGTGGCGACGGGTGCTTGATTCTCGGCGTTGAGCACATCGATTCGGAAGAACAGCCGGCCAGTCTCGTCCGCCGCCCATACCGCGATGATTTCGATCGTGGCATCGCCACTGGTCGATGAGTTCGGCGGCGAAAGTGCCAGCGGGGCCTCGGTGGCCCAGTCGCCGACCTGGCCGTCGGTGATGAAGTTGGCCGCCCACACCAGTCCGGCACCGACCAGCATGAGCACCACGGCCATGCCGCGCAGCGCGCGATGGCGGCGCGCCAGCAGCAGCACGGCGAAGAAGATGACGGTCAGTCCGAGCCAATGCACCGTCGGGATGATTGCCGGTTCGGTTGCGATCGGTGCGTTGATAATGCCGCCGATGGTCAGCGGCAGTCCGCCGACCAGATCGGCTCCGCCGGCGTTTTCCGCCAGGAAGTGCACGGTGACGTCGCGCTGCAAGCCCGTCAGGTCGGCCAGGGCCGCAGCGAACTCGACCACGTCCGCGCCGTCCACACCGTTGTTCAGGCCAACCGGGTATCCGGCGGCCATCGCGACGGGCGCTGCGAAGGCGCCGCCGACGCAGCGCGCCCGCTCGACGGCGGAAACCTGTGGGGGATTGCCGGAGACCGTAGCGGTGACCCGCCATTCGATCCCTGCGACCGGGCCGGCCGGCGTCGCCAGGCTGCAGCCCGTCAGCGCGTTGCGATCGGCATCGATCAACGCGCTGAACTGCTGCGCCGAACTCGAAGCGGAGAACAGGATGGCGACTACTGCCATCAGCCAGAAGGGCACGGACTTGCGCATCGAATTATCCCCGAGTAATCAGATCCGCCCGGATTGAGGCGAGCCGCGAACGGTCGCCTTGTTGGGCGGGGCACACAGCATAGTCCTCAAGCCTGCCAAGCGCACCAGTAGTTCGAGCAACACCGTTCCTCCCCGGTGAAACAACAGGCCCGCGAACAGGCAGCCCTGACGTATTCCTGTAACGCGCAATTCAGGGTGAAAATCGATCACGCCTGGGAAGAACCTTGGTTCGGTGTCCATACCCTGGTGGCCGGGACGCCGCGGTTTTCGAGGCTTCAGGAGCCGATAAAGCGCTTCCGACCAGGCGGTGCAATTGCGGCGCGGGCTTGCCCGCTGGTCCAGATGCGTCCACCCTGCCGGTATGCGATGGTTTTGTAGTTCATGAGGTTTCTGTTACCCCGATCGTCTGTATCCGGCCTCGCGGCACTGCTTGTGGCGGCTTGGATGCAGTCAGCGGCGGCCACCCCGATCGAGCTGCCGCTCTGGGCGCATCAACAAGCGGTGGAGGGTGAGACGCCATCGGCCGTGCTGTCGGTGCATCCGGATGCGCAGATCACATGGACCTTGCCCGAGACCGCGCTTTTCGCCAGCTTCTCGCCTGAAGGCGACCCCTTGGCCAGCGTGGCCGCATGCGGCGGCTGCGATTTGCCGGTTGCGTCGGTTGACGGCAGCGCCTGGTTTCTGGGCCGCAGCGGCTCGCATCACACCGGAGGCGTCACCTGGACCTTGCAGCGATACGCCGCTGATGGTGGCCTGGTGGCGAACGTTTCGCTCGGCGTGCTGGACGGCGCCCACAGCGCCCGGCTTGCGCCGCACGGCCCGGATGTCGATGTGGTCTTCGTGCCTGCCAACGACGATTTTCCGCTGCGCATCCAGCGCGTGCAGGCCGATGGAACCGTGGGGACGCCAAAGAGCCATCCCGTTCCTGGTTCGGAATCGATGATCGAGCTGCTGGACCAGCGACGCGATGCGCAGGGCCGGCTGAACCTGCTGCTGGTGCGCGAACGAGGACAGATCTGTGCGCCGCTCTGGCCCTGTCCGCGCCAACCCGTCACCCTGCTGCAGCTCGACGCCAGCGGTGAGGAACTCGGCCGGTTCGAGTACACCTATCCCTATGGCTATGATGTCGAGCAGGGCCTGGGCGAGCAACTGGACGACGCCGGGCGGCTTTGGCGCCTTTCCTACGCAGCCGGCGGCGAGCTGCTACTGCAGGTCATCGAGTCTGACGGCACGCCCGGACCGCTGCAGTTTCTCGACACGTCCGTTGAGGCGCCCGGCCTCTGGATAGAAGACATCCTGCATGCCGGTACCAATCGCGCGCTGCTGTCCGGACGAAGCGCGGTGAACGAGACAACCCTGCTGCTGGTGGACGCACAAGGTCAGGTGCTCGCATCGCATAGGGTGCAGACGCCAGCACCCAGACTGCTGGTCGGCGGCGCGGGTGGCGCCCGGTTTGGCTATCTGATCTTCCTGGGATCCGGCGACGAGCATTTCGACGCCCAGCTGTTGCACCCGGAAACGCTCGCCATCGCGGCGCATTTCGATCTCGATGGCCTGGCGGCCACCTTCGAAAGCGGCCGCGTGGCCTGGGGCGCGTGGGCAGTGCACCCCGAAGGCTGGCTGTTCGCATCGCTGTTCGACCAGGATGCAGTCGGAGACCGCTTCACCCTGGCACGCTTTGCCATCCCGGGCAGCCCAGCCTACCGTCCCTTTGGCAGTGGGTTTGAAGCGCAGCCGTGAGGTCCGCGCTGGCGTTCGAAATTTGGCGAGCTTCGGACGAGCTTGCCGACAAGGGCAGAATCACCCAGGCTGCAGCAATGCAACGGTGTTGTCGCTGATGAGATCTCGCTTGCCCCATGGACTGATCACCGGCCTGGTGGCACTGATGCTGGCGAGTTGCGCGCTGTGCGCGCACGCAGCGCCGGTGGAAACGCCACTGTGGCAGTTCAGTCCGCGTGAGCATGGATCAGGAGCATTTTCCATCAATGTCCATGCGCTTCCGCAGACAGGGATAGTCTGGTTCAAGCGCGACGCGTGGCCGGGCCGGGCGTCGATACTTACACCCGATGGTCAACACCTGGCGAACGTCAGTCTGTGCTCTCGCTGCGGGAGTTTGTTCGCAGCTGCGGACGGCGGTGTTTGGGCGGTGGAGTTCACCAGCAATTTTCAGGGAACTCGTTGGGCGTTGAGACGCTACAACGCGATGGGCGATAGTCTGCAAACCCTGGATCTGAGCCGCTTTGCCAGGACATTGGCCATCGCCGTGCTGCCCGACGGCGCAGACTTCGACGTGCTCGTGTTGCCAGGTTATGGGGAGCCGCGAATGCGGCTGTTTCGCGTTGCGGCCGACGGAACGCGGGGGCCTTTGCGCGTCATCCAGATGTCGAACCACCAGGGACTGGGCCTGGTCGATCACCGACGCGCTGCGGATGGTGGGATGACCTTGCTGCTGGATCGGGGGGTCGCAAGTTTCACCTGTCCGTCAGCTATCCCTTGCGGTTGGGAGCCTCGGGTTTCGGTAGTAGGCCTGTCAGCCATTGGCGTGGAGCGCTGGCGGGTTGAACCCAACTGGCCGTCTTCGTCCAAGGTGCTCGGCAGGGGAATGGACGAGCAGGGCCGCAGCTGGATCGTTCGCAGTTCGGCAGAGGGCGCGCGCCTGCTGATTGTCGATGCCGATGGCGTGCAATCGGAGGAGCGCATCCTGCAATCAGGGATCGGAAGCAGTCAGTTCATCGGACCCATCGGCGGCTTCGGGATGATGCGAAATGGCGTCTACATGGTGTTGTTTGACGAGTACGGCGCGCTGCAGGCGTCGCGTTTGGTGTCGACCTGCTACATGACCCAGTATCTTGAACATCAGGAATACGTGATCACACCGTTCGGCTACCTGCTGAGCCGCTGCCAGGGGGTGGCCGACAACTTCGACGTCACCCTGTTTGACCCGCAAACCCTAGCCACGCGTGCTGAGTTCGACGTCGACGGCCAAGCCGTCGCCTACAACAGCTATCACCGGGCCCTTGGCCATTGGCTGGCGCTGCCCGATGGATCTCTTTATGCGGCGGTAGAGGATGATCGCGGAGCGCATTTGGCCAAATTCGCCATCCCCGGCACCCCCGCCCACCGCCCCTTCGGCAACGGCTTCGAAGCACAGCCGTAAGGCGCGTCGGGCTATCATCGCCCGACTCTCACCGCAACGGTTTGCATGCACGGTTTTCTCGATCTCGCCCTGATCTTCCTGATCGCCACCGCGATCGCGGTGCCGTTGTTCCGGCGCTTCGGGCTGTCGGCGGTGCTGGGCTACCTGGCCGCTGGCGTGCTGATCGGGCCGCATGCGTTCGGCCTGATCGATGATGTGGAAACCACCCTGGCGGCCTCCGAGTTCGGCGTCGTGATGATGTTGTTCGTGATCGGCCTGGAGCTGTCGCCGGCACGGCTGTGGGTGATGCGGCGCGGGGTGTTTGGCTTCGGGGCAATGCAAGTCTTCGCTTCGACCGCGGTGTTGGCGGCGGTGATGCTGGCCTTCCATTTTGGTTGGGGCTGGAAGGCGATGCTGATCATCGGCATGGGCCTGGCGCTGTCTTCGACCGCCGTCGGTCTGCAGTTGCTGGCCGAGCGCAAGGCCCTGACCACGGATTATGGTCGCCTGACCTTTGCCATCCTGCTGTTCCAGGACATCGTCGCCATTCCGTTGCTGGCGGCGATTCCGCTGCTGGGTGAGGCCAAGGCGCTGGAACAGTCGGCGCCGAGCATGGACGCGGTGCTGCGTGCGGTCGGCGTGATTGCATTGGTGGTGTTCGGCGGGCGCTTCCTGCTGCGTTATGTGCTGCGTGCGGTGGCGCAGACCAAGATCGTTGAAGTGTTCACCGCCACTGCGTTGGCCGTGGTGATCGGCACGGCGTGGCTGATGGAACAGGTTGGCCTGAGCATGGGCCTGGGCGCCTTCCTGGCCGGTGTGCTGCTGGCCGATAGCGAGTACCGGCACGAGCTGGAAGCGCATATCGAACCCTTCAAGGGCCTGCTGCTGGGTCTGTTCTTCATCGCGGTTGGCATGAGCATTGACCTGGACGTGATGGTCCGTCATCCGGTGCTGATCGCGGCTGGCGTGCTTGGGCTGCTGGCACTGAAGGCGCTGCTGCTGGTTGGCGTCGGGCGCATGGCGGGCCTGCCCTGGCGCTCGGCCCTGATGCTGGCAACCATGCTGGGCATGGGCGGGGAATTCGGCTTCGTGGTGTTTGCCGAAGCCTTCAAGTCCGGGCTGATCGAGACGGCGCTGCGCGACATGCTGGTGGTGGTGGTGGGCTTGTCGATGGCCCTGACCCCACTGCTGCTGATCATGGCAACGCGCTTTCTGGCAGCGGCGGAAAAGGACAAGCCCAAGCGCGCCTTCGACAACATCGACCACGAGCATCCGCGCGTCATCATTGCGGGCTTCGGGCGCATGGGGCAGATCGTCGGGCGAATACTCAAGGCCCAGCAGATTCCCTTCACCGCGCTGGAGAACAGCCCCGAACAGGTCGACATGTCCCGGCGCTTCGGCAATTCGATCTATTTTGGCGATCCGGCGCGGCCCGAACTGTTGCGCGCGGCGCATGCCGATCGGGCCGAGGTCTTCGTGCTGACCACGGATGATCCGGAGGCCAATATCCGCACCGCGCGTCTGGTGAAACGCCAGTACCCGCATCTCAAGGTGTTCGCTCGCGCCCGCAACCGCCAGCATGCTTTCAAGCTGATGGATCTGGGCGTGGATGGCGTGATCCGCGAAAGCTTTGCAGGCTCGCTGGAAATCTCCGAGCAGGTGATGGCGGCCCTTGGGCTGTCACCCGAGGTGGCGCGAGAACGTACCCAACGTTTCCGCGAACACGACGAAGCCCTGCTGCGCGAGCAGCACCTGGTGTATGACGACGAGGCCGCGCTCGTGGCCACCTCGAAGGAAGCGCTGCGCGAACTGCAGAGCCTGTTCGAGGCCGATGAGGCGCGCGAAGCGCAATTGAGGGACAAGGCGGCGTCCAAATAGCGGAGTGATTCCGCTTTGGTAGGTTGGCGCTGAGCGCAGTGAAGCCCAACGCGGCGAGGTGATGAGTTCTTGCCTCGTCCCGGATCAAGCGATGTTGGGCGTCACTACGCTTCGAACTGGAGGGCGGATCTTGATCCGCCGTTGCGGCTCGGCTCAACGCCAAGCTGACACTTTTCAGCACCGCGCAGCGGCGCATCAAGATGCGCCCTCCAACGGCACTTGCCACCCGCCCTTCAGCCGCTCTTCAGCGCATTCAAACCAAGGTGGCATCCGCCAAGCTGCATTCAAACCCCCGCGCACGCCAGCGTCGGGCCCTTGCCGCATACTCTGCAGCGCCGTTGGCCGGCCAGAAGAATTCCAATAATGACCGACGATTCAAGCGCCCCTGCCCTGCGATTCACCAATGTGCGACTGGCGCGCAGCGGGCGCGTGATTCTCGACGATGCCAGCTTCGAGATTCCAACTGGCGCGCTGACGGTGATTCTCGGCCCCAGCGGCGCTGGCAAGTCCACCCTGCTGCATGCGAGCACTGGCGAGCTGGCCCCGACGGCAGGTCGCATCGAGGTGCTCGGCGAGGTCTATCCGCTGGCGCA
Source organism: Lysobacterales bacterium (assembly GCA_038257155.1). GTDB lineage: Bacteria > Pseudomonadota > Gammaproteobacteria > Xanthomonadales > Xanthomonadaceae > JANJTY01. The sequence continues at coordinate 30,649 of JBBSJP010000033.1, read as the reverse complement.
TGCCGAGCTGTTTGCGCTGCGTCGCCGCATCGGCGTGCTGCTGCAGGGCAATGGCCTGCTCACCGATCTGTCGGTGTTCGAGAACGTCGCCCTGCCGTTGCGCGTGCATACCGATTTGCCGGAGGTGCTGATCCAGCGCCTGGTGCGGATGAAGCTCAATGCCGTGGGCCTGATGCAGGCCGGGCACCTCGCACCGCAGCAGCTTTCCGGCGGCATGGCGCGTCGCGTTGCGCTGGCGCGGGCGCTGGTGATGGATCCGCCCCTGGTGCTTTACGACGAGCCACTGACCGGCCTGGATCCAATCGCCAGCGGCGTGGTACTGCAGCTGATCCGCGGCCTCAACCAGAGTCTCGGCATGACCAGCGTGGTCATCACCCACCACGTGCACGAATCCCTCGCGATTGCCGACCATGTGCTGGTGGTGGCGGATGGCCGCATCGGCTTCGACGGCTCGCCGGCTGAACTGGCCGAGTGCCGCGATCCGCTGATCCGCCAGTTCCTCGACGGCGCCCCCGACGGGCCGATTCCGTTTGACTACAGCGCCGCCGGCGCCGCCGGCGCCGCCGGGAGCCAGCCGCATGCGTGAGGGCATCCTCGATATCGGCCGCATCGGCGTGTTTGCACTGCGCATCCTGGGCGGCATCCGCATGACCCAGGGCCAGTTCGGCGACACCCTGCGCCAGCTTTATTCGATCGGTGCGCGCTCGGTGCCGATCGTGGCGGTGGGCGGCGGCTTCGTTGGTCTGGTGATGTCCCTGCAGGGCTACCGCACCCTGGAGACCTTTGGCGCCAGCAATGCGCTTGGCACCCTGCTGGGCCTCAGCCTGTTCCGCGAGCTTGGCCCGGTGCTGACCGCATTGCTGTTCTGTGGCCGTGCCGGCTCGGCGATGGCCGCCGAACTGGGCCTGATGCGGGCCACCGACCAGATCATGGCCCTGTCGATGATGGCCATCGATCCGGTCAAGAAAGTCGTGGTGCCGCGCTTCGTTGCCGGAATGCTCAGCGTGCCGCTGTTGTGCGCGGTGTTCTGCGCCTTCGCCATCCTGGGCGGCTGGTTCCAGGCCGTGCATGTGCTGGGCGTTGACGAGGGCCACTACTGGTCGGCGCTGCAGGGCAGCGTCAGCCTGACCGAGGATTTCGGCCAGGCCTTCGTGAAGGCCCTGATCTTCGGCTTCGTCTGCACCCTGATCGCCTGTTTCGTCGGTTACCACGCCGAGCCCACCATCGAGGGAACATCCCTCGCCACCACGCGGTCGGTGGTACAGGGCTCCTTGATGGTGCTGTTTCTCGATTTCATCATCAGCGCCACGCTTTACTGAGGATTCACCATGGGCTCATCAAAACTCGAGTGGTCGGTCGCCGCCTTCATCCTGATGGGCTTTGCCTGTGCCCTGGTGCTGGCCTTTGCCTCGACCGATGCCAAAGGCCGGCTGCAGGGCGACAGCTACGAAGTTACTGCGCGTTTCACCAATACCGGCGAACTGAAGGCGCGCGCGCCGGTCAAGATCGCCGGCGTCAAGGTCGGTGAGGTGTCCGGCATCACGCTGGACCCGGTCAGCTTCGATGCGATCGTCACATTGCGTCTGGCACAGGCGGCTGGCGAGATTCCTTCCGATACTTCCGCCTCGATCTACACCGCTGGCCTGCTCGGCGAGCGCTATATCGGACTGGCGCCGGGTGGCGACCCGGAAGCGCTCAAGCAGGGCGAAGAGATCTACCTGACCCAGAGCGCCGTTGTGCTGGAGCAGCTGATCGGCAAGTTCATGTTCGGCAGTGGCGAGGAGGGCGACGCAGCCGAGACCCCGAAGGACCCACCCGGCGAGTCATCGCCCAAGGAGTAATGCATGAAAACCCTGTCCCTCGTGGCGGCGACACTCCTGGCACTCGGCGGTTTCGCCCAGGCACTGGCGCAGAACGGCCAGCGCCCTCGCGACATCGTGGAGCAGCGCACCGACCAGGTGCTGAAGACGATTGTCGAGCGACGCGAGGAATTCCGCGCCGACGACAAGGTACTGTTTGCCTTTATCCGCAGCGAACTCGACTCCGTTTTCGATCGCGAGTACTCGGCGCGCCTGGTGCTGGCGCGGCACAGCCGCAGTGCCAGCCCCGAGCAGATCAGCGCCTTTGCCGAGGCCTTGTCCGATCAGCTGATGCGCCGCTACGGCGGTGCCGTGCTCGAGTTCAATCCGGACATCGAAGTGCGGGTTACCGGCGAAACCGAGCTGCGCGATGGCGCCCTGGTGCGCGTGCAGACCGAAATCCGCCCGCGCGATGCCGAGCCGGTGCAGCTGCATTACATGTTCCGCCGCGTCGGCAACGACTGGCTGATGTTTGACGTGATCGTCGAGGGCATCTCCTACGTGCAGACCTATCGCGGCCAGTTCGATGAACTGCTGCGCCGCCAGAGCCTGGATCAGGTAACCGCACAATTGCGCGAAGGCAGTCTGCGTGTCGACGACTGAAGACAGCGTGCTGAATCTGCGCGGCGCGCTCACCGTGGCGCATCTGGCGCCCTTGTGGCGCGACGCCCAGCGCCGGATCGCTCAGGTAGAACGCATTGATCTTGCCGCGGTCGGGCAGATCGACAGCGCCGGCGTAGCCCTGGTGGAGGCCCTGCGCGACGCGATTCGGGTCCGCAGTGGTCGCGAACCCCGCATGACGGGCCTGCCGGCGCGTTACCATGCGCTGTGTCGGGCTCACCGGATCGAGAGCGAAAGCGATGCTGACTAAACACGTGCTGCCGGCCTGTCTTGCCGGGCTGCTGTTGGTTCTGGGCAGCCCGCCGGCTTCGGCCCAGCAGCCAGCGGAAGATCCGCTTGCATCGACCTACGTCGCCAGCGGCAATGGCACCGACTGGTCGGTACTGGATCCATGGGAACGCTTCAACCGGCGCTCGTACAAGTTCAACAGCGCTGTCGACAGGGTCTTCCTGCGGCCGGTCGCCAAGGGATATGACAAGGTGACCCCGCGCCTGGTGCGCACCGGCGTGCGGCATTTCTTCACCAATCTGCAGCAACCCATCGTGGCCTTGAACCTGTTGCTGCAGGGACATCCCGGGCAGGCCGGCACGGCCACCGGACGTTTCCTGTTGAATGCAACCTTCGGCTTGGGTGGCATTCTGGATCCGGCCACGGAGGCCGGCATTCCCCGCCGCGACAAGGATTTCGGCCAGACCTTTGCCAAATGGGGATGGAAGCGCTCGCGCTATCTGGTCCTCCCACTGTTCGGCTCGGGAACGGTGCGCGACACACTTGGCAAGGGCGTGAACACCCGTTTCAGCCCGCTGAGTGAGCTGGCCCAGCGCAACGGTCCGGCCATCACCTTCCTGTACGGCATTGACACCCGCGCCTCGGTGCTCAAGGCCGAGGAAACTTTCATGCAAGGTGCCGAAGACGAGTACATGCTGCTGCGCGAGGTGTATTTCCAGCGCCGCGCCTGCCAGATTCGCGACTGCAGCGAAGACCTGCCGGATTACCTTTCGCCGGACTACGAGTACGAGATTCCCAATATCGACTGGAGGCGTTGAGCATGGCGGGCGATCCGGTCAGTCGTGAAGCGGCAGAAGCGGCGGTTCGCACCCTGCTGCAATGGGCCGGTGAAGATCCCGCCCGCGAAGGCCTGCTGGATACGCCCAAGCGCGTGGCGCAGGCCTATCGCGACTGGTTCTCCGGCTATGCCGAGGACCCGGCCGAGTACCTGGCGCGCACCTTCGAGGAAGTCGCCGGCTATGACGAGCTGATCGTGCTGCGCAACATCGAGTTCTCCAGCCATTGCGAGCACCACATGGCGCCGATCATCGGTCGCGCCCATGTCGGCTATCTGCCGACCAACAAGGTGGTGGGTATTTCCAAGCTGGCGCGCGTGGTGGAAACCTATGCGCGGCGTTTCCAGGTGCAGGAAAAACTCACCGCGCAGATCGCCGGCTGCATCAACCAGGTACTCAAGCCGCGCGGCGTGGGCGTGGTGATCGAAGCCGTCCACCAGTGCATGACCACGCGCGGCGTACACAAGACCGGCGTATCGATGATCACCAGCCAGATGCTGGGCGAATTCCGCGAAGACGCCCGCACCCGTGCCGAGTTCCTGCAGTTCGTGGGGCTTAGCGGGGTTCGTTGAGGGCACGTTCGTGCCGCGCAATGCGCCGCCTGATTGCCCGCGAACGTCCGCCGGACTCGCTGGATTCGGACACCCACCAGGTCCGTCGGCGTCGGCTCCACCGCTGCGCGGCTTGAGCCGACCTACGTTGGCTGGGTTGGGAAAGGGACCATTCGCAGGCCGCTGCAGGTCGATGTCGGCACAGGGGTGCCGACCTACGCTGGCGCATGCGGCGTAGGGCGGCATCCCATGCCGCCGTTTCTCGGCACCCTGTACCGGTTCTTCGAAGGACGGGCTGATCAAGCAGCGCAAAGGCGCCACAATGCGCCCGGGATTCACCACGCGATCAAGGGAGCCGACCAAACATGAAACAGGACGACGAACACCTCCGATTGTTGTCGATCTTCCACTACGTGGTAGCCGGTCTGGCTGGCATGTTCTCCCTGCTTCCGCTCCTCCACCTGGCAATGGGCCTGTTCATCATCTTTGCGGGAGAGACCATGGACGAGGGCAAGGGGCCACCGCCCGCCTTCGTGGGATGGGTTTTCGTCACCGTAGCAGTGGTTTTCATCACCCTCGGCCTGGCCTTGGCCGGCTGCGTGCTGGCGGCAGGGCGCTTTCTCGCCCAGCGACGCAACTACACCTTCTGCCTGGTGATGGCTGCCGTGGAATGCGCCTTCATGCCCTTCGGCACGGTGCTGGGCGTGTTCACCATCATCGTCCTGCTGCGCGATCCGGTGAAGCAGCAATTCATCGATCGCGCAGCGTAGAAACCGACAGCGGCCGAACAGCACCCCACAGCCGTAGCTCCCGCCGCATCACCCGTAGGTCGGCTCAAGCCGCGCAGCGGTGGAGCCGACATCGAGACGCAGAGACTTGCTGGAAGAGAGATTTTCCGGGAGTCCGGATTCACCCAGGAACCTGCCACGCCACGACCGATTTCGGAGAGGCCCTGAACCCACCGCACCGGCTATCATCCCCCCGTGCAAGCACCCCAATCCGCCCTTTTCCCGCCCCTGCTCGGCACCGCCTTCGAGCGACTCCCCGAGGTCGTCCAGCGCCTCCATCAAAACGGTACCAGCACCTACCACGGCGAAGTCGAGGTTACGCGTGGCACGGGCTGGCTCTCACGCGTCTGCGCCTGGGCAGCGCGACTGCCGCCAGCCTTTGCCGGGCCGATCCGGGTCGACATCGAATGCCTGCCGAATGCCGAGCGCTGGACACGACATGTGGATGGCCACGCCATGCGTTCACGCCTGTGGGCCGGTGACGGCTTGCTCTGCGAGCAACTTGGACTGCTGACTTTCGGCTTCCAACTGACCGCAGTCGGAGACCAACTGCGCTGGAAGGTGAAGCGCGTGCGTGCGCTCGGCCTGCCACTGCCAAACGCGGCGTTTGGTGCGGTCAATGCCGTGGAATCCATTGACGCGGCTGGGCGCTACACATTCGATGTGGTCGCGTCTCTGCCGGTGGTGGGCTTGCTGGTGCATTACCGGGGCTGGCTGCGTGTCCCGTGAATCTGCGGTCGTGGTATTTGATGGCGTTTGCGTGCTCTGCAATGGCTGGGTGCACTTCCTGCTGGCACGCGATCCGGCCGGTCGCTTCCGCTTCGCCGCGATGCAGTCGCCCGAGGGCCGCGCGTTGTTGGCGCGACATGGCCTGGATCCTGATGACCCAAACTCGTTCCTGCTGATCGATGACGGGTGCGCATGGACCGACAGCGATGCAATCGGCCGGGTGCTGGGCGAGCTGGGCGTGGGCTGGCGAATGCTCGCGGCGGCTCTGATGATCCTGCCGCGTGGGCTGCGCGATGGGCTCTATCGGGTCATTGCGGTCAACCGCTATCGCTGGTTCGGTCGACACGATGTCTGCCTCATGCCGACAGCGGCGCAGCGCGATCGCTTCCTCACCGAGGCAGACATTCCAGCGATGCCTGAATCGGCAATTCCGCCAGCTCCTGCAGAAACTCGTCCAGTCTAAACAGGCCCACACAGGCACGGGCACCCGCACCCGGCAGGCTGCCACTGGCGAGTTTTCGAGCCAGCACGACGGCAGCCGTAGCGGGAATCTGCGGCCCGCTGCCCTCATGCGCCACGATCCGCCATCGCAGCCGGAGCGGCTGACCCGCGTAATCCACGCCCTGCAGATCGACCTGCATCAGGCCCGTATCGCTGCCAAGCTCCAGCCAATGCTCGCTGATGTGCAGCAGGCCTGGCGCCCAGCGGGCGAGCGACGGCAGCAAACCGAAGCGCAGCGGCCAACTGGCCAGCCACAGGCCGAAATGCATGCGACGCAGCTCGAGTCCAGCGCGAAAATCGCAGGTGCGCAGCGTCGGATAGCGGGCGGGCAGCACGCTCAGGTCCGGCACCTCGCAACGTGCAGCCCAGCGCGTCCCCACGCCGGGCACCTGCACGCGCCGCAGGGATTGCCAGCCATGGGCGGTCTTCCAGCGTCCATTGAGCAATAGTGGAAATGGCCGTCCGACATAGCCCAGGATCGCCCGTGTCGTGGCCAGCCCACGCGCCGTGCGATTGCCGGGGCTGATCAGCGACTCCACCGAGTCAAGCCGGGCAAACCGATCGCTGAACGCATCAACCACCGCCGCGGACAGGCCTGGCACGCTGCTCGCACCACTGATGATCCAGCAGCCGGCACGCCGTGCTTCGGCATCGAGCCGACCGATGCCATGCACGAAATCACGCCCGTCCGCCAGATCGACGTAATGCGCTCCACACTGCAGCGCGGCCGCGGCGACGCAATAGTCCTGCTGCTGGAACGGCCCGGCCGCGTGGATGACCAGGTCGGGCCGCAACGCTGCCATGGCGCCGGGCAGGTTGGGCGCCGCGACGTCGATCGACGTGGCTTCGATTGCAGCTTGCGTGCTGGCCTGGGCCCGCAGCCGCGCAGCCAGTGCGTTGGCCGACCGCGCATCGCGACCGGCAAGCAGCAGGGTGAATGCCCGGTCGCGCGCCAGCATCTCGACCACGCGCTGACCGAACTGGCCATACGCGCCAATGATCAGCACTCGGTAGTTGCAGGTTCCCATGCGGTAAATCCTAGCCTGCGAACCTGTGGGCAATGCGCATGCGTGCGTGGCAGCAGCCCATAGCGACCCTGAAATGATGAAAGTCCTGCTCGAAAAAAAGCAGAGCGAACCCATGCCATCGTATCCTTGCAACGCGCATCTGGTTGACGCCACGTTGGCGCTGGCAGGGCCGAAAGCCGTTGATCACGACGAATCGTTGCACGCGCCGTCAGGCGTCATCACCTGGTAGAAGTACAAGAAGATGGAGGCTGTCCCTCAAGCGGCTCCCGATCTGCGTTCGCGTCGCAAGCGCTACTTCATCTGGATAGCGATGCTGATGCTGCTTGTCGTCGCGCTGGGTTTTGGCGTGAGCATATGACCGCCTTCCGCTTTCCACGGGCAGCCTTGGGCGTCACTGCCCTCGGGCTTGCCGCTGCCGCTGCTGCCTTTCATGAGATGCCGATCCAGGTCGTCGCTGCGTACTTCGTTCTCAGCGTCTTGTCCTATCTCATGTACTGGGAAGACAAGGGTGCTGCGCAGAACGGCTCTCGTCGCACGCCCGAGGGCCGGCTGCATCTTGTGGATCTGTTTGGCGGTTGGCCGGGTGCACTCATTGCGCAGCAGCAGTTCCGCCACAAGACGCTGAAGCAAGCCTTCCAGACGGTGTTCTGGATTACCGTCCTCCTCAATCTCGTAGCGGTTGGATGGCTGCTGGCGTCGGGCACCTGGGCCCGGTTGCTTACCCTGATTGGCCGCTAGCAGCGAGTCAGGCAAATGGCACTGCTCGGAGCCGCTCGGTATGGACTGCTTACCTCCGCGAGCCGCATGGCTCAGCCAATCACGCCGGCAGCCTTCAGACGCTCAAGCTCGGTTGGCGACAGGCCGAGTCTTTCCCGCAGCACGCTGAAAGTCTCCGCGCCCAGCAGTGGCGGGGCCCGCTGGTAGTCGATCGCGGTAGCGGAGAATTTCAGCGGGTTTGCCACCAACGGCACGCTGCCGGCGAGCGGGTGCGGCAGGTCGAAGCGCAGGCCACGGGCGGCGACCTGCGAATCGGCAAATACCTGATCGAGAGTATTCACTGCGGCGCAGGGCACGTCGACTTCTGCCAGGCGCTGCAGCCAGTCGGCGCGCGAGCGCAGCGCGAGCGCGGTCTGCAGCAGCGGCAGCAGCAGCTCGCGGTGCTCGACGCGTGCGGCATTGCTTGCGAAGCGCGCGTCGTCCGCCAGCCCGGCGCGGTCGATCACGCCGCAGAGCTTGCGGAACTGCGCGTCGTTGCCAACCGCCAGCATGAAGGCGCCATCACTCGCTGACATCACCTGATAGGGCACGATGTTGGGGTGTGCATTGCCATGGCGCTGCGGTGGCTCACCGCCGACCAGGTAGTTCATCGCCTGATTGGCGAGCCACCCGACCTGAGTGTCGTACAGCGCCAGATCGATGTGCTGGCCTTCGCCGGTGGCGTCGGCGTGACGCAGGGCGGCGAGGATACCGGCCACTGCGTACATGCCGGTCATCAGGTCGGACACCGCCACACCGACTTTCTGCGGCCCGCCACCGGGCTGATTGTCCGGCGCGCCGGTAAGGCTCATCAGGCCGGCTTCGGCCTGGATCGCGGCGTCGTAGCCGGCGCGTTGCGCGTTGGGGCCGGTTTGCCCATAGCCGGTGATCGAGCAGTACACCAGGGCCGGATTCAGCGCGCGCAGGCCGGGCCAGTCGAGGCCAAAGCGGGCCAGATCGCCACACTTGAAGTTTTCCAGCAGCACCTGACTGTCGCGTGCAAGTGCACGCAGCAGGTCGGCGCCTTCCGGATGGGTGAAATCGATCGCGACCGAGTGCTTGCCGCGGTTGGCAGCCAGGTAGTAAGCCGACTCGGCCGTGGTGCTGCCGTCCTGCGCGCGCAGGAAGGGCGGGCCCCAGCGCCGTGTGTCGTCGCCGTTGCCGGGGCGCTCGATCTTGATCACCTCGGCACCCAGGTCCGCCAGCACCTGACTGGCCCAGGGGCCGGCCAGAATGCGGGAGAGGTCGAGTACCCGCAGGCCCTTCAGCGGTCCCATCAGGCTGAAGTCGCGGTGGTCGGTGCGTTGGGATTTTCAAACGCGTAGCCGAGGTGGTCGATGTCACGGGCAAACAGCTGCGCAATGATTGCGCGGCTTTCGGCATCGTAGTACTGGCTGTAGTGGGTGTGCTGCGAAGCCTTGATGTGTGGCAGGCTGGCCTGGCGACCGATGCGCTCACAGACCTGGGCGAAATCCTCCTGCAGACGCTCGAAGCGCCCGACAAAGTTGACCAGGATGCGATCCTGCTCGTCGCCGATCCAGTCCATCTGCGGCGCGAACATCAATGGTTGATCGAAGTAGCGCGGGTCGCGTTCGACGTAAGCCAGCCGAATCCAACTGGCAAAATCCGGTGGATTATCTCGAAAGCCACTCTGCCCTGTCTTCAGCCGGTAGTGATAGTGCGACACCACCTTGTCCCAGGGATTGCGCACGAAGCTGAAGCTGAACTTGCGATCCCAAGCTACTTGCCCGATCGCCCTGACCTTGTCGCGCGCGCTGCGGTGGTCGAAGCGCATTCCCAGCGCCTTCTCGATACTGCTGCCGCCGGTCTTGTTGATATGAATGAAGATCCAGTTGTGCAGGTAGCGGCTCTGCAGGTCGGCGTAGGCACGGCGGATCGAACGGCGCAGCGGTTTCAGCATGGTGGACTCGAAGATCGATTCTGACGTGAGTACAGCGCGCCGCTATCCTAACCTTCGGACCACGGCGGTACCGCTGTCAGCCCTGCACCCCGTCCTGGAACCTCCAGCACCTGCATGCCGAAAAGGCCCTCTGGATCATGCCAGCACGGTCCGCAGCGCAGGCCCGCAGCCCGTGCCATGCGCGCGATGTCGTCCCGGTCGTATTTGCAGCTGACCTCTACCCGGATCGCTTCGTCGTGCCGCAGGGCAAAGCGTTGCCCTGCCACCCGCACCTGCTGCGCGCAGCGGCTGATGATATCGGTCTCAATCCGGCCTGCCTGATCGTTGTACTCGGCGCGGTGCGCGAACTGATCCAGGTCGAAGTCGGCATCCAGCTCACGGTTGAGGCGCTGCAGCAGGTTCAGGGTGAAGGCTGCCGTGACGCCTTCAGCGTCGTTGTAGGCGGCGTTGAGTATCGTCGGGTCCTTTTTGCGGTCGAAGCCGAGCAGAATTGCCCCGCCGCTGCCAGCGGTATCGCGCATGTGGGAAAGCAGTTCGATAGCCTCGGCCTCGACAAAATTTCCGATGGTCGATCCGGCCAGATAGACCACGGTGCGACGTGCGCGCCGTCGGGTCGGCGGCAAGGCAATGGTCCGGGTGAAGTCGGCGCAAACCGGGACCAGTTCGAGCACCGGAAACGCGCGCGCCAGTTGCGTAATCGAGTCAATCAGGGCGCTGCGGGAGATCTCCACCGGCAGGTACGCGACTGGTTCGCTCAGCGATTGCAGCAGCAGGCGCGTCTTGTCGCCCGCACCGGTGCCGTACTCGACCAGCCGCAGGCGTTCGCCCAGGGCGTCGGCAATCGCTGCCCCATGGCGCCGCAGGATTGCCAGTTCGGCGCGGGTCAGGTAGTACTCCGGAGTCAGGCAGATGCGCTCGAACAGCCGCGAGCCGCGCGCATCGTAGAAGTACTTCGAAGGCAGCGTGCGCGGTGTGGCGCTCAGGCCGGCGAGCACGTCGACCGCAATATCCGGCTTCGCCGGGTGCAGGTCATGCAAGGCGTGAAGCGGGTTGGTGCTGGACATTTCACGCGTCCTTTGCAAGGCGAATGCCGGAGAACTGCCAGCGATCGCGTGGATGAAAGAAGTTGCGGTAACTGGCGCGCACGTGGCCGCGTGGCGAGACGCAGGATCCACCGCGCAGCACGTACTGGCCACACATGAACTTGCCGTTGTACTCGCCGAGCGCGCCAGGCAGCGGGCGAAACCCGGGATAATTGACGTAGGGGCTGGCGGTCCATTCCCAGACGTCACCGAAGAGCTGCAGGAGTTCGTCTGCGCCGGAAGCGGCTTGCGGATGCAGCGCGTCATCGTCGGCGAAATGACCGGCCTCGGGATCCGAACCCGCGGCGGCAAGCTCCCACTCGGCCTCGCTGGGCAGGCGCGCACCGGCCCAGCGCGCGAAGGCATCGGCCTCGAACCAGCTGACATGGCAGACCGGCGCATGCGGATCGATCGGACGCCGACCGCCCAGCATGAACTCGGTCTCGCCGCCGGCATCCCAGTAGAGCGGGCCCTGCCAGGCTTCGGCCTGCGCGGTAGCAAAACCTTCACTCATCCAGAACTCGGCGCGACGATAGCCGCCGTCGGTAATGAAGGCGCGGAACTCGGCATTGCTGACCGGGCGTCGTGCGATGGCGTGCGGGCGCAGGAAGACTGTGTGGCGCGGCGTTTCGCAATCAAAGGCGAAGTCGGCGCCGCTATCGGCTCCAATCTCACACAGGCCGTTTCGGCCAGGCACGAAGCGCTGCTCCGTCGATTCGCCATGCGTCCTGGAAAGGTCATCGCGGTACCTTGGCTGCAGCGGATTACGCGACAGCAGATGCTTGATGTCGGTGAGGATCAGCTCCTGATGCTGCTGTTCGTGTTGCAGGCCCAAAGCGATGCGCTCGGCGATTCGCGGCGCAGGTTCGTGCAGCAGAAGGTTTTGGATCGCGTCATCCACGACGCTGCGGTACGCGACCACCTCGGCCAGCGTCGGACGCGTCAACAGGCCGCGCTCGGGCCGCGCGTGCATCGGGCCAACCAACTGGTAGTACGAGTTGAACAAATAGTGCCAAGCCGCGCAGTGCGGCCGATATCCAGCTTGCTCTGCCAGCACGAACTGCTCGAAGAACCAGGTGGTGTGGCCCAGATGCCATTTCACCGGACTGGTATCAGGCATCGACTGTACGGTGCAGTCCTCGGGATGCAGTGGTGCCGCCAGCGCCGCGCTGCGCGAGCGAACGCGCGCGTAGCGCTCAGCGAGACGCTGGATTGCCAGTTCGACCACCATGTCCGAACCCTATCAGAACTTGTTTGCCGATACGGCATGATGGCGCACATGAACTCACCGATATCGCTCGCCGATGCCGTAGCGCGCCCGCAGGACTGTTTCGTGCTGCCCGATACGGTGCGCTATTTGAATAGCGCAGGCCAAGCACCGCGCCTGCGCAGTGTGCAGGTGGTCGGTGAAGCGGCACTGTTGCACGCGGCAAGGCCGTGGCGCGTGTCGCTGCCTGAATGGCTGGAAAGGCCCGAGCGCGTGCGAGCCAGCGCAGCAGGCTTGCTGGGTGTGTCGGCCGATTGTCTGACCCTGCAGAGCAGTGTTGCGTACAGCATGCGACTGGCTGCAGAGTTCCTTCCGTTGCGCAGCGAACAGACGGTGCTGGTATTGGCCGACGAACACCCTTCCGGCACCGCTGCCTGGCGGGCCGCCTGCGCACGCCGCGGTGCACAGCTGCTGCCCTTGCGTCGTTCAGCCGGTCAAGACTGGACCGACACCGTGCTGGCAACAATCGACGATCGCAGCGCGGTTCTGGTCGTGCCAGCTTGCCACTGGCATGACGGCGCGCAGCTGGATCTGCCACGCATCGCGCGACGCACAAGAGCGCTGGGTGCTGCGCTGGTGATCGACGCCACCCAGGCCTGGGGCGTACTGCCCATCGACGTCGCCGCGCTGGATGCTGACATGGTGATCGCTGCAGGACACAAATGGCTGCTTGGCGCGCCGGGCCTTGCCTACACGTATGTCGCCCCGCGCCATCATGCTGCCGAGCCACTGGAGCAGTACGCATTCGTGCGTACCGCCGGCGAAACCCTGCCCGCGGTGGACGCGGAGCCCTTGCACTATCGCGATGGCGCGCGCCGCTTCGATTCTGCGGGCATTTACCACAGCCTCTGTCTGGCAATGGCCGAGCCTGCCTTGCATCAGCTCGCGCATTGGGGTGGCAACGCACTACGCGCTCAGTTTTCCGCCTGGCAGAACGCACTGCGATCGGCCTTGCATGAGCATGGCATCGGCCACTGCTGGCGCACGGCCGACAGTCCTCACATCAGTGCAATCGAAGTCATCGGAAACGCGGTCGACATGCAGGAACGACTGCATGTCGAGGGCTTCGTGGTGGCAGCTCGCGGAACCGCGCTGCGAATCTCGCCGCATGTCCACAGCCCAACAGCCGACACCGACGCGCTGGCGTCGGCACTCTCGCGCTGCATGCGTCAGAAGGCACACGACAACTGAATGCCGTGCAGGTGCGTTGGGCCCCGTGCGCACTGCCGAGTTGCTGGTGCCCTCAATAAATCGGCGCGCCAATCACCCGCCAATGCCACAACAGGTAAGCCAAGAAGGCCAGCACCAGGGCAAACACGCTGAAGTGAAGTCGGCGCCACAGGCCCCAGCCGGAGCCCGACCAGGCGGGCCACAGCGCAAACACCATGGCCGCGCCGCAGCCGGCCACTAGCCAGCCGGCGTAGTGCGTATGCAGCATGGCGGCGCTGGGGTAGTTGCCGGCCATGCCACTGATGTCGAAGGCGGACAGTTGCTGAACCATCAGGGCTGCCAGCACCGCAAAGCCCAGCACGCTCAGAGACGAGGTGAATCCAATGAAGGCGGCCGTGCTGGAGGCAAAGCCGTGCGGGTACTTGCGGCCCAGCCGCCACCAGAAGCCAAGCAGGCTGCTCAGAGCGAGCAGCAAGCAGGCGCCGAGGGCAATCAACAGCGTAGTGGGCGTATTTACGCCCGATACTTTCTCCAGCGTGTGCACGCCGGCGCTGTCGGCCATTGCAACCACCTGGCCATCGGCACGCAGGAAGGCGATGCGGCCGCCATCGGCAGCTTCAAATACATCGCGTTCATCGCCCACGCGACGGTATTGCCGGATTTCATCACCTTGCGCAAGGACCAGCGAATCGCGCGAAGCCTGCGAGACCGTCGCGGTGGACGAGGTACCCAGCAGCGCGGCGAAGCTTGAGAAGACGCGGCGGTTCTGCAGGTAGCTGCCGGCAAACTCTGTCGCGGCCTCGGATTGATCCGTTTCGAGATGGAGAGCTGGCTGGAACCCGGCCCCGCGCAGGTGATCGATCACCAGTTCGGGAAGGTGAGTGATCGGCGCGCGCGTGAACGTGCTGCTTTGCGAGACGAATATGCCAAGGCGTAGTTCTGGCACCAGCACCATGTTGGTTAGGAAGGCCGCGGTGCCACCGCCGTGCCCCAGCAGGCGCAGGCCGTGGTAATGGCGATCCTGGAAGCCGTGCGCGATGTCGGCCGCTGCGGGTCGATCAGCAAAGCCGCGCGTCCACATCTGCGCATGGGTTTCGCTGCGCAGCAGACGCACACCATCCAGCTGCCCGCCATTCAGATGCAGGCGCATCCAGCGCGCCATGTCGCTGGCGCTCGACGCGATGCCGCCGGCCGGCCAGTACGCACCCAATTGCATGTAGCCCTGCACACCAAGCGCGCCTTGCTCCTGCTTGTAACCGGTGGCAAGTCGCTCGCGCTGACTCGCATCGAGCCGGGAGGGCGGCTGCCAGCTGGTGTCGCGCATGCCCAGTGGAGCGAGGATTTGCCCTTGCACGAAGCTGCCATAGGGCTCGCCGCTGACGTCCTCTACCACCTGAGCTGCGAGTGCTGCGCCCCAGTTGGAGTAGGACGTGCGCAGGCCAGGTGCATACACGCGCTGCGGTTGGTGCTCGGCAAGCAGCTCGGCCAGCGAGCGCGTATCGTCGTCAGCAACGGCGAACAGACGCAAGCTGTCCTCGAAACCGGCGCGGTGATGCATCAGATGACGCATCGTCACGGGCTGACCGAATGCCTCGTCGATCGTCACCTGCTTGAGGTAGTTGTTGAGGTCCGCATCCAGATCAAGCAGGCCACGCTCGACCAGCATCATCACGGCGGTCCAGGTGAAGGTCTTGGAGACCGACCCGATGCGGAACTGGCTGGTGTCGGCCTCGGCAGGACGCGAGCTTGCCAGGTCGCTCGATCCATAGGCCCTGGCCAGCAGCAGGGCATCGTCCTTCACCACCGACACGGTGATTGCGGCCAGACCGTGTTCGCGCTGCAAGCTACTCACCACGCCATCGACATATGCCGCCAGGTCGACGGCTTCGTCTGGCGTATCGGGCATCAGAGGCAAGTCTCCCGGAGACGGAAAATCACCGGACAGCGGCATATCCAGCGGCGGTTCAGGGCTTCCTTCCTGCAGCAGCGACGCTGTTTCCGCGGGCTCTGGAGTCTGCGCGGCGCTCGTCCCGGGCAGGTTCAGCAGCGCGCAAACCGCGAGCGAGGCAAGCAAGCTGGAAGCACGACGCATGACGAGGACCCGACAGTGAAGATCGGTCACGCTACACCAGAGCCGCAGATCCTGCAGCCGGCGCGGCCGGATCAACCGTTCGGCAGCAGCAGGATCTTGCCCTCGCGCTCACCGGCCGCCGCGGCAGCCACGGCCTCGCGGATGCGTTCGATCGGAAAGGTCGCTGCAACCGGGCTGTGCAGGCGGCCCTCGGCAATGCCCTTGGCCACTTCGCCAAATACGGCAGCACGCTGTTCCGCGCTGGCCTGCTTGAACCAGCGTGACAGCCAGAAGCCGCGCAGGCTGACGTCGCGGAACACGATGGCGGCCGGCGACACCTGGCAGGCCTCGCCACCCATCATGCCGTAGTTCACCAGCACGCCGCCTTCGGCCAGGCAGCTGGCCAGGCGATCGGTGGCGCTGCCGCCGACTGCATCGATACCGAGCCGGATCGCCGCGCCGCCGGTGGCTTCGCTGACCCGCTTGGCCAGCTTGTCGCCATCGACCAGCACCACGTCGCCGCCCAGTTCGCGCACACCATCGACCGCGCTTTCACGACGCACGATATTGACCGTGCGCAGGCCGCGCGCCTTGGCGATCTGCACCAGATAGGCACCGACGCCGGAGTTGGCGGCGTTCTGGATCACCCACTCGCCCGGCTGCAGATCCACGAACTCGCGCAGCATCAGCAGGGCGGTGGGCGGATTCACCGTCATCATCGCCAGCTGCTGCGGATCGGCCGCGTTCGGCAGCGGCATCAGACGTGCCGCTGGTACCACCACATGTGTGCTCCAGGTGCCGCAGCCGACCGGCAGCAGCACGGTCTGTCCAACGGCTGGGCCACGTGCGTCCGGACCCAATTCCAGTACCCGACCCACACCTTCGTTGCCGCCGATCGCCGGCAGCGGCGGCAGCAAGCCATAGAGACCTGTGAGGGTCAGCACATCGGACGGGTTGATCGGCGCCGCCAGCACCTCGACCAGGGCGTCGCCGGCAGACAGCGGCGGCAGGCTGAACTCGACAGCCTCGATGAATTCCTGCGGCACTGGGCCGCGCTGGGTGTACTGGGCTCGCTTCATGGGCTTCCGCGACAGTTGTATGGTGAACGCGATTATGCGGCCAACCCTGTAGGGCGAGCGTGTCGCTGGCCACGCCGGGTGATCGACCTTGCGACGCAAGAGCGGCAAGCCACAGGCTTGCCCTACAGAAGGGCGATATCCGCTGCAGACCCCCTGTAGGGCAAGCGTGTCGCTTGCCAGGCCGGGTGCTGGACCTTGCGACGCAAGAGCGGCAAGCCACAGGCTTGCCCTAAAGGAGCGGGCGCTGCTTGCCTCGCCGCCTCGGCTACACTCGTCAATCCCGCACCGGCGCCACCGGCTGCCGGGCGCCGGGCCGCTCGGGGATTCACACAGGCCCACTCCAACATCAGCTCACCAGGGGAAACACCTGCCATGCTCGGATTCCGTTACATCAAGCGTCCACCCAGCGTGCACCTGATGCATTTCGCCGGCGGCAAGCTGGTGCGCTCGGGTGCTGGCCTGGCCTTCTTCTATTTCGCTCCCAGTTCGTCGCTGGTGGCGATTCCGCTCTCCAACCAGGAGGCGCCCTTCGTGTTCCGCGAGATCAGCCGCGATTTTCAGGAGATCACGCTGCAGGGTCAGGCCACCTTCCGCGTGACCAATCCGCAGGCCCTGGCAGAGCGCATGGATTTCAGCGTCGGCGCCGATGGCGAAAGCTATTCCAGCGAAGACCCGGCCAAGCTTCCCGGTCGCCTGATCAACGCGATCGGCGTGCAGGTGCGCAGCCAGGTGCAGGCCGCCAGCCTGCAGGAGCTGCTGTCACAGGCCGAGCGTCTGGAGACCGCGGTGCGCGACCGGCTGCGCGAATCCGAGGCGCTGACCGAGCTGGGCATCGGCCTGGTGGACCTGTCCTTCCTCGCCATCCGCCCGACGCCGGAAACCGGCCGAGCGCTGGAAGCCGAAGTGCGCGAGCAGATCCTCAAGCGCGCCGATGATGCGACCTACGCGCGCCGCAATGCGGCGATCGAGCAGGAACGCGCGATCCGCGAGAACGAGCTGCAGACCGAGATCGCGGTCGATGCCAAGAAGCGCCAGATCCGTGAGGCCCAGCTCGATGCCGAGCGCGCCGAACTGGAGAAGCGCCAGGAGATCGAAGCCCAGGCGATTGCCGGACGCATTGCGCAGGAACAGCAGAACGCCAGCCTGGTGGATCTGCAGGTCGCCAACAGCGAGAAGAAATCCGAAGCCCAGTCGCGCGCCGTGCGCGGCCTGATGAGTTCCGTCGCGGGCGTGGATCCGCGCGTGCTGCAGGCCATGAACATCGGCAACAGCGATCCGGCCGCGACCATCGCGCTGGCCTTCCAGGGCCTGGCCGAGAACGCCGCCCGCATCGGCGAACTGAACATCTCGCCCGAGCTGCTGCAGTCGCTGACGCGCACTGGCAAGTCTGGCGGCAAGAACTGATCCGCCGCCGCAGGCTTCGTCCATGGCTTCGCCAAAACACGCGGTCGATCCATCGGCGCTGCGCATCGTGCTGGTCACGCGGCGCTCGCGCCTCGACGATCTGGTGCGGCGCTTCAACACCGTGGCGCAGGCGCGCTTCTATATCGAGCACCTCGGTGCCGATTTCGAGGACTACGCCAGCGAGCACCGCGACTACCAGGCCGCGTTGCGTCAGGCCGAAACCAGCCTGGCGCGCTTCGGCAAAGTACAGCGCCTGGATCGCGACTTCCTGCCCAATTTCCTGTTTCCACCCGATGCCCTGGTCGCGGTGCTGGGCCAGGACGGCCTGGTGGCCAACACGCTCAAGTACCTCGATGGCCAGCCCGTGATCGGGCTGAATCCCGACCCGCGCCGCTGGGACGGCGCCCTGCTGCCCTTTCAGGCCAGCGACCTGCCCGCCCTGATGCCCGACCTGCTGGCAGAACGCCGCCCACTGCGCAGCGTCACCCTGGCGCGCGCGCAGTTGTCCGATGGCCAGCAACTGCTGGCGGTGAACGATCTCTTCATCGGCCCGCGCACGCATGTCTCGGCGCGCTACCGCATCGACTGGCAGGGCCGCAGCGAGGCGCATTCCTCCAGCGGCGTGATCGTCTCCACCGGGCTTGGATCGACCGGCTGGTTCCGCAGCCTGTTGACCGGCGCGCGCGGCCTGGTCGGCGGCGAGCACGAAAGCGTCACCGCGCTGCGCGAAAAAGGCTTCGCCTGGGACGCCCCGCACCTGTACTTCACCGTGCGCGAACCCTTCCCCAGCCGCACTTCGGGCACCGAGCTGGTGTTCGGCCAGGTCTCACTGCAGGCCCCGCTGCAGATCGAATCGCAGATGGCCGGCTTCGGTGTGATTTTCAGCGACGGCATCGAAGCTGACTTCCTCGAATTCAACGCCGGCATGAGCGCGCGAATCGATATCGCGGAGCGGCAGGGGTGTCTGGTGGGGTGACTTGTTGCGCTTGATTCCTCCACTCAAGCCAAGCACCCTCGGGCGATGACCGCCTGGCTCCAGCGTCTGTTCAACGTCCGCCGTGAAGAAGTAGTGCCGGTTTTGCTGGCGGCGCTGTTCTTCTTCTGCGTGCTGAGCGCGCTGATGCTGCTGCGACCGGCGCGCGATGCGTTGGGAATGCAGCGCGGGATCGAGGCGGTGCGCTGGCTGTTCATGGGCACGGCCCTGGTCACCCTGCTGGTGAATCCGCTGTTCGGTTGGCTGGTGAGTCGCTTCCGCCGCCTGCGCTTCATCGCGGCGACTTACGGCTTCTTCGCGCTCGGCCTGCTGGGCTTCTATCTGCTGTTGACGCTGGCGCCAAGCGCGGTGGGGCAGACCAGCGGGCAGGTGTTCTACGTCTGGTTCAGCGTCTTCAACCTGTTTGCCACCATGCTGTTCTGGGCGCTGATGGCGGATCGCTTTTCGCTGGCGCAGAGCAAGCGCTTCTTCCCGCTGATTGCCGTTGGCGGCACCCTGGGCGCGATTTTCGGGCCATGGCTTGCCGGAGCCCTGGCGCAACCGATGGGCACGCCTTTCCTGCTGCTGGTGGCGATCGTCTTCCTGCTGCTGGCGATTGCCGCGGCCGTGCTGGTGGCGCGGGTGCAGCCCGAACGTGCGCTGCGCGATGATCCGGATGCGCCGCCCGCGGTCGACGAGGGCGCGGTTATCGGTGGCAGCGCCTGGCAAGGACTGCGCGCGGTCGCGGGGTCGCCCTACCTGCTCGGCATCGCGACGTATGTGCTGATCCTGGCGGTGATGGTGACCTTCCTCTACTTCACCCGGCTGCAGATGGTGGCGGCGCTGGGCGAGGACCTCGACCTGCGCACCACCTGGTTCGCGCACATCGACCTGATCACCCAGGTCGCCACCCTGCTGCTGCAGGCGGTGCTGGCCGGGCACCTGATGCGCCGCCTTGGCGTTGCCTTCACCATGGCTCTGTTGCCCTTGACCGTGGCGCTGGGATTCATCGGACTGGCGATCGTTGGTTCGATCGCGGCGCTGATCGTGTTCGAGGCCGTGTTCCGCGCGGTGCAGCGCGCGATCATGAGGCCGGCTCGCGAGACCCTTTACACCGTCGTGGAACGCGAGGAGAAGTACAAGGCCAAGGCCTTCATCGACACCTTCGTGTATCGCGGCGGCGATGTAGTCGGCGCGCAGACCGAAGGGCTGCTGGACCGGCTGGGCATGGGCCTTGCGGCGCTGGCGAGCGTGGCGGTGCCGCTGGCCTTGGTCTGGGCTGCGTTGGGATTCTGGCTGGGTAGGGCCCAGCAGCGCTTGGCTGTAGATCGTTTGAATGGTTCTGATTCTGCGAGGACTTGAATTGAATTCCGCTCGTGGTGAGGAGCGCGTATCGAGAACCTGAGACCGCACGCAGTGCGGATCGAAGGGACGAGGACGCGCGTCTCGAACCACATCGCCCAGGAGGTACGAGACGCGCGTCCTCGACCTGCGGTCTCGATCCGCGCTCCTCACCACGAACGGGAGTATTGAGCGGGTGAGCTTTCATGGAGAGCTCGACCGCCGCCACCACTTCCGCCACAGTCATCGCAGCCACAGCCACGACAGCACCACCTCCGGGAGAAACCCCACCATGATCACCCGTCGCCATTCCCTGAAGATCGGCCTCGCCGGCCTTGCCGCGCTCGGCCTGCCCACTGGTCAATTGCTCGCCTCCAGCCAGCGCGGTTCGCTGATCACGCGCGCCATTCCTTCGTCTGGCCAGCAGATTCCCGTGGTCGGCCTGGGCAGTTCCGCAACGTTTTCGCAGGTCGCGCGCAGCGAGGACGTTTCAGCCCTGCGCGAGGTGATGGCGGCCCTGCTGGAGCAGGGCGGCAGCGTTTTCGACACCGCGCCTTCCTATGGCGAATCGGAAAAGGTCGCGGGCGATATCGCGCGCGCGCTGGGCGCCACCGAAAAGCTGTTCTGGGCAACCAAGCTCAACGTCGCGCCGCGCGGCGGCGGCAGCGCCGACCCGGCCGCCGCGCGCGCCCAGATCGAGGATTCGTTCACCCGTCTCGGCAAGCGCCCGATCGATCTGATCCAGGTGCACAACCTTGGCGACCTGGCGGTGCAGTTGCCGATCCTGAAGGCGCTGAAGACCGAGCGTCGCATCCGCCATCTTGGCGTCACCACCACCAACGCATCGCAATACGAACAGCTTGCGCAGGTGATGCGCAGCGAGCCGCTCGACTTCATCGGCATCGACTACGCCATCGACTACCGCGTGATGGAAGAGACTGTGCTGCCACTGGCACAGGAGCGAGGCATTGCGGTGATGGTCTACCTTCCCTTCGGCCGCACCCGGCTGTGGGAGCGCGTTCGTGGCCACACCGTGCCGGCCTGGGCGGCGGAGTTCGATGCCACATCCTGGGCGCAGTTCTTCCTCAAGTTCGTGCTGGCACATCCGGCCGTAACCGTGGTCACCCCAGCCACCAGCAAGGCGCGCAACATGATCGACAACATGGGCGCGGCTTACGGGCGTTTGCCCGATGCCGACGCGCGCAAGCGCATGGTGGCGCATATCGACAGCCTGGGCTGATTCCCGAACCCGACCGAAAGCATGGACTCGCTTTCGCAGATCCTGCTCGGCGCCAGCACCGCCGCCGTGGTGGCGCCTCCTGGTTACCGGCGCCGCGCCCTGCTGATAGGCGCGGTGCTCGGCACCCTGCCCGATCTTGACGTGTTGATCGACTACGGCGATGCGGTCAGCAACATGACCTACCACCGCGGCTTCAGTCACTCACTGTTCTTCCTCGCCGGACTTTCGGCCGCGCTCTGGTGCCTGCTGGTCTGGCGCTGGAAAGCGGCGCGCGAACAGCGGTGGCGCTGGTTGGCGATGCTGGCCTTGCCGCTGCTGACCCATCCCCTGCTCGACAGCTTCACGGTTTACGGCACGCAGCTGTTCTGGCCGCTGGCCACGCCGCCGGTGATGGGCGGCAACCTGTTCATCATCGATCCGCTCTACACCCTGCCATTGCTGTTTGGCGTGCTGTTCGCCACGCTGACACGAGTCAATGCGCGAGCGCATCGCGCCCTGCGCGCCGCGCTGGGTGTGAGTTGCGCCTACATCGGCTGGAGCCTGTTCGCCCAGCTGCATGTCGAGCGCATCGCCGCACACACGCTTGCCGATACCGTGCATGCCGATGCGCCGCGACTGGTGGTGGCGACACCCTTCAACACCCTGCTATGGCGCATCGTGGTGCAGACACCCGAGGGTTACCTGGAAGGCAGCTATTCGCTCTGGGCCGATCACGGGCCGATCCGGTTCGAGGCACACAGGTTCGACCGCAGCTTGCTTGAACAGGCCGGCGAACTGTGGGCTGTGCAGCGACTGCTTTGGTTTTCGCAGGGCTTCCTGCGCGCCGACCTGGTCGGCGATGAACTGGTGCTCTCCGACCTGCGCATGGGCCAACACCCGAGCTTCTTTTTCACCCACGCGGTGGGACGGTTGCAGGGTGAGCGCTGGATCGCTTCCGACAATCGCCAGCTGCCGGTGGAACGCGTGCAGGAGGGCCAGTTCCTCGCACTGTGGCGGCGCATCTGGAGGGGCCAGACGAACGCTGATTGATGTGGCGTTCATGCCCTGGCTTGACCCCGTTGCGGGGGCGGACTATGGTCTGGGACACAAACAGAACCTGCCGGGCGAAGCACGCAAGTGCTTCGCCCGTTTTTCTTTCCGGAGCCGCCGTCATGAACACCAGCCTTCCAGCCCTGATCCTGTCCGCACGCGACGTGCGCCGCATCGAGGCCCTGCTCGCCACGCCGCAGGGTGAGGCCTCGACGGTGGCGGCTGCACTGGAAGCCGAGCTGCTGCGCGGCGATGTTCGCCAGCCCGACCAGCTGCCGCCGGATGTGGTGACGATGAACTCCGAACTCGTGTGCCTCGACGAGGCCAGTGGCAATGAGCGGCGCCTGCAGTTGGTCTATCCCGAAGCGGCCGATGCCGGTGCCGGAAAGGTTTCCATCCTCGCCCCGGTCGGCGCGGCCCTGCTCGGTTTGCGTACCGGCCAGTCAATCGACTGGCCTTTGCCGGGCGGACGCTGCACTCGACTGCATGTCCAGGCCGTGCTTTACCAGCCGGAGGCCGCTGGGCTGCCCGAGTGAGGCGCTTCTACCGCCTCTCCCCGGATTTACGGCGCGGCAACGTTCCAGTGGCCGTGCGTGATGGGCGACACCAGCAGCGAAACCGGTGTCAGCCTGATTCCCCCGCTGCCGGGTCTTGCTGTGTCGGAAGTTCGGGCGGCTGGTCCAGCACTTCGCGCACCTTGCTCGCCAGCACGCGCGGCGTGTAGGGCTTCTGCAGAAAGGCCACCTCGGCCTGCAGGATGCCGTGCCGGATCACCGCGTCATCGGTGTAGCCGCTCATGTACAACACCTTGATGCCGGGCAGCTGGCGACGCACGGCGTCGGCCAGTTCCCTGCCGCTCATTCCCGGCATCACCACGTCGGTCACCAGCAGGTCGATGTGGCCGACGTGCTGCGAAATGACCCGCAGCGCGGCAGCCGCATTCTCGGCCTCCAGCACGGTGTAGCCCTGCGCCTGCAAAGTAAGCAGGGAGATCGCCCGCACCGCGTCCTCGTCCTCCACCAGCAGCAGCGTCTCGCTCCCGACGGCATCCTTCGCCGCAGTTGAAGCGCCGCTTGAGGGATGAGCCGGCACATCAACCGCCGGCAGGTAAACCTTGAAGGCGGTGCCGATGCCCATCTCGCTGTACAGGGAAATGTTGCCGCCGCTCTGTTTGACGATGCCGTGGACGGTTGCCAGGCCGAGACCAGTGCCCTTTCCCGCCGGCTTGGTGGTGAAGAAGGGTTCGAAGATGCGGGCCTGGGTTTCAGGCTTCATGCCACAGCCGGTGTCGCTGACCGTCAGCAGCACGTAACGACCCGGCTGGCACTCGATATGCAGGTCGGCGTAAGTCTGGTCCAGTTCGATCGAGGAGGTCTCGATGGTGAGCTGGCCGCCGCGCGGCATCGCATCGCGCGCATTGACCGCCAGGTTCATCAGCACCTGTGCCAACTGGCCGGGGTCCACCCTCACCCGACTGAGGTCGGGCGCCAGCACGGTGGTCAGGACGATATCCTCGCCCAGCATGCGTCGCAGCAGCCTTTCGGTGTCGGTCACCACCGAATTCAGACTGAGCACCTGGGTTTCCAACAGCGCCTTGCGGCTGAAGTAGAGCAGTTGCCTGGTCAGGCTCGCCGCACGTTCGCCTGCCTCATGGATCGCCTTGACCGCATCGCGCCTGGCATCGTCGTTGGGCAATAGATCAAGCAGCAGCTCGCTGTAGCCGGAAATCACGGTCAGCAGATTGTTGAAATCGTGCGCCACGCCGCCGGCCAGCTGGCCGACCGCCTCCATTTTCTGCGCCTGGCGGTACTGCTCTTCCAGCAGCTTGACTGGCGAAATATCGGTCAGCACGCCGACGAAATGCGTCACTTGGCCCGCGACGTCGAAGATCGGCGAGATCGAAAGACCATTCCAGAATGTGGTGCCGTCCTTGCGATAGTTCTGCAATTCCACCAGACAGGATTTACCCGCCGTCACACAGGCATGCAGCTGTTGCACCACGGACGCATCGGTTTCCGGGCCCTGCAGGATTCGGCAGTTCCTGCCCACGATTTCGTCCAACGAATAGCCGCTGATGCGCAGGAAGCTCTGGTTGGCGTAGATGATGGGATTGTCAGGCTGGGTCGCGTCGGTAAGGCACAGGCCCTGCAGCAGTGCCTCGATCGCCCGGTTGCGCAGGCGCAGGGTCTCTTCGGCCTGCTTTCGTTCGGTGATGTCGCGCGTGACGTTGGCGAACCCGACATGCTGGCCGAATGAATCCATGACGTTGGTGATCGTGGCGATGGCCCAGAAGACCTCGCGGTTCTTGCGAACGCGCTGTCCCTCTTCCTCGTATCTACCTTCCTCCCGCGCAATTCGCAGGCCCCTCTCGGGAGCACCGGCCGCCACGTCCTCAGGTGTGTAGAACAGCGAGACATGCCGCCCGATCACCTCTTCGGCGGCATAGCCTTTGCTCTTCTGTGCACCCGGATTCCAGCTGGACACCTTGCCGGCCGGATCAAGCATGAACAGGCCGTAGTCCTGCACCGCCTCCACCAGCAGGCGGAACGGGTCTGCGGCAGCGTGTTGCAGCGTAGTCACGAACGGGGCGGGCTCGATTGCCTTGTCGCCCATGGGAATCTCCTTCTCCTCAGCTGCACCACGAGGGATGACGACGAGGTAGCGAGCCGAGGCTCCCCGAGAGCCTGCCCACCGCCTTGCACCGCTGGCGACCGCTGACGCGGCGTCAGGAAGCACTCTGGAACGGGGCCTGGCCAGGCGTCGGGCCGCCGCTCATCATCAAGCCGCTTCAGGCCGGGTGAGGCTCAGAGTCTACGCCTGTACCGCGCGGCAGCGAGCCCCCGTCGCTGAATAGCATCCCACTCTGCCGATGGCCTGCTTGCCTTCGAACACGCTGTCGATGAGGACAAGCTCCAGGCTGCCGAGCGAGTGCGCCGCGCCGCCATTGCTGGCGCTGCTGTTCTTGCAGCGGCAGTTGCCGATGTCGATCCGATTCACCAATGAGATCCTGGCTCGTTGGCTCGCGGGACGACTGGGCTCTTGCGTCAGCAAGGAAGCTACTTCACAGCAAGAGAGTCAGCAGACGGTACGTGGGGGCGATTGGCAGAAGCCAGTGCCCGGCAGCTCCCGCTGCGCGACTCAAGCTTCCAGGTTTTGCGCAGCGCAGCGTTTCGTGCCCTTGCGCAGCTGCGAGCAGGGTGAAGACAACGATTGATTTGCGGTTAAGCTGAGGGTCTCCGCCTGGCCACGAAATGCATGATCCCCGGATACCGCATCGTTCGCGAACTTGGCCGGGGCGGCATGGCCACGGTGTATCTCGCGGTGCAGGAGTCGCTGGGTCGTGAAGTGGCACTCAAGGTGCTCGATGCATCATTTGCCGCCGATGCCGATTTTGCCGAGCGTTTCCTGCGCGAGGCGCGCATCGCTGGCGGGCTCAAGCACCGCAACCTGCTGCCGGTATACGACGCCGGCCGCACCGGCGAGTACCTCTTCCTCGCCATGGAATTCGTGCCGGGAGGGCATGCCGGTGACCTGCGTGGCGGCGATCCGGATGAAATCCGCCGTTGTCTGATCGATATCGCAGCCGGCCTTGCGTATGCCCACGCCAAGGGCGTCGTGCATCGCGACATCAAGCCCGAGAACATCCTGTGCCGCGAAGACGGTTCCTATCTGCTGGCGGACTTCGGAATCGCGCGCAGCACGCAGACCACGCGCGAGCTGACCGGGCCTCAGGCGGTGCTCGGTACGCCCAGCTACATGAGCCCTGAGCAGTGGCGTGGCGAGGCTGTGGATGGGCGCTCGGACCTCTACTCGCTCGGCATTCTGGCCTTTGAACTGCTCACCGGCAGTACGCCATTCCATGGTGAGAGCGGGTGGGCTATTGGCATGCAACAGATGAATGCGCCGCGTCCACGCTTGCCGCAGGCATTGTCGTCATGGCAGCCGCTTCTTGACCAACTGCTCGCAATCGATCCGAATGCGCGTTTCGCGTCGGCGAACGAGGTAATCGCGGCATTGGGGGGCAAGCCGGAAGCAACGCCCAAGCCGGCAGTCGCCTTCCCACAAGTACCGCATCGGCCGACGACACCCATGCCAATGCGCAATCCGCTTGCCCAGAACCGGATCGCGGCGCTTTTTGGTCTTGCCCTCTTGCTTGGAGCGATCGGCTACTGGCTGGGGAGCGAAGAAACCCTCGCGCCTGCGCCTGTGATCGAGCCTCCCCAAACCGAGCACACGGTGCCGCCGCAACCCACTGAATCGGTCGCGGTATTGCCGTTTCGAGTGCTTTCCTCACAGGTCGGAGATGAACATTTTGCCGATGGACTGAGCGAGGAGATCCTGTCGAGTCTCGCGGCGATTCCCGAGCTGAAAGTCCCGGGACGTACCTCGTCCTTCGCCTGGAAAGAGAAGACGGCCGACCTTCGCGAGATCGCCACCGCACTCGGTGTTGCGCATCTTCTCGAAGGCTCGGTGCGCCGTGCCGGCCCGCAGTTGCGCATCACCGCCAACCTGATTCGCGCCGGCGACGGGGCCACGATCTGGTCGCAGTCGTTTGACAGCGATGCAGAGGACATCTTCGCCATCCAGAACGAGATCGCGATTGTAGTCGCCGATCGGTTGGCCGTGCAGATAGGAGCACGCCCCTTGCCCACGCTGGCGCGACTCCCCGCCGCGCAGCGTGCCAGCTACCTGGAGACGGTCGGGGCGCTGCGCAATTTGACGTCGGCTGGACTCATCGAGCGCGTGCAAACCCTGCGTGAGTTCGAGGCAACTGGCGACGGCGGGCCAGATCTTTACGTGCGTTTGCATCTTGCCATTGCCCACCTTGCCCGCAATGGAATGCTGGCGTTCGATATCGCGCAGCAGGAACAGCAGGATTACCAGCGCACGCTTGCGGCGCGCTTCGCCGGGAGTGTGGAGGTCTTGCTCGGCGAAGCCTTGCTGGTTCAGACGCGTGGCGAAGCCAGCAACCGTATCAGCGAGCATGAGCGCGCCCTGCTGCTGTTTCGGCAAGTACTCGAGCGCTGGCCGAACGACCCGCTCGCCGCGACGCAAGCGGCCTTCGTGGCGCGCACCTTGCTTCGGCACGCGGAGGCACTCGAGTATTCGCGGCGCGCGGTGGCGATTGATCCGGAGGACCCTTCTGCACTGTACGCGCTGGCCAATGCACAAGGGTCGGCCGGTCAGGGAGATGCCGCCGTCACGACGATGCAGGAACTCGTGCGACGCTTTCCCGACACCCCATACGCGGCCACGCTCGCCCTGTTCCTGGCAGGTAACGGGAATATCGCCGACGCAATCATGGTGGACCGCGACTGCCTGCAGAGTACGCGGCCGGCTGGCTGCGCGGCGCCGATCCGCCTGCTGCGCCTGCTGCGGTTCGACGCGCGCGCCGACGCCATGCTTCGACTCCGGCCTGAATCTTCGCGCCTGGCGGTGGATGGTTATGACGCGCTGCGCCGCGGCGAATTGCCTGAAGCAGCCTATGGAAGAACGTCGTTCATCGCACTGATGGAGGCGGTAGCCGAAGCTGCGGCGCAGCAGCGGCACGCCCAGGGCCTGGAGTACCTTCGCCTCGGCTGGCCGCGCGAGCAGACGTTGGACGGCGAAGGCAGTGCTGAACAGCTCGATATGCGCGCGTCCATCGCGTTTGTCTCTGAGGCGCTGATGCGGCCAGACCCACCGGATGCCGAGCGTCGCAAGCGCAATCTCAAAGCGCTCGCTCGCACCGTGGCGGCGATGCCGCCGGCCACGATGCCTTACCCCACCGTGTTCTGGGCACTGGGAACAGAAATCCTGAGTGGCAATCGCGATGCCGTTTTTCACCGTCTAGATGGCGCTGCAAATTTGAATCCGTTGCTCTGGCAACACTGGGTGCTCTCGCCCAGCGGCCTCGAAATGCCGACGGCAGCATTTCTGCGCGCCGATGCGCGCTTCGCCGACCTTTGGAAGCGGCGGGAAGACCTGATAGAGCGCGAGCGGACCCGGCTGAAGCAGCTGTGGCCCGAGATCGAGGCAGTGGATTAGCCAGGGCCCGCCGCTGTTCCCGGATCAGCGACCTCTTTAGCCACAAAGGACGCGGATCAGAAATCTAGTTGCAGCGCGGCGTAGCTCTTCTTGCCCTTGCGCAGCAGCAGGTAGCGATCAAACAGAAGGTCGTTGCGCGTCACTCGTTGTTCAATGCCGCTGCTGCGCAGATTGTTGAGGTAGATGCCGCCACCTTCCAGATCGCGGCGCGCCTGGCCCTTCGAAGGGCAAAGGCCGCTTTGCACCAGCAGGTCGATCAGGCTGGCACCTTCGCCGTCCAGCGTGCCGGCATCGAGCGCGGCGTTAGGAATTTCGGCGATGACGTCGCGGAATACGCCTTCCGGCGTGTCGCCGATCTCGGCGCCGAACAGGATGCCGCTGGCGGCAATCGCGGCGTCTGCAGCCTCAGCCCCATGCACCAGGGCGGTGACCTCGCGCGCCAGGGCACGGTGTGCTTCGCGCGCGCCGGGGTTGGCGGCATGCGCCGCTTCCAGCGTCTCGATCTGTTCGCGCGACAGGAAGGTGAACTTGCGCAGATACTCGCCGACTTTGGCGTCTTCGGTGTTCACGAAGAACTGCAAGAAGCGGTAGGGGCTGGTGCGCTCGGGATCGAGCCACACCGCGCCCGATTCGGTCTTGCCGAACTTGCCGCCATCGGCCTTGGTGATCAGCGGGAAGGTCCAGGCGTGTACCGACACGCCCAGCTTGCGCCGCACGAAGTCGCAGCCGGCGGTGATGTTGCCCCACTGGTCCGAGCCGCCGATCTGCAGCTCGCAGTTCATGCTCTGGCGCAGGTGGTAGAAGTCGTAAGCCTGCAGCAGCTGATAGCTGAACTCGGTGTAGCTGATGCCCCCCTCACTGCCGAGCCGCAGCTTTACCGAGTCCTTCGCCAGCATGGCCGACAAGGGGAAGTGCTTGCCGACATCACGCAGGAAGTCGAGGAACGAAAGCGGTGCAGTCCAGTCGGCGTTGTCGACCAGGCGCGCGGGGTTGCCGGCACAGTCGAAATCCAGCAGGCGCGCCAGCTGGCCCTTGATGCACTCGACGTTGTGCGCGAGCTGCTCGCGGGTCAGCAGGTTGCGCTCGGCCGACTTGCCACTGGGGTCGCCGATCATGCCGGTAGCGCCGCCGGCGAGGCTGATCGGGTGATGCCCGGCCAGCTGGAAACGACGCAGGGTGAGCTGCGGCACCAGATGTCCAACGTGCAGCGAATCGCCGGTCGGATCGAAGCCGGCATACAGCACGATCGGCCCCTGCGCCAGGCGCTTGGAGAGCTCATCGATGTCGGTGCAGTCGGCCAGCAGGCCGCGCCAGGTCAGGTCTTCGATCAGGTTCATCGGGATGGCTTCGCAAGCGGATAGGTGAGACGGGCCGGCAAGGGTGCGGCAGGATCGCGCGTTTCTCAAGCGCTGCGGCAAAGGCGCTGCGGTGCGGGACAGGGTCGCGGGGGTACGGCTGGCGCTTGCCCGGCTGGCGCGGCAGTGAGACGCTGGTCCTGCGATGAGGTCGATGCCGGCGATCGTCGCAGCCATTTCCGGAGCACGCCCCCGTTTTCTGCTGCCGCCAGCGCGCCGCTGGCCATGATGGAGACCTCGCCATGAAGCTGCTCGCCAATCTGCTTACCGGTTTTGTCGCGCTGAGCCATATCGGCATCCTGGTGCTGGAAATGTTCTTCTGGGATCACCCGGTGGGACGCAAGATCTTTGCCATGACCCCGGAAGTCTCGTCTGCCTCCGCCACGCTGGCGGCAAATCAGGGTCTCTACAATGGCTTTCTGGCGGCCGGGCTGATCTGGGGGCTGGCGAGCGGTCGACGCGACCTGAAGCTGTTTTTTCTCGGCTGTGTGATCGTGGCCGGGCTGTTCGGTGCCGCCACTGCCAAGTTCTCGATCCTGTTTACCCAGGCGGCGCCGGCGATGCTGGCTTTCGTCTTCGTCTGGCTGGCGACGCGCAAGTCGGTTTAGCAAAATACAGTGTCGCCAGGGCGGCGTCTTGCAGGGTGCGCTTCGGCCTGAAGTCTCCCCGGATATTCTCTATCCCAAACAACGGGTTGCCGTGTACTCTTGTTGAAAACAGCGCGTGCACGACGGGTTTTTTCCTCGGGTTATCTAGACCATGAGGACCCGCCATGCACGCAACCCGTATTCTG
>JBBSJP010000032.1:0-51454 GCA_038257155.1 Lysobacterales bacterium | reverse complement strand
GGTCAACGGGTATACCTACATCGCCCCCGCGCCCACGGTGAGCAGCGTCACGCCGAACGCCGGACCTGCAGCTGGAGGTACTCCCGTCACCATCAGCGGCAGCGGATTCCAGGCCGGCACCATCGCCCGCTTCGGCGACGCTGTCTGCACCAGCGCCATCGTCACCGTCCCCGATACGATCACCTGCAATACCCCGTTTGCCTCGCCAGTGCCGGTCGACGTGACGGTTACCAACCCGGATGGCCAGTTCGCCGTCCTGGTCAATGGTTACGAGTACACCCGCGAACCGACGACAGCAACGATCAACGCCAGCGCCAATCCAGTGCGCGTGGGCGAATCGGTGAGCTTCGCTACGCAGGTCGTCGGCACAAGCGTGCCCAGCGATGGTCAGGTCGCGGTCACGGCCAGCAGCGGCGAGAGCTGTATTGACGACACACCGCAGGTCAACGGCGCCAGCGCCAGCTTCAGTTGCCAGATCAGCTTCGGAAGCCTGGGTCCCCGCACAGCCAGCGCTGTCTTCAGCAATTCCGCCACCCATCTGGACAGCAGCACGGCACTGAACCTCAGCGTCGCGCGCTTTGCTGATTTGTCAGTGAGCATCAGCGACGGTCAGGACACCGTGCAACCGGGTGAGGCACTGAGCTATCTGATCGCGGTGCGCAATGCAGGTCCAGACGAGGCGCCAGGTAGTCGGCTGATGCTGGCCTCAATGCCGGAGCTGGGAAACACCGCCTGGACCTGCAGCGCGGTCGGCTCAGCCCTTTGCCCAACAGTCAGTGGTACAGGCGAACTGGGCGAGCAGTTCGACTTGCCAGCCGGCAGCGGTCTGGACTTCGTCCAGACCGGCGTCGCCGACACCCAACTCGTCGGCGCGTTGATCGTCAATGTGGCCGTGAGCGGTAGCGCGGCGCAGCCAAACTTCGTGTTCGATTCGGACAGCGCCAACAACTCGGCCAGTGACGTGAATGACATCGAGCGCATTTTCGCGAACGGATTTGAATAGGTGCGCCCGCGAAACCGGCGGAGCGTAAGGGGCGCAAGTTCCCGACAACAAAGGAGTAGCGAACCATGTTGTCCCCGAGTCATGCGTCGTGCGTCGTGAGGCGTCAGGGCGAAGCGTTGACAGGGGTGTTGATAGGCCAGCCATTGAGCCGCGAAAGAACCCTGATTCCGGGTGCCGACGCTTTCTGTTCGCCGGAAGGCAACATGATCGACGCGCTATCGCGAGCGTCGCTCAGCCCGGCGTGGTCGAAGACCCTGGCATGTCGATGCGCGCTGCGCGCGGGAACCGGGAGATCTCCAGCTTGGCCGCGCCGTGACGGGCGGTCCGCATCGGGAAGGCGAGCAGCCACAAGCCGATGATGGACGAGCCGGAGAAGTCAGACCTCTTCATGAGCGACGAAGCGGGCGAACAAACGCGGGCGACCGCGGGCGGAGTGCGTGGAGCGAAGGGAGGGGCCGAGGGGAACACGAGCAAGCTGCGCACGCACCGGACGCTGAGCCGGGCAAGCCTGTCCCAGCAACTCGCGCGTGTACGGGTGAGAGCGTCATTCCATCAGCGCGACAGACTTGATCTGCGCCCAAATGTGGATACCGGGCTGCACCTCCAAGGCTGCCGCAGCGCGCCGGGTCAGGCGCGCGAGCAAGGCCGTCTGACCCACGCGGATGCGAACCAGGGTCAGCCCCGGATGCTGGTCTTTGCCAATGGCTTCGACGTGTCCCTGCAGCAGGTTCTGGATGCTGCTCTGCGCAGGCTGCACGGCCAGGCTGACGTCGCGTGCCAGCACACGCAGCCTGACTCGTCGGCCGAGCGGCAAGCCGGGATCCGGTGCCCACAGGCTGCCGCCGGCGAAGTCGACACGCACCAGGTTCCATTCGCTGTCCTTGGCGCCGATGGTGGCCTCGACCACGGCGCCGATGTCTTCGCCCAGGCGTAGCGGCAGGTCGAGGCGGGTCAGCGTGCTGGCCAACGGTCCCTCGACCACGACACGGCCGGCATCCATCGCGATCAGATGATCGGCGAGGCGCGCGACCTCATCCGGCGAGTGGCTGACATAGAGCAGCGGGATCTTCAGCTCGTTGTGCAGGCGCTCCAGGTAGGGAAGGATTTCCTGCTTGCGCTTGGTATCAAGCGAGGCGAGCGGCTCGTCCATCAGCAGCAGGCGCGGGCTTACCGCCAGCGCACGGGCAATGGCCACGCGCTGACGTTCGCCGCCCGACAATCGCTCTGGTTTTCGCGTAAGCAGATGGCCGATGCCCAGCAGGTCGATGGCGCGATCCAGGCTGATCTGTTGCGTGTTGCTGCTGCGCGTCATGCCGTAACGCAGATTGCCCAGCACGGACAGGTGCGCGAACAGGCTGGCTTCCTGGAACACATAGCCGATTGGTCGCCGGTGCGTGGGCAGAAACCGCCTGTCGTCCTGCCACACTTCGCCCTCGACCACGAGGCGTCCTCGCGGAGCGCGTTCCAGTCCGGCGATGCAGCGCAGCAGGGTGGTCTTGCCGGAGCCGGAATCCCCGAACAGCGCGCTGACGCCACGGCCGGGCAGGGCGAGATCAACGTCAAGCGAAAACCCCGGCCAGTCAATCCTGAATCGCGCTTCGATGCCGGTCATCTCAGTCGAGCTTCCTGCGATCGGGTCGCCAAATGTAAAGCGCCAACAGAACCGAGAAGGAGAAGATCAGCATCACCGCCGCCAGGCGATGCGCCTGCAGATAGTCCAGTGCCTCGACATGGTCGTAG
Source organism: Lysobacterales bacterium (assembly GCA_038257155.1). Classification (GTDB taxonomy): domain Bacteria; phylum Pseudomonadota; class Gammaproteobacteria; order Xanthomonadales; family Xanthomonadaceae; genus JANJTY01. The sequence continues at coordinate 48,711 of JBBSJP010000032.1, read as the reverse complement.
ATCAGCACCGACACCACACGGGTCACGCCGGGCAGGTTGCCGCCGATCATCAGAACCACGCCGAACTCTCCGACGGTGTGGGCAAAGGTCAGCACCGTGGCGGTGAGAAAACCCGGTGCGGCCAGCGGCACCGCAACGCTGAAAAAGGCATGCAGCGGCGAAGCGCGCAGCGTGGCGGCGACTTCCATCGGCCGCTCGCCGATGGATTCGAATGCGCTCAGCAAGGGCTGCACCATGAAGGGCAGCGAGTAGAACACCGAAGCCACCACCAGGCCCCAGAAGCTAAAGGGCAGCAGGCCGATGCCGATGGCCTGGGTGAACTGTCCGATCGGACCACTCGGTCCCATGGCCAGCAGCAGGTAGAAGCCCAGCACCGTGGGTGGCAGCACCAGAGGCATCGCTACCAAGGCGCCGATTGGTGCTTTCCACCAGGAACGCGTGCGCGCCAGCCACCAGGCGAGCGGTGTGCCGATCAGCAGCAGGATCAGGCTCACGAAGCCTGCCAGGCGCGCGGTCAGCCAGAGCGCCTGCAGGTCGCTGTCGGTCAGCATTCCAGCATGGCCTTGCGACCTGTCGGAACGCGGACAGTCCACTTGTCGCTGGTGGCTACGGTATGCGCGAAGGACGCGAAGGGCGTGCTCATGGTCGTTCGTTGCGCATCGGGGCACTGAAAGGTGAAAGGTTGTCCCGTGCATTTGCAGTCGCGGCGGTGTTGCCCCTCTCCCCCGACCCCTCTCCCGGCGGGCGAGGGGAGCGCAGCGCGGCTGCGGCTCCCGGCAGCGCGAAACCGTGCTTGAGCAACACGGCGCGGGCGGGTGCGCTGCCGATGAAGTCGGTGAAATGCCAAGCCGCCGCGTTGCTTGCGGCTCGCTGGGTGATGATGAATCCCTGCAACAACGGGGCGTGCAGGTCATCGGGAATCAGCGAGTGCCCCCCTATGCCGGCCAACTCGGGATTCAGCGCCAAGGCCAGGGCAATGATGCCGACCTGTGCGTTGCCGGTCTGCACGAACTGCGCGGCTTGCGAGATGTTCTCTCCATACACCAGCCGAGCTTCGACTTTGTCCCACAGGCCGGCTGCGCGCAGCGCCTCTTCCGCGCGCTTGCCGTAAGGCGCATGCCGCGGGTTGGCCATGGCGATGTGTTCAATGCTCGGGTCGGCGAGATCTTGCAGACTCATGCGGCTGGCATCCCGGCTGGCACTCCACAGCACGATGCGGCCCAGTGCATAGGGCTGCACCTTGGAGGCGGCGAACCCGGCCTCCGCCAGCGCGTGCGGGTAGGCGATGTCAGCCGAGAAATACAGGTCATAGGGCGCGCCGTTGCGGATCTGGGCGTGGAACTTGCCCGATGAGCCGTAGACCACTTCCACTCGGGAGCCAGGGTGAGTCTGGTGGAACAGCGCAACGACATCTTGCATCGCGAACTTCAAATCAGCCGCTGCCGCGATGGTGAGGTTTTCTGCATGTGTGGTCGTTGCCGTCAGGCATGCACAGGCGAGCAGGAAGCAGCGCACTCGCAGCATTACTCGGTTCCCGGCGGATTGGGCCATGGGCATCGAGCGGCCAGCCGATTCAGTCATGGCGCAAAGCCTACCGCAATGGCGGCAAGTTCTCTGCCAGACACGCATTGCGCTTGCGGCGAAAACTCAGGCCAACAAAAAACCCCAGCCATTGCGGGCTGGGGTTCGTTGTTGGTGGAGGTGGGGGGAGTTGAACCCCCGTCCGAGAGCACTCCATCTCCGGTACTACATGCTTAGCTCGCCGTTTGATCTCGCCCTACAGCAACACGACGTGCGAAGCACACCGCAGGACATACCCGCTATATCTCGCTCCCGGCTGGCGGGTAGCCACCGGAACCTATCCCGTGATGATGACCCTACACCGGCGAGCACAGGCACAAGCAGGTTCGGGGCTAGGCCTTAAGCGGCCAGAGCGTAGACGTCGTCGTTGGCGTCTGAGTTTTTGCCGCTGGATTAACGAGGAAAGCTGCCCCCTCGGCATGCACCGGTCGATTTCGCAACCCCCGTCGAAGCCAGGACACCCCCGGATTTGACGCGCGTCGTTTCTTCTTCCGACGGGGATCAGTGTAGGGGCGGGGTGGGGGGATCACAAGGTTCAGCGGCCTTGGCATGCGCTGACTGTTCAGGCGGCGGGTTTGTGCCCTGCTGTCGCTGACAGGTCAGCCCCTACAAGGGGCAGTCTTCTTACTCGGCGGCGGACGATTCGCTCTCCTGTAGGAGCCGACCTGTCGGCGACCGGAATGTGTGGCTCTGACGGCGCACTGAAAGCAGTCCGGGTCCTGCGGTCGACGACAGGTTGGCTCCTGCAAGATGGGCTGCGTTCCTTCAGGGCGACAGATGCGTTCCCTTGATGTAGTTTTCAGCACGCCGTTGGCGTTCCGCTGTCGCGGAGCAAATAAGTGCGAGAAGCCCAGAGATCCCGTTTTCATCTATTTGAGACCACAAGAAAGAAGCGGTTGAGCTTTTTCCAAGGGAAGCACATGCATCTTTTTGAACCCGTTCGTGGTGAGGAGCGTGGATCGAGACCCTGAGGCCGCACGCAGTGCGGATCGAAGGGTCGAGGCCGCGCGTCTCGAACCACCGGCGAAAGGTGGTTCGAGACGCCCTCTCGTTCGGCCGCAAAGGCGGCTACGAGGCGCTACGCGCCTTCGCGCTGCGCGCGCCTACCCGATCATGGTGAGGCGGGCCGAGCGAGATCCTGAGGCCGCACGCAGTGCGAATCGAAGGGTCGAGGCGGCCTGATCGAACCACGGCTCCTCACCACGAACGGGTAAGTGATGGTTGAGGATACGAGCTTCTAAAAGCCCAGAGAACCCGAATTCCAACTTGTTTGGACCAAGAAAAACAACTGGCTAGGTTATGTTTGATGGAAGCGCACCTGTGCGCGACCGGAATCTATCAGGTTTGTACCTTGCTCACGGTGGACGGGTGCCCTGCGGTCGCTGACAGGTCAGCGCCTACCAGGGCGAGATCGGTTGATTCTCGAGGTGCCCTGTGTGGGAACGCACCTGTGCGCGACCGGGATGTGTGGCTAGGGCGAGGCGCTGAGGCATCCCGGGTCCTGCGGTCGCCGACAGGTCGGCTCCTACAGGGGGACGTGGCGTAGCTTCTCAGGCGCTGCGGTTGTGCGCGCGCAGGGTGCGTTGCTTCTCGATCTGCCAGTCGCGTTCCTTGCCGGCTTCACGCTTGTCGTGCGCCTGCTTGCCCTTGGCCAGGGCCAGTTCAATCTTCACCTTGTTGCGCTTCCAGTACATCGCGGTGGGCACCAGGGTGAAGCCGTCGCGCTCGATGTAACCGATCAGGCGATCGATCTCGTGGCGGTGCAGGAGCAGCTTGCGGGCGCGACGATCGTCCGCGATCACGTGGCTGGAGGCCGAGATCAATGGAGTGATCTGCGCGCTGTACAGGTACAGCTCGCCCTTTTGCACCACGGCGTAGGCTTCGCCAATCTGGCAACGCCCGGCGCGGATCGCTTTCAGTTCCCAGCCCTGCAGCGCCATGCCAGCTTCGTAGCGGTCGCCGAGGTGGTACTCGTGGCGCGCACGCTTGTTCAGGGCGATGGTGCTTCCGCTATCCTTGTTTTCTTTTTTCTTGCTCATGTTCCATTCCTTGAACGCCATTGTTGCGCAAGCAAGCCGGCTTCGCGAGGCGCATTCGTGAGTCGGGTGGAGCGTAGCGCCCTGGTGGCACGCCCCAGCAGCCTGCTTTTTGACCTGGTCAATGAAGTGGAAGCGTATCCGCGCCGCTTTTCCTGGTGTGACTCGGCCAGCGTGCTGGAGCGCGACGAGAGCCAGATGCTGGCCCGACTGCAACTGAAACTGGGGGCGCTCAGCATGGGTTTCACCACCCGTAACCGACTGCAGCGGCCAGAGTCGATCGAATTGAGTCTGGTGGACGGGCCGTTCCGCAGGCTTTCAGGTCACTGGCGTTTTGAAGCGCTATCGGCCGACGCGTGCAAAGTGTCCCTGCTGCTCGACTTCGAGGTCGCCGGCCGGGTGGTGGGCAGCGCGTTGGCAGCGGGATTCCAAGGCCTGGCCGATCGTCTGGTGGATGACTTCTGCCGGGCCGCGCGGGAGTCGTCGTGAGCGCAGCACGGATTCGCGTGCAGGTGGTGCATGCCCTGCCGCAGCGCCACTGGTTGTGCGAGCTGGAGCTGCCTGCGGGCTCCACAGTGGCTGACGCGATCGAAGCTTCAGGCCTGCCAGGCAAGATCGACGGACTGCAGGTCGACCCCTTGCAGTTGGGAATCTTTGGCCGACTGGTAAAGCTCGAGGACGTGCTGCACAGCGGTGACCGGGTCGAGATCTACCGGCCGTTGCTATGCGATCCGAAGGAAGTTCGCCGGCGTCGCGCGGTGCAGCAGCGCGAAACCTGAGCCAGGCTCACTGACTGCGACGCGGCTTTTCCTTGTCCTTGTCGCGCGGCAGATTGCCGTAACGGCCCATTTCCTTGGTGAGCACCAGATCCAGCTCGGGGAAGTAGTCACCTTCCCAGCGGCTCAGCAGGTCGCCATCGAAATGCAGGGTGAGGTTCTTGACCTCGGTCTCGCCACGGCCGCGCTTGAAGCTGGCGAAATAGTCCCAACGATCGTGGTGGAAGGGATCTTCGACCGCAGGCGAGCCCAGCAGAAGCACTACCTGACGCTTGGTAAGGCCGGCCTTGAGTTGTTCGACGGCCTGCGCCTCCAGCAAGTTGCCCTGATAGACGTTGGCGCGATAAATGATGCCGCAGCCGGAAAGCAATACGAGGGCAAGTGCGGCTGAAAGAAGTGAGCGCATGCGCGGTTCGCGAACTGGCTGGAAAGCGCCGGATGATACACTAAGGCCCGCTGCAGGCGCCTTGAACGTGCTTGCTGACTGCGTCTTGTTCAGGCTGTGCTAACGGCCAGTTTCCTATCTGTCCCGAGGAGTTGCAGTGGAATCACAGGATCTGCGAAAAGCTGGATTGAAGGTCACCCATCCGCGCCTGCGAATCCTGGACTTGCTGGAGAACGCGCGTCCGCGCCACATGACGGCCGAGGATATCTATCGGGGTCTGCTCGAGAACGGTGAAGACATTGGTCTGGCCACCGTTTACCGGGTGTTGACCCAGTTCGAGGCCGCGGGTCTGGTGTCAAAGCACAACTTCGAAGGCGGCCAGGCGGTTTACGAGCTGGACCGTGGCGAACACCACGATCACATGGTGGATATCGAAACCGGCAAGGTAGTGGAGTTCTTCAGCGCCGAAATCGAGCGTTTGCAGCACGAGATCGCGGCCAAGCATGGCTTCGTGCTGGAAGAACACAGCCTGGTGCTCTACGTGCGGGCCAAACGCGCCAAGTAGTCCTGCAGTGCAAGCAGTCGGCATGGGCCTGGGTGCGTGCGCGACAGCGTGCTCGGGGCGGGCAGGTTTCCCCTTGAATCAGGTTGTCGGGGCTATCGGCTGCTGAGCAGACGTCTGGCCTGGGCGCGAGCTTCCTTGCTGACTTCGCGCCCGGCCAGCATGCGGGCGATTTCTTCGATCCGTCCGTTGCTGTCGAGCTGCGCCACATGGCTGCGCGTGGCCTCGTCCTCGCTTGCCTTGCTGACGTGGAAGTGGGCGTGGCCCTGCGCGGCGACCTGCGGCAGATGGGTGACGCACAGCACCTGGCGACGCTCACCCAAGGCACGCAGCTTGGCGCCGACAGCGTCGGCCACGGCGCCACCGATGCCCGAATCGACTTCGTCGAACACCATGGTCGGCACCGGATCGGCGCCCAGACTGGCCACTTCGATGGCAAGACCGATCCGTGAGAGTTCGCCGCCTGAAGCGGTCTTGCGTAGCGGGCTGGCAGGCTGACCGGGGTTCAGTGCCACCATGAACTCCGCACGCTCGGTGCCGAGCGGATCGGGACGCGCGCAGGTCAGACTATCCAGCGTGATCGAGAAGCGCGCGCTGCCCATGCCCAGCTCGCCGAGCAGGGTTTCAACCGTGTGCGACAGCCGTTCGGCTGCCTGGCGACGTGCCTTGCTCAATTCGCCAGCGGCCTGCTGCCAGCGCGTGTGGATGTCGTGCAGGGCGCGCCGCAGGACATCGGCATTGCCGGAAGCGTCGCGCAGCCGGTCGCGTTCAGCTTCCAGTTCCACCCTCACCGGTGCCAGTTCCTGCATGCCGACCCGATGCCGGCGCGAGAGCTCGTGCAGGTGGGCGATGCGGTTTTCGAGCTGCTGCAGGCGCGCCGGGTCCAGGTCGAGGTCGTCGCGCAGGCGTTCCAGGCTGGCCTGGGCTTCGTCCAACTGGATGCGCACCGAGTCGAGCGACTCCAACATCGGCTCGAGGCCAGGCTCATGCGCCAGCAGTTCGCTGAGCTCGTGGCGCAAACGACGCAGGCCATCGCTGAGCGACAGTTGCTCGTCATCGCCAATCAGGGCGATGGCACGGCCGTAACCCGTCAGCAGGGTGGCGGCATTGGCCTGGCGGCGGTGGGCCTCGAGGAGCAGCTCGACGGACTCGGGGGCAAGATCCTCGCGGTCCAGTTCATCAAGCCGCGTTTCAAGCCACTGCAAGCGATCCTGCGCGGCGTCACCACCGGGCAAGCCTTTCAGCTCGCGCTCGTTGCGGGCGTAATCGCGCGTCAGCGTTTGCAAATCGGCGAGTCGTTCGGCGTGGTTGCCGAAGGCGTCCAGCAGGGCCAGCTGGTTATTGCGGTCGAGCAGCGCCTGGTGCTCATGTTGGCCATGGATCTCCAGCAGCAGCCGGCCCAGCGCAGCAAGTTGCGTCACGGTCGCCGGGCGGCCATTGATCCAGTTACGCGAACCGCCGTCGGCGCGAATCACGCGGCGCAGCTGGCACTGACCATCATCGTCCAGCGCCTCATCGTTCAGCCATGCACGCGCCTCGGAAGCATCCTCCAGGCTGAATCCGGCGCTCAGTTCGGCGCGTTCCGCTCCGTGTCGTACCACGCTGGCGTCCGCGCGCGAGCCCGACAGCAACATCAGGGCGTCCACCAGCAGGGACTTGCCGGCGCCGGTTTCACCCGAGATCACACTCATGCCGGGTCCAAAGACCAGTTCGGCCTCGTGTACCACGGCAAAATCCTTGACGTACAGCGAGTTCAGCATGCGGGCTTCCAGCGAAAGGGGTACAACTCCAGCGCGCAATTCTGACACTGCCGGGCAGCGTTGGCTGCCCCAGGACCCTGCGCGGCCTCGCTTTCGCCTCGATTGCTTCTGCTGCGCTGGCTTCCAGGTGAACACAGGCCGGCGCACGGTGCAGGCTGAAGCTGCGATGCACTTGTCGGCCGGTCGCGCAAACCTTATGTATGCTCTTGACCATGAAACGCACTTTCGACCAGCTCGATACCCGTGGACGCAGCCTGCTGCGGGCCCTGATCGCGCAGTACATCCGCGATGGCGAGCCGGTCGGTTCACGCACCCTGGCCAAGCATTCCGGCCTGGATGTCAGCCCGGCAACGATCCGCAATGTGATGTCGGACCTGGAAGATCTGGGTCTGGTGGCCGCGCCGCACACTTCGGCAGGGCGTATTCCGACCGTGCAGGGCTACCGGGTGTTCGTCGACAGCCTGCTGCAGATCCAGCCGCTCGATGAGCGCGAAGTATCGCGTCTGCGCGCCGAGCTGCCGGCCGCCAGCGGTACCCAGGCGCTGCTTTCCAACGCCTCCGAACTGCTTTCTGCAATGACCCATTTCGTCGGCCTGGTCACCGTGCCGACGCGCGAGCAGTTTGCCTTCCGGCATATCGATTTCGTGCCGCTCGACACCAACCGCGTGCTGGTGATCCTGGTGTTCACCGACAATGAGGTTCAGAACCGCATCATCACGATGCGTCGGTCCTACAGCCCGGCCGAGCTTGAGCAGACGGCCAACTACCTGAACGCGCATTTCGCTGGTCGACAGCTCTCCGAGATCCGCACCCTGCTGGTGCGGGAGCTGCGCGAAACGCGCTCGGCAATGGAGCGCGTGCTTTCAGCTGCCGTCGACATCTCCGAAACGGCCTTCGATCGCAACGACACCAGCGACGTGGTGCTGGTGGGCCAGACCAAGCTGATGGGCGTGCAGGACTTGTCCGACATCGAGCGCCTGCGCGAACTGTTCGACGCCTTCACCCGCAAGCGCGAGATCCTGCAGCTGCTCGACCGCTGCACCCAGGCCCAGGGCGTACGCCTGTTCATCGGTGAGGAATCCGGCCTGGCCCCGCTCGGCAACTGCAGCGTGGTGACCGCGCCCTACGGCGCCGATGGACAGGTTCTGGGCGTGATCGGCGTCATCGGACCCACCAGGATGGCCTACGAGCGCGTCATTCCCATGGTGCAGGCTACCGCCGATCTGCTCGGCGCGGCCTTGAAGCAGGGCGGTTCGGCCCCATAAACGGGCGGGGACCCTTCATCCGGCCCGCTCACGCGGGCCGCCGCACCTTGGAAGCACACCAATGCACAGCAGCGAAACCAACCCTGATGCCGAACGTCGCGCGCGCGATGCCGACGATTTCCTTCCCGAGGACTGCGTCAGCGAGTCGCAGCTCTCGCAGACCGAGCAGAAGCTGGCCGAGGCCGAGCAGCAGGTCGCGTCAATCAAGGAGCAGTGGCTGCGCGAACGCGCCGAACTGGACAACCAGCGCAAGCGCCTGTCGCGCGATCTGGAGCAGGCACGTCGCTTTGCCAATGAGCGGGTACTGTCCGACCTCTTGCCTGTGATGGACAGCCTGGAAGCAGGCCTGGGCGTGGAGAACGCCGATGCCACGAAGTTGCGCGAAGGGCTGGAGCTGACCTTCAAGCAGCTGCTCAAGGCGGCTGGCGATCACGGCCTGGAGATGCTTGATCCGACCGGCCAGGCCTTTGACCCCGAGCGCCACCAGGCGATCAGCATGGTCGACGCCCCGCGCGCCGCACCGGGCAGCGTGGTGCAGGTGTTCCAGAAGGGCTGGGCCCTGCACGGACGTCTGTTGCGTCCGGCCATGGTGGTGGTTGCCAAGTCGGACTAGGGCTTCTGGCCTCGCCGTAGGGCGGGTCTTGACCCGCCAATGAAGCCCATCGCGGCGGCCGGTCAGGTCTTGACCCTCCAATGCAGCCCATCGCGGCGGCGGGTCATGACCGGCCAATGAAGCCCATCGCGGCGGCGGGTCAAGACCCGCCCTACGGCACTGCCCCCTTGATTCCCCCGCTGAACACCCCACTTTCACGTCAAGACATTTCCCGGCCGCGCCGGACAGCAATCAGAGGAGCTTCACCATGGGCAAAATCATCGGTATCGATCTCGGCACCACCAACTCCTGCGTTGCCGTCATGGAAGGCGGCAAGGCCAAGGTCATCGAGAACATCGAGGGCGACCGCACCACGCCGTCGATCGTCGCTTTCACCAAGGATGGCGAGACCCTGGTCGGCGCAACCGCCAAGCGCCAGGGTGTTACCAACCCGAAGAACACCTTCTACGCGGTGAAGCGCCTGATCGGGCGCAAGTTTACCGACGCCGAAGTGAAGAAGGATCTTGAGCTGGTGCCCTACGGCATCGTCGCGCACGAAAACGGCGACGCCTGGGTGCAAACCGCCGACGGCCGCAAGATGGCGCCGCCGCAGATCTCCGCCGAAGTGCTGGGCAAGATGAAGAAGACTGCTGAGGCTTATCTCGGCGAAACCGTCACCGAGGCGGTCATCACCGTGCCGGCCTACTTCAACGACAGCCAGCGCCAGGCCACCAAGGACGCCGGCCGCATCGCGGGCCTCGAGGTCAAGCGCATCATCAACGAGCCGACCGCAGCCGCGCTGGCCTATGGCCTGGACAAGAAGGGCCCGGACCGCAAGATCGCGGTCTATGACCTGGGCGGTGGCACCTTCGACGTGTCGATCATCGAGATCGCCGAAGTCGATGGCGAGAAGCAGTTCGAGGTGCTGGCCACCAACGGCGACACCTTCCTGGGCGGCGAAGACTTCGACAAGCGCGTCATCGATTACCTGGTCGAGGAATTCAACAAGGACCAGGGCATCGACCTGCGCAAGGATCCGCTCGCCCTGCAGCGCCTCAAGGACGCCGCCGAGCGCGCCAAGATCGAGCTCTCCAGCGCCCAGCATTCCGACGTGAATCTGCCTTACATCACGGCTGATGCGAGCGGCCCCAAGCACCTCAACATCAAGCTGACCCGCGCCAAGCTGGAATCGCTGGTCGAGGACCTGATCAAGCGCACCATCGAGCCTTGCCGCACGGCACTGAACGATGCCGGCCTGCGCGCCAGCGACATCGGCGACGTGATCCTGGTCGGCGGCCAGACCCGCATGCCCAAGGTGCAGGCGGCGGTGACCGAGTTCTTCGGCAAGGAGCCACGCAAGGATGTCAACCCGGACGAGGCCGTCGCCATCGGCGCCGCGGTGCAGGGTGGCGTGCTGGCCGGCGACGTCAAGGACGTGCTGCTGCTCGACGTGACCCCGCTGTCGCTCGGCATCGAGACCATGGGCGGCGTGTTCACCAAGCTGATCGAGAAGAACACCACGGTGCCGACCAAGGCCTCGCAGGTCTTCTCGACCGCCGAGGACAACCAGACCGCCGTCACCGTGCATGTGCTGCAGGGTGAGCGCGAGCAGGCCCGCTTCAACAAGTCGCTGGCCAAGTTCGATCTCGCCGGCATCGACGCGATGCCGCGCGGCATGCCGCAGGTCGAAGTCAGCTTCGACATCGATGCGAACGGCATTCTGCATGTGTCGGCCAAGGACAAGAAAACCGGCAAGGAACAGCGCGTCGAGATCAAGGCCGGCTCCGGCCTGTCGGATGACGAGATCCAGCGCATGGTCGCCGACGCCGAAGCCAATCGCGAGGAGGACAAGAAGTTCCACGATCTGGTCACCGCGCGCAACCGCGCCGACGGCCTGATCCACGCCGCCCGCAGCGCGATCAAGGAGCACGGCAGCAAGGTGCCGGGCGAGATGATCGGTCAGGTCGAAGGTGCCATCGCCGAAGTCGAAACTGCCATGAAGGGTGAAGACAAGGCCGCCATCGACGCCAAGTCCAACGCCCTGGAAACCGCCGCACAGTCGCTGTTCGCTGCCGCTTCGGCAGGGCAGGGCGGGCCGGAGGGTGGCAGTCAAGATGGTCCGTCGGCCAAGCAGGCCGAAGATGTGGTGGATGCGGAGTTCACTGAGGTGAAGGACGATGGGAAGCAGTAAGTCTTGGCAGTGAAGTAAGAAAGTCAGTCGCAGATCGGGCGCTTTGCGCCCGATCTGCTGTAAGTGGAGGCGGGGCGTATGGCTAGACCGCATCATGATTTGAAGGTCTGGCAGGACGCCATGTCGCTGACTCGCGCGGTTTACGAGCTGACAGCGGAGTTTCCCGTCGATGAGCGATTCGGCATGACCTCGCAAATGCGCCGATGCGCAGTCAGCGTCCCGTCAAACATCGCCGAAGGCTGTGCACGCGGCAGCCGCAAGGAGTTGGTGCAGTTCCTCTACGTAGCACGTGGTTCATTGGCAGAACTCGATACCCAATTGCGTCTCGCGCACGGTTTCGGCTTCTGCAACGCGACGGCGATCCTGAGACAAGTAGAGTCCCTATTCGCAATCCTGGCCGGCCTCATCAAAGTCCAAAGGAAAACCTCTGACTCCTCTCAGGCTGCGAAGCAGCCGACTAACAAGCCGCGCAGCGGCTGACTAACATGCTCCCCCAACTCCTCACAGGTCGCGCAGCGACCGACTAGCAAGCCGCGCAGCGGCTGACTGACATGCTGCTGTTCCTGACTTCTCACAGGTTGCGAAGCGACCAACTAACAAGCCGCGCAGCGGCTGACTAACTGCTCCCCAATGACAAAACGCTGCTACTACGAAATCCTGAGCGTCTCCAAGACCGCCAGCGAAGAGGAACTGAAAAAGTCCTATCGCCGTCTGGCGATGAAGCATCATCCGGATCGCAATCCGGGTGACAAGGAGGCCGAGGAGCATTTCAAGGAGGCCAAGCAGGCCTGGGAGGTGCTGTCCGATCCGGCCAAACGCCGCGCTTATGACCAGCACGGTCATGCAGCCTTCGAACAAGGCATGGGCGGTCGCGGTGGAGCGGGATACTCCGGCGATGTCGGCGATATCTTTGGCGACATCTTCGGCGAGATCTTCGGTGGAGGGCGTCGCCAGGGACCGCGGCGCGGTTCCGACCTGCGCTTCATCATCGAACTGGACCTGGAAGAGGCGGTGTTCGGTGTCGAGCGCCGCATCGAGGTGCCCAGTCTGGTGGCCTGCAAGGAGTGCAAGGGCAGTGGTTCGGAGGATGGCAAATCCGAGACCTGTGGCACCTGCCGCGGTCACGGTCGGGTGCGCATGCAGCAGGGAATTTTCTCGGTGCAGCAGGCCTGTCCGCACTGCGGCGGCAGCGGCAAGACCATAACCAAGCCCTGCAAGTCCTGCGACGGTGAAGGCCGCACCGAGCACACCCGCACCCTGGAGGTGAAGATTCCCGCTGGCGTTGACGTGGGCGATCGCATTCGATTGTCCGGCGAGGGCGAGGCCGGCCCGGCCGGCGCAGCCGCAGGTGATCTGTACGTCGAGGTCAATGTGCGACCGCACGCGATTTTCCAGCGCGATGGCGATGATCTTTACTGCGAAGTGCCGATCCGCTTTTCGCAGGCCGCGTTGGGCGCCGAGATCGCTGTGCCCAGCCTGGATGGCGAAGTGGAGATCAAGCTGCCGCCCGAAACCCAGACCGGCAAGCTGTTCCGCCTGCGCGGCAAGGGCGTGCGCTCGATCCGTTCGCGCGATGCCGGCGACCTGATGTGCCGCGTGGTGATCGAAACGCCGGTCAACCTCACCAAGCGCCAGCGTGAATTGCTCGATGAGTTCGAAGCGACCTTCGAAGGCGAGCAGGCCAAGCGCCATTCGCCGAGATCATCCAGCTTTCTTGATGGCGTGAAAGCGTTCTGGGAGCGGATGACGGGCTGAGTAGAGCGCCACCTATGAACGTAGGTCGGCTCAAGCCGCGCAGCGGTGGAGCCGACGTTGCGAAGAGACTGGTATTGAGGAACGTCGGATCCGCGCCGGGGATGTGGTCGCAATGCCTGTGTGCTCTGGCGGCGCTTGATCCGACCTACGCGACATCCAGCGTAGGTCGGCTCAAGCCGCGCAGCGGTGGAGCCGACATCGGAGTTTCGCGAGAGGAGCCAATCTGTCGCGCAGCTGAACCGGCGTTGCCGTCGCGAACCTTTTTCTACCCTGTGCCTCTCTTGATTCACATTGGGGCTACCCTGCAACGAGCACGGTAGTGGTCAGCCAGGCGACGGGCCCCAATTGCCCGTCGCTGTCCGAGGAGAGCCGCATGAAACGTCGCACATTGTTGCTGGGCCTGCTCCCGCTTCCCCTGTTGCTGGGAACCGGCTCGCGCGTCCTTGCCGAAACCGCCAATTCCATCTCGCGCCTACACAAGACGCCGGCCGAATGGCGCGCCCTGCTCTCGCCCGAGGCCTACCGGGTGCTGTTCCAGGAGGCGACCGAACGCCCCAACAGCAGCGCTCTGAATGCCGAAAAGCGCCCTGGCACCTTTGTCTGTGCGGCCTGCTTCCTGCCGCTGTTTGATGCGGCCGACAAGTACGAGTCCGGCACCGGTTGGCCCAGCTTTACCAAACCCATCGAGGGCAACATGGCGACCAGGACCGACTACAAGATGATCTGGCCGCGTACCGAGTACCACTGCATCCGTTGTGGCGGGCATCAGGGGCATGTGTTCGACGACGGCCCCGCGCCGCTGGGCCAGCGCTGGTGCAACAACGGCGTGGCGCTGCGCTTCGTGCCGGAAGGCGAGGCACTGCCGGAGCTGCGTTCATGAGCGTATTGCGTGGGCTCGCCTTCGTGTTGCTGATGCTTGCTCCCTGCTTGCTGCAGGCGCAGTCCGAAACACCCCGCGACGTGGTTGAAGTTCAACTGGTGTCGGAAGCCGACGAGGGCATCGCGATCTTTGCCGGTGGCTGCTTCTGGTGCATGGAGCCGCCCTACGACAAGCTCGATGGGGTGCTCTCGACCACCTCCGGTTACATCGGAGGACAGATACCCAAGCCGACTTACGAACAGGTCTCCAGTGGCAGATCGGGCCACATCGAAGCGATCGAGGTCCGCTACGACCCGAAGAAAGTCGACTATGCCAAGCTGCTGGACGTGTTCTGGCGCAACATCGATCCGGTGGCGGTGAACCGGCAGTTCTGCGATGCCGGCCCGCAATACCGCAGTGCGATCTTTCCGCGCACGGCCGAGCAGCGTCGCCTGGCCGAGGCCAGCTTGAAAGCCCTGTCCGACTCGGCCCGCTTCGACCGCCCGATTGCCACCGAGATCATTCCTGCGACCACGTTCTATCCGGCCGAGGATTACCACCAGGACTACTACCAGAAGAATCCCATCCGCTACCGCTACTACCGCAGCTCCTGCGGACGGGACGGACGACTGCAGGAACTGTGGGGCGATTCCTGAGGCGATCGCGCGCCGAATCGTTTAGCCTTCTGGGGCTAAACCGGAGCGAGCATTCGTGGTAATCGAAAACCGCCTGACCCTGATCCACAACGCGACGCTCTTTGCCCCCGAGCCCTGCGGTCTTTCCAGCCTGCTGATCGGTGGCGGCCGACTGCTGTGGATTGGCCCCAGCGATCCGCCCGATACTGGCGCGCTGCCGGTCGAACGCATCGATCTGGAAGGGCGCCGCGTCATCCCGGGCCTGGTCGATGGTCATGCGCACCTTACCGGCGGCGGCGGCGAGGATGGCTTCCGCTCGCGCGTGCCGCCGCTGCCGTTGTCACGCTACACCACGGCCGGCGTCACCAGCGTGGTTGGAGTACTTGGCACCGACGATCTGGCGCGCAGTACGCGTGAGCTGGTTGCAACGGCATACGCGCTGCGCGAACAGGGCCTGTCGGCCTGGGTCTACACCGGTGGTTACCATCTGCCCCCAACTACGCTGACTGGCAGCGTGCGCGCCGATATCGCCTTCATCGAGCCGATCATCGGGGTCGGTGAACTGGCGATCTCCGATCACCGATCAAGCCAGCCGACCCTGGACGACCTGCTGCGCTTTGCCTCCGAGGCGCACGTCGCCGGCATGATGAGCGGCAAGGCTGGCCTGCTGCACCTGCATCTTGGCGATGGCGACCGCGGCCTGCAGCTGGTGCGACAGGCGCTGGAGCGCAGCGAATTGCCGGCGCGCGTATTTCATCCAACCCACGTCAATCGTCGCAAGCGGCTGTTCGAGGAAGCAGTTGCACTGGCCCGCCTGGGCAGCTGTGTTGACATCACCGCATTCCCGGTCGATGAGGGCGAGGATGCCTGGAGCGCAGCCGACGCGCTGGCGCGCTATCTGGAGAGTGGCGCGCCCCCGGGCCGGGTTTCAGTCAGTTCGGACGGCGGTGGCTGCCTGCCCAGATTCGATTCCGAAGGCCGCGTGGCGCGCATGGATATCGGCTCACCCGCTGCGCTGCTCGAGACGCTCGCTGAACTGCTGCAGCGGGATTTCGCCCTCGAGATGGTGCTGCCGGCCTTCACCGCCAATCCGGCTGAGCTGCTGCGTCTGCCTGGCAAGGGCAGACTGGACGTTGGCTGCGACGCCGATCTGGTGGTTCTGGACGACCAGGATCGCGCCTGCGACGTGATGGCGCGCGGGGTTTGGCATGTGCGAGACGGCAGGCCAATCCGATGGGGCATGTTCGAATCCCTCGATGCCTGAGCGAACTGCCACGCTGGCGATTCCTGATTCCTGATTCCTGATTCCTGATTCCTGATCCCTGATCCCCGATCCCTGATCCCCGATCCCCGATCCCCGATCCCCGATCCCCGTTCGTGGTGAGGCCGTCGTCGAGGCAGGCGCGCAGCGACTGATCGAGACGATGGATCGAACCATCCTTGCCGTACAGCTGCCCGGAACCCCACCGAAAGCTCGGCAAACGCCGAAGTGGCGCCCGAGCGCGATGCACGGGGCTTCCGGAATGTGGCATAGCAGCTAAACTGCCGCCTTCGCCCGCAGGGGCCAGGTGTCCAAGGAACTGTTTTTAATGTGTCCAAGCAAGCCCGTCGAGGGAGAAAATCGCGGCTGGATCGTACCGATTGGTGGCGCCGAGGAAAAGGTCAACGGACGTGAGATCCTGGCGCGATTCGTTGAGCTGTGTGGCGGCACCGATGCCGACATCGTAGTGATTCCCACGGCCAGCCGGCTGATCGACACTGGTGCGCGCTACGAGGAATTGTTCACCGATCTGGGCGCCGGCGCGGTCGAATCCATCGATTTCGATACCCGCCGCGACGCCCAGGAACCCAGCCGGCTGCAGCGTATCGAGCAAGCGACCGGAATCTTCTTCACCGGCGGAAATCAGCTCCGCCTGTCGACCATCCTCGGCGGCACGCCGGTCGCCAAGCTGATCCGTCTTCGCAATGCGGCAGGTGTGCACGTGGCGGGGACCAGTGCGGGTGCCGCGATACTTTCCGAGCACATGATCGCCTTTGGCGAAGAGGGTGCCACGCCCGTCGCCGGCAGCGTGCGCTTGGCACCGGGGCTTGGCCTGACCAATCGCTTCATCATCGACCAGCATTTTCGCCAGCGTGACCGGCTGGGCCGGCTTGCCACGGCACTTGCCTACAACCCGTTCGCGGTCGGAATCGGTCTGGACGAGGATACCGCGGCCTTCATTTCTCCCGACAATACGCTGGAGGTCGAGGGCAGCGGCGGGATCACGGTCATCGATGCCGCGGATCTCGAGTTTTCCTCGATGGACCAGGTACAAGAGGGTGAAGCTGTCTGCATGCTGGGGCTGCGTGTGCACGTCCTGGTGAAAGGCACGCGCTACAACCTGCACACGCGCCTGGCAAGTTCCGGCAGCCTGGCGGTGCGCAAGACGGCTGAATAGACCCATGGCCGGCAAGCGTCCCGGCACCGGCGGCTGCCACTGCGGCAAAGTCTGTATCTATGCCGATTGCTGCGGTCGCTGGCACGCCGGTGAGCCGGCACCCGATGCCGAAGCGCTGATGCGATCACGCTACAGCGCCTATGTGCTTGGCCTGATCGATTACCTGCTGGCAACCTGGCACCCCGACACTCGCCCCGGCGTGCTTGAACTGGAACGCGCGGGCACACGCACCTGGCTGGGGCTGACGATCCGTGCTCATCGGCGCACCGATGCAAAGCACGCCGTCGTCGAGTTCGTCGCGCGCAGCCGTGTCGGGGGCCGCCCGGCGCAGCGGCTGCATGAGCGCAGCCGTTTCCTGTGCGAGGAAGGACGTTGGTTCTACGTCGACGGCGACATTCTCGGGTGAGTGCGTTGTAGTGGTTGCCTTGCAGCAGAGCGGCCCGAATTCGGCGTAGCATGCCGATTGCGCGACGCGGGCAGCGCATTGCTTGGCCAGGGGGAAATTGTCCGCAGGAGAGCCTGAGGTTCGCCGGAAAACGGTTCCAGGCAGCCTCACCGATTGGGGAAACCACTATGGGTGATTCGGGCAGTTTTACTCGGCGGCAGATGGTGACAAGCGGACTGGGCGCGGTGGCGCTGCTGGCCGGCTCCGGGCTGGCGGCCGATACACCGGGCGTAACGCCGGCGCAGGTCGAAGGACCGTTCTTTCCCACGCGTGATCAGGCCGACAAGGACATCGACATGAGCCGCATCGACGGTCATGCCGAGCGCGCCTTGGGCGAAGTGGTCGAAGTCAGCGGGCAGGTGCTAGATGAGGCTGGCCAGCCCATTCCCGATGCGCTGATCGACGTGTGGCAGGCCAATGTGCACGGCCGCTACGCACACGAGCGCGATCCCAACCCGGCCCCGCTCGACCCGGATTTCCAGGGCTGGGCGCGATTCACCACCGACGCCGAAGGACGTTACCGTGTTCGAACGATCAAGCCGGGCGCCTATCCGGTGGAGGAAGGCTGGTCGCGCCCGCCACACATCCACTTCAAGGTTGCCAGGCGCGGCTATACCGAGCTGACCACACAGATGTATTTCGCCGGCGAAGCCTTGAATGACATCGACCGTCTGCTCCAGGCAGTGCCGGAGGCCGAGCGCGCGCGTCTGGTGGTGGCGTTCGCGCACCAGGACCGCGAAGCGCCGCCGCTCGGTCACTTTGATATCGTGCTGCGCAAGGTGTAGACCACCGCGCAGACTGCAAACTTCAATCGATCAAGGGGTCAACATGAGCTCGAACGTCACCGCAGTGCGCGCCCTGTATGCAGCCTTTGCCACGGGCGATGTGCCCAGCGTGCTGGCAGGGCTGGATGCGCAGGTTGAATGGTGTGAAGCGGAGAACTTTCCCTATGCCGACGGCAATCCCTACATCGGTCCGCAGGCGGTGCTGCAAGGTGTGTTCGCGCGAATCGGAGCGGACTGGGACGGGTTCTCACTGAAAGTCGAGCAGGTGCTCGCGGTCGAGGGCGATCGGGTGCTGGCAACCGGTCGCTATCAAGCCAGCCGCAAGGGCAGCGGCGCAGCCCTGGATGCACAGTTCGCGCACCTGTGGAGCCTGAAGGATGGTAAAGCGCTGCGCTTCCAGCAGTACGCGGACACCTTGCAGACCCGTCGCGTAATGGACGCATGAGGCAAGTCCGGCGCGGGCCGGGCTTCGCTGGCTGGCGACAAGATCAAGCCGCGTGCAGATGGAACTCGCACCTGGTCGGTCAGTCAACGCGGATCGAGCAGGTCAATTCGGTGGCGTTGATTCGTGGCAGCGCTGCGTAGCCGCGATCACCGGAAGCCAATCCATCAGCCGCGCTGCGGCAGCGCCAGTGGTTGCTTTCGACACGCTGGAGTCTCCGGCCGAGACCCGCCCATCCTGCGCCATGAACACCGGTCGACCGCAGTCGCGGGTGGTTCGGCGCACCCGTTGCCACCGGCTCCGGTTCAGGCGGCCTGCATCAGATCGGCCCGGCAGCAATCGGCAGTCGTCGGCCATCGATCAGCCCGCGCCACAGCGCGCCGCCTTCATGGATCAGCAACTCGCCGTGATCACCATACTTTAGCCCGGAGTCGATGCCGATAACCCGGCCTTCGTACAGTACGCGGATCGTTTCATTGGTGGTGTGTCCGACCACGATGCGTGCCACCTGCGCTTTGCTGAGCAGGGCATCGACCTGGGCCGACGTGGCCTGTTCCGACTCAAAATAGCCGCGATACCAGACGGGTCCCTCACTTCCAAACAGCCAGTGCGCAGCCGGGTTGGCCTTGATCGCCTCGCGCGTGACGCCAAGCCCCGCGCGAAACTGCGCATTGAGCTGGGCCAGGTCGAGTTCAGTCTCGGCTTCAGCGAAGCGCGGATGCAGTCCACCATGCAGGAACAGGGTGTCGCCAAGCTTGAGGACCACCGCGCGATGCCGCAGCCAGGTTCCGAGTTCGGTATCTGCGGCAAACAGGTCGTCGTAGCTTGTGCCCAGCAGCTTGGCGACCTCCAGGTAGCGCGGATGCAGGTAGCGAAGATCACCCGCCATGACCATCGCTTCGTGATTGCCGAGCAACATTTCGACCCGGCCGCCAGCGCTTGCGGCCTGTTGTGCCATGCGATAGATCGCCCAAAGGGCTTCGAGCTGAGCCGGGCCGCGATCCAGCACATCGCCGGTGATGACCAGCACGCCCGTTCCCCAGGCCCAGTCGCCCGTCGCATCGAGAATGTGTTGTGCGCGCAGCAATTGCAGGAACCGATCCCTTTGCCCGTGGATATCGGAGATGGCAGCCCAGCGTTCGACACCCGGCAGACTGTCTGGCGCCGTCTGGTGCGTGTTTTCCAGGGTGAGTGTTGGCGCATCACCGCAGGCCGGTTCGATGGGCTGGTCCACCGGTTGCCGTCGGGTGATTTGTTGGTCAGCGCAGATCCAGGTCGCGCGCACCTGGTCGCCTTCGCGCCATACATATGGGCCATCGGTGATCGACTCGCCCCGCGCAGCAGCAGCAAGGAGCGTGAACAACAGTGCGCAGGCAAGGGTGCGGATGAACATGCAGGGTCCACGGCAGGATGGGCAGCAATGATACTGCGCGTCGGGCTGGGAGCCTGAAGCAAGGCCCGATTTGCGGAACCGCACGACGAATGCCATTGAGTGATCCAGCATCTGCAATCCCTGCCGCTGCAACGTGCATACTCCCGGCAGAATTCTGATCCGGGGGTATCGCGAATGCGCACTGTCATTTTCTCTGTGGCTGCTCTGGTGCTCAGCACCTCTCTGGCTGCGGCTGACGTCGATTCGTTGGCCAGTTCGGTGGAGGGCAAGGTGCTGGAGTGGCGCCGCGATATTCACCAGCATCCGGAGCTGGGCAACCGCGAGTTCCGCACTGCGGCCCTGGTCGCCGAACATCTGCAGTCATTGGGACTGGAAGTTCGCACCGGTGTCGCACACACCGGCGTGGTCGGCATCCTTCGCGGCGCGCTGCCAGGACCGCGCCTGGCACTGCGCGCCGACATGGATGCGCTGCCGGTAACCGAGCAGGTTGATCTGCCCTTCGCATCAAAGGTGACCACCGAGTTCCGTGGCCAGACCACGGGCGTGATGCACGCCTGCGGCCACGACGCACACGTGGCGATCCTGATGGGCGTGGCCCAGGCGCTGGCCAGTCAGCGCGCCACGCTGCAGGGCGAAGTGATGTTCATCTTCCAGCCGGCCGAAGAGGGCCCGCCGGAAGGCGAGGAAGGCGGCGCGCGCCTGATGCTGCAGCAGGGCCTGTTCGCGGATTTCAAGCCCGACGCAGTCTTCGGCCTGCATGTGGGCGCGGGCTTTCCATCTGACGTGATTGCGCTGCGTGCCGGCCCCTTGATGGCGGCGGCAGACAGTTTCCGCATCGTTGTGCACGGCAAGCAGGCCCATGGCTCGCGTCCCTGGGGTGGAGTGGATCCGATCGTTGCCGCGGCCGACATCGTCGGCACCGCGCAGACTCTGGTAAGCCGGCGCACGGACCTGACCCGCGCGCCGGTGGTGGTCAGTTTTGGTGCCGTGCATGGCGGCATCCGCCAGAACATCATTCCCGACAGCGTCGAACTGATCGGCACGATCCGCACCTTCGAGCCGGACATGCGCAGCGACACTTTCGAAGGCTTGCAGCAGATTGCCGAACGCGTGGCGGCCGCGCATGGCGCTTCCGTGAGCACCGATATTCCCTGGATGCAGGGCTATCCGGTAACCCGCAATGATCCAGCACTGACGGCGCGCATGCGCCCTGCGCTGGAGCGCGTCGCGCCGGACAAGGTGATCGAGATGGCGGCCATTACCGGCGCAGAGGATTTTTCCGAGTACGGTGGGCACGCGCCGGCCATGTTCTTTTTCGTCGGCGCAACGCCGCCGGATGCGGACATGAAAGATGTTCCCACCAACCATTCACCGCTGTTCTTCCTTGACGAGGCGGCACTGGCCTTGGGCACACGAGCGATGCTTTCCCTCAGCCTGGATTTTCTTGCGACCTCGGCTGAAGACACGTCCAAGTGAGGTGAGGTCGCGGCCCCGCTGATCGTCATCGGCACGGGCGCTGCAGCGTGGCTGGCGCTATGCTGCGCGCCTCGCCCAACGGAAATGCCCCATGCGTCGACACCTGCTTGCTGCCACTATCGCTGCCGTCCTGCTTGCCGCGTGCGGGCAGGAATCGACCGCGCCGCCGCCCGCGGCTGAGCCGGCCAAGGCGGCAGCGCCCAGCGCCGCCGATGCGCAGGCCGACGCGCGCTTTGCCGAGTTGTCGACCCGCTGGCTGGATGCTGCCTTCAAGCAGAGCCCGGTGTTCGCCACCGCCATCGGCGAGCACCGCTACGATGCGGAACTGGACGATCTCGGCGCCGAGGCGCGTCGCGCCGGACTGGAGTTCAGCCGCAAGATCCTGGCCGAACTCGATGCCATCAACACCGCTGCCCTGTCTCGCGAAAACCAGGTCGACGCGCAGATCCTGCGCAACCAGCTTGCCTTCGGCATCTGGGGCGAAGAGGTGTCGCAGGACTGGGCCTGGGATCCGCAGACCTACTCGCAGTTGGCCGGCGGCGCGATCTACAGCCTGATGGCGCGCGAGTTCGCGCCGATCGAGCAGCGTCTGGTCAGCGTCACCGCGCGCATGGAAAAGCTGCCGCGCCTGTTTGCCCAGATGCGTGAGAACCTCGATCCGGCGCGTGTGCCCAAGGTGCATGCAGAGACGGTGGCGCGCCAGCACGCCGGTGTGCTCAGCCTGATCGACGAACTGGTGCTGCCGCAGGCCGACAAACTGCAGGGCGAAGCGCGCGAGCGCCTGGATGCCGCGGTTGCGGCGCTGCGCACTGCGGTTGCCGAGCACCAGACTTGGCTGGACGACACCCTGGTGCCGAATGCGGCCGGCGAGTTCCGCATCGGCGCCGAGCGCTACGACGCCAAGCTGACGTTCGCCCTGAACTCGGCACTGACGCGCGCCGAGATTGGCCAGCGTGCCGAAGCTGAGCTCGAGCGCGTGCGCGGTGAGATGTATGGCGTGGCGCGCACCGTGTTGCAGGGCAGGGCGGATGCGCCAGCCTTGCCGGATGCGCCAGACGAAGCGCAGAAGCAGGCGGCGATCGAAGCGGCGCTGGAACTGGCCTATGCCGATCGACCGGCGCGCGACCAGGTGGTCGCCCTGGCCGAAGCAACCCTGGCCGAGGCCACCCGTTTCACCCGCGAGAAGGATCTGGTCACGGTGCCGGATGATCCGGTCAAGATCATCCTGATGCCGGAATTCCAGCGCGGCGTGGCGGTGGCCTACTGCGATTCGCCCGGGCCGCTCGACAAGGGCCTGGAAACCTTCTACGCGGTGTCGCCGATTCCCGACGACTGGAGCGATGCGCAGGTCGACTCCTTTCTGCGTGAATACAACACCCGCATGATCCACCTGCTGTCGATCCACGAGGCCATGCCGGGCCACTATCTGGAAGGCGTGCATTCGGCCAAGCATCCCTCGATGCTGCGTGCGGTGCTGCGCTCGGGCCTGTTTGCGGAAGGTTGGGCGGTGTACACCGAAGACGTGATGATGGAGGCGGGTTACCTCGACAACGATCCGCTGTTCCGCCTGGTGCGCTACAAGTTCTACCTGCGCGCCGTGGCCAACGCGATCCTCGACCAAGGCGTGCACGTCGACAACTGGAGCCGCGAGCAGGCCATGGACCTGATGGTGCGACGCACCTTCCAGCAGGAAAGCGAGGCCGCCGGCAAGTGGGTTCGTACCCAGCTCACCAGCGCACAGCTTCCGACCTACTTCGTTGGCGTGCAGGAACACTTCGATACCCGCAAGGCAGCAGAGGCGAAGGAAGGGGACGCCTTCAACCTGAAGCGCTACCACGACCGCGTGCTGTCCTATGGCGCCCCGCCGGTACGCTTCGTGCGGCAGTTGATGCTGGACGAGCCGATCCGCTGAGTTGGATTTTCAGTGGCGCGCCCGGCTTCGGTCGAGGCGCGCCGCTGAAGCAGCACCGCAATCAATGTTCCTGCACGGCCAGCACGCGATTGCGCCCGGCATGCTTGGCCGCGTAGAGCGCGGCATCCACGGCGCGGAACAGCCCGTCCCCGTCACCGTGGCGGCGGAGATCGAATGCACCCACCCCGATGCTGACCGTGACCGCCAGGCGCTGGCCGTCGCTTGCCATGGGTTCGGCGGCCATCGTGGCGCGAAAGCCTTCAGCCAATGCCTGCGCGCCGCCTTCATCCATGTTGGCGATCAAGACGGCAAACTCCTCGCCGCCCAGTCGTGCGAGCAACATCCCCGGCTGGTGAAAGGCCTGCTGCAACCGGTCTGCCAGCCCGACCAGGCACGTGTCACCTGCGGCATGGCCGAAACGGTCGTTGACCGACTTGAAATGATCGATGTCGATGATCATCAGCGCAAACCCGGCCGCACCGCTGCGCGCGCATTCGGCCGCGGCATCCAGCTCGGCATTGAAATGGCGGCGGTTGTGCAGGCCGGTCAGCGGATCAGTACGACTCAGACGCTCGAACAGGTCGCGCTGCTGGTGCAGGGCCTGATCGAGGTCCAGGCGGCGGCGGTGATCGCTGTGCGCCAGGACCAGCGCGAAGGCCAGGTAGCCGGCGTAGAGACTCATGATGGCGGCCAGCGGCACCTGTCCGGGCAGCACCCAAAGCACCAGCACCGCCGGGCCCATCATCATCACCATGCCGGCGATCGCCACGCTGCGCACCATCGCGTAGACATTGGCAAACACCGTCGAGTAGCCCACGGTGGCGACCAGAGCCGCAGTGCGCGTGGCGCTGTCGAAGTGCCCATCGAGCAGCACCCAGGCCTGTACCGCGCCCCAGATTGCCGCACTGCCCAGCATGACGGGGCCGTAGCGCCGCAGCCAGGTATGCAGTGAGGCAGCATCGGTTCCGCGCGGTGCGTCGAACAGTCGCCACAGGGCAAGCAAGATGAAGGCGACGCTCAGTGCCAGGCCGATCCAGGCATGGTCGTTGGCGATCCCACCGGCTACCGCCACCACGCCCCAGCCGATCAGGTACAGCAGGCCGCCGAGGCGCGAGCGCAAGTACAGCGCGGCGGCCGACTGCTGGCGTCGCCAGTCGCGCCAGTCGGTGTCCGAAGCCAGGGCCATCTTGTCCTGCCTGCTCTGCACGTCTCGTGGCCCCCCGGCCGAGTCGGCCCCGTCATGGGGCATGCCAAGCTTACCCAATTGCGCGTCGCGGGCTGGCCCATTCATCGCCCGATTCTGCCGGATTCACCGCGCGCGCGAAAAAATCCGCGCTGCCCTGCAACAAACATGTACAGACCCCCTCGAACCGAGACCATGATCCCGATGCAACGCGAAGAGGATTTCGCCGCGATGCTGCGCGAGAACCACACCGCCTTGGTGCGGTTGGCGCGGCACTACGCCGGGCCTGAAGACTGGCAAGACCTGCTGCAGGAGATGCACCTGCAGCTCTGGCGCAGCCACGACAGCTTCGATGGCCGCGCGCAGCGCGCTACCTGGGTTTACCGCGTCGCGCTGAATACGGCGCTCGGACATCGGCGCCGGCCGCCGCCCAAGCATCAACCGCTCGAGAGCGTCGCAGAGTCCGCTGACGCCGGCGTTCCAGGCGACGAGATGACTGTGCTGGAAGCCTTCATCGCAACCCTCGATCCGGTGCAGCGCGGTGTGCTGCTGCTGGACCTTGAGGGCCTGGAACGCGAGCAGATAGCCGAGGTGCTGGGCCTGAGTCCGAATGCCGTTGCCATCCGCATGACCCGATTGCGGCAGGCCTTCGAGGCACAATTTCTGGAGAACCGATAATGGACTGGAATCAGATCAGGCAGCAGTGGCAGGACGCGGGTCAAGCCGCGGCGCCTGCCCCCGATGCCGAACTGCTGGCCGCGGTGCAACAGCGCGATTCCAAGCTGCGCGGACAGGTACAGCGCCGCGACCGACTGGAGACCGTCGTGGCGCTGCTGTTGGCGCCAGTCTTCGGATATTCCGCCTGGCGCGCCGGGTTACGTGCGGACTGGCTGCCAATGTTCTTCAGCCTGTGGCTGACTGCCTGGGTGATCTATGTGCCCTGGCATCTGTGGAAGGTGCGTCGTCGCATGCCGCGGCCGCATCCCGAGCTTGCCCTGGTCGACTATCTGACCCAGCAGCGCGACGCGATGCTGGCTCAGGCGCGGATGCTGGAGCAGGTCTGGATCTGGTATCTGGCGCCGTGCGCGATCGGCGTCATCGGCCTGAACCTTGCGGCCAAGGGCATCACGCCGGGAGTGGTGATCTACAGCGTCATCGTGCTGGCCTTCTGCCTGTTCCTTGGCCGGCTGAACCGGCGCGCCGCACGCACCAGATTCCGTGATCCGGCCGAGCAGATCGACCAGCAGCTTTCCCGCCTTTCCGAGGAGACCATCAAATGAAACCGAACTCCGTCAGCTCAGTGCTTCTTGCCTGTGTGGTGCTCGGCAGTCCGTGCACGCTCGCTGCAAACGAAGAGTCCGTGCACCACTGGGCGCAACAGCAGGAGGCCGCAGGAAGGCTCAGTGGCGCGGCCGTGGCCTCGATCCGTGGAGACGACATCGCGGTGCGCGGTTTTGGCCGTCGCGGTCCGGATGACGCCACGCCGCCGGATGCCTGGACCCAATTCCAGTTCGGCTCGATCACCAAGGTCTTCACCAACCTGCTGCTGGCCGAGATGGTCGATGCAGGCATGGTGAAAACCACGGACACGCTGGGTGAACTGATGCCGCAGGGTTTTGCGCCGCGCAATCGGGCCGTCGCCTCGATCAGCCTGCGCGCGCTTTCCACCCACACCAGCGGCCTGCCGCGCTTGCCCGCGAATCTTGACCTTTCCAGCATGCTCGATCCCTACGCGAGCTACGACGCCGCGGCGCTGCAGGCAGGCCTGACGATAGCGCGGGATAGACAGCCGCTGGGATCTTTCTACGCGTACTCCAACTTCGGACTGGGCACTCTTGGCTACCTGCTGGGACGGGTAAGCGGCGATGGATACGTCGTCGCCTTGCACCAGCGTGTGATTGCACCGTTGGGCCTGCAGCACACCCGCTTTGCTCCGGCTGCCAATGCCGCCACTGCCTTCGTCGGGGGCAAGCCGGTCACGCCCTGGAGTTTCCAGGATTCGCTCGCCGGGGCTGGCGCGCTGTGGGGCAGTGCCGAAGACCTGGGGCGCCTGGTGCAAGCCTATCTGGGCAGCCATGAGCATGAGCTCGCACATCCGCTGGACGCCGACCTGAAGGTGCAGGACGTGAAGGCCGGGGCGTTCGAAGTAACGCCGGTCTGGCATGTGGCGCGCGCCGATGGCAAGCCAATCTACTGGCATAACGGTGGCACCGCAGGATTCTGGAGCTTCGTCGGCTTCCGGCCGGATCAGCAGCGCGGCATTGCGATCCTGGTGAGTGGTGATGCCGATCCCACTGCGGCCGGCCTCGCAGCGCTCGGCCATGTCGCGCCGCAGGCCGAGGCGTCAGCCGCCGATGCAGGCCTGTTCGGACAATACCAATTGACCGAGCAATTCGGCATCGGCGTGTTCGAACTCAGTGGCGCACTGGTGGCGCAGGCCACGGGCCAGCCGTCACTCGCGATCCATGCCGTCGGCGATGACTGGTATGCCTATGGCGATGTCGATGCCAGCCTGCGTTTCCAGCGCAGCGAAGGCCAGGTGATGGGACTGGAACTGGCCCAGGGCGGCCAGCTGCACGAAGCAAAGCGGGTGGCAGATGTCGCCGCGGTCATGGCGCGCAAGCCGACCCTCGACGCCACCGCGAGCCAATCCGGCGTGTCGCTGGATGCCGCGCAACTTGAGCAGTATGTCGGTACGTTCGGGTTCGCCCCTGGGGTCGAGTTGAGCGTGCGGCGCAGCGGCGAGGGCATCGAGGCCCAACTTACCGGACAGTCCTGGTTCCCGGTCTTCGCTCGGGCCAGCGATCGCTTCTTCTACAAGGTGGTCGAGGCCGAGCTGCAATTCGAGCGTGATGCCGAAGGCAAGGTGGTGGCTGTGGTGCTGCACCAGGGTGGCATTGAACAGCGCGCGGCGCGCCTGCCCTGAGAAACCTGCTCAATTCGCTCCGTCCACCCTGATGCCCGTTGCAGAACCTGGTCGGGAGAAGCGCCGAATCCAGTCCGCGCAGCCTTCAAGTCAAAGCCCCCTCGCCAGAACTCCGCCAACGCGGTACGGTTCTATCCTTTGCGGCGCGGGCGCTTGGGGGCGTGCGGGCCGCTCATCCAGTTTTCCAGGGGAGCCCGGCAATGCGCATTCTCGACCGTTCCGTCTACGTGGGGCCGTCGCTCTACGCCCACTTTCCCGTGATCAAGCTGGATCTGGATCTGGGCGACCTGGAGCAGTGGCCCACCGCCAAGCTGGGTTCGGAATTTGTCGACGGGCTAGTCGCGGCGCTTCCCAGTCTGACCGAACATGGTTGCTCGTACCGCGAACCGGGCGGCTTCATCCGTCGCATGCGCGAAGGCGAGGGCACCTGGCTGGGCCACGTGATGGAGCACGTCGCCATCGAACTGCAGAACGTGGCCGGAGAAGACGTGACCTTCGGCAAGACGCGCAGCATCGATGGCCGGCCCGGCGTCTATACCGTGGTCTACGAGTTCGCCCAGCGCGAGGAAGGCATCGAGGCTGGCGAGCTGGCGCTGCGCCTGCTGTGTTCGCTGCTGCCCAAGGATCTGCAGCCAGCTGACAGCGTGCCGGAAGGCTGGGACTGGCCGAGCGCGCGCGACGAGTTCATCCGCTACGCGCAGCGTCGTGCGCTAGGCCCGTCAACCGCCTCGCTGGTGAAGGCTGCCGAGGCGCGCAACATTCCCTGGTTCCGCCTGAATGACCAGTCTCTGGTGCAATTCGGGCACGGCAAGTATCAGCAGCGCATCCAGGCCACGGTGACGGGCAAGACGCCACACATCGCGGTCGAGCTGGCCAGCGACAAGGAGGAGACCAACAAGATCCTCGCCTCGCTCGGCCTGCCGGTGCCGCGCCAGATTCTCGCGCAGAACGAGTCGGCCGCAGTGCGCGCGGCCGAACGCATTGGTTATCCGGTGGTCACCAAGCCCTACAACGGCAATCACGGACGCGGCATTTCCATCTGCCTGCGCACGGCCGACGAAGTCCGCGAGGGATTCGAGAAGGCACGCGAGCATTCTCGTTCGGTGATCGTCGAGACGTTCCTTGAAGGCGACGACCACCGCCTGCTGGTGGTCAACGGTGAACTGGTGGCCGCCACGCGCCGCACACCCGGACATGTTGTCGGCGACGGCACACGCAGCATTGCCGAGCTGGTCGAGATCGTGAACCAGGACCCGCGCCGCGGCGTAGGCCATGAAAAAGTGCTGACCCGCCTGGTGCTGGACGCGCAGGCCGACATGATGATGACCCGCGCCGGCATGACGGCGTCATCGATTCCTGCCGCTGACCAGGTCGTGTACCTGCGCTCAACTGCGAACCTGTCGACCGGCGGCACCGCCACCGATGTGACCGACATCATCCATCCAGACAACCGCGACATGGCGGTACGCGCGATCCGAGCGATCGGGCTTGACGTTGGCGGCGTGGATTTTCTCTCGACCAATATCGCCGAAAGCTACAAGAGCATTGGTGGCGGTATCTGCGAGGTGAATGCCGCGCCGGGCTTCCGCATGCATGTCGCGCCCTCCGAAGGCACGCCGCGTGACGCAGCCGGGCCGGTGATCGACATGCTGTTTCCGTCCGGCACGCCGGCGCGCGTGCCGATCGCCGCCATCACCGGCACCAATGGCAAGACCACCACGGCACGCATGCTGGCGCATATCGCCAAGATGTCCGGCTTCACGCCCGGGCTCACCACCACGGACGGCGTCTACATCGACGGCCAGCGCACGGTGGAAGGCGACATGACCGGCCCGGTTTCCGCGCGCATGGTGCTGGCCGACCCGCAGATCGATTTCGCGGTGCTGGAGACCGCGCGCGGTGGCCTGCTGCGCGCCGGCATGGGTGTGCCGGAGGTCGACGTTGGCGCGGTGCTGAACGTGCAGTCCGATCACCTCGGAATGAAAGGCATCGACAGCCTGGAACAGCTGGCCGAGGTCAAGCGCATCGTGGTCGAGGTGGCGAAGGATTGCGCCGTGCTCAATGCCGATGATCCGAACGTGCTGAAGATGTCGGGTTACACCGATGCCAGGACCATCTGCTACGTGACCTTGAATCCGTCGCATGGGCTGGTGCGCGAACATATCCGCGCCGGCGGTCGGGCCTGCGCTCTGGAGGCCGGCATCAATGGCCAGATGATCACCTTCTACGACAAGGGCAGCCATATCCCGCTGCTCTGGACGCACCTGATCCCCGCCACCCTGGAAGGCCGTGCCCTGCACAACGTGCAGAACGCGATGTTCGCCGCCAGCATGGCGTTTTCGCTGGGCATCAAGCTCGACGCGATCCGCCAGGGCCTGCGCACCTTCGACACCACGTTCTTCCAGGCGCCCGGGCGCATGAACGTGTTCGACGAGCATCCCTTCAAGGTGCTGTTCGATTACGGGCACAACGCCAATGCGGTGATGGTGATGGCCGACTTGGCGCAGCGCCTCGATGTAGCAGGTCGCCGCATCGTGGTGATGGCGGGTCCGGGCGACCGACGCAACGAAGACCTCGAAGCCATTGCCGATGCGGTGGCCGGACGCTTCGATCACTACATCTGTCGGCGCGACGATTCACTGCGCGGTCGCGATGGTGATGAGGTGCCGCTGATCCAGAGCCGCCGGCTGCGCGCGCAAGGTGTTCCCGAAGCGTCCATCTCGGTGATTCCCGACGAGCAGGAGGCGATCGACGCCGCGCTGCGCATGGGCCAGCCGGGTGACCTGCTGCTGATCTTTGCCGACGCCCTGGTGCGCTCGTGGAAGCAGGTGATCAAATTCAGCCCCGCCGGTTCACCCGATCGCCCCAAGGCCAAGCCGGCCGCCGATGCGCCAATGAGCCTGCCAGGCGAGGGTGCCGCTGATGAGCGCTTTCTGGCCAGTCTCGAAGGGGTGGTGATCGACGAGCGCGGTGTGCACCTGACGCGCGAGACCGACGACTGATGACACGGACCCCTGCTGGGCAACCTGGGAGTCGCGATTGAGCCAGCCAGCTACAGGCTCGCCGCCGCCTTTCGAGGGATCGCGCCGACTCACCGGACCCAACCTGTATTTCACTGGCTGCGGCGCAGTGTTGGAAACCAGGCTGGTTCCTGATGCGGCGCAGCTTGCAGCCTGGCGTGAGCGAGTCTCCTGGGCCTGCGCCGAACTGGGCTGGCCAGCCGGCGCCGTCGTGGCCCGTCCGCATCGTGGCGGTGCCGCACTGGCATTCGAAGCACCGATCGATCAGCTCTTCTGCGCAACCGAGGTCAATGAATGGGCCTGGACCGTGGCCTGCATGCGACACGTCCTGCACGCGCCGGGACATCCATCAGCCTGGGATCGGCTGCCTGCCTTGGTGACCCTGAAGGCGATGGCTGCGGCCGAGCGCGATCCACTCTTTCGACAAGTGATTGAGGCGGCCCGGCAGCACGCGCTGCCGGTACTGTGGGACGACGATGAATTCTCCCTGGGACTGGGAAGTGGCAGCCAGGTCTGGCCACGCCACAGCTTGCCTCAGCCGGATGACGTGGACTGGAGCGCCCTGCATGGCGCGCCGGTGGCCATGGTTACCGGGTCCAATGGCAAGACCAGTACGGTTCGACTGGTGGCGGCCTGCTGTCGGGAGCATGGCTGGGACACCGGCTTCAATTGCACTGATGGCCTGTTTCTCAATGCTGACATGCTGAAGGCCAGCGACTACTCGGGACCGGCTGGCGCGCGCGCCGTGCTGCGCAACCGGCAAGTACAGGCGGCCGTCCTGGAAGCGGCTCGCGGCGGAATGCTGCGGCGCGGACTGGCCTTTGATCAGGCTGATGCGGCGATCGTCACCAATATCAGCGCCGATCATTTTGGCGAGTACGGCATCGACGACCTGGATGGGTTGGCGCAGGCCAAGCTGCTGATTGCCCGCGGCCTCCGGCCTGGGGGACTGCTGGTTCTCAACGCGGATGACGCCCAGCTTTGCAGCAACGCGCCGAGCGGTAACCGGCTGGCGTGGTTTGCACTGGACTTCAACGCTCCCACGCTGCGCGAAGCCCGCACTGCTGGCGTCGCGACATGCGGCGTGACGGAAGGGCGCCTGCTGTTGTCTGGCGCACACGGGATTGAGGACTTGGGCGCGGTCGTCGATATGCCGCTCACCGTAGGTGGCGCAGCGCGCTACAACATCGCCAATCTCGCCGGCGCCGCGCTGCTGGCTGATGCCTTGGGAATCCCCGCGCCAAGCATCGCGCGCGTCTTCGCGCGTTTCGGCGCACAGCGATCGGACAATCCGGGGCGACTGCAGCGCTGGCGACTTGACGGCATGGATGTGCTGCTCGACTACGCCCACAATCCTGACGGCCTGCAGGGCTTGTTGCAGGCCGCGCGCTCGCTGCGCAGCAAGGGCCGACTTGGACTGGTGCTGGGACAGGCCGGAAATCGTCAGGACCTCGATGTACAGGCGCTGGCCGCGGTGGCCGCCGGCTTCCGGCCTGATCGAATCGTGCTCAAGGACATGGACGGCTACCTGCGCGGACGCAAGCCGGGCGAGGTTCCGGCCTTGCTGGCGAATGAACTGCTGAGGCAAGGCGTGCCAGCCGATGCCATGGTCACGGTACTGCCCGAATTCGAGGCGGCCTGCAATCTGCTGGACTGGGGTCGGTCCGGTGACGTGCTGGTGATGCCAATTCATGCGCTGGGCGCGCGCCGTGCGGTTTCGGATCTGCTCGACGCCCGCAGCCGGCACGATGTTTCCAGCGGCCATGCCAGTGGACCTGCGGCCGCACATTGACGCATCGCGCCCGTCGCCCTACAATTCGCGGCTTGTTCGCGGGCATTGATCGCCTGCGCTGCCGGTTCCGGAAAATCCGGGGCATAGCTCAGCCTGGTAGAGCGCCAGCTTTGGGAGCTGGATGTCGTGGGTTCGAATCCCTCTGCCCCGACCATCTGGCACCCGCAGGCTGTTTGGTAGTGCCAGGCATGGCAAGTGGATCTTTGCGACACTGACGACTCGGGCGCCCGTAGCTCAATCGGATAGAGCATCGGCCTTCTAAGCCGGCGGTTGCAGGTTCGAGTCCTGTCGGGCGCGCCACGTACAGATTGGTTTCAGCAGCATGGTGGCATGGTTGTAGGCGCGCCCAATGGCGATCCGGTGCAATGGGTCCGGGCATGGCGCCGGTGCGGCAAGGATGCCGAGCGGCGTGCGCTCCAGGGACGACAATTGGAGCGCTTGCACTGTTTCAATGGTGGATGTAGCTCAGTCGGTTAGAGCACCGGATTGTGATTCCGGGGGTCGCGGGTTCGAATCCCGTCTTCCACCCCAGCCGCGGTTCGGCAGCCTGCGTCATGCCGCCCCGCAACGCGTCAAACGATGGGCCGTTAGCTCAGTTGGTAGAGCAGTTGACTCTTAATCAATAGGTCGTAGGTTCGAATCCTACACGGCCCACCATCTTCAAGGACGCCCCGAAAAGGTGCGTCTGCCGGGCAAGCCGGGCGAAAGTGGCGGAATTGGTAGACGCGCTGGATTTAGGTTCCAGTGGGGTAACCCGTGAGAGTTCGAGTCTCTTCTTTCGCACCAGTTCCAGTCCCGTTGGCCAGCGCCCTGCCGCAGCAGCGCGCTGTTTGCTGGTCTGCCTCAAGTAGCTGATCCGGCGTGGGTTCGACTGCCAGTCCGATAACGGGTGCGCGCGGGCGCAGAATCCGCGATAATTTCCGGTCCACCCAGACAAGCAGGTCGCCGCCGGCGGCCGTCGCAGGAGTCATCATGCAGGTTTCAGTAGAGAACACGGGCAAGCTGGAGCGTCGTCTCACCGTCAGCGTTCCCTCCGAGCAGTACGAGACGCAGGTGCGCACGCGCATCGACGAAATGAGCCGTACCATGCAGCTCAAGGGCTTTCGTCGCGGCAAGGTGCCGGCCAAGGTCATCGAACAGCGTTTCGGTCGCGACGTCCGTGGCGAGGCATTCGGGCGATTGCTGCGCGAAAGCTTCAGCCAGGCGATTGCCCAGGAGAACCTGCGTATTGCAGGCAATCCGCAGATCGAGACCAGCGGCGAACCGGTTGACGGACAGATCGTCTACACCGCAGTGGTCGAAGTGATGCCGGACATCGGCACCGTCGACGTCTCTGCGCTCGACGTGAGTCGTCCGAGTGCTGCCGTCGAGGACGGCGATATCGACAAGATGATCGAGACGCTTCGCCAGCAGCGCCGTTCCTGGGTCGAAGTCGAGCGCGTTGCTACCGCCGGCGATATGGTGCTGTTCGAGTCGTATGCCGTGGCCGATGGCGAGCGCATGCCCGCCGAGGGCGTCGAGCGTTCCGGCTCCGTGCTGGGATCGGGCGCCTTGCTGGCTGAGCTGGAACGTCAGCTGGAAGGCCTGAAGTCGGGCGACGAACGCGAGATCACGGTCGATTTCCCGGCTGGTTACCGTGTTGAGCGCCTCGCCGGCAAGAAGGCAACCCTGTCGGTGCGCGTGATGCGCGTTTCCGAGCCGACCCTGCCGACGGTCGATGAGGAATTCATCCGCAGCTTCGGTGTGGCCTCGGGCGACCTGACCCAGTTCCGCCAGGAAGTCAGGTCGAATCTCGAGCGCGAACTCAAGGGCGCATTGATGGCGCGGCTCAAGCGCCAGGTCGCCACCAAGCTGGTGTCGGCATACTCGCACATCGATTTTCCCGAGCGTCTGATCTCGGCCGAGGCCGAGGCAATCGCCCGCCAGGCCGAGCAGCAGGCCACGCAGCAGGGCCACAAGGGCGCCAAGGTCGATCCGACCTCGGTGCGCGAGCCCGCAACCCAGCGTGTACTGGTGGCCGTGCTGCTGGGCGAGATCGCCCGTCAGAACGAGATCCGCCTCGATCCGGCCAGGCTGCGCGAGATGATGAATGCCATTGCCTCGACTTACGAGGAACCCGAGCAAGTCATCGAGCTTTACCGGCGTGACGAGAAGCTGATGGCCAGCCTGCAGAGCCGCGTACTGGAAGACCAGGTGATCGACTGGATTGCCGAACATGCCCATCACACCGACGAACAGCTTTCCTTCGAGGAAGTGATGCGCCCCACGGCGTCGGCTTGATACCCTGCTTCGCGCCCTCATCTAAGGGTCAGACAGCCGTCCACGTGAGCGCGCAAGCGCGCACGCGGACGGTCTTTCCCGTCCAACCGGAGCAGCATCCCGCATGAGCACGATCAAGGGTCTCAACCTGGTACCGATGGTGGTCGAGCAGACCAGCCGCGGCGAGCGCGCCTACGACATCTATTCGCGCCTGCTCAAGGAGCGCGTGATCTTCATGGTTGGTCCGGTCGACGACTACATGGCGAATGTGGTGGTGGCCCAGTTGCTGTTCCTGGAGGCCGAGAACCCCGACAAGGACATCAGCCTCTACATCAACTCGCCGGGCGGCGTGGTGACCTCGGGCATGGCGATCTACGACACCATGCAGTTCATCAAGCCCGATGTGAGCACGATCTGCATCGGACAGGCTGCCAGCATGGGTTCCCTGCTCTTGACTGCAGGTGCCAAGGGCAAGCGCTACTGCCTGCCGCACTCGCGCGTCATGATTCACCAGCCGCTGGGCGGCTACCAGGGCCAGGCCAGCGACATCGAGATCCACACGCGCGAGATTCTCTTCATCCGCGACCGCCTGAATGCCGTGCTTTCGCTGCATACCGGTCAGCCGGTTGATCGCATCGCCAAGGACACCGACCGCGACAATTTCATGTCGGCCGAAGACGCAGTGCGCTACGGATTGATCGACGAAGTGCTCAAGGCGCGCCCGGACGACAGCGTAAAGCCCGCCTGATCGGTGTTTCACACGCTGTTTCACGGTTTTCATTACCCAGTCGCCCAGCGCCCCGAAGCACACGGGGCGCTGTGGTATTCTCGGGTCGTTTCAGAGACTTCTAAGGTTATCGAGGCATGAGCGACGAGCGTTCCGGCCGTAGCAGCGAAAGCGGCAAGATCCTTTACTGCTCGTTCTGCGGAAAGAGCCAGCACGAGGTCCGCAAGCTGATTGCAGGCCCCAGCGTGTTCATCTGCGATGAGTGCGTCGAGCTGTGCAATGACATCATCCGCGAAGAGCTGGAGGAGAAGTCCGCCTCCGCGCGCAGCCATTTGCCGCGTCCGCGCGAGATCATGGACGTGCTCGACCAGTACGTGATCGGCCAGCCGCGTGCCAAGCGCACCCTTTCGGTAGCGGTCTACAACCACTACAAGCGTATTGAAAGCCGCCAGAAGAACGACGACGTCGAACTGGCCAAGTCCAATATCCTGCTCATTGGGCCGACCGGCTCGGGCAAGACCTTGCTCGCCGAAACCCTGGCCCGGTTGCTCAATGTGCCGTTCACGATTGCCGATGCCACGACGCTGACCGAGGCTGGTTACGTTGGCGAGGATGTCGAGAACATCATCCAGAAGCTGCTGCAGAAGTGCGACTACGACGTCGAGAAGGCCCAGCAGGGCATCGTCTACATCGACGAGATCGACAAGATCTCGCGCAAGTCGGAAAACCCGTCGATCACCCGCGACGTGTCGGGCGAAGGCGTGCAGCAGGCCCTGCTCAAGCTGATCGAGGGTACGGTTGCCAGTGTGCCACCGCAGGGCGGCCGCAAGCATCCGCAGCAGGAGTTCCTGCAGGTCGACACCAAGAACATCCTGTTCATCTGCGGCGGTGCCTTTGCCGGCCTGGAGAAAATCATCCAGCAGCGCAGCACCGACGTGGGCGGCATTGGTTTTGGCGCCCAGGTCAAGAGCAAGACCGTCAAGACCGCTGTCGGCAAGGTGCTGGCCGAAGTCGAGCCGGAAGACCTGATCAAGTTCGGTCTGATTCCCGAGTTTGTAGGCCGCCTGCCGGTAGTCGCGACGCTGGAAGAGCTCGACGAGGCTGCCCTGATCAAGATTCTCACCGAGCCCAAGAACGCCGTCGTCAAGCAGTTCAAGAAGCTGTTCGAGATGGAAGACGTCGAGCTGGAGTTCCGTCCCGACGCACTGAGCGCCGTCGCGCACAAGGCGTTGAAGCGCAAGACCGGAGCGCGCGGCCTGCGCACCATCCTGGAGCAGGTGCTGCTCGATACGATGTTCGAACTGCCCTCGCTGGAGAACGTCAGCAAGGTAGTGGTGGACGAATCGGTCATCAACAGCCAGGCCGAACCCTACCTGATCTACAGCAACGCTGCCGCGCCGCCCAAAGCCGCGGCCGAGTAAGCGGGTTTCGCAGCTCCTGAATGTATGCCGAGTGCCGAAGCTGCTTCGGCCTTGCTTCGCCGTGGCGTCAGCATCATGCTCGACTTGCCTCAGCACTGCGCGCCCCCATCTAGACGCTATCGCGGCCGAGTGGCCGCCCTGTCGAATCGGACAAATCCATGACCAGCACCACAGTTGCTGAAAACCTTGACCTGCCGGTACTGCCGCTGCGTGATGTGGTGGTCTACCCGCACATGGTCATTCCGCTGTTTGTCGGACGGGAAAAGTCGATCCAGGCGCTGGATCTTGCGATGCAAGGCGATCGTCAGATCGTGCTGCTGGCGCAGAAGAGCCCGGACGTGGACGACCCGGGCCCGTCCGACCTGTACGACGTTGGTACGCTCGCACAGGTGCTGCAGCTGCTGAAATTGCCCGATGGCACGATCAAGGTTCTGGTCGAGGGCAGCGCCAGAGTGCGCGTCTCCGGCCTGTCCCAGCCTGAAGGTGTGCTGCGCGCTACCGGCGTGGTGGTCGATCCCTTGTTCGAGCGAGAGGAGCGTGAACTCGAGGTCACCCTGCGTTCGCTGGTCTCGCTGTTCGAACAGTATGTGAAGTTGAACCGCAAGATCCCGCCCGAGATTCTCTCCACCCTTTCGGGTATCGATGACCCCAGCCGCCTGGCCGACACCGTGGCAGCGCATCTCGGAATCCGCCTGTCCGACAAGCAGCGTCTGCTGGAGACCATCGAGGTTGGTCAGCGTCTGGAACTGCTGATCGGCTTTGTCGACGGCGAGATCGACGTGCAGCAGCTGGAGAAGAAGATCCGCGGTCGGGTCAAGTCGCAGATGGAGAAGAGCCAGCGCGAGTACTACCTCAACGAACAGATGAAGGCGATCCAGAAGGAACTGGGCGAGCTGGACGAGGCGCCCAACGAACTGGAGGAACTGGCGCGCAAGATCGCCGGTGCTGGCATGCCGAAGGTAGTCGAGACCAAGGCCCGCAACGAGCTGAACAAGCTCAAGCAGATGTCGCCGATGTCGGCCGAAGCCACGGTGGTGCGCAACTACATCGACTGGATGGTCGGTGTGCCCTGGAAGAAGCGCAGCAAGGTCCGGCGTGATCTTGAAGCGGCCCAGGAAGTGCTCGACGCGGATCACTACGGGCTGGAAAAGGTCAAGGAACGCATCCTTGAGTATCTTGCCGTGCAGACCCGCGTGAAGAAAATGAAGGGGCCGATCCTTTGCCTGGTCGGGCCGCCTGGCGTGGGCAAGACCTCGCTCGGTCAAAGCATTGCCAAGGCCACCAACCGCAAGTTCGTGCGCATGTCGCTGGGCGGCGTGCGAGACGAGGCCGAGATCCGCGGCCATCGCCGCACCTACATCGGTTCGATGCCCGGCCGCATCCTGCAGAACCTGTCCAAGGTCGGTACGCGCAATCCGCTGTTCATGCTCGATGAGCTCGACAAGATGAGCATGGATTTCCGTGGCGATCCGAGTTCGGCCCTGCTGGAGGTGCTCGATCCGGAGCAGAACAATTCGTTCAACGACCATTACCTGGAGGTCGACTTCGACCTTTCCGAGGTGATGTTCGTGGCGACCGCCAACTCCTTGAACATTCCGGGTCCCTTGCTCGACCGCATGGAAGTGATCCGCATTCCTGGCTACACCGAGGATGAGAAGGTCAACATCGCGATGCGTTATCTGCTGAACAAGCAGATCAAGGCGAACGGCCTGAAGGCAGACGAGCTGAAGGTGAGTGAGGGAGCCATCCGCGAGATCATCCGCTACTACACGCGCGAATCGGGCGTGCGCAATCTTGAGCGCGAGATCGCCAAGATCAGTCGCAAGGTGGTGAAGGAACTCAGCCTGGCAGCCAGCAAGTCGGCCCAGTCCGGCAAGAAGCCCGCCAAGCGTGCTGCCGTTGCCATTACTCCGAAGAACATTGACGCGTATCTCGGTGTGCGGCGCTTTGATTTTGGACGCGCCGAGTTGGAGAACGAGATTGGCCTGGTCACTGGCCTGGCATGGACCGAAGTTGGCGGTGACCTGCTGCAGATCGAAGCCACCCTGGTGCCGGGCAAGGGAAATCTGATCCTCACGGGTCAGTTGGGTGAAGTGATGCAGGAGTCGGCCAAGGCTGCACTGTCTGTGGTGCGTGCGCGCGCCGAGCGCCTTGGCCTGGATCCGGATTTCCACCAGAAGTACGACATCCACGTACACGTTCCCGAAGGCGCCACGCCGAAGGATGGCCCCAGCGCAGGTATCGCGATGGTGACCGCCCTGGTGTCCATCCTGGCCAAGGTCCCGGTGCGGGCCGAAGTTGCGATGACCGGCGAGATCACCCTGCGTGGCCGCGTGCTGCCAATCGGTGGCTTGAAAGAGAAGCTGCTGGCCGCGTTGCGGGGCGGCATTCGCACCGTGCTGATCCCGGAAGACAACCGCAAGGACCTTACGGAGATTCCGAAGAACGTCACGCAAGGTCTGGATATCAGGCCGGTCAAGTGGATCGACGAAGTGCTCGATCTTGCACTCGAGCAGCCGCTCGCACCGCAGGCTGCGGGGCCGGTGGTTCCCGAGGTCGAGGTCGAGACCAAGGAAGTAGCGGGCAAGCGACGAGCACCTGCGGTGCGTCCGCACTGAGGAGTAATTGCAAGGCTTGACCTTGAGCGCGCGTTGTGCAGTAAGCAAGATGGCCTGCAAGCCGCGCCATTACTGGAAAAATGTCGTTGCGCACACGCGGAGGCGCTGGTATAAATCGCGGCAACCTTGCAGCGCTAAGGAGTACCGAAGCGCGCGAGGCATAGGTCGACGAAGGCTTCCGCAGGCACTGCGGACAGCTTCAGTCGAAAAGATAAATTTCGCGAGTCCCATATCTCGCCTAGGGAGTGACTAGAGCAATGAACAAAGCTGATTTCATTGGAGCAGTAGCCGACGCCTCCGAACTGACCAAGGCGGATGCCGGCCGTGCCGTTGACGCGGTGATCGAAGTGATCCGCAAGGCGCTGAAGAAGGGTGACACCGTGTCGCTGGTGGGCTTCGGTACGTTTGCTGTTCGCAAGCGCGCTGCCCGCACCGGCCGCAACCCGCGTACCGGCGACACCATCAAGATCAAGGCCTCGAAGAATCCCACCTTCAAGGCTGGCAAGGCGCTCAAGGATGCTGTAAACTGACGAGCTCTCGCCACGGGTGCTTAGCTCAGCGGTAGAGCGTCGCCCTTACAAGGCGAGGGTCGGGGGTTCGAAACCCTCAGCACCCACCAAGTTCAAACAGCGGAGTGGTAGTTCAGTCGGTTAGAATGCTGGCCTGTCACGCCGGAGGTCGCGGGTTCGAGTCCCGTCCACTCCGCCACCTACTCCAAGGGCGCCGGCATCCGGCGCCCTTGTTTTTTATGCACACTGCGGACCCGCTGGATGCCGTCGGCCGCAGTCACATCACGCCACGGAACCTGCGATGCTGCAAAAACTTCGCGACAAGACCACCGGCTGGATTGCCGTCCTGATCGTCGCCATGCTGGCGATCCCCTTCCTGTTCTTCGGCATCGAGAACTACTTCTCGTCGAACGTATCGGCGTATGTGGCCAAGGTCGGAGAGCACGAGATCACACCCGACGATTTCCGCAATCGCTTTGAAGAGTACCGTCGTCAGATGCGTCAGATGATGGGCGACAATTTCGATGGGGCCTACTTCGAGCAACCGGAAGTCAAGCGCCAGATGCTCGACCGACTGGTCGAAGAGCAGTTGATGCTGCAAACCAGCGAACGGCTGGGAATGGTGGTCGCGCCAGCGCAGTTGCAAAAGGAAATCCGGGGCATCTCGGCGTTCCAGACCAACGGAAACTTTGACCCGAATCTGTATCGCATGATGTTGCAGGGACAGGCGATGACGCCGCGCATGTTCGAACGGCGCGTGCAGCGCGACCTCGAAGTGCGTGCGCTTCCGGCGCAGATCAGCAGCAGCGCCTTCGTTACTGACGCCTACGTATTCGACTTCCTGCGCCTGCGTGATCAGCGCAGGGACGTTTCCTTCCTGGCCCTGGAGCCGCCGGCACGCGACACCATAGAAACGCCGAAGGACGCCGACATCGAGGCGTTCTACCAGGCCAACACGGATCGCTACCAGACGCTCGAGCAGGTATCCATCAATTACCTCGAGATCGACGCCGCGGGTATCGAGGTGCCGACGGTTGCCGACGAAGCTTCCCTGTTGGAGCGTTACGAAGAGCAGAGCTTCCGCTTTCTCGAGCCGGAGCAGCGCTTGCTGTCGCACATCCTGGTTGCGGTGGAAGCCGGTAGCGATGCCGATGCGCAGCGCGCAGCCCGCGAGAAGATTGAAGGCATCGCCGCGCGCCTGGCCGAAGCGGGTGCGGATTTCGAAGCCATTGCACGCGAGACTTCGGAAGATGTCGGTTCCAGCTCCGCGGGTGGTGATCTCGGCTGGATCGAACGTGGTGTCACGGACCAGGCCTTCGAGGACGCAGCGTTTGCGCTTGAGCCGGGCAAGATCAGCGAGCCGGTCCTTTCGGAGAATGGCTGGCACCTGATTTCGCTGCGCGAGGTTCGTGACGAAGTTGCCAAACCCTTTGCCGACGTCCGCGGCGAGCTCGAGGCCGAATACCTGGAAAGCGAGCGCGAGCGCCGCTTCTCCGAACAGGCTGGCAAGCTGGTTGACCTGATCTATCGTGATCCGACGTCCCTGCAGCTTGCTGCCCGGGAACTCGGCCTCGAGGTCAAGTCGGCCGGCCCCTTCGGCCGGACCGGTGGGCAAGGCATTGCGGCCAATCCCGAAGTACAGACCCAGGCTTTCTCCAGCGTGCTGATCAGTGAAGGCACGGTGAGCGATCCAATCGAGCTCGGCAGCAACCACGTGGCCGTGATCCAGGTTGCACAGCACATGCCAGCCAGTGCGATAGCACTTGCGGAGGTGCGCGACCGGGTCATTGAGGACCTGACCAACGAGCGTCTGGGCGAAGCCGCCAAGGCGCGTGCCGAGAGCCTGCTCGAGCGTCTGAACGGCGGAGAGTCACTTGCCGATATCGCCGCTTCGCTGGAGCTTGAAATCACCCAGGCGCCGGATTCAGCCCGATTTGGCGGCACGGTGGAAGCCGGTGTGGTGCAACGCGCGTTCCAGTTGCCGCATCCCGCTGAAGGCAAGCCCAGCAGTGGATTGGCCGAGCTTGGTGCCAACCGCTTTGCCCTGCTCGCAGTGTCTGCCGTGCGTGATGCAGATCCGTCCAAGGTTCCGGCCGCCGAGCGTGACGGCCTTCGCAGCCAGCTGGCGCAGGGTCTTTCGACGGTTGAGTTGCGCGGATTCGTGGACAGCCTCAGGCAGCAGACTGAAGTGCGGGTAGCCGAAGAGCGGATGTAACTCGCCCTTCAGTTGCAGCGAGATTGAAACCGAAAGGCCCCGGATATCCGGGGCCTTTCTTTATGCGCTGTGGTTCGGATCTGCCTGGGTCAGGCAACATCCAGGCCGGTCATGCCTAGGATGTTGTAGCCGGAATCGACGTAGGTGACCTCGCCGGTGATTCCCGCCGCAAGATCCGAACAGAGGAAGGCGGCGGCATTGCCGACGTCTTCGATCGTGACGCTGCGACGCATCGGTGCGTAGTGCTCGACGTGGGTCAACATCTTGCGGAAGTTGGCGATGCCCGCTGCGGCCAGGGTCTTGATCGGACCCGCCGAGATCGCGTTGACACGAATGCCCTGTGGGCCAAGATTGAGCGCAAGGTAGCGAACGCAGGCTTCGAGGCTGGCCTTTGCCACTCCCATCACGTTGTAGCTCGCCAGGGCGCGCTCTGCACCCAGATAGGACAAGGTCAGGATGGCGCCATTGCGTCCCTGCATGAAGGGTTGCGCGCCTTTCGCCAGTGCCGCCAGCGAGTACGATGAAATATCGTGCGCAACGGCAAAATTTGCGCGCGTGAGGCCGTCGAGAAACTCGCCCTCGATTGCCTCGCGTGGCGCATACGCGATGGCGTGGATCAGGATGTCGAAGCCATCCCAGCGCTTGCCGATCTCGGCAAACATGGCGTCGATCTGCGCGTCGTCGGCCACATCAAGAGGCAGCACGAAATCCGAACCACAGCGCGCAGCTGCATCTTCGACGCGCGATTTCAGCTTTTCGTTCTGGTAGGTGAAAGCCAGTTCGGCCCCCTCCCGATGCATTGCCTCGGCGATGCCGTTGGCGATCGATCGCTGGCTGGCGATGCCGGTGATCAGCGCGCGTTTGCCGGACAGGAATCCCATGGAGCCTCCATTTTCAGTGAAAGGCGACAAGTATGGCCAAATATGAGTTCGGGAGCGAGGCCGACAAGCGGCCAGGCCAGGAGCACACTGCGCGCATGCTGGAGCTGATCGACACTCACTGTCACCTCGATGCGGCCGAGTTCTCGGGCGACCGTCAACAGGTGCTGGACCGTGCGCAGGCGTGTGGTGTGGTCGGCATCGTGGTGCCCGCAGTGAGCGCTGCCGGATGGGCGGCCCTGGATGCACTTTGTTCGGGCAGTGCCCTGTTGCATCCAGCCTTTGGTCTGCATCCGATGTTCCTTGCTGATCATCGGCCTGAGCATCTGCCCGAGCTGCGCAGACGATTGCAAACCAGTCGTGCGGTCGCGGTAGGCGAGTGCGGACTGGACTATTTTGTTGAAGGCCTGGATCGGACGCAGCAGCAGTTCTATTTCGAAGCACAACTTGGCATCGCGCGCGAGTTCGACCTGCCGGTGATCGTGCATGCGCGCCGCGCCGTGGATGCCGTGATTGCGGCGATCCGTCGTGTCGGCGGATTGCGCGGTGTGGTGCACAGTTTCTCGGGCAGCGCGGAGCAAGCTGAGCTGCTTCGACGGATTGGTTTCCTGCTGGGCATCGGTGGTCCGGTAACCCATGCTCGCGCGCAGCGCTTGCGGCGCCTGGTTGCGACGCTGCCGAGCGAACAGCTGCTGCTGGAAAGCGACGCGCCCGACCAGGCACCAGCCTCCCGTCGCGGGCAGCGCAACAGCCCGGAATTCCTCACTGAGGTGCTGCAGACGGTCGCTGAGCTGCGCGGCGAGAGCGCTGAACTGGTTGCACGCGTGAGTGGTGAAAATGCCCGTCGCCTGTTTGCTCTCGCGCCGGAGTTTTCCCCGGTCCAGCACAAGGGTATGGTGGGCAAATGAAGCGAATGCTGACCGTCCTGCTGCTTGCGACCGCCATGTTTCCGGGCTTGGCGGAGGCGCGCACCCGAGCCGAGCTTCCGGCGCATGCCCAGGTTGTATCCGGGGATGTTCCCCTGCGAATCGGCAATGAGAGCGTTGCCGCACTGCGCGGCGCAGTGCTCGACGGCACCGCGAAGCAGCTGATGCATCAGGAGCCGGCCGTGTTCGAGCTGGCTGCGACGCAGGTGCTGCAGACGATGACAGACAGCATGCCAAGCGACGCGGAGCGCGACTGGGTCACGAGCTTGCTCAATCACCAGCCGGTACTCTGGCAGCAGCACCCGGAAACGCTCGCAGACTGGTTCGTTCCGGTCTTCGACCTGGCCGCGCACGCCAAGGCCCTGCAGCATCACTGGCAGCAGCAGGAAGAGCTCGCCGTCCTGATGCCCGAACTGGAGCAGCAGCGCAGCTGGACGCAGGCGATGCTCGATGCGCCGGACCAGCTGCAGGCGACGGCACTGAAGGGCCTCTCGCCGGCAAGTCGTGATCGACTGATGCAGCAGCCTGTACCGCCCGGACTCGGCGCGCTGGCCTGGCGGGCGCTGTTGCACGATCAGGCCCGAGTGGCGATCTGGGAGCAGGCCCTGATGATGGCTCCGGACGACGCACTGCGCCATTCGTTGCCGTCGGTATGGCTGCTGGAACCGGCGCAGGCTCGCGACTGGTTGGCGCAGGTGCGCTTGAAGCGCCCGGCGCTCGCTTCGGTGGCCGTCGCCGCCTTGCGCCACGATCCGAGTATCGCGCTGCGCCACGAAGTCCTCTTCAACTTGCTCGGATCACCTCGGGATCATCAGTCCGCAGCAGCGGCACTGGCCACCGATACGGCGGTGACCGATGAGACGCTGATCGACGCGTTCCTTGCCGCGCCCCGTGGACTGCAACAGCGTGCCCTGGTCCTGACCCTGCGCTTGCGCGATACAGCAACCACGCGCCGCTTCCTGGCCAGCTGGCGTGATGCAGGGACCGGCGATGCGGCATTGCGGGAGTCGCTGCGATGAGGTGGCTGGCTTTGCTGGT
This sequence comes from Lysobacterales bacterium, assembly GCA_038257155.1. GTDB lineage: Bacteria > Pseudomonadota > Gammaproteobacteria > Xanthomonadales > Xanthomonadaceae > JANJTY01. The sequence goes on along the minus strand of JBBSJP010000032.1, from coordinate 3,911 downwards.
GCTTCTGGTCCCGCACGTTGTTCTGGCCCAGCGGGTGATCAGCTACGCCGAACAGGGCAGCGGCCCCAGCATCCTGTCGCTCGGCTATCCGGTACCCCTTCCCATTGCCTCCACCGAGCCCGTGGATGGTTTCCGGGACTACACCAGCCTGATGGCAAGGCTTCACGGCCTGGCGCTGGATAGCGATGACCTGCATGCGGTTGCGGCAGGTCAGACCCGCGCCAACCGCAGCATCTGGGCCTTTGTTGCTTCAAGCCCGGGGGATCTGGATCGCGATGGACGCGCTAAACCGGCGTTTTTCCTGAATGGCACAACGCACGCGCGCGAGTGGGGTGTGCCTGAACTGGCTGCGGCAACCATCGAGCACCTGATGGTGGGCAGGGCGCGGGACGGCATCGAGCGTTTCCTGCTCGACAACACCCGGCTTGTGATGGTGCCGGTTCAGAACGTGGATGGGTTTCTGCAAACCCAGCGCTTTCCCTCCCAGGCAATCCTCGACAGTGATCCGCGTTTCCCCGCGACCTGGCCACGCGATGGACGCATGCGGCGCAAGAACATGCCGGGGGTGGACGAGAACCTGTTTTCCTTTGCCGATCACCTGCGCGGCGTGGACCTGAATCGCAACCTGCAGCCCTTCTGGGCCAGCAGTTCGCAGTCGTCGTCCAATCCGTCTGATCTGGTGTACCACGGCCCTGCGCCGCACAGCGAGCCCGAGGTTCAGGCGACGCTGGGTGCGCTGGAACTGGCACCCGCTTCGCGTTTGCGCCTCGGCATCGATCTGCATTCCTACACCCAGGTGTTCTTCGCATCGAACACCGGCAATGCGGAACTGCTTGCCGTCCAGAATCAGCTGATCCAGAGACTGGATGCGCATCACCGGCAGGTTTCCCGCAGCGCACGCTTTCCGTCGGGTCGCGAGTACCAGAACGTACCCGACCCACCCAACCTGGGCATTGGTACGCATGCCGAGCACTTTGCCTACCAGTTCCACGTTCCCGCCTGGACGCTGGAGATCGAGCCGGGCAATGCTGCTGGCGCGGAGTATGGCGGGACGGGCATTTCGCACAGCGGTTTTATCTTGCCGGTCGCCGAGGTACGTCGCGTCGCCGACGCCTGGGCCCAGACCCATCAAGTGGCGTTCTACTTCATGGCCGGGCCGCCACATCTTGCGGGCCTTGAGGTCGACGCACTGCAGGGCTCCGGCAGCGTGCCCCGCTACCGCGGCCAATGGCAGCTGCAGAACACACAGCGGGTGCTGCAGGTTGGATTGAGCCAGCAGCTTGTGCCAGGTCAGCTGCATCGCGCCAGGCTGAGATTCTCCAAGCCGATGCGGGTGTTTGCTGAAGACGGAACGGTTGGCGGATTCGACGGACTCGACGTGTTCTTGCCAGTCGTCAGCCTGCTGCAGGGTGAGGAGCGCAGATCACTGCCGGTAGCCGCCGGACGCTGGTTGAGCCGGGCGCAAGGAGCGTGGCGCTACGACGGTGATACGTTCGAGTTCGATTTTGTCGTGCCTGAAGCGGTCAGTCCGGGAGAAGCACGCTTCGCGGTAAGTTCGTTCGACATGGTCGGCATGCTGCTGGATCCGGACCCGCAGTCGCCAGTCGATTGGAGCCAGGGCCGCTGGGAGGGCTACGGCGGGCAGCCCGGCAGTGAAGACCGCAGCATGGCGCTGGCTCTGGGTACCTCAGGGATCGAGATACTGTCATTCACCGCGACACGCGCCGAGGGCGAGCCGGTGATGGTGCGCGTGCGTCGCAGTGGCTCGCTGGGCGGCCCGCTGCACGCGGCGCTCTGCGATCCGCGCCTGCAGGGCGAGGATGTCGATTGCCCGGCACTGACTTCGGCCTGGAACGATGGCGAGCAGTCCGAGGCCCTGCTGCGGCTGCCTTTGCCCGATGACATGCAAGTGGCAGCTGATCGACGCCTGCAACTGCCGATCTACCTCTGGAGCACAGTCGATGATGTGCGGATAGGCGCCCAGATTGCCGTCGAGGTGCTCGATAACGATCGTGATGGGCACCTAGCGCTGCGCGTGAGCGCCGAGCGCAGCCTTGAGGAAGCGTTTGCTGCCGCGGCAGCGCGGCACGCCGTTTCGCCGGAGAGCGTCGACATGGTGCTTGACGGCGGGGCCACCTACCGCATCGGTGAGGCAGCGACCGGTGCACCGAGCGGCCAGCACATCTCGATGCAGGTGCCGGGCAGTCTCAGGATCTTTGCCAACGGCGCGCTGCTGATGCCCCTCAACGAGGTTGCCCTGGATGGGGCGGATCTCATCACCGTTCTTCCCGGTGCCGAACTGGAGCTGCGCGACGCCAGGATTCACGCATCCGATGCGCTGCCTGTACCGATCTTGGGCAACCTCATACGCAATGATGGCAGGCTGGTTCTGAGGCGCTTTCAGGCAGCCGGTATTGCCGCTGGCAACCTGCTGGACAATCGTGGCGAGGCCGAGATCGATGGCAGCTGGTTTGACGGGCTGGAGCTGTCCGGCGCCCTGCTGGGCAACCAGGGCGACTTGCTGATGCGCAATTCCACCCTGTCGCATTCGCGCGGCGTGTTTGCGAACGGCGTATCGGGCCAGATGGAACTGGACTCGGTCACCGTGCTGGACCTCGATTCATCAGGCGCGCTGTTGCAGGGCAACGTGGCGATTGGCCACAGCCTGCTGGCGTCCTATCGAGTACTCGGTGCCGATGGACTGCCCAGTGGCGCGCCGGCCTGCGCAGCCGAGGTCAGCAGCCTCGGATTCAATCGGGTTGGTGACGACTGCGGCCTGTTCGCCGAGGGCGACCAGCGCGGCGCGCCGTTGCCGGCCGATGCGCTGGTGCTGGACCGAGAGCGCGGCGCCTTGCCGCCGCCCGCCGATGCGATCGATGCAATTCCGGCGGCGCGCTGCGCTCCTGTCGATCAGCTGGCTTCGCCACGGCCTCAAGCAGCTGCGGAGCCTGCGCGTTGTGATATTGGTTCACTGGAATCGGGTATCGCGCCATTCCGCGGATTCTGGATCCCGGACAGGCCGGGTCACGGCATCGATATGCAGACCTCGGCGAACCAGTTGTTCATTGGCTGGTACACCTATGGCAACGATGGCCAGCCCACGTTGTATTCGGCCGCGGCGCCGCTCGAAGGCCCGCTGTGGAAGGCTGAGCTGCAGAGCAGCCGACGCGACAGCGCCAGCGGAGTGATCGAGCGCTTTTCCGTAGGCGACGTGGAAATCCATTTCGAGTCGGATAGCAGCGCCCGCCTGCGGTGGCGTTTCGACGACGGCGATCTGCAAGGGGAAGAGGGGATCCGTGCCTACCTGTTCGACGGCGCGGCGCCGCGCATCGAGCTGACCGGTTCCTGGTATCCGCCGGCGGACTCGGGCTGGGGTGCGTCGATTGCGCGTCAGGGCGAACGCACCGGCGTGGTGCTCTACTACTATGATGCGGCCGGCGCGGTGCGCTGGGCGCTGGGCATTGGTGATGCCGGTGACGTGGCCGATGTGCAGGTCTTGCACCATACCGGCTTCTGTCCCAACTGTGACAGTGTTGCAAACCCGGTGCAGACCCGTATCGCTGGCCTGGTAAGGGTTCAGATGCTGAGTCCGGAGTTGCTGGAGGTTTCCACTGACCTCAGCTATCCCGACTCACCCGGTGGTGCCTGGCGCAAGCAGCGTGCCAGCTTCCGGCCTCTCAATACGCCAGTCGACAATGGCAGGCTGCGGCGCCAGTTGAATGGCGAGGCGCCCTGATCGGCGCATCACGTTTTTCCGCAGGTTGGCGCTGGATTATTGACATGGTACACTGAAGATTGAACTTCCGTGGCCCGGCTGGTGTCCAACCTTCATGGACAAAGAAGACGCAAGATACCAATCGTTGGAGCAGCTGCATGAGCGCCGAAAGCAGGTCGTTCGGCTGCATCGAAAG
>JBBSJP010000031.1:0-52683 GCA_038257155.1 Lysobacterales bacterium | reverse complement strand
GAGAGATGCCCGAGAGGCCGAAGGGGCTCCCCTGCTAAGGGAGTATAGGGTCAAAAACTCTATCGAGGGTTCGAATCCCTCTCTCTCCGCCAGTTTCGCAAAGGCCCGTTCGCGGGCCTTTTGCGTATCTGTGGTTTGCCAGTCGCATTGCCGGAATCCGGCCCGGCATCGCGCGGGGCAATGACCACTTCCAGCTACGGAGCGTCATTGATGTCCGAGATCCTCGTCCCCGTTTCGTTTGGCGAACTGCTCGACAAGATCGCCATCCTGCAGATCAAGTCCGAACGCATGAGCGATCCGTCCAAGCTCGCCAATGTGCGCAAGGAGCTTCATGCCCTGGAGCAAACCTGGTCGCAGCATCCCGCTTCGCTGCCGGATATCTCCGCGCTGCGTGCGGCGTTGAAGCTGGTCAATGAGCGGCTCTGGGTGATCGAGGACGATATCCGTCTGAAAGAACAGGCGCAGGCCTTCGACGCCGAGTTTATTCGCCTGGCCCGCGCGGTCTATTTCGAGAATGACGAGCGCGCCCGCATCAAGCGCGAGATCAATACGGCGTTGGGCTCGGCCTATATCGAGGAAAAGAGCTACCAGGACTACCGGGCCGGGCGTCCTGCGCCCTGAAGCGTCGCCCAGTGCCCGTCACGTCGCGGCTGATCCTGTCCGCAGGTGCAGATGTGGGATAGAGTCAATCCTCCGGATCAGCGCCAACGATCAGCGCCAACGGGACGTGCGGCATTCCGGCAATCCGCGCGATGCTGTATCTGCCGGTAATCGAAAAGGAATATAAGCATGGGATGGTTCGACAAGGTTCTCTTAAGCCTGGGAATCGGCAGTGCAAAAGCGGCACCGGCGCCTCCGCCCCCGGCGGCTCAGGCTCCTTCCGAGATTCCCGTAGGAACCCCTGAGTGGCCTCCCGCGCAGGTGCCTGTCCCCGTGGTGGATGTGGTCGCGCAACTGGAGCAGCGCGCCGCGGTGAATCCGCAGAAGCTCAACTGGCGCACCTCGATCGTCGATTTGCTCAAGCTGCTCGACATCGACAGCAGCTTCAGCGCACGCAAGGAAATGGCCGTGGAGTTGGGCTGTCCAGCCGACAAGATGGCTGATTCGGCGCAGATGAACATGTGGCTGCACAAGACCGTGCTGGCGCGTATCGCGGAGAATGGCGGCAACATTCCTGCCGACCTGCTCGACTGAGCGTTTCACTTCTCGATAGCCTTCCCGGGAGCCGCGCAATGCAGGTGAACGACATCCTCGCCCAGATGGGCGGGCTTCAATCCATGGCGCGTGAACTGGGCGTTAGCGAGGCGCAGGTCGCCAAGGGCGCGGAAGCGCTGGTGCCGGCCATTCTTGGTGGATTCAAGAAGCAGACCCAGACCCAGCCCGGCGGCTTGGGCGCGCTGGGCGGTTTGCTCGGCAGCCTCGGTGGCGGCAGCCTGCTGGACAATGTGCTGGGTTCGCGGCCCACCGACGTGAGCCGCGGCAATGACGTGCTGGGGCAGATATTCGGCAGCAAGGATGTCAGTCGCACGGTGGCGCAGGGTGCGGCGGCCAAGTCCGGCCTGGATCCGTCCCTGCTGCGCAAGATGTTGCCCATGCTGGCCATGATGGTGGCCGGCTACATGGCGAAGCAGGGCGGTGGCCAAGGTTCGTCGACGAATGCCGGCGGTGGACTTGGCGGCCTTCTGGGCGGCCTTCTCGGCGGCCAGGACAGCGGATCGGCAGGTGGTGGGCTGGGTGGACTCGGCGGCCTGGCCGCCATGCTGGATTCCAATGGCGACGGCAATGCAATGGATGACCTGATCAACATGGCGAAGAAGTTCGGACGCTGAACCGGCGCCGTGGCGATCCACGATCCTTCGACTTCGGCCCTGCGGGCCTACGCTCAGGACGAACGGGTTTTGGTGAGGGTTGGGTTGTATTTCCTGGCCCCGACCGACCCATTCCGTTGGCACTGAGCGTAGCCGGCCGCCGGCCGGCGAAGTCGAAATGCATGCAACGAATGTTCCGCTTCAATTCGCATGGTTCGGTAGCTCGAGGGCGACCGCAGTTGGGGTCATGATTCGAGCGCCTCACACAACGCGTCAAAGCGCTCGATCACCTCGCCGACTTCGATCAGCTCCATCACTCCCGGGTACTCGACCCGCTTGCCCCAGCGCAGGGCCGATGCAGGCTTCTTCTCGAAGGCCAGTGCGGCGTCGGGATAACGGTTTACCGACCAGCGCAGGTCCGAGTAGGGGCCTGAACGCTCCAGGTCGGTGCAGGCATACAGACCAAGCACCGGCGTGCCGACCGCATTGGCAATGTGCGCCGGGCCGGCGTCCGGCGCCAGCAGGGCATCGGCGCGCTCAAGCAACGCGATGAGTTGCTTCAGTGTGTCCTTGCCGACCAGGTCCAGCGCCGGATGACGCATGGCTGCAAGAATCGCATCGGCGGTATCGCGTTCGAGTTGACTGCGGCTGCCAATCAGCACGATTCGCCAGCCACGTTCCACGGCGTGATCAGCGACCGCTGCGTAGCGCTGCGGCAGCCAGTTGCGCAAGCGGTGGCTGGAGCATGGCGAGACCATCAGCACCGGCGCGCCAGCAGGAATGTTCTCGCGCGCCCACTCGCGCGCGGCTCCAGGCAGTGGCATGCGCCACTCGATAGGGTCGACCTGCATGCCGAGCGGCGTGAGGAACTGTGCAAACGCATCGAGCACGTGATGGCCACCCGGTGCGATCCGTTCGTTGATCACCAGTCCATGGCCTTCTTTGCTGCGCGCGCGGTCGTAGCCGATGCGCCGCCTGGCCGGTATGCCCCAGGCCAGCAGATTGGCGCGTGCTGCCAGCTGCAGTTGCAGCAGTACATCGAAATTGCGTCCACGCAGGCTGTGCCAGAGCGCGCGCATGCCAGCCAGGCCGGACTTCTTGTCGTAGACGAAGAATTCCACGCCATCAAGCCCGTCGAGCAGGGCGCGCTCGGCCTTGCCGATCACCCAGGTTATTGCGCAGTGCGGAGCCTGGCGCTGGATGGCACGAACGAGCGGCAGCACATGGGTGACGTCGCCCAGTGCCGACAGACGCAGGATGCAGATCGAGGCGGGCAGCATGGGCATCGGGGTTGCTAGACTTCCGGCTGGGTTCGAATGAAAGGAATTGGCTGGGTGGAAGCCGTGCAGGAACTGCGCCGCGAGTGCCTCGAAGGCGCAGCCGCGTGCCTGATTCTGGTCGACGTCGGCGGCATGCGGCAAGCGGAGCCCGCCTGGTTCGACGCAGGATACTGGGGCGCGGCCGCGCTGCCAGTGCAGGCTGGCGGACGCGGCAGCGCCTGGTTCGTGACGACGCCTGCCGGCGAGGCGGTGCTGCGCCACTACCGTCGCGGCGGCCGAGTCGCGGCACTGCTCGGCGATCGTTACTGGTGGTCGGGCGAGGACGAAACCCGAAGCTTTCGCGAGTTTCGACTGCTGGCCGAGCTGCACCGGGAGGGCCTGCCGGTACCGCGGCCCCTGGGCGCGCGGGTAAAGCGCAGCGGTCCCTGGTATCGCGCCGACCTGCTGATCGCGCGCATTCCGCAGACCGAGACGCTGGCGCAGCGGCTGAGCGGAGACATCGCGGCATTGCCCTGGGAAGACATCGGCACCCTGGTCGCGCGTTTTCATCGGGCCGGTGTGTTTCATGCCGATCTCAATGCCCACAATCTGTTGCTCGACTCGAACGCTGCACTTTGGCTGATCGATTTCGATCGCGGTGAGCGGCGCGCGCTGGAGCGGGTTTGGGCGACACGCAATCTCGAGCGCCTGCGGCGCTCATTGCGCAAGGAGTGTCCGAGCGGGCAGGAAGCCATGCTCGAGCTCGGGCTGGCGCGCATGGGGCGTGCCTGGCAGAAGGGCACTGGCCCGAAGATTTCATGAATTCGCGCGCCCTCGCTAGTCTCTTGTCCGCACAAGGAATTTCCCTCGGTCAGGCGTATGCCCAATACGCCGCTCCCTCGAGAAATCCCTTGTGCGAACAACATCCTGCGCGATCATTGTGCGAATTCACGAAATCTTCGGGCGAGGGCCTCGCCGCGTGAACTGGACGCTGCGGTTTCTCGGCGTAGGCTCGGCCAGCTCGGCCGCTACACTCGGCTCGGCCTCTGCGGTTCTGGAACGCGATGGCGAACCGCTGCTGCTGATCGACTGTGGTCAGGAAGCGTTGGACGCCTTCCTCGCGCGCTACGGTCGCCCGCCGCCGGCGGTCTATATCAGTCATGCGCACATGGATCATGTGGCCGGCCTGGAACGACTCTTCATCCAGGCCTGGTTCGATGCCGACCTGCGCGGGCGCCTGCCGGTGTTCGTCGCCCTGCCGGTGCTGCCGCACCTGCATCGTCGCGTGGCGGAGTATCCCGGGGCTCTGGCCGAAGGCGGCGCGAATTTCTGGGACGGCCTGCGCGTTGTGCCGGTTACCCGCGGCTTCTGGCTGGCTGGTCAGTGGTTCGACATATTTCCGGTCCGGCACCACTTGCCTGACACGTGCTTCGGCCTGCGCCTGCGCGGCAGCCTGGTCTACACGGCCGACACGCGGCCGATTCCCGAGATGCTGGCGCAGATGGCCGATGCCGGCGAACTGGTGGCGCATGACTGCGATCTGGCAGGCAATCCATCGCACAGCGGCATCGATGACCTGGAGCGCGAGTACCCCGATGAGCTGCGCTCGCGCCTGCTGCTCTACCACTACGCCTCCGAAGCCGACGCGCATTCCCTTGCCACGCGCGGCTATCGCGTGGCGCACGCCGGGCAGGCCGTGACGCTGGCACCGCCCGTCGCCGCGCTTCCTGTCTGAACGCATCAATCATTCGAAGCCGCTGCGGAACAGACCCGCGTCACCCTGCAGCCGCATGAACGCGCCGCGCCGCGAGGCGCCCGTGCCCTGGAACTCGTCGTCATTGGCGGTGCCGGCGACCAGAAGGTCGCCCTCACTGGTGGCTGCGACGGCGAAGGCTTCGTCTGTCGCCAGCGACAGCGGAAAGGTGGACCGACCCTGACCATCACCGAATCGCGGGTCGGGGCTGCCATTGGACAGCAATTGCACCACGGCAAAATCCTTCGAGGCTGACGAAGCGCCATAGGCCAGGCTGGCATAGCCCGCCGCAACAATTCTCCCATTCGCCAGCAAGGCAATTGACGCCGGCTCGTCGTAGTCGGTCACACCGCTAAACTTGACGAAAGCGCGGCCCTGATTGGCGAAGCTGGTGTCGAGACTGCCGTCGGCATGCAGGCGCTGGATCACGAAGCCGCGGTCGCCACCGGTTCCGGCCACCAGCAACTTGTCGTCATCGGTCCATACCGCCGCTTCGATCCGGGTCATGCCGCGGCGTTGACCGTTCTCGAAAAACTCGCTCAGCTGCACTTCGCCGCCGTTGCCGAAGCTTGCGTCCGGCTGGCCGTCTGGCAGATAGCGACGGATCACCGCCATGCTGCGCGCGAACACATAGCCAACCACCGTGATGCGGTCGTCCGGCAGGCTGCCGTCGCGGCGTGTCGCGATTCCGGTGACGTACTCCGATACCTGAAAGGCGGTTGCCGGCGCGATCACGGTGCCGGCATTGCCGAAGCTGGCATCCAGGTCGCCCAGCGCATTGAATCGGGCGAGCGCGAAGCGCTGGTAGGTGAACGAACCGTCAGTGGCGAAGCCCACACCCGCAACAACGATGCCGCCGTCAGCTTGTACCGCCACGGCGCGCGCCTCGTCGTTCAGAAATGCGCTCGGACCAATGTTGATACGCACGAAGCCGCGCCGCGCGTCGCCGGAAACCTCGCCAAACGAGGTGTCGATGCTGCCGTTCGAATGCAGCCTGGCGAGTCCGAAATCGCTGTAGGCGCCCGAATCGATGCGCCCCGCGACCAGCAGCTTGCCATCGCTCTGCCGCGCCAGCGCAAAACCGGCATCACCATCGTCACCGCTGTCGATCTGGATCAGGCCGTCAACGCCGAAGTCGGGATCGAGCTGGCCGTCCGGCAGCACGCGCACGATCGACATGTCGTAGCCGCGTGCCGGCGCCTGCGCCACATTGCGGTGATACAGGGCACCGGCCGCCAGCATGGCGCCGTCCGGCTCGGCCAGCAGGGCAGAAAAATGCTCCTGCCCGCCGTTGAGATTGACCAGCATCACGCCACCCTCGCCAAAACGCAGGTCAAGGTCGCCCGGTGCGGCCACGGCGTGGCCGGTGAACAGGCCGATGGCCAACAGGGACGTTCGGCACAGTCGGCCGGTGAGGATATTGCGGATCATTGCGGCGGCTCCAGCGTGGGCAGTCCGGGATGGACACCTTCGAACTGGAATGACGCGACTCGTGCTCCATTCGTATCACGGTGCCTGGCATGACCAACGACACAGATCAACTGACTGTCCTGCTGCGCGCCTGGAACGGCGGCAGCGGACCGGCCGGCGACGCCGTGATGGCCTTGGTCTACGAGCGCATCCGCACGCTGGCGGCCAGCCGTATCCGCCGCGACGCCGGTGGCTCGGCCATCCAGCCCACCGAGCTGGTCAACGAACTGGTCATCAACCTGCTGCAGGCGGATGTGGCCTGGCAGGATCGGGTGCACTTTTTCAAGACCGTGCAGGTGGCGATGCGCAACATCCTGCATGATCTGGGTCGGCGCCAGTCAGCCCTGAAACATGGCGGCGGTCAGTTGCGCATCACGTTGGGCGCTGCGGAAAATCACGTCGCCGAAGAGTCCGGCGAAGCCGAAGCCCTGTACCAGGCGCTGGCCCAGCTGCGCGACGAGGATGCGCGCAAGGCCGATGTGCTGGAGCTGAGCTACCTGGTCGGCCTGGCACATGAAGACATCGCGCGCGTGCTGGACGTTTCCCTGCCCACCGTCAATCGTGACCTGCGTTTCGCCAAGGCCTGGCTGCGCCAGCGGCTGCAGACATGAGCGCATCGCGCTGGCAGCGGCTTGAGGCGCTTTTCGAGCACGGTTTGCAGCTGCAGGGCGTGGAGCGGGATCGGTGGTTTGCGTCCTTGCCGGACAAGCCCGATCTGGTCAGTGAGCTTCACGCGATGCTGCTGGCCGATGTCGCCACCGATCGCCTGGATCAACACATTGCCGGCGCGATCGCGTCGGCCCATGCAGCACCGTTCGCCGGTGCCCGACTTGGGGCCTGGCGATTGATCGGTGAGCTCGGCAGTGGCGGTGTCGGCGTGGTCTACCTGGCCGAACGCGCCGAAGGCGGTTTCCGCCAGCAGGCCGCGATCAAGGTGATCCGTAGTCTGGGCGACGGCGACGCCGCGCGACAGCTGCGCCACGAGCGGCAGATCCTCGCCGAACTCGACCATCCCGGCATCGCGCGCCTGCTCGATGGCGGCGAAACCGAGCAGGGCCATCCGTATCTGGTGATGGAATACGTGCGCGGCGAGACCGTTACCGAAGGCGCGCAGCGCCGCGTGCTCAACATCAGCCGACGTCTTGGCCTGCTGGCCGAAGTGGCGCGCGCGGTGCACTACGCGCACCAGCGACTGGTAATCCACCGCGACATCAAGCCCGGCAATGTGTTGCTGCGCGAGGACGGCCGTCCGGTGCTGCTGGATTTCGGCATCGCCAAGCTGCTCGATCCCAGCGCGCGCCATGACGCCACCCAGCCCTGGTTCACGCCCGGATATGCCGCACCCGAGCAGCGCAAGGGCGGCATGGTGAGTACCGCGACCGACGTTTACGCGCTTGGCCTGCTGCTGTCGCAGCTGCTCTGCGACAAGCCGCCGCGATTCGCGCCGGACGGCCGCGTGGTGCCGCCCAGCCAGCGCATCGAGCCGGCGCGTCGGGCCCAGCTGCGCGGCGATCTGGATCGCATCGTGGCGCGTGCCACCGCGGTGGAACCGGAGCGCCGCTACGCCTCGGCCGAAGCGCTGGCAGAAGACATCGAACGCTATCGCCGTGGCCTGCCGATTCTCGCTGCCCCGGATACCGCCCGCTATCGGGTAAGCAAATGGCTGCGCCGCAATCCCTACGTGGCTGCGGCCTCACTCGCCGGACTGTTGGCCATCGGCCTGCTGGGTTTTCGCCTGGCCGATGAGCGCGACTACGCATTGCGCGCAGAAGCCCAGGCGCGCGCCGAGTCGCAGGCCGCACTGGCGACTACCGAGTTTCTTACCGAGCTGTTCCAGCAGGTCGAGCCGGGTGCAGCGCGCGCCGAGCTCAGCCCCACGACGCTGATCGATCGCGGTCGCGAGCGATTGCTGGCACGGCCCGACATGGCGCCGGCCTATCGAGCCAGACTGCTCGGCACGCTGGGGCGGATCTACGGTTATCTGGGTCAGCCGGAGCGTTCCAGCGAAACCCTCGAACAGGCGCTGAGCGATGCGCGTCGCGCGGGCCTGGGTCACGCCTTTGAAGCAGAACTGCTCGGCCTGCTCGGCAATGCCTACGACGATCGCCTGGCCTGGACTGAAGCCGAGCAGGCGTTTTCAGCGGCGCTGTCGATTCAGCGTATACATGGCGAACCGATCGATGTGGCTCGCGCGCAGAGCAGGGTCGGGTTGTTGCAGACCCGTCTTGGGCACCTGGTCGAAGCCGAGCGCACCCTGCTGGAAGCCGTAGCGCAGCTCGCCACGCTGGCTGGCGAGGAGTCGATCGAGACTGCGCAGGCGCGCGTATACCTTGCCGAAACCATGACCATGGATGGCCGGGCTCTTGCGGCGCAGCCGATCATGCAGCGCGGCATCGATACCCTGCGTCGCCAACTGCCAGCAGACGATCCCACCCTGCTGTCGGCACTGAGCTTCCAGTCCACCCAGCTGCGCGAGGCCGGCGATGCGGCGGGTGCCGAGCGGGTTCTGCTGGAAGTGATTTCGCAGAGGCAGGCTTTGCTTGAATCCGATAGTCATCTGCTCGCCATGGCGCACAGCGCCTTGGGGTCGGCCTACTACGAGCAGGGACGCACGCGCGACGCGACCGAGCAATTCGAGGCTGCACTGCGCATCGGTGAGCTGCGCCTGGCCGCGGATGATCCCTCGCTGGCGATCGACTACAACAACGTCGCGGCCCTGTACGAAGAGATGGGTGATTACGTGGCCGCCGAGCCGGCCATGCGACGTGCGCTGGCCATCATCCTGACGCGCCCGGAGGAACAGGCAGTCCGCGTCGCGCAATTCCGCCAGAACCTCGGCCGCCTGCTGCTGCTCGCCGAGCAGCAGGACGAAGCGCTGCAGTTGCTCAGCGTGGAAGTGGGTGAAGGCGAAGGCAGCCAGTGGGGAGTACAGCGCAGTCGCCGGCGCCTGCATCTGGCCGAATGGCATCGGCGCTGGGGCAGCGCGGACGAGTCACTGCGCTGGCTGGACGAAGCCGAAACACTGGTCGAAGAGATGGGCGGCAGGCAGTCTGCGCGCTATGCCCAGTTGTTGCGTACGCGCGCCCTGCTGCTGCGCTCCGGCGGCGAGGCTGATTCGGCCAAGGCGCTGCTGCTGCAGGCTCAGGAAGTGCTGGTGGCTGCGCGCGGACCGGAGTATGTCGGGCTGGGTGAGATCGCCCTGGATCTGGCCGAGCTGGCGATCATGCAGCGTGATTACGCCGGTGCGCGCAGCGCCATTGAACAGGCCGAACTGCGTATCGCTCCGGTGATGGCGGCGAATGCGCCGCAACGATTGCGCCTGCAACGCCTGCAGTCGGGCCTACTGGGCTTGCGCTGAGCTTGTTTGGCTCGGCGCTGGCCGAATCAGCGCAGCGGCAGATTGATGTGCACGATGCCGCGATCGCCCGTCACATGACTGCGTTTGAAACCCAGACTGTCGGCCAGCGCCAGCATGCCGGAGTTCTCTTCCAGAACGTCGCCATAAAGCTCGTCAAGGCGCTTGAGGCGTGCCCAGCGGATCAGCTGTTTCATCAGGTAGCGACCCAGGCCCTGATGTGCCAGATGCCGGCCCACGATGATGGCGAACTCGCCACGATTGGCGGTCTGGTCGATTGCCACACGTCCGACAGCACCGATCAGGGCAGTGCCGACTGGCAGCGGTTCGGCGGCAACCAGAGCGATTTCGCGCTGGCGGTCGGGGGAGCAGAGTTGCAGCGCCTGCTCGGGTGTCAGTTCACGCATCGCGTGCAGGAAGCGCAGGCGAATTTCCTCTGGCGTGAGCAGCGAGAAACTCTGTCGCAGCGGTTCGGCGTCTTCCGGCTGGATTGGCCGCACCAGCAGCTCGCGGCCGTCATCGAGCACCAGCCGCTCGCACCAGGGCTGTGGCAGACGCTGGCGTTTCATCGGCAGCGGCCGCAGGCGCGGGACGGATCGGAAGGGGATGGACACGGTAGTAAGCATAGTGGCTGGATGATTGCAGCGCCCGGCTGGGAACATGCTCTAATCGGCTACGCTGCCATTCATCGAGGTGAAAAACGCATGACAGAGAAGGAGTTGCGCGAATTGACCCAGGCCTGGCCGGGTGTGCAATCCGACGTCAAATGGCAGGATGACCTGGTGTTCACCGTGGCCGACAAGATGTTCTGCTGCATCTGCCTGCGCGGCACGGAAACCAACAAGCTGAGCTTCAAGGTCGAGGACGAGCGCTTTCTCGAGCTCACCGATCGCGAAGGCTTCCGCCCCGCCCCCTATCTGGCGAGGGCGCGCTGGGTGACCGTCGACAAACCGTCTGCGCAGGATGCCCAGGAACTGCGTGCCCTGCTGCGGCGGGCCTATGAGCTGGTGCGCAGCAAACTCAGCAAGCGGCTGCAGCGTGAGCTGGCCGATTGAAGTGCACAGGACGTCAGACGATGTGGCGTTGATCTCTCCCAGTTTCGCTCAGGCACTGGCCTACTGGCATCGGCTTGGATGGCTGAGCTTTGGTGGACCCGCCGGGCAGATCGCCATGATGCACACCGATCTGGTCGAGCGCCGCCGCTGGGTGGACGAGTCCAGCTTCGTCCATGGCCTGAACTATTGCATGCTGCTGCCCGGACCGGAGGCGATGCAGCTGGCCTGCTATCTCGGCTGGCGGCTGCATGGCCTGCGCGGTGGACTGGTGGCGGGCAGCTTGTTCGTGGTTCCGGGTGCTTTCCTGCTTTTGTTGTTGTCCTGGGTCTTCCTGCAGTTCGGCCAGGTGCCTGCCGTGGCCGGCCTGCTGCTGGGTTTGAAGGCTGTGGTGCTGGGCATCGTGGCGTTCGCCGTGGTGCGGCTGGCACGGCGAATCCTCAAGACGGCGTTTGCTGCGGTGGTGGCCGTTGCTGCCCTGCTGTCCTTGGGATTGTTGGGTCTGCCATTTCCGCTGGTGCTGGCGCTGGCTGCGCTGGCCGGCCTGCTGGTGCGACGCTGGAAGCCCGCCTGGCTTCCCGTGATTGCCGCGCATGGCGGTGCTGCCGGCGACGCTGCGCGGCTGGAACGCGAGCGTGCCGCAAGCCCGCGTCGCGCCGTGTTGCTTGCCGCCGGCCTGCTGCTGCTGTGGTGGCTGCCCTTGCTGCTGCTGATTGCCTGGCTGGGGCTGGACAGCACCCTGGGCAGGATGGCGCTGTTCTTCAGCGTCGCGTCCCTGGTGACGATTGGTGGCGCCTACGCGGTTCTGCCATTTGTCGCGCAGCAAGCTGTGGAGGTGCAGGGCTGGCTCAGCGCCGAGCAGATGCTGGTGGGACTTGGACTGGCGGAGACCACGCCCGGGCCACTGATCATCGTGCTGGAGTTCGTCGGGTTCGTCGGTGCCTGGCAGAACCCTGATCTGGCCTCGCCGATGTCGGCGGCGCTGCTTGGCGCGGCCGTGACGCTGTGGGCGACCTTTCTGCCCAGTTTCCTGTTTGTGCTGCCAGCGGCACCCTGGATCGAACGGCTGCGCGACTGGCCGCTTGCCAGCGCCGCCCTGGCGACCATCACGGCCGCCGTCGTGGGGGTGATGGCCAATCTGGGAATCTGGTTTGCGTATCACCTGCTCAATTCGCAGGAAATTGCCGGGCAATTGTTTGTCGCGCTCGTGGCCGCCGTGAGTTTCGGCCTGTTGCAGCGGGGCAGCGTGCCGCTGCCTGCCCTGGTGGCGCTTGCGGCAGTTTGCGGCCTGGCTGCTGAACTGCTTGGGCTGGTTTGAGAACCAGGAGGCGGTGGCCTTTCACATGCTCGGCAAGCGCTCGCCTGCGCAGCGTCCGGCCTTGGGTTCAGCCTGCTTGAGTGCAACCATGCGGTAGCGTAGGGTTCGCTCAGGGCACAAGATCTGGATAATGCGGCCCTTCCGCGGTCCTTCACCGCTTTCGGGCATCGCTTCAGCATGCAAGAGTCATTTACGCACGAACAGTTGATCGCATCGGGCGAGGGAACCCTCTTTGGCCCTGACAGTGGTCGCCTGCCGCTGGCGCCGATGCTGATGTTCGATCGAATCAATCATATCGATGACGATGGTGGCGCTTTCGGCCTGGGTCGCATCGAGGCCGAGCTCGATGTTCGCCCCGACCTGTGGTTTTTCGATTGCCATTTCCGCGGCGATCCGGTGATGCCTGGCTGTCTGGGGCTGGACGCGATGTGGCAGCTGGTCGGCTTCTTTCTGACCTGGAAGAAACTGCCGGGTCGCGGTCGCGCGCTGGGCGTGGGGGAGGTGAAGTTCACCGGTCAGGTGCTGCCCTCGGCCAAACTGGTGCGCTACGTGATCGACATCAAACGCGTCATCGCGCGCAAGCTGGTGATGGCCATCGGCGACGCCAGCATGTTTGTCGACGGGCGCGAGATCTACACCGCCAAGGACCTGCGCGTGGGCCTGTTCACCAGCACGGCGCAGCTGTGAGCGCGCTGCGCAGGGTCGTCATTACCGGCAGCGGCATCGTCTCCTGCCTGGGCAACGATGCCGACAGCGTAGCGGCATCGCTGCGCGAGGGACGATCAGGCATCCGTGCCATGCCGGAGTTTGCCGAGAACGGCCTGCGCAGCCACATTGGCGGCACGCCCGAAATCGATCTGGAAGCTCGCATAGACCGCCGCCACCGGCGCTTCATGGGTGACGCCGCGGCGTTTGCCTGCGTCGCGCTGCAGGATGCCATTGCCCAGTCGGGTCTGGCACCAACGCAGGTCTCGCATCCGCGAACCGGCCTGATCATGGGTTCGGGCGGCGGCTCGCCGCTAAACGAAATGCACGCCATCGATACGCTGCGTGCGCGCGGCATCCGTCGCGTCGGGCCCTACCAGGTCACCCGTACCATGGCCTCGACGGTGTCGGCCTGTCTGGCCACGGTGTTCGGCATCAAGGGGCTGAACTATTCCATCGCCTCGGCTTGCGCCACGTCGGCGCACTGCATCGGCGTCGGCTGGCAGCAAATCCGCTTCGGGCTGCAGGACGTGGTGTTTGCCGGCGGTGGCGAAGAGCAGAGCTGGCCGATGGCGATGCAGTTTGATGCCATGGGCGCACTGTCGACCAAGCGCAACGACACGCCCGAGCTGGCCTCACGTGCTTTCGATGCCGGGCGCGACGGATTTGTCATTGCCGGCGGCGGCGGCGCCGTCGTGATCGAGGCACTCGAACACGCCCAGGCGCGTGGCGCCACCATTCTGGCCGAGATCGTCGGTTTCGGCGCCAGTTCCGATGGTGTGGACATGGTCGCACCCTCGGGAGAAGGCGCGGCTGCGTGCATGCGCATGGCAATGGAGGGGCTCGACGGGACGATCGACTACGTCAACATGCACGGCACCTCCACACCGGTCGGCGATGTTTGCGAGCTGGGTGTGCTGCGTGCGGTGTTTGGCGAGAAGGTGCCGCCGTTCTCATCGACCAAGTCGCTCTCCGGCCATTCGCTCGGCGCGGCCGGCGTGCACGAGGCCATCTACTGCCTGCAGATGCTGCGGCACGGTTTCATTGCCGGCTCGATCAATGTCGAGAATCCCGACCCCGCGATCGGCGACATGCCCCTGGTGACCCGCTCACGCGATGCCGAGCTGCGCACCGTCGTGTCGAACAGTTTCGGCTTCGGCGGCACCAACGGCTGTCTTGCGCTGCGGCGCTGGGAAGACTGACCGCCTGCCTCAGGCCGGTTCTGCTGCGGCGAACTGGGCAAAAGTGACGTAGTGCCCGCCCGGTTCGCGATAGCCGATTTCCGAAGCGCCATAGAACGTCTGGCGCCGCGGCATGACCATGCTCTCGCCTTCCAGTGCTGCTGCGATCGCGTCGATGTCGGCTACTTCCACGAACAGGAAGCTCGGGCCCTGCCGTGCGACCTCGGCTATCGTCGGTATGTCGGCTTCGATCGATGCATGGCTTTGCAGCATCAGCTCGACACCCTCGCCTGACAGGATGACGAAACCCAGCGCATCGCCGTGCGGCACTTCCACCGTCACCTTCAGCCCGGCCTTGCGCCAGAACGGCAGGCTGGCCTCGACCGAAGCGACCGGAAGCAGCGAGGTGATGCGGCGCGGATGCGGCGGGATCATGGCGTACTCCAGAAGTTGCGGATGTCGGAGGATGGAACTGTCGATGGCAGCCTACACCCGGCTGCAGGTACTGATGAATCCTGGCCGGTAGAATCTGGCACCAGTCCGCCTTGGAATCGTGCCCATTGTCTGCAGGAGACTCCGCCCAGATTACCCGTCTGTTGCAAGCTGCCGGCCAGGGCGACGCCGATGCCATGCGCGAGCTTGCGCCGCTGGTCTACCAGCATATGCGGCGCATTGCGCGACGCCAGATGGCAGATGAGGGGCGCGCACTGACACTTTCCACCACCGCGCTGGTCCATGAGGCCTGGCTGGAGCTGTGCGGCGGCGAAACCCGTGAGTGGGGCGATCAGGCGCACTTCCTGCGCTATGCCGCCACGGCGATGCGCCATATCCTGATCGATCATGCACGCCGGCGTGGCGCTGCGAGGCGAGGCGGTGGGGCCGAACACCTCGACCTGGATGCCTTGCCCATGGCGGGCGCGCTGGCCGACGATGGTCTGTTGGCGCTGGACGAGGCGCTCGACAGTCTTGCGCGCATCAATCCGCGCCTTGCGCAGGTGGTGGAGCTGCGATTCTTTGCCGGGCTTGAGGTAGACCAGGTCGCCGAAGCGCTGTCGATCCACAGCCGCAGCGTGGTGCGTGACTGGCGCAAGGCGCGCGCCATCCTGGGACAACTGCTTGAGACCAATGACCTGGCTGGCTGAGACCTTCAGGGGAAGCGCCGGCACTCGGCGTTTCGAGGCCGCGACAGCAGTCGAAGCAAATGACGGGAGTTGCGCTTGATGGATGAGTTGGCACGTGCACGTTGGCAGCGTGCCGAGCGGCTGCTCGACACCCTGCTTGAACTGCCGGAATCCTGGCGTGAGTCCTGCTTGATTGAGCTATGTGACGATGTCGAATTGCGCGAGCAGGTACGCGATCTGCTGCGCCGCGAAGCGCATATCGCCGGTCCCCTGGAAAGCCTGCAGAAGGCGCTGATGCGGGATGACGGCGCAAGCGGCACCTTGCGTGGTCGTGTGCTGGGCGGCTATCGCCTGATCGAGCCGCTCGGTGAAGGCGGCATGGCGACGGTCTGGCGGGCGCGGCGCGAGGCCGGGGATTTCCAGCGCGAGATCGCCCTGAAGTGTTTGAGGTCCGGTTTCTATTCGCCGGATCTGCGCGCGCGGTTCCTGGCCGAACAGGCCATCCTCGCGCGCCTGGAGCACCCCAACATCGCGCGCATGTATGACGGCGGCGTGGCCGAGGATGGAACGCCCTACATCGTCATGGAGCTGGTCGACGGACTGCCCATCCTCGCGCATGCCGATGCCGCGCGACTGGACCTGCGCCAACGCGTGGGCCTGTTCCTGGGCGTGGTCGACGCGGTGGTGTACGCGCATCGCGAACTGGTCATCCATCGAGACCTGAAACCGGCCAATATCCTGGTCGATTCCAGTGGCGCTCCGCGCCTGCTCGATTTCGGAATCGCCTGTCTGCTCGAACCCGGAGCGCTGCAGGCCGCCACCACCGCGCTGCGGCCATTGACGCCGGAATATGCGGCGCCCGAGCAGCTGCACGGTGGTCCGATTACTCTGCGCACCGATGTATACGCCCTCGGCCTGCTGCTGCACGAGCTTCTCTGCGGACTGCGTGCAGAAGGCGATGCGGCGCGTCGCGAGCGCAGCGCTCCGTCGTCGCGTCTGCGTCGCAGCGCAGCGCCAGATGCGCTAGCGGCAGCGCGGCACAGTTCAGTGGCCAGATTGCTGCGTCAACTGCTCGGTGATCTGGATCTGATCGTGCTGAAGTGCCTGCGCGAGGACCCGCGCCAACGCTACGTCAGCGCCGAGGCCCTTGGCGAGGATCTGTGCCGCTGGTTGAAGCGGCGCCCCATCCAGGCCGGGCAGGGCAATCGGCGTTACCGTCTCAAACGCTTCGCGCAGCGCCACTGGCTGCCATTGAGCGCGGCTGCAGCGGTCGGACTGTCGCTCGCCGCAGGCCTGTGGCTGAGCTGGCACGAAGCGCAGCGCGCAGATAGCGAGGCGCGCATGGCAAGGCAGGCGCAGCAGCTCGCCGAGCGCGAGGCGGCACGTGCCGATGCGGTGCGCGACTTCGTGATCGGACTGTTCGAAGCCGACAGTGCCGCCCTGCCGCGCAACCAGATGCCGACCACCCGCGAACTCGTCGATCGCGGCATCGAGCGGGCGCGGCAGCCGGCCACCGGCCCGGCCGAACTGCGCGCCGACATGCTGCTGACCCTGGCGAGGATTCTGCTTGCGCGACAGCAGTTCGATGCTTCTGCTGAATTGTTGACCGAGGCGGAGGGCTTGCTAGGCGGCGCCCGGCAGGCGCAGGCGCAGGCCTGGGCGCGCGCCCTGCTGCTGCGCGTCGACCTGCTCAACGCACAACGACGCTACGACGAACTGCACACCGAACTGGACGCGGCCCTGACCTATCTGGAGCAGCGCCTGCCGGATGCACTGCCGCATCTGGAGATGTTGCGCGAACGCGCCCTGCTGGAGCTTCGAACCGAGAACAGCGAGGCGGCGCTGGAGCGCCTGGAGTCCCTGCGCCAGCGGATCTCCGGGCGCAGCGGTCTGGGCAGCCTGCCTTTGCGGCTCAGCGGTGATCTGGCGGTCACCTACGGCCGGCTTGGACGCATGGCGGATGCGGAGCGCCTGCATCGCGAGGTGCTGGCGCTCAAGCGCGCCTCGGTGGATAGCAGTCCGGGTTCAATCGCGTCGACCCTGTTCAATCTAGGTTCGGCTGCTGCGAGTCTTGGGCACCTGGACGAGGCCGATGTCCGCTATCGAGAAGCGCTGGCGACGCTGGCTGAGATAGATCAGCCCATGCAGGTGCGCGCCGCCGCCTGGCATGGACTGGCCGGGACCGCCCAACGGCGCGGCAACTTCGACAGCGCCCTGGCCTTGCTTTCAGACAGTGCTGCCGAATGGGCGCGGCTGCTGGATATCGCCGTGGTGGAAGATGATTTTTTCATTCACTACCACCGCGGCCGGCTGCTGGCCGAGGCGGGTCGCAACGAACAGGCCATCGCCGCCACCCTGCGCGCGATCGAGCTGATGCAGGCGGGGCAGGAAGCGCCCGCAGCACGCATCGCGGCCTCGCAGGCGCTGGTAGCACGCCTGCACTGCGAGGCTGGCGACGGCGACGCCGGGCAGACCTGGCTGGCACCCGCGAGGAAAGTGCTGGCTGCCAGCGATTCCGCGGAGCTGCGCGAGGCTGAGGCGGCCTGCTCCCTGGCGCGCGGCATGCCTGAAGCCGCGCTGGAATGGTTGCAGCAGGAAGCCCCGGCCGTGGCCGGTGAAGCGGCCGATGCCAACCGGCCGCGTCGTGATCTGCTTCGGCTGAAGGCCCTGCTTCAGGCCGGGCGCTATGAAGAGTCGAAGGTCGTTCTGGGCCGGGCCCGGGCAAGTCTTGCTGCCTTGTCACTGCCGCAAACTCACCCGCTGGTCGAGCAGTTGCGGCAGCTTGAGACGCAGGTGAACCAATAATGAACTTGGCCGGCGGGCGAATGTCTCCTGCGACCAGCAATTTGCGCTGAGGGGAGTATCCGGCCAGCTCGGCCCCGTTTCGGAGTTCACCATGCGCTTGTTGTGTTCCAGCCTGTTCAGTGCGGGGCTCATGCTTCTCGCCGGCAATCCGGTTATGGCCGAAACCAGAACCTGGCCCGGCGCTTCGCCCTGCAACGCGACGCTGCAAGCCTGCATCGACGCCTCGGCGTCCGGTGACATCGTGCTGGTCGCCAGCGATGCAGCGATCAACGAAGACATCACGCTGAGCCAGTCGCTCAGCCTCATCGCCGCGCCGGGGCGTATCGCGCGCTTCGCTCCTGGCCGTGATGTCACCGGCACCTTCAATGCGAGCCCGCTGACCCTGCATATCGAGGGACTGCATCTTTCCGGCGGCGCGATCACCCTGCAGCACAACGCCCCGTCTCCGATCGATGTGCGCATCCTGCGCAACCGGCTCGACCACAGCGACGCCGGCAGCAGCGGCATCGTGCTGGTCAAGAGCAATGCCAATGGCGATGCAGTCGTGGATGTTTCCGAGAACCAGGTGCAGGGTGGGTTTGGTGGCGCCAGTGATGCTGCGATCCGTATCGGCCTGAATGCCGACGCCAGCGGCAAGATCTCGTTCAACCGGGTTCGGTCCGACGCGGCGTTGCCGGGTTCGGGCATCCAACTGCAACTTAGTCCTGGCGATGCACATTCGTTGGCCGTGTTCGGCAATCGCGTCGAAGGCTCGTTCGAGAGCGGCGCGATCCGCATGGCGACCGGGGCGCCGCCCTTCTTTGGCAGCGCGGGCAGCGCCACGGCAGTGCTGCGCGCTTTCAGCAATGTGGTCGATTGCCGGCGTCAGCCCGGTGATTTTCCACTCGGCCTGTGGTTCGCTGCGTTCTCGCCGACCGAGAACGAGCTGCGCCTGTTCAACAACACCGTGCTTGGCTGCGCCGATCCGGTCACGGTGGCTTATCCGACCGGCGGCGCCAGCGTCGTCGGCAGCATCTTCAACAACCTGATCGCCTACAACCAGTACAGCCTGAGCGTGTCCGCCAACGTGGTGGACGACTTCGTGATCGAGCGCAATCTCAGCCACGCCAACAGCTTCAATGACATGCCGGCCAGTGCCACCGGCACCATCACCGACGACCCGCTGCTGTTCTCCCTGAGCGCGCCACGCCCGACGGCCGGCTCGCCGGCGATCGATGCCGGCAATGCCGTCTCGGCCCAACTGCTGTACGCGGTGGCCGGCGCGCCGCAGGTCGATGCCGATGGCCGCCGCCGCACGGTTGGCGCCGGCGCCACGGCAGTGGATATCGGCGCCTACGAGTTTGGCGATCGGGTCTTCCTGGCGCGCAACTCCGGTGCCGCCGGTACTTCCGTTGCCTTGAGTGAAGACGATGAGTTACTGCCACTGCAGATCAGCAAGAGCTTCAATCCATTGGCGGGTGCAGGCGGCGTCGCCAATCCGAATCCCGTGGCGGCCTTCCACCTGTTGAGCTGGTTCGCCCGCACCCTGAGTGGCCAGATGCCGGCCGGCGCCAGCTTCCATGTGATGGCATCCGGCCCGGCCGGCGCCTTCAGCAGCCAGTTCCAGCATGTCACCACCGGCACCAATACGCTCGATCAGGCAACCGCCCTGAGCAGCACGCATCTCAATGGCAAGCGCTTTGATGAAGCCATCGTGTTGGCCACGCCGGTGTGGCGCGGCGGCGATTTGAATGCGCGCAACATCACCGTGAATTACGCTTGCGCGCCGGCCAGCACCGGCGCCGGCTGCTGGACCGTTTCCAACCAGAATGCCACCCCGATGCCGCTGGACTACGGCTTCCACATTCACAGCCAGGACCGCAGCCCGAATGCCTTCGTGCACCGGGTTGCGCAAACCGAGCAATACAGTCCGTTTGTCGGGCACCCGATCCTGGGCAACGATCCGCAGCGCTGTGCCCGACCGCTGGCAACGCCCAAGGGCCCACAGCCCAACGACACCACCTTCGAGCTGGAATACCGGCCAACCGATGCAGGCGGCACCTGGGGCATCTGGGGCGACAGCCCCATGCCAGCCGGTGCGGAGTTCTTCGTCTTTGTGGATCAGGCCGCCTTCGAAGCCTGTATCGCCTCGGACCTGTTCAAGGATGGTTTCGAGTCCTGAGCGGGCCCGTGTGTCTGGTCCACGCGGCACGGTGTCCTTCCACCAGCTCTCTGAACTGCGCAACCGAAGCTTTCCGCATGGCCCCAATGACGCTGTTGGAGGGCGGATCTCGATCCGCCATTGCAGGATCCGTCGGTCGTGGGTGTTGACAGGCACCACGCCGCGGCGCATCAAGATGCGCCCTCCAACAGCTTGCGCAGCGAACCATGGAACCAAACTTGCCGCGCGGGCGTTCCATCGTTCGCGCAACACCTCAATCAGCGGCTGTACCCCACGCTGAACGACCAGCGTCGTCCGGCGCGGAAGTCACGAGGCCACAGGTACACGCTTTGGGCGCGTAGTTCGGGCCACAGGTAGGGTTCGCCGCGCAGGCTGCCCTCACGAACCGCATCGATGCGGCCGTGCAGGGTGAAGAAACGCCCGGCCTGCCAGTCGGCGGATTCTGCGTAGCCCGGCAGGATCAGCAGGAAGCGACCCTGGTCCGAGGCTTCGACGCGTGGTTGCTGGCGGGCATCGAGTGGGAAGGCGAGCATCTCGATCTCGGTGCGCTCGGCCAGGTTGCGGGTTTCGATCAGCATCGCGCCCCACAGCACCTCGCGTCCGATGAAGTCCTCGGGCGACGCCATGGCGTGATATGGACTGCTGTCCGGCTGCGGCTGCAGTTGCGGCACCGGCAGGGTCGCCGCGCAGGCTGCCAGTGACAGCGCCAGCGTCGTGGCGAGGAAGGCCTTCAGGTTTCGCGTCGTATCCATTCCAGTCCCCAGGAACCGCCGCCCTGGTCGAGCGTCTTGTGGATGGAGGTTAGCGCCGGCGTCAGGGCGAGGTCCAGCTGCCAGGGCGGATTCAGCAACAGCATGCCGCTGCCGTTCAGCCGCAGTGGCGAATCGTCGCGATGCACCAGCAGTTCGGCGCGCCAGGCGCTGCGGCAGGGCAGGGCTTCGACACGCCGCCAGACCCGTGCCAGTTCACGCCGCCGCTTGATCGGATACCACAGCGCAAAAACGCCCTGCGGCCAGCGGGTCAGGCCTTCCCGCAGCGCCGCGATGGCGGTATCGAATTCTGCCAGCTGCGCCTCGTACGGCGGATCGATCAGTACCAGGCCGCGTTTTTCCTTGGGTGGCAGCATGGCCTTGAGGGCGGCATACCCATCGCGCTGGTGCACCGCGGCGCGCGGTTCGTTCTTCAACAAGGCCTTCAAGGCGGCGGCTTCCTCCGGCTGCAACTCGCAGCAGGCCAGGCGATCCTGGGCGCGCAGCGCCTGCGCAATGAGTCGGGGAGAGCCGGGATAGGTCTTCAACCCGGCATCGCCGTTGCAGGCACGCACCGCGGCCAGATAGCGCGCCAGTTCGGCAGGCAACACCGCTTCCTCACCATCGTGGGCGCTGGAACGCTGTACCCGCGCAATGCGCGACAGGCGCTGGATGCCTTCCTCGGCTTCGCCGGTCTTGCCCGCCTCCTCGCTGTCGAGTGGGTATTCGCCGCGACCGGCATGGGTGTCCAGCACGAAGCAGGCGCTGTCCTTGCGCTGCAGCGCCGCCAGGGTCGCCAGCAGCACCAGGTGCTTGAGGACATCGGCATGGTTGCCGGCGTGGAAAGCGTGGCGATAGTTCATGCCGCACAGGGTAGCGGCTTTGCGGACGCTTATGACGGACGGCACTGGGAGATCGGCCGACAAATGATAGATTCGGCGACTTCCTGAACCGCTGGACCGGATTGATGAAACGTATTCTCAAGTGGGGCTTCGGCCTGTTTGCCTTGCTGCTGCTGATCGCCGGCGCCCTGCTGGCGCACACGATCTGGTTCAAGCCGGTGAAGATCGGCTGGTTCTACGAAAGGGTCTTTCTCGAGTACGCCGTCAACGATCCGCAGATGCTGAGCCAGCTTGGGCTGTTCGAGCAGGTCGGTATTCGCGGCCACAACGCCCGCCTGACCGACGCCTCCGAGGCAGCCGAAACGGAGGCGATTGAGAAGCTCAAACGCGACTTGGCTACCTTGCGAAGCTACGACCGCGAGTCGCTCTCGCCGCAGGAGCAGCTCAGCTACGACATCCTGGAAAACTTTGTTGCGGTACAGGCCGAAGGCGAGCGCTGGCGTTACCACAGCTATCCATTGAACCAGCTGTTTGGGGTCCAGAATGGCCTGCCGACCTTCATGGCAACCACGCACCGGGTGGATGACCGCAAAGGCGCCGAGCACTACATCGCGCGCCTTTCGCAGTTTGGCCTGCGCCTGGATCAGGCTGTCGAATCGGTCCAGCGGCGCGAGGCTGCCGGCGTGATTCCGCCTACCTTCGTGATCGAGAAAGTGCTCGCCGAAATGCGCGCCTTTGCGGCCACTCCGGCACGCGAGAACATCCTGTTTACCGCCTTGGACACCCACATGGGCAAGCTGCTGGAAAGCGGTGGGCTGGATGAGGCGGGACGCGACAGCTTGCGCGAACAGGCAGTCGCCGAGATTGAGAACACGGTTTACCCAGTCTACGGCCGGATGATTGCGTACTACGAGGGCCTGCTGTCCCGGTCCAGCGGCAATCACGGCGTGTGGTCGCTGCCGGACGGCGACGAGTTCTACAACTACACGATCCGCGCGATGACGACCACGCGGATGAGCGCCGACCAGATCCATGACATCGGCCTGGCGGAAGTTGCCCGTATCGGCAGCGAGATGGATGCGATCCTGCGCGGCGCGGGCTACGAGGAGGGCACGATCGGCGAGCGCATCTGGCAGCTCAAGGCCGAACCCAGTCAGCTTTATCCCGACACCGACGAAGGTCGTGCGCAGATCCTCGCCGATTACCAGACCATCATTGATGAGATCGACAAGGGGCTGGAGCCGTTCTTCGACGTCCGCCCGAAAATGGGGGTGAAGGTTGAACGCGTGCCGGTGTTCCGCGAAAAGACGGCTCCGGGTGCCTACTACAACGGACCATCGATGGACGGTGCGCGGCCAGGCGTGTTCTACGCCAACCTGCGCGACGTAAGCGAAATCCCGCGCTTTGGCATGCGCACCCTGGCCTATCACGAGGGCATTCCGGGCCATCATTTCCAGGTCGCGATAATGCAGGAGCTGCAGGGCGTTCCGATGTTCAGGCGCCTGCTGCCCTTCACCGCCTACTCGGAAGGCTGGGCACTGTATACCGAACAGCTGGCCTGGGAACTGGGCTACCAGGATGACCCGCTCGATAATCTCGGACGCCTGCAGGCCGAGATGTTCCGCGCCGTGCGCCTGGTGGTGGATACCGGCATGCACGCCAAGCGCTGGACGCGCGAACAGGCTATCGACTACATGATCGAACACACCGGCATGGGCGAAAAGGAAGTCATCAGCGAGATCGAGCGCTATCTGGTGATTCCCGGCCAGGCGCTGGCCTACAAGGTCGGCATGCTGAAGATCCTGGAACTGCGCGAGCGCGCTCAGCGCGAACTGGGCGAAGGCTTCGATATGCGCCAGTTCCACAATGTCGTGCTGACCAATGGTGCACTGCCGCTGGAGATCCTCGAACGCCTGGTCGATGCCTGGATCGCCGAACGAAAATCAACTGCCGCGTGATCCAGGTACGACGCCTGGCTGGATCGCGGGTCGGAGAGTTCCTGCCGGATTTGGCCAGGTTGCGCATGCAGGTCTTCCGCGCATGGCCGTATCTTTATGACGGCGATGTGCAGTACGAACAGCGCTACCTCGCGACCTACGCGCGGTCGGCGCGCAGCGTGTTCGTGCTGGCCTTCCTGGGCGATTGTGTGGTCGGCGCTGCCACCGGGCTGCCGTTGAGCGACGAGGATGCCGCATTCCAGCTGCCATTTCGGCAGCTGGGCATCGCGGTGCAAGACGTGTTCTATTTCGGCGAGTCGGTACTGCTGCCCGAATTCCGCGGGCAGGGTATCGGACACCGCTTCTTCGATGAGCGGGAAGCGCACGCGGCCGGCTTCGGCGAGTTCCGCTTCACCGCGTTTGCGGCGGTTGACCGCACTGCAGATGACCCGCGCCGTCCCCTGGGACACCGTGACAATGAGGCATTCTGGAGCAAGCGAGGCTACACACGAAAGGAACACCTGAACATGCAGCTGGCCTGGAAGGAACTGGGTGAGTCTGAGGCAAGCCACATGTCCCTGACGTTCTGGCTGCGCGCCTTGCCGGGTGCGCACGATCTGCGTTGGGGAGCGCTTGGCCGCGGCCGGGACACGATTCCCTGTGCGGAAATCCCATGACCCATGCCATGCAATTGCGCCAGGCCGTGCGTGCCGACGTGCCAGACATTCAGCGTGTGCGCCATTCGGTGCTCGAAAACCGTCTGACATCCCGGGTGATCCCCGATGACGAAGTCATCGAGTCGATCGAGCGCATCGGACGCGGGTGGGTGATAGAACAGGATGCGCGAATCGTCGGCTTTGCGATCGGCAACGCGCAAACCGGCAACGTCTGGGCATTGTTCGTGGAACCCCAGTGGGAAGGGCTGGGTGGCGGACGCCTGCTGCACGACACGATGCTGGAGTGGCTGGCTTCGGTCGGCGTGCGACGGGCCTGGCTCACCACCGGGCCGGGGACTCGGGCGGAGCGCTTCTACGAACGGTCCGGATGGCAGAACTGTGGGCTCCAGGCTGACGGCGAGCTACGCTTCGAACGCGAGCTGAACCAAACTCGGGACAACGAATCTGTCTGATACCCCGTAGCGTCCACGCAGCTTGCGCCATCAGGCATGTCGTGGGCGGGGTACGCTTGCACGTCGTCACACAGCTGGAGACCAGCGCCTTGAGTCCATCGCCCCGCTACATCCTCGCGCCCTATCTCGCCACGCCCGAAGATGTGGTCTCCCGCATGCTTGAGCTGGCCAAGGTCGGGCCGGAAGACGTGGTGCTGGACCTGGGCTGCGGCGACGGCCGGGTGGTTATCGCTGCAGCAAGGGATTGCGGCGCGCGGGGGCTCGGCGTCGATATCGAGCCCTACTGGATCGAACAGTCACGTGCCAACGCGGCGGCGGCGGGCGTGGAAGATCGCGTGCATTTTTCCCACGGCGATGCGTTGGAGACCGATCTCGGCGCGGCAACCGTGGTGTTCCTCTACCTGGTGGAGTGGTCTACCCGACTGATTGCCGAAGAGCTGCGCAAGCGCTGCGCGCCGGGTACGCGCGTGCTGTCGCATTCCTTCGCGATCGAGGCACAGGAAGGTACGCGCACCGAGACCCTGGTTGACACGTCCGGCGCGCGGCGAACCTTGCACCTCTGGGTGGTTCCCGGTACCTGACGCGGCGCTGCAGCGCCGCGTGGTCCCGTGACGAGGCGTTCCCCGTTACTTCAATACAACGAACACCATTCGGGGGGCGGATGCGCTCGATTTCATCCAGTGGCTGGCGCAGCGCTTGCCGTGGGCGCGGTGGCATGTCAGCTTGCTCACCGGATTGGGTCGGGGGTATTTCATGGCGGAGGTCACCCAACTTATCGAGCGTGCGCGCAAAGGCGATGTCGACGCAGCCCGCGCCTTGTTTGAATCGGTCTATCACGATCTGCACCGGCTTGCCGCGCGTCAGGTGCAACGTGGCAGCGGTGGCCTGGGTAGCACATCGCTGGTGCATGAGGCCTACCTGCGCCTGGCCCGCCCGGAAGCACTGTCGGTGAACGATCGCGGGCATTTCTTCGCCGTGGCGGCCCGCGCGATGCGCCAGATCGCGGTCGACCACGCCCGCGAGCGGCTCACTGCCAAGCGTGGCGGGGGGCTGGCCGATGTCACGCTGGGCGCGGCCGAAGGCATGCACGGCGAGGATGCGCAGCGTCATGATGAGCTGCTGGCCTTGAACGAAGCGCTGGACGCGCTCGAGCGCGCCGATGCACGCCTTGCGAAGCTCGTGGAGCTACGCTTCTTTGCCGGGCTGAATCTTGAGGAGGCTGGCGAAGCGCTGGGCTTGTCTTCCACCACCCTGAAACGGGATTTCCGTCGTGCGCGTGCCTTTCTGCACGCGCGACTGGGCCCTGGGAGCGCCGCCGATGCACTCGACTGAGAGATTGACCAGAGCCCTTCGCCTGTTCGATGAGCTATCGGATCTGGCCTCTCCCGAATGTGAGGCGCGCATCGACGCGCTGCGCAGCGAGGATCCGGCCCTCGCGGACGAACTGGCAGCGATGCTTGCTGCGGATGCCACGCCTGAAGGCCCGCTGGAGCGTGGCGCGGACATTCTGGCAGCGACCATGCTGGGAGCCGCGGCGCGCGAACTGGCCGCAGCGGCTGCCACCGAGGGGCGGGTAGGACAGGTCCTGGGTACATTCGTGCTGCGCCGTCAGCTGGGTGTCGGTGGCATGGGCGAAGTCTGGCTGGCAGATCGTGAAGGGGGCGATTTCCAGCAGCAGGTGGCACTGAAGCTGCTGCGGCGCGGCGCCGAGTCGGCCGACAGCCTGCGTCGTTTCGGGCAGGAGCGGCGCATCCTGGCCGAACTGTCGCATCCCAACATCGCCCGTTTCATTGATGGTGGCATACAGGATGGTCAGCCCTGGTACGCCATGACCTGCGTGGAGGGTGAACCGATCACTGATTACGCCCGACGCCAGGGACTTGATGTGCGCCGTCGGGTCGAGTTGATGCTGCCAGTCTGCGAGGCCGTGGCGTTCGCCCAGTCACGGCTCGTGGTGCATCGTGACCTGAAGCCATCCAACATCCTGGTCGATTCCGACGGTCATCCACAGCTGCTCGATTTCGGTATCGCCAAGCTGTTGGACCTGCCGGCTGATGCCAGTGAAACCGCGACCGGCTTGCGCGCACTGTCGCCGGCCTATGCGGCGCCCGAACAGGTGCTGGGTGAGACGATCAGCACGGCTACGGATGTCTATGCGCTGGGCATCGTGCTGTTCGAGTTGCTGACTGGACGCCTGCCGCATGATCGGCGCAGCGCGAGTCTGGAGACCCTGGCTGAATCGGTGCGCCTGGAAACCACCGAGCGTCCCAGCCTGGCACTGCGGCGACAATCGGACAGCACGGGCTCTGCGATGTCGATTTCGCGGCAGGCGCGCGAGATGTCCGGCGAACTGGACCTGATCGTGCTCACTGCAATGCGACGCGAGCCTGAGCGCCGATATGCGAATGCCGCCGCGCTGGGTGAAGACCTGCAACGCTGGCTGGATGGGCGGCCGATTGCGGCGCAGGCCGACACCGCGGGCTACCGAGCGCGCAAGTTTGTCACCCGCCATCGCCTGGCAGTGGGCAGCGCCAGCGCCGTCCTGCTCGCCTTGATTGCCGGCTTTGGTGTTGCGCTGTGGCAGGCCAACGTGGCGCGCAACGAAGCTGCTCGTGCCGAAGCGCAGGCTGAGGCTGCGCGCGAGCAAACGGCGCGGGTCAAGCGGGTGAAGGACTTTCTCATGTCGATCTTCCTGTCCGAGGATCCGATGCGACGTGCCAGTGGCACACCGCTCAGCCTCTCTGAAGCCTATGCCAACACCCTGCAACGCATTGATGCCGAATTTGCCGATGATCCGGCATTGCAAGCAGACCTGCTCGACGACTTTGGAGAAATTGAAGCTGGGCGCGGTGATCTTCCGGCTGCCGAGCGGCTCATCGAGCGCGCCCTTGCAGTTGCCGAAAGGGCGCACGGTCCCGATCACCCGGCGGTGGCGGAAAGCCTGCTCAATCTCGGCGTACTTGCCAGCTATCGTGGTCACGCTGTGGAGGGCAGGGCGCGGCTGGAGCGGGCCGTTGCGATTCTGGAGCCGCTGGCCGACACCGAACATGAGTCTTTGGCTGCTGCGCTGAGCGGACTCAGCGCGGTCCATCACCAGGAAGGGCGAATGGATGTGGTGATTGACCTCAGTCGACGTGCGCTTGCGGCGCTGGAGGCGGCCCCCAAGCCCGATCAGCGACGCCTTGCTGTAATGCGCAACAACCTGGCTCTGGCGCTTTTCGAGGAGCAGCGCATCGAGGAGAGCGAGTCCGAAGTCACGCAGGCCATTGCGCTCACCGAGCGGGTCAACGGCAGTGATAGCGCCAATCTTGCGCCAATGTTGGAAATGCTGGAGCAGATTCGCCACGCGCAGGGCGATTTGAGGGCAGAGCGCGAGACAGCCGAGCGTCGCTTGGCGATTGTTCGCGGGGCATTTCCTGGCGATCATGAATGGGTTGCCAGGGCCATGGGCGAAACCGGCTACTTCATGGCCCGCGACGGAGATATCGAGGCCGGAGAGACGCGCATCCGCGAAGCCATCGCGATGTACGAGCGTCTTGATGACAAGCGCGTGTTCCAGGTGCAGCGCCGCTTCGCCATAGAGCTGGCTGGACGTGGCGACCTGGAGGCTTCCCGGACGCAGTTCGACCTGGCCTTGCAGAACTGTGATGCATCGCGTCCCAAAGCAGTTCCCTGCCACACGATTCGTGCCAACCGTGCCGAAGTGA
Organism: Lysobacterales bacterium; assembly: GCA_038257155.1. Classification (GTDB taxonomy): domain Bacteria; phylum Pseudomonadota; class Gammaproteobacteria; order Xanthomonadales; family Xanthomonadaceae; genus JANJTY01. Next base: position 24,331 of record JBBSJP010000031.1, on the reverse strand, counting down.
TGGCGCGTCTTGGAGAGTTCGAGGCGGCCTTGCGCGAAGCCGACCTGGCTGTTGCAGCTCTGCGCGAAATTACTGGCGCCCACAGCGAACTGAATCAGGCCCGCGAAGCTCGCGCAGCAGCGCTTGCGGGCTTGGGGCGCGAATCGGAAGCCTTGGAGGAACAGAGCGCTGCGCTGAACAGTTACCGCAAGCTGTTGCCGGCCGAGCATCCGACCGTGCAGCGCAGCGAGGCCAAGCTCGCACGTCTGCAAAAGAAGGCCTGAATCAACCGTCGCGCGAAAGGAGCTGGCCTCGCGCGCGGTAATCTTGCCGGCATGCGACAGACATCAGCCAAAGGCAAGACTCGGTCAGACAGATTGCTTGCTGTGCTCTTGCTCGGGTTGCAGTTGCTTGCTGGCTGCAGCACGCTGGGCTATGTCGGTCACCTTGGCAAGGGACAGCTCGCGTTGTTGCGCCAGCAGCAGCCCGTGTCCGAGTTGCTTGCCTCACCCGCCACCGATCCCGCGCTGCGCGAGCAGCTGGAGCTGCTCGGCGCGGCACGCGATTTCGCCAGTGACCGGCTGCTGCTGCCGCGCAACCGCAGCTACACCCGCTATGTGGCACTGGACCGCGAGTTCGTCAGCTGGGTGGTGATCGCTGCCCCGGAGTTTTCCCTCGAACCCTTGCCACTGTGCCTTCCTGTTGCCGGCTGTGTGCCTTACCGCGGTTATTTCGACCGCACACTTGCGCAACGCGAAGCCGCCGAATTGACTGGACGCGGTTTCGACACCTGGATTGGCGGTGTATCGGCCTACTCCACGCTGGGCTGGTTTGCCGATCCACTACTGAGCAGCATGCTGCGCGAAGGGCCGGAGGCCGCAGTGGCCACCGTGTTCCACGAACTGGCGCACCAGTGGCTGTATGTTCGCGATGACACGGCGTTCAACGAATCGCTGGCCAGTTTCGTGGAGCAACAGGGACTGCGGGAGTGGCGCGAGGCGCGTGGCCTGGCGCCGGCGGATGCGACGGTAGACGCGCAGGCCGCAGTATTTCGAACCGTGCTGCAGGAACTGATGGACACGCTGCAAGCCCTCTACACAGGACCGCTGTCTGATGCGGCCAAGCGTCGGGCCAAGGCCGAAGCGTTTGACACATTCCGGAGCCAGTACCGCGCGCTGATATCCGATCGGGGGTCAGGCTTTGAGGGGCCCGGTTATGAGAGACCAGCTCCCCGCCGCCTGGACGCTTGGGTCAACGGCCCGCTGAACAACGCCGCGTTGCAGCCGCAGCGGCTTTACGATGGCTGGCTACCTGCCTTTGTCAGCCTCTTCGGTGCAACTGGCGGAGATTGGGCTGCCTTCCAGGCGCGTGTCGAAACCCTGGCACGTTTGCCACGTGCCGAACGCGATCGGCGCCTTGCTGCACTGGCAACAACCCCTGGCGGCGGTTGAGCATCAAGCACCCTCGGCGCAGGAAAAATCCCTGCGGACGGCGTATGGTGACACCTCACCAACCACCGCAAGAGGAACATTCGTCATGACCAGCGTTACCAAGATCCTGGAAGTTTCCGCGTCCTCCAAGAAGGGCATCGAAGATGCTGTCGAAGGTGGTTTGAAGAAAGTCGCCAAGAGCGTCAAGCACATCAAGGGTGCCTGGGTTAACGACATCAAGGTCGTGACTGACGACGACGGCTCGGTGACCGAGTGGCGCGTCAACATGCGGGTCAGTTTCGTCGTCAGCTGATCCACTGCCACTTCCACGTGTCCGGCGCAGGTCGGGCACTTTGCAGATCTGGCTCTGACCGTCGGGGAGACGTGACATGCGCTGGCTGAAACGTATCGTGGTCCTGTTGCTGGTCCTGCTTGCGATCGGTGTTGCTGGTGGCTTCATGTTGCCCGACACCGTGCATGTGGAGCGGGAGATCGTCATTGAACGGCCACCGGGGCAGCTCTACGACATGCTCAATGGCTTCCATCGTTTCAAGGAGTGGTCGCCCTGGGCTGATTACGATCCGACTGCAAAGATGGAGTTCGCCGGACCGCCACACGGTGTTGGCGCGATCTTGCGCTGGCAGGGTGAGAAAGGTGACGGTTCGCAGGAGATCATCGAGGTGGTGCCGGACCGCAGCATCCTGGTGGCGCTGGATTTTGGCCAGGATGGCATCGGACGTGCGCGCTTCGACCTGCATCCACAAGGCGACGCGACGCGTCTGGTGTGGAGTTTCGACGGCGACTTCCAGGGCAGCCTGATGGGTCGCTGGTTCGGGTTGCTGCTCGACCCGATGCTGGGGCCGGACTACGAGCGAGGATTGGTCAGTCTCAAGAAACTGGCCGAATCCGAGCCGGTGGCCGTGCCGCCACCCCCAGCGCCTGTGGAAGACGAAGCGGTCAACGACCCGCCAGGGGCCATGCCTGACGACGCGGATGGCGGCGAGCCCGACGAGGAAGGCGGCGAGGGTTCGCTCGCCTGAAGCGAACCTCAGCGGCCGTGAAACGTCGGTTCGCGCTTTTCCATGAAGGCGCGCATCGCCTCGGCGAAATCCTCTGACTGCATCAACATCCCGTTGAGCGTGGCAGCCTCGCGGTTGCCGTGGCCGGTGCCGGCGTTCAACCGCGCGTTCATCACCTGCTTGATGCCGGCAACCACCAGTGGAGGGTTGCCGGCGATGCGTGTGGCCATGGCGCGAGCCTGCTGCAACAGGCTGGAAGCATTTTCACTGAGACGCCCGACCAGCCCGATGCGCTGGGCAGTTTCGGCATCGATCTCGTCACCGGTCAGGGCCAGTTCGCGGGTCCAGCCCTCACCGACCAGATGTGGCAGGCGCGAGATGCCACCCAGGTCCGGCACGATGCCGACCTTTACCTCGCGCAATGCAAAGCGCGCCGTGCGAGTGGCAAGGCGCACATCACAGGCCGCGATCATCTCGATGCCGGCGCCGATGCACCAGCCATCGACCGCGGCAATCACGGGCAGGCGCCCGTTTGCCAGCGCGTCGAATCCGGCCACCATGCGCGCGGCCTGCTGCACGATGGCGGCGCGACCGGCCGCGCCATCCTGCAGCATGAGACCGAGTTCGGCCCCCATGCCCGGCAAGTCCAGGCCGTAACTGAAATGCTCGCCTTCGCCGCGCAGGACCAAGCAGCGCAGCTGTGTATCGCTGTTGAGCGAAGCAACCGCCTCCGGCAATTCACGCCAGAAATCCGGACCCATGGCATTGCCGCGGCCAGGACCGAGCAGTACCAGTTCGGCCGTGTGGTCGCTGGTGCGGTCGATGCGAAGGGATCTTGTGGTGCTCATGGTTCTGGACACTCGATGTGATGGCAGGATTCTGCCTGATGCGCAGGTCCGCTGTTTGATTCAGGCGCGCCGCTTGTCCGCAAAGAAAAACGCCGGGCAAGCCCGGCGTTCTTCGTGCAGCACGGCTTGCTGATCAGCGTTCGGCTTGCGCAGCCATCGCTTTCTGATCGGCATCGATGCGTAGCGCCACGCCGCGACGCTCCAGGTCAGCCATGCGACCCTGATCCTTGAGCATCACTTCGCGAAGCTCGAAGGGCGCGCCGTAGCCGGCCGGAATCAGTTCCTTGCCAAAGGCCAACTCGATCTCGCCACTCTTGTCGAACCAGGCCGCCGAGTGCGACTGCGCCACGGCAGCCATCAGGCCGTCGGAGCCTGTGGCGAACAGCGTGGCCCGCAGCTCGTAGCGACCCGCAGCGGCAACTTCGATGGGCATGCTGAAGGCCAGGCCGGCACTGGACTTGAGCGCGTAGCTGCCGGTCAGCCGCGCGGTGGCGCTGCCGATGCCGACTGCCGTGCGCGCATCGCGATTGACTTCGCGATCGCCCAGCTTGGTGCCAGCGAAACTGTGTACTTCCCATAAGCCGATACCGCCCTGCGCCGCTTCGGGTACTTTCAGCGAGGCACTGTAGCTGCCGTCATCGCCGCGCTTGAAGACCAGGTCGAAGCTCTCGCCCGACGGTGAAGTGAGCACGCCACCGATGCTGTCGAGCGGCAACTTGGCACCGTTCTGCGCCAGGCTGGCCTGCACCTTGAGGGTGTCCCCGGCAAGCAGGCTGGTACGGTCGGCGCCGAGAGACAGCGAGATATCACTGTCCGGCTCGAATACGTGCACCAGGTAACGGCCCGCTGCTTTTTCGGCGACCAGTTCGAACTGCCCATCACCGAGGCGCGGGTCAATCCGCATTGCCACTGTGCCCGCGCCAAAATCGGCGCCGGCAGCCTTCAGTGCTTCGGCATTGGCACTGCTGACAAAGGCCTGCTTGGCGTCGATCAGTCGACCCTCGTGACGCAGGGTCAATCCTTCGATGCCCAGGACGGCGCTCTTGGCAGCGTCGGCCGGGCTGAAACGGATCAATGCACCGGGCGCGGTGGTGTCGATGCGGAAGCCGGCTTTCAGCTCGCTGGCGTCGACCATGGTCCAGAACTCGCGGCTTTCAGCAACGTAGGGACGGGCAGCGTCCACGACGGTGCCGGCTTCCATGGCCCAGGCAAACTGCACCGGGGCGCGCTCCATGTCGGGAATCGCGATGGACTTGGTGGCGGCGGAGAGCCGAGTGGGCACCATGTCGCCAGCGGCGGCAGGCAGCAGCGAAGCCGGCGCGGCAAAGACCGAACCGCAGGCCAGCATCAGGGAAAGAAAAAGCGGGGTACGCATGATGGCTGTCCTCAGATGTCGTTGCGCAGGATGACGTCAAGATTGAAGCACTGACGCCGGCTCTGGTTGTGGTTGAGGATGTAGCCGCTGGAGGTGCGCTGGTAGTCGTTGAACCAGACCCGGCCGGCTGCATTCTGGCTGGAACAATTGAGGAAGCCGTCGGCGCAGGAGTTGAGCCAGGCCTTGGTGACTTCCAGGCCGAGATTCAGGTGGTAGCCGCCGCAGTAGGCATTGCCGCTCCACACCGCGACCTTCACATCGGTGCCGACCACGCTCCAGAATCCCTTGGGCAGGGCCGGGCGTCCACCCGTGCCGTACAGCCAGCTGGCGTTGTAGCTCGCCATCCAGCTCTGCTGCTGCATGCGCACCGCGTCGGACTTGTAGCCGGCGATCCAGCCAAGGAAGGATTCAATGACATTGCCGTTCATCACCGCATCGGCCAGCGGGGTGCCGGCGGAGGAGGGCGCCAGGGCGTTCACCCAGCGGATGCGCTGGATGATCGTGGGATAGCGGCTGTCCCAGGTCGGGTTCGACATGATCCAGCGCATCACGTTGCCGCCGTTCGAGTGGGTCAGCACGACCAGGTCGGTGATGTTCTTGCTGATGACGAAGTTGTACAACTGGCCAGCCAGGCAACCGGCGGCGCGGCTGTCCCACATGTATTGCTCGAAGTCGCAATTGATGACGACGTAATTGGCCTGGTTCGGCAGGCCCTGGCGCACCGAATTGACGAATCCGGACTGCCAGTAGTCGTTCAGGGCGTCGGTCTGCTTGCCGGTTCCGTGCACGAAGGCGACGCCGGTATTGGCAGAGACGAGGGATGAAGCCAGGGCCAGCAATAGACCCGCTACGAGAAATCGCACGGTGACCTCCAACAGGTTCGGTACGTGACGCGCAGCCGGGTACACCCCTCCGGTGGCGTCGCTGAACAGAACCGGTGCCCTCCCAAGCGCCGGCGTACGGGGCTGTATGGTACATGAACTGTGACGGATTTCAAACATCCGTTTCAATCGTGTGTTGCAGAACACATTTTCGATGTGTTCCGACTCACGGATCGGCAGGAAAAACCTTTGGTGACCGCAGCTTTGGATCCGGATCGTGCTGCGCGAAGGCGGTCACCGCTGTACGGAAGCGCACCTTCGTAAAGCTTTCCGGCCGGCGTTGGCTCAAACTAGCCGGCTCGCCACCCGCTCGAACCGACATGTCTGCGCCTGCCGATGCCACTCTGCTGCCAACTTCGCGCGACTGGCTGACGCCGATCGAACTGGTGGGCCTTGCGGCGATCTGGGGTGGCTCTTTCTATTTCATGCGGGTGGCGGCGCCGGAGTTCGGGCCTCTGCCGCTGGCCTTGATGCGCCTGGTGCTGGGTGCCGCAGTCCTGGCGCCATTCCTGTGGTTGGCCCGGCATCGGTTCGCGCGGCGTCACCTTTGGCAGATCCCCGCCATGAGCCTGCCGATGGCCGCAGTGCCTTTCGTGCTGTTCGCCTGGGCGGCGGAACGTGCACCGGCCGGCATCGGTGCGATCACCAACAGCACGACGGTGTTGTTTACCGCCGTGGTCGCGTACCTGATGTTTGGCGAGCGGGTCACCTGGTTGCGCGGGCTTGCCCTGCTGCTGGGCTTTGCCGGTGTCGTGGTGCTGGCTGGAGGAGGCAGTGACGGACCTGATGTCGGCTGGGCCGCCGCGGCCGGAACCTTGGGCGCGGCCTGCTACGGCATCGCATCCAACCTGGTGCGGCGCTATTTCATCGAACTGCCTGCGGTCGCGCTGGCCGCCGCCACCATGCTGGGAGCGAGCCTTTTCATCGCGCCACTGGCACTGTGGACCTGGCCAGAAACCATGCCCTCAAGCCAGGCCTGGGGCAGCGCCCTGGCGCTTGGCGCGATCTGCACCGGCCTGGCCAACGCCTTCTTTTTTCGTCTGATGCAGCGCATCGGCGCATCGCGCGCGGTCACCGTGACCTATCTGATTCCCGTGTTCGGCGTGGGCTGGGCCTGGTGGCTGCTGGACGAACCGCTGACCATGAGCATGGCGCTGGCGGCAGGGCTGATCCTCACCAGCGTGGCGATCAGCCAGCGACGCAGCTGAATTGGCGCAATGCGGAAGTGAGGCGCTCTGGGAAATTGACTCCTCGCTGCAGCACCTCGATGTCGGCTCCACCGCTTCGCGGCTTGAGCCGACCTACCTTGGTTAGCGTGTAGGTCGGATCAAGCGCCGCCGAGTTGCCCCTTTGAGCGACAGGTCCTGTCGGCGCGGATCCGACGCGCAATTGAGCGTGCCTCAGGTCTCGCGCAGCACAGCCCACTGTTCCTGCAGCTGGCCAAGCACCGATTCCCAGTGGCGCGGTTCGCCGAACCAGGGGAAAGCATGTGGAAAGGCCGGGTCGTGCCAGCGGCGTGCGATCCAGGCGTTGAAGTGCAGCAGGCGCAGGGCGCGCAAGGGTTCGATCAGGCGCCACTCTCCCGAGTCGATTTCACGGAACAGCTCATAGCCCTCCATCAGCCAGTCGCGTTGCTGCTGCGCGTCGGCGGCATCGCCGGACAACAACATCCACAGGTCCTGCACTGCGGGACCGGTCAGGCAGTCGTCGAAGTCGACGAAATGCGGGCGATCATCGCGCCACAACACGTTGCCGGCATGACAGTCGCCGTACAGGCGCAGCTGGCGCAGCGGGCCGACCTCGGAAAAAACGCGTTCCACGTCACGCAGCAGGCCCTTGCCCACGCTGTCGAGATTGCCGCGCAGCTCGCGCGGCACCCAGCCGCCCTGCAGGAGTGTTTCCAATGGCTCATGACCGAAGCGCGCAACACTCAGCTCGGGTCGATGCTCGAAGCGCGACCTCGCACCGATCCCGTGCAGTTGCGCCATGGCCTGGCCCATGCGGCGCAGGGTGTCCTGATCGCCAGGCTCGGGCGCGCGCCCGCCCTGCAGCGGAAACAGTGCGAAGCGATGGCCGCCGTGCTGGTGGAGGGTCTGATCCTGAAAGCACAGCGGTGCGACCACTGACAGGCCGGATTCCGCCAGCTCGTCGACAAAGTCGTGTTCCTCCAGGATCGACTCGTCGCTCCAGCGCCCGGGTCGATAGAACTTGGCAACGATGGGAGCCGCATCCTCGATGCCAACGCGGAACACGCGGTTCTCGTAGCTGTTCAGCGCCAGCACCGAGCCGTCGCAGCGCAGGCCGAGCGACTCGATCGCGTTCAGCAGGCTGGATGGGTCGAGATTGGCAAACGGTGTTTCGGTGGAATGCATGAGAAATCGGGCTCCAGGCCGGGCAGGGTAGCGCTTGGGTGACTTCCGGCCCATGACTAGTGTTAACTAAGTACTATGATTGACACAGGCCTATACCGAGCTTCCCGCATGTTCCTCATTCGACTCCACTTGCAACGCTTTCTGCACTGGCCTGCGCCATGAGCGATGACGACTACGCCCTGCGCAAGTTCCAGAAAGAGCTGGCTGCCGGCACCGTCTCGCTGGTGCTGCTGGCGGTGCTGGGACGTGCCAGTGAGCCGCTCTATGGCTACCAGATCGCCAAGCAGCTCGAAGGCGGCGGCGGCGCGCTGGGCGGCAAGCAGAGCGCGCTGTACCCGGTGCTGCGCAATCTGGCCGAGTCTGGCCTGGCCGACAGCCATGTCGAGCCCTCGATCAGTGGACCGCCTCGGCGCTACTACCGCATCACCGAGCCGGGCCGCGATGCCCTGCGCCAATGGGAAGCGAACTGGGCCGTCACCCGTGACTTCGTCGATTCCATCCTGCAGGAACACGCACCATGAGCACATTGCCGACCACCATTTCGGAATACCTGCGGCAACTGCGCGCGGCGCTGCGTGACGCCGACCCAGCCATGCTGCAGGACGCGCTGTACGACGCCGAGGAGTATCTGCGCGCGGCCCTGGCAGAGCAGCCGGATCGCCCGGAAGCCGAGGTGCTGGCCGAGATCGCCTCCAGCTATGGTGCGCCGGACGAGGTGGCTGACATCTATCGCACCACCGAAGTCACGGTATCGCGCGCACTGCGCTCGCCGCGCCCGGCGCGTCAAACCAACATGCTTAAGGCATTCTTCGGTGTGGCGGCGGATCCGCGCGCGTACGCCGGACTTTTCTACATGTTGTTCAGTCTCGCCACGGGCATCTTCTATTTCACCTGGACAGTGACCGGTCTCAGCCTGTCGCTGGGATTGTCAATCCTGATCATCGGTATCCCGCTGATCGTGCTGTTCTTTGCTTCGGTGCGGGTGCTGTCCCTGGTCGAAGGTCGTCTGGTGGAAGTGATGCTGGGTGAGCGCATGCCGCGCCGGCCGCTTTATCAGGATGTCGAGCTGCCGCTGCTGACCCGGATCGGCAACATGTTCACCGATCCGCGGACCTGGTCGACCCTGTTGTATCTCGTGCTGATGCTGCCCTTGGGCATCGTGTATTTCACCGTCGCCGTGACCGGTATTTCACTGGGCACTGGCCTGGCGTTCGGCGGCCTCGTGCGGCTGGTTGATCCGTTCGGTCTGCTGGCTTCGTTCAGTGACTCGAACGTCGACATGCCGCTGGTGCTGGCGCCACTCGCCCTGGTCGCTGGCGTGCTGCTGCTGTTCGCGACCCTGCACCTGGCACGCGGCGTGGCCTCGGTGCATGGCGCCCTGGCCAAGCAGTTGCTGGTGAAGGTCAGCCAGGACTGACTCAGCAGGTACCTGTCCTTTCGTACAGCTTGATTACTGGGTCCTTCCGCGTAGTTTCCCGCAGCAGGGGAACACCATGCGTGGAGGGACGCGATCATGCTTCGATTGGTTTGTGGCGGCCTGCTGGCTGCGATGTTCATTTGTGCCCAGGCCAATGCGGCCTGCCGGGATGCGGTGGTGCTGGTGCATGGCAATACCGGCAAACCCGGCGATTTCGACAACACTTATGTCGAGCTGCGCGCGCGTGGTTATGCCGCGGGTGAGATTTTCCGGCCCAGTTGGGGCAGCAAGGTCTGCGCGGCCTGCAATGACCACAACGGCAGCGAGGAAACTCCGGTCCTGAACGCGATGGTCGATGCGCTCGCCGCGTCCTGCACCGGACGTATCGATGTCATCGGGCATTCGATGGGCGCCACGTTGGCGGCGCGCCAGATTGCCTATCACGGCCTGCGCCCGCAGGTTGATGCCTTCGTCGGTATTGCCGGTGCATTCCGCGGCCTGTGGACCTGCGGCAGCTATCCCTGGAACGTATTCAGCAGCACCTGCGGCTACTGGGGACTCTCGGTCAACAGCCCCTTGCTCAACTACCTGTCCGGCAAGCGCTTCGGTGATCGGGTCTATTCGATCAAGTCCTGGACCGATCAGGTGGTATGCGCCACCGGTGTTTGCACGGTGGGCGGTATCCATTCGTCCTCGATCTGGAGCGAGAACGCCAGCTACACCTATGCCACGGGTCATTTCGGACTGCTTACCGGCACCCCGGTGCGGCAGGCCAATCTGATCCAGTAAATGTCCGAGCCGCCCGCCAGGGCGGCGGCGCGGTTACCATCTGCCTCGGGGAGTCGGACCCGTTCGGGTTCGCTTGATGCACTACGCGGCTGCGAGCCGTCAAACGAGGGGAAATTCCGTGTCGGATCAATTCCGTGTGGTCAGCCGTGAGGGCTGGTTCAGTCGCCTGGGCGGCGCCATCAAGGGCATCCTGGTTGGCCTGCTGATGTTCGTGGCGGCGATTCCATTGCTGTTCTGGAATGAAGGCCGTGCTGTAACCACGTACAACAGCCTCAAGGAAGGCGCCGGAGCCGTGGTGGAAACCACCGCTGCGCCGCGCAATACGAGCCTCGACGGCGGCCTGGTACATCTGAGTGGCGCGGTACAGGTGGAGGGGACACTGCGCGACGCCGAGTTCGGTGTCGAGCAGCGTGCACTGCGTCTGGAGCGCACGGCGGAGATGTTCCAGTGGAAGGAATCCTCCGAGACCAAGGAAGAGAAGAAGCTGGGCGGCGGGGTCGAACGTGTCACCACCTACACCTATGCCACCGACTGGGAAGACGGCCTGGTCGACTCTTCCGACTTCGCGCAGCCCGACGGCCACCGCAACCCCGATTCCATGCCATACCAGTCGCAGCGCCTGAGCGCCGATGCCGGCCGCATTGGAGACTACCGTGTTGATTCGGCCGTGCTCGGCCAGGTGGGTGGGTGGCAGGACCTTGCGGTTTCGGTGGGTTCGCTTCCTGCCGACGTGCAGGCCGGTTTCGCCGAGCAGGCTGGCTGGTTGTACCGCTCGCGCAATCCTGGCAGCCCCAGCGTAGGTGACATCCGGGTTCGCTTTCGCATGGTGCCCGAACAGACCATCAGCGTCATCGCTCGGCAAAGCGGCGAACGTCTGGATGCCTATCCCACGCGCGCTGGTGACGAACTGCTGCTGGTCGACGAGGGCGTCGTGCCGGCGGCGCAGATGTTTGAAGCTGCCCAGGCGGCAAACACCATGCTCACCTGGATAATCCGCGGTGCCGGCTTCATGCTGATGTGGATCGGCCTGGGCCTGGTGTTCAAGCCGATGTCGGTACTGATGGACGTGATCCCGATGTTTGGCACCATCGTTGGCAAGGGCATCGGATTTGTCAGTTTCATCCTGGCCGCGATGACGGCCTTGATCGTCATCGCCGTGGCCTGGATCGTGTACCGGCCGCTGCTGGCGATTTCTCTGCTGGTGATCGTGGTGGGGCTGGTCGTTTGGCTGGTGAAGAAGCACCGGCAACCGAGCGCGGCGGCAGCGCCGACCGCGTGACCGGTTCGATCAGTCGATCACGTCAAACGACAGGAGACGTGCGCCGCACTATCCCGTCCCGCTCGCCGGAGAGGCCGCTGTAAGCACGACGGCGGCATGGGATGCCGCCCTACAATCGATGCGCTCACGTAGGTCGGCATCCCTGCGCCGACAGGGCTACGAGCCACGCGGCGAAGTAGGCCGGCAATAGCTCCGGCTTGGTTGTCCAAAGGTGGCAAAAGCTTTCAACGCGGAGGTCGCGGAGGGACGCGGAGGTCGCGGAGAAGAGCCGAGAGTGGTTCTTCGCGCAAACTGGCATTCCGCTGCGACATTCGGATGACACTTTCGGACGGCCAAGGCGGAGCTGATCGAGCGCATTCAGCCCTGACTTCTTTCGCTTTTTCTCGGATCTTCTCCGCGACCTCCGCGTTAATTGCTCTGGCTTTGTCATCATCCAGCAACGTAGGTCGGCACCCCGGTGCCGACAGGGCATACGAGCCACGCGGCAACGTTGGTCGGCACCCCTGTGCCGACACGCCGCTTGGCCAATACCGGGCCGAAACCGGGATGCCGGAGCGGAACTTGCCCACCTCGGCCCCATCGGCATTGACCGCACCCGCGCCGCCCGGCACTGTGGGGCTCCGCCCGCGATTCCGCCCGCGTAGCCCATGAGCCAGTCGCATCGCATAGCCTTTGTCGCCAGCAGCCTGCCGGAAGCCCAGCAGGCGATGCAGAGCCTGATTGCCGAACACGGCCAGCATGCACCTGACGAAGCCGACCTGATCGTCGCGCTGGGCGGCGACGGCTTCATGCTGCGCAGCTTGCACCGGTATCGTTCGGCGAACCGTCCGGTGTTCGGCATGAAGCTGGGTACGGTCGGCTTCCTCATGAACCAATACCGCGCCGAAGATCTGCTGCAGCGCCTGGCCGATGCGCAGCCGGCCGAATTGCGCCCGCTGGAAATGCAGGCCGTGCCCGAGTCCGGCACGCCGGTGCAGGCGCTGGCCTTCAATGAGGTCTCCCTGCTGCGCCAGACCAAGCAGGCCGCCAAGATCCGCATCAGCGTCAACGGCCACGTGCGGATTGATGAACTGGTCTGCGATGGTGCACTGGTCAGTACGCCGGCCGGCAGCAGCGCCTACAACCTGTCTGCGCACGGGCCAATCCTGCCGCTGGATTCCGATGTGCTGGCACTGACGCCGCTTGCAGCGTTCCGTCCGCGGCGCTGGCGCGGCGCCATCCTGCGCAGCGATGCCGAAGTGCGCTTCGATGTGCTCGACCATTTCAAGCGGCCGGTCAGCGCCACCGCCGATGCCTATGAAGTACGCGACGTGGTGGAAGTGATCATCCGCCAATCGCAGACCGCCATGGCAACCTTGCTGTTCGATCCCGAGCACAGCCTGGCCGAGCGCATCATGGCTGAGCAGTTCGCCCAGTAGTCTCGCCTCAAGCGACGCGGCTGGCGCAGAATGCGGGTATGCATCCACAGCCGACTGCCGCCAGCTCGACCCACGATCCCGACCGCATGGTCGTGGCGATCTCGTCACGCGCCCTGTTCGATCTGGAGAACAGTCACAACCTGTTCGAGCAGGACGGACTGGAAGCCTACGCCAGCTATCAGCGCAGCAATGAGGACGACCCGCTCGAACCCGGCATCGCTTTCCCTCTGGTCAAGAAGCTGCTGGCGCTGAACGAACTGGGTAATCCGGCTCTGCCGCGGGTCGAGGTGATCCTGCTGTCGCGCAACTCCTCCGATACCGGCCTGCGCATCTTCAATTCAATCGAGCGCTACGGACTGGAGATCGTGCGCGCTGCATTCACCAGCGGTGCGCCGACCACGCGCTACATCCGCGCCTTCGGGGCTGATCTGTTCCTGTCCGCCAACCCTGATTCGGTGCGCTACGCGCTGGAACACGGCGTTGCCGCGGCAACCATCCTGCCAGCCAAGGCGCCAGAGCGCGAAAGCGACCAGTTGCGCATTGCTTTCGACGGCGACGCCGTACTGTTCGGCGACGAATCCGAGCGCATCAGCCAGGAGCAGGGCATCGAAGCCTTCGCCGCCAACGAACGCGCGCGCGCCAGCGAGCCGCTCACCGGCGGGCCTTTCCGAGGTTTCCTGGCCGCCTTGCATCGCATCCAGAGCGCCTTCCCGCCGGATGCCTCACCGATCCGCACCGCCCTGGTTACCGCGCGCTCGGCACCGGCGCACAAGCGCGTCATTCTCACCCTGCGGCAGTGGGGCGTGCGTCTCGATGAAGCCCTGTTCCTTGGCGGGCGTGCCAAGGGCCCCTTCCTGCAAGCCTTTGGCGCGGACATCTTTTTCGATGATTCGCACGCCAACATCGAATCGGCGCGCATGCACGTGCCTTCCGGACATGTGCCGCATGGGGTGTCGAACGCTGTTGGTTGATGGCCGTCACCGGCCTGCAGCAAGCTGGGGCGGCGCTACTTGAGCGAGCCCAGATAGTCGAGCAGGGCTGCCATTGGCTCTTCGCCGAGTTGCGCATAGCGCTGCTTGGCGGTGATCGCACGCGGTGACAGTTCGTCCTGCACTGTCTCGGCGCCGGTCGCCCACTGCCGCAGTTCCTCGCGACCCAGGCGCCCGCCAACGCCATCCAGCGGGCTGCGCGGGCTGCCCTTGCCTGCCACCGAGTGACAGCGGGCGCAGCCGCTTTCGACGTAAATCGCCTGACCCTTGGCGATCTGTTGTGGATCGGGTTCGCTTGCGATTGCAGCGGGTGCTGCCGCGGGATCCGCGCCTGGCGCGTTCATCACCGCGGCAAAGGCGGCGGAAAGCAGCAGCACCATCAGTCCGGTGGCCATGGCCAGTGCTCGTGCCCAACGTTCGCGCATGTCGATACTCCTTTTGCAGATCAGGCGATGTCAAAAATTTCCGAGTGCAGCTGCTTCAAGGGCACGCCGAGTTCGGCGAGGCTGCGCTCGGCGAGCCGGATCATGGGATCCGGGCCGCAGACCAGAAAGTGCAGTGTCCCATGGCGGGCGGGCAGGTGGCGGCGCAGCACGCCGGCATCGACATAGCCCGATTCACCCTGCCAGTCGGGCGGTGGTTCGCCAAGTACGTGTACGACTCGCAAGCTGAGCTGAGCCGCGAGTTGCTCGATCTCCTCGCGGAACGCCACGCGCTGCCAGTCGCGGTTACCGTAAAACAGCCAGAGAGGCCGCTTTTCGGCGCGATCGGCGAGCGCTCGCAGCATGCTCATCAAGGGCGCGATGCCCACGCCGCCGGCGATGAACACGAAGCCTTCGGCCTGTGGATGGCGATCGACACAGAATGACCCGTAGGGTCCATCCACATAGGCGCGCTCGCCCGGCTTGATCTGGCCGATGCTGCTGGTGAAGTCGCCCAGTTCCTTGATCGTGAACTCGATGCTGCCCGGGCGCGTCGGGCTGGAAGAAAACGAAAATGGATGCTCACGCAATGCAAATGGCGAGGCGCGCAGGGTGAGCCAGGCAAACTGTCCCGGATGGTAGTCGAAGATCTGACCGTGCTCGGGCTTGAGGCTCAATGTCCAACTGCGCCCGCGCTCCTGTCGCACGGCTTCCACCCGCCACGGATGGCGCAGCAGCAGCGCCGGGCGAATCAAGCGCACCCAGACTGCAAGCAGCAGCCAGGAAAGTGCCAGACCGCTCCACAGGGCGCGCTTCCATGGTGCTTCCAGATAGGCGCCCGAGCCTTGCACGTGCAGCACGGCGCAGATCACGCCCAGCAGCGCGAGCAGCACATGCAGTCGGCGCCAGCGGTCGTATTCGATGCGCAGCGGCTTGCGCATCAGGGAAGTAAACATGATGGCTGCGAAGGCCAGGATCGCGATCCAGCCCAACGTCATGTAGTTGGGTGCACTGCGCGGGTCGATGTCGCCCACCGCATCGGGATACTTCCAGCTCAACAACGCCACGTGCAGCAGCAGCAGGACAAACGCCGTCGTCGCCAGAAAGCGATGAAAGTAATAAATCAGATCGATGCCGAATGGCGCGGTGGCGCGTTTGAAGCGCGCCGTGAGTGCGAATTGCACACCCATCATGGCCAGGCCCGCATAGCCAAGGATCAGGGCGAAGTCCCACAGGAACCCGCTGCCACGCGGGCGTTCGCCTACCAGCAGCACCGCCAGCGGTACAAGGACCAGCGCCAGGTAGACCGCTAGCCAGGCCAGTCCCGATCTGCGAGTGTCGATGCGCTGCTCCTCCATGAACGGGTTCGACAAGTATGCCTCGCGCGAGCGACTTGCTGGTTGACGTTCGTCAATCCGAAGTCCCGACATACAGGTAGGATGAGAACCAAGCGAACCAAATGGAGGGCGCGTGCGAATCCTGCTGGCACTGATCCTGATGCTTTGTCTGGGTGTTGGTTGGCGCGCGGCTGCTGCGGATTCCACGCTGCCGGATGAACGGCTGGAGCGACTGCCCGACGCGGCGCAGGACTGTCTTGATTGTCACAACGAGCCAGACCTCGTCGGGATTCTGCAAACCCCGCATGCCAGCGTCCACGACGCGCGAACGGGCTTCGCCGAATCGGGGTGTGCGAGCTGCCACGGCGCGAGCCATGATCATATGCGCCGGCCAGCGCGCGGCCAGCCGCGAACCGCCCCGGACCGCGTGTTTGGTTCACATTCGGCCCTGACTGCGACCGAGCAGAACAAGGTTTGCAGTGACTGCCATCGCATCGATGCCGGAATGCATTGGCTTGGCAGCGCCCACGAGGCAGCCAATCTGCGCTGCAGCGATTGCCACACGTCCCACGCTGCACAAGACCCCGCCCTCGACAAGGCGAACGAGCCCGCGGTGTGCGGTGGCTGCCACCAGCAGCAGCGCGCCGAAATGCTGAGACCTTCCGCTCATCCGCTGCACGATGGCCGCATGGGATGCAGCGATTGCCACGCCGCACATGGCGGCGTGGGCACCAGCCTGCTGATCGGTGGCAACGTCAACGAGACCTGCTACACCTGCCACGCCGAGCTGCGCGGGCCCTTCCTGTGGGAACACCCACCGGCACGTGAGGACTGCATGAACTGCCACCGTCCGCACGGCTCGGTGCATCCGGCCATGCTGACCCAGCGCACACCCTTCCTGTGCCAGCAATGCCATCTGGCGCAGTTTCATCCCAGCGCTGCGTTGAGCGGCACCGGACTGCCCGGCGACAGCCTTCCATCCGGCTCGCAGTCGCTGCTTGGCAAGGATTGCCAAAACTGCCATGCACAAGTGCACGGCAGCAATCATCCTTCCGGTGCCAGCACCACGCGATGAGGTGAGGGATGAGAACTCGCAATCGCGTGATCAGCACAAACGCCCGCACCTGGGCCGGGCGCTGCCTAGCATTGGCCATGCTTGCAGCAAGCTTTGCGGTTCCCGCTGCCGAGCCGTCGCCTGAAGCGGATTGCCAGCGCATCGACCTTGGCCTGGCCTACCTTTCCAGCGACAGCTTTCGCTACGGGCGCTATGCAGGCAGCGCAGAGGGCCTGCGGGGCTTTGCCGATCTGCAACTGTGCCGCAGCGATGAACTGGACGCGGCGGGCAAACCGGTATGGCGGCTCCGCGGCCGCGATCTGGGGCTCGCCTCGCACGAGGTGCAGGCCAGTCTGGCGCAGCCGGGTCGCTATCGCGTCTGGGCCACTTACCAGCGTTTGCCAAGTGCCCGCGAAACGGCCAGCACACCGATGCTGGGCGTGGGCTCGGCCAATCTTGCGCTTCCGGGCAACTGGGTTGCGGCGCCAACCACCGCAGGCCTTGGCACGCTGTTACCCAGCCTTGACGAATTCCGTCTCGCGTCGGTTCGACAGAGCGGCGCCGCTGGCGCGGCAATCTGGATGCCCGAAGCCTGGAAGGTGGAAGCCCAGCTTCGACACGAGCGCAAGCAGGGCCTGCGCAGCATCGCCGGACTCATCGGCAATAGCGGCGGCAATCCACGCGTCGCCATGCTGCCCGAGCCGCTCGATCAGCGCACCCGATTGTTCGATTTCAGCCTCAGTCACGCCGGCACTCGTCTGCAGCTGCGCAGCGCCGTGCAGGTGTCGCACTTTGACAATGCCTATGCCAGCCTGGTCTGGCAGAACCCGTTCGCCGCCATTTCCGGATGGGCCGCTTCGGCAGGATTCCCCAACGGCAGGGGCCAGTTGGCCTTGCCGCCTGACAATCGTTTCCACCAGTTCAGCCTGGGACTGGGCTATGCCCTGACCTCCACGACACGCCTCAATCTCGACGTGGCGACCGGGCAAATGCGCCAGAACCAGGCCTTCCTGCCCTACACAGTCAATCCAGACCTGGCGCAGAGCATCGTTGACCCGCTGCCGCGCGCCTCCCTGGATGGCCGGATTGACACCCGCCTGCTGGTCTTCAGGCTTGCGGCCCGGCCCGCTGCGGCGTGGAACTGGACGCTCGACTACCGCTTCGACGAACGCGACAACCGAACCCCGCGCGATGCCTATGTTGGCATTGGCGGCGATTCGCAGCAGCAGGATGCCGCCGATGCCAGCGCGCGTCGGCGCATCAATCTGCCGGTCGGTTACCGCGAACAACGCCTGGGTGTGGCTTCGGGCTATCGCTTCGGGCCACTGGCGGACCTGCGACTTGGTGTTGAACGGCGGGTGATCGACCGCACCTGGTCTGCGCGTTCCGACAGTGAAGAAAGCCGCCTCAACCTGAGTTTGCGCAGCCGCATCAGCGAGCGACTGAGCGCGGGCTTGCGCTGGGTGGGAAGCCGCCGCGGTGGCTCGACCTACCTAGGCAACCGACCCTTCCTGGACAGCCATACGCCGGCCTACACCGACACGGTGCCGGGCGGATTCGAAAACCTTCCCGGCCTGCGCCAGTACCATCTGGCGGACCGCGAGCGCAGTCAGCTGGCAATCGTTGGCTCGTTCGCGCCGAGCGAGATCCTTGCGTTGTCCGCCTCGCTTGGCCGCACCGCCGACGATTACCGACGTTCCGAGTTCGGCCTCACCCGCAGTCGGCTGCGCAATGTGCACCTCGATGCCAGCCTGCATCCAGCAGATGGCTGGTCGCTGCACGGTTTTGTCGGCCGCGAGTGGATGGCCTTCGATCAATCCGCGCGGGCCTTCCAGGGCGGCGCCACCCGTCTAGAGCAAGCGGGCGATCCCGCGCGCAACTGGTTCGCAGAGCACGTTGACCGGGTCGACAGCGCCGGCGTGGGACTGGCGCGAAACCTGGCCAACGACAAGACCACCCTGCGCGCCGACTACGTGCTGACGCGAGCCCGCGGATCGGTGCAGGTGACGACCGGCCCGGCGCTGACTTGGGCGCCATTGCCCGAAACCGAGGCGCGGATTGGAACCTTTGACATGGCCAGCGAGTTCAGGCTTTCAACCAGCACCAGTCTGCGGCTTGGCTACCGCCACGAGCGATTCAGCAGCGCGGATTTCGCCAGCAGCGGCGTCGGTCCGGACACGCTCGCCAATGTCATCCTGCTGGGACAGAACAGCCCCGACTATCGGGTTCATGCCGTGCTGCTGTCGCTTCGCCATGAGTTCTGAGTTGCCGCGCTGACCAGGCTTGGTCTGAAACTGAACCAGGGCCGACACAATGCAGAATCTCGCGACGGGAATTGCCCTGGCCTGCGTGCAATCCTCTGAGGCACGTCCTCGCATCCTTTCCCCGGAGATTCCCCAGATGAACGCATTTCGACGCACCAGCATCGCCGCCGCCACCCTGCTTGGGCTGATGGCAGGATCCCTCGCCGTAGCCGGCTCGGATGATACTGAAGAAGGCCAGCGCGGCAAGCACCAGCGCGCTCCGGTGGTGCTTGCCGAGGCCGGGCAGCGCATCGCCGAACGCAGTGCCGCGATGGATCTCGATGGTGATGGTTTCATCACCGCCGATGAGGCACTGGCTCATCACAAGGCAATGCGCGAGGAGCGCATGAAGAAGCGCTTTGAAAGCCGCCACGGCGAACGCATCTCGGTGCAGGATCATGCCGCTCAGCAGCTCGAGCGCATCGCCAAGCACGACACCAATGGAGACGGCACCGTGGATCGCGAAGAGATGATGGCCGCACGCAAGGCAATGCGCGCAGAAGGCCGTGGTCATGGGCGTGGTCACGGCGGGCACCACAACGACTAGTTCGGGCACGGCAGGCAATTCGACCCACATCGGCGCCTGCCATTCCACAGGCCAGCAACCCGGCCGGCTTCTGCCGCCCGGTGCTGGTTGGCCAGGATGGTTGGCGATGCATGAGCGCAAGGTTGAAACCCGGAAGACTTGCACCGTACTGGCCCTTGGCCAGGAATCCGGGTAAAGATCGACGCATGCCTGCTGTCCACACGCATGACGATCCTGATGCCGAACTGCTGGCGAATCTGCGGCGCGGCGACCAGGCGGCGTTTGCCGTCCTGGTCGACCGCCACCTGCCGGCGCTGCATCGACTTGCCCAGCGTCTGCTGGGCAGCGCTGCCGAGGCCGATGATGTGACCCAGGATGCCTTCCTGCGCGCCTGGGAACATGCTGGCAGCTGGCGACCGGGCGGTGCGCGCTATTCGACCTGGTTGTATCAAGTGACCCTGAATCTGTGCCGCGACCGCCTCAGGGCTCGGCGTCCCATCGATGAGCTGGTCGAAACCCTGCCTGATCGAGGACCAATGCCCGACCAGCAGTTTTCTGAAACCCAGCGAGTTGAGTCGCTGAGCCTGGCGCTGGCGGATCTGCCCGAGCGTCAGCGCGAAGCGCTGGTCCTGTTCCACTACGAAGGTCTGAGCCAACAGGAAGCGGCGCAGGCCATGGGTGTTTCCGAGGATGCACTCGAATCGCTGCTCAGTCGCGCGCGTCGCGGCCTGAAGCTGCGCATCGCGGCAACCTCTTCCTCTCAGCATGCAACCGGATCCTGAGCATGTCCCTGACTATCGAACGTTTCTCGGAGCTGCTGGATGCCTACGGCGCCGACCTCTCGCGCTGGCCTTCCACGGCATCGCGATCAGCAGCGCAGCTGCTGGTGGAAAGCGACGAAGCCCGGCATCGCCTGCAGCAGGCGCGCAGTTTCGATGTCGCGCTGCAACTGCCGCCACCCGCAGCGCCCTCACCATGGCTGCGGCAGCGCATCCTTGCCGAAGCTCGATCGACTTCAGGCCCGCGGGCAAAGGCTTTCGCATGGCGCGACCTGATTGCCGAACTGGGCGGCTGGCGACTTGCTGCTCCGTCGCTTGCGGCGGCCCTGAGCCTGGGCATTGCGCTGGGCCTCGGGCTTGGCCTGGATGAGCTTGAGAGTGAACAGCAGCCTGCCGATCTGCTCGCCTTGCTGCAGCTCGATGACGAAGATTTGGAGTACTGAGCATGACGACTCGAATTCGCTGGCTGCTGGTGGCCTCACTGGCACTGAACCTGGTTTTCGCCACCGCCCTGGGTACCTGGCTGCTGACGCATCGCATGCACGGCGGCAGCGGCTCGCTATCAGGCGCCGGCTTTCCCAGTCCGCGCGCCCTGCATCGGCACTTGAACGATGCCGAGCGCACCGCACTGCGCGCCGCGCTGGAATCGCGACGGGAACTCTTTCGCGAACAGGCGCGCGAGGCGCGCACCGCGCGCCGCGATGTCGAGCAGGCGCTGCTGGCCGAGCCCTTCGAGCGCGATGTGCTGGATGCAGCGATGCAGCGCGTTCGTCTGCACAGCGGCGGGCTTGCCGAACACGCGCAGCAGGCCATCGTCGAACTGGCCACCAGCATGGACGCCGAAGGTCGGCAGCGCCTGGCAAAGGCCCTGCGCCATTCCGGAAGGCACGAGCGCGGCCGCGAACGCAGCGAGCACGAGCCACGCGGCGAGCACGACGCGGGCGGCAATTGAGCAGCGCTTCGAGAGGAGATCGGCCGATCGCCTGCTGAAGCACCGACTGTCCCGGCCTTCTCTGCGTACGCTATCGTACGTTTCGGCGACTTTTGCATTGTGCTCGGATTTGCAGTCGAATGCGCCTGCAGAGCCGGCCCGTATGCCGGCATTCGGTAGCTCAGCATGGCAAGTATTGAAGCCCAGATCGCCCACATCTGGCGCCGACTCGGGTTCGGCCCCGGACCCGGCGACATCGCCGCAGGGCTGGCGATCGGGCCGCAAAACCTGATCATCGATCTTTGCGCGCGTACGCCGACCGACTTGGCTGACTGGGCCTGGCCCGAGTGGCAGGCCGGCGATGACTGGGAGCAGTGGGAAGAGTACGGCCGCTTCCAGGACCGCATCATCGAGCAGTTCGCGCGCAGCCCCAACCCGTTGCAGGAACGCATCACCTGGATCCTGATGGGCCTGCTGGTGATTTCGCAGACCGACCAGCTTCACTATCCGGATTTCAAGAAGTACACCAATCTTCTGAAGCAATACGCACTGGGTTCGTATCACACGGTGCTGCGCGAAGTGACGGTCGGCTCGGGCATGCAGTGGTACTTGAACGGATTCGAGAACAGCGTCGGCCACGCCAACGAGAACCTTGCGCGCGAACTGATGGAACTGTTCGCGCTCGGCATCACCGATCCGGTGACCGGACAGCCGAACTACAGCGAACTCGACGTGAAGGAGATGGCGCGGGCGCTGACCGGCTACCAGTACAACTGGACCACCGGCGAAGCCGATTTCATCGCGTCGCGCTGGGATGATGGCAACAAGACGTTTCTTGGCGCGCCGCGCGGCGCCGCGGATATCGATCAGGTCATGCAGGCGATCGATCAACAGCCGGCCTATCGGCGCTTCATCGCGCAGCGCTTTTACCGGCACATCGTCGGGCTGCAGCCCGAGCCCGCAGTCATCGATACGCTTGCAGCCGCGTTCGGCTCGGGCTGCGACCTTCGCGCCCTGGTCACGGCGATTGCCCAGCGGCCCGAATTTCTGTCCGATGAATCCATCCGCTCGCGGGTCAAATGCCCGATGGAACTGGTCGCCGCCACGCTGCGCGCGCTGGATCTTCACCAGCTGCGTGATTTCAATTTCGCCTACAGCATGAGCTTTCTCGGCCAGCATCTGTTCAACGCGCCCAACGTCAACGGCTGGCCGCAGGGCAAGGACTGGCTACACGCCGGGCAGGCAATCCATTGGTCGACTCATGCACGCGAGCTCAGCACGCGCGACGACGGCGAAGGCGATGTGCCGGTCTTGCGCCGCAGCAGCACGGTGCGTGAATTGCACGCAGCCGGTGGCGCCCTGGATGGTGCGGGCCGTGCATCACTCGCGCTGGCCGCACTGGGCCTGTTCGACGTGGCGCCCGCCACGGCAAATGCCATGGCCACTTTCGCCGCAGGCAGCTGGAGCCACGAGCGTGCCGCCGGACTCCTATGCCTGGGGCTAAATTCCCCCGAGTTCTATCTGCAGTGAGTGCCCAATCATGAAACGTCGCCACTTCCTGCAGAACCTCGGTTACATCGGCCTCGCCAGCGCGGCCGGCCCCCTGGCGTTCCGCGCCTTCGGCACCCCGGCGAGCGCCGCCGTGCTGGCCGGCTTCGGCGACGCGGTGTTGCCATCCGGCACGCCGATCCTGGTGCAGATCATTCTCGACGGCGGCAATGATGATCTGAACACATTGGTGCCAGTGACGAACTCCTGGTACTACGACGCAGAGTTCGGTCACGGTCCGCTGGCCCTCGCGCCGGAGGACACCCTGGCGTTGAACGGCCTGCCGCAGTACCGCCTGCACCCGGCGCTGGACTGGCTGGCGCAACGCTGGAACACGCAGCAGGACGTCGCCTTCATCCAGGGTATTGGCGAGTTCGATCGGGTCAGCTTCAGCCACTTCGATTCGATGAAGGTGTGGCAGACCACCGATTCCAACCTGGTCACCCCGACCGGCTGGATCGGTCGCTTCAACGACCTGGTGTCGCCCGGCAATCCGTATGCCTCGGTCAGCCTCAATGAGCTGCGTCTGGAGTGCGTGGCGGCCAATACGCCGACTCTCGTGCTGCAGACGACCGAGGGCTTCTTCATGCGCCTGCCGGGATACCCGCTGAGCGGCGCCGACACCACGCTGTTCCGCGAGCAGCTGCTGGCGATGGCCGCAGACCAGCCCGAAGGCCTGCCGCGCCAAGCGGGCGAGTTGATCGGCCGTACCTTTGACATGAGCGAGCGCATCGTCGCCGCCACCGATCCGCCGATCACCGCCGGCATGCATTCACGCATTGCCGGCCATCTGCTGCAGACCGCCCTGATGATCCGCGCCGGCATTCCCAGCCAGACCTACAGCATGGCGTATGGGCCCTTCGACACGCATGGCGGGCAGCTGGAAATGCAGGGGGAGTTGCTGATCCAGCTCAACGAAGGACTCGGCAAATTCTTCGCAGCGCTGGCAGGCAGTGGCCGCGAGCAGGACGTGGTGGTGCAGATCGTTTCCGAGTTCGGCCGGCAGATCACTGCCAACGGCAGTGCCGGCACCGACCACGGCCAGGGCGGTATGAGCATCCTTATTGGCAATGCCGTGAATGGCGGCCTGCACGGCGAAGCGCCGACCCTCGATCCGGGCGGCCCGACACGACCCAACCGAATCCATGACGCGCAGGTTCCCAACACGGATTTCCGCCGCCTGTTCGCCGCCACGGTGAACCACTTGGCCGGCGATTCCGGCGCCGCCGATGTGGTGCTCGGTACCGGCTTTGGCGCACCGCTGGAGGTGTTCCGTTCGGCGACGGCGGTGTTTGGCAGCGGCTTTGAGTGAGGCTGGTTATGGCATCTCGGGTGCTGTCCCGTTCACGAGTCGACGCGCAGTGTTCGAGGTCAGTTGATGACTTCTACCTTTTAGCCCGTTCGTGGTGAGGCGCGGAGGTCGAGGCCGGCCGCAGGCCGGAACGAGACCGCAGCGATCGAACCACTATCACCGCACCCGCAGGGGCTTGCCGACTATTGATCCGGCCCGCTGAAGTCTGAATTCTTCATGCAGCGTACTTCACGCGGGGATCCTGGAAGTACTTCATGACGCGCTCTGGCGCTTGCTCAAGCGCTTGCATGTGCTCCGTCGCGACGGTCTTCAGCTTTGTCTTC
>JBBSJP010000030.1:0-53333 GCA_038257155.1 Lysobacterales bacterium | reverse complement strand
GCCGGCCGATAAGCCGGGTTCTGTCGTGGACAGTCATTCCTCTAGGCCGTGCGTCGCCGCATGGCTCGAGCAACCTACCCGGGCGCGACGCGGGCAACGTCATTGCGCCCCTATTTGGTCTTGCTCCAGGTGGGGTTTGCCATGCCCTGCGGCGTTGGCCCCGCAGGCGGTGCGCTCTTACCGCACCGTTTCACCATCACCACGCACGTCTTGCGACGCCGTTCGGCTGTCTACTCTCTGTTGCACTTTCCGTCGGCTCGCGCCGCCCAGGCGTTACCTGGCACCTTGCCCTGTGGAGCCCGGACTTTCCTCGCCGCGGATTGCTCCGCGCCGCGACTGCCTGGCCGACTCCGCGCCGCGAGTGTAGCGCAGCGAAGCTGGCGGCCGGCTGAGTCCGTTGGCATCCCGCGCTTACGCAGGCTATTCCAAATCGTTGCTTTCGCCCTGCCCGCCGTACAAGGCCTTGCGCGGTGCACCGCTGAATTCGGCGGCGACGCGCGCTGCCTGCGAAGGTGGCAGGTGCTGGCTGAGCAAGGCATACAGCCGGCGGCCCTGCAGCACGGCATCGTCGACCGCCTCGGCGGCGCCTTCCAGCAGCAGCACGAACTCGCCGCGACGCTGGTCGGGGTCGGCCTGCAGGCGCTGATGCAGCTGGGTCAAGCTACCGTCGAGAATGGTTTCGAAGCGCTTGCTCAGTTCGCGAGCCAGCACTGCGCTGCGTTCGCCACCCAGCACCGCGATGCAGTCTGCCAGGCACTCCTCGATGCGGTGCGAACTCTCGTACAGCACCACGGTGCGGGATTCCTCGCCCAGCGCGCGCAGGCGCTCCTTTCTGGCGGCGGACTTGCTCGGAAGGAATCCTTCGAACACGAAACGATCGGATGGCAGGCCGGCGGCCGAGAGCGCGGCAATGGCAGCACAGGGGCCGGGAACCGGACTGACCTGGATACCCGCCGCCCGCGCCGCGCGCACCAGGCGAAATCCCGGGTCGCTGATCAGCGGAGTCCCGGCATCAGAAACCAGGGCCAGCGAGCGACCGCCGCGCAGTTGTTCGACCAGGGCAGGAAATTGCTGCGCCTCGTTATGCTCGTGCAGGGCAAACAGGCTGCAGTCAACGCCAAAGTGCGCCAGCAGTTGGCGGGTGTGACGGGTGTCCTCGGCCAGCACCGCGTCGCACTCGCGCAACACGCGCAGGGCGCGCGGGCTCAGGTCTTCCAGATTGCCGATCGGCGTGGCGACCACGAACAGGGTGCCGGGTTGAAGTGCGGTCATCGCTAGAAAGTCGGTACGGGGCGGACATGATCCTATATTGCGCGTTGCCACCGTTCCTATCGCCTGATGGGTCCAGGGCGCGGATTGCTCTTGTAGGTTGGCGCTGAGCGCAGCGAAGCCCAACGCGGCGGAATGCTGGCTGCTGGCAGGACCAAGGTTCGCGCGACGTTGGGCTTCGCTGCGCTCAGCACCAACCTACCAAAGCTGAGGCTTGCGGGTCATTCGTACGAACGCTTCGGGGGTGGCTGTTCGGCCCTCATACCTGCAGGAAAATCTGGGCAATCAGAAAGATTCGTCCCGCGGGCGAAGCGACAGGCGGCGGAATGTAGGATGATCTTGGATCTTCTTCGCTTCGATTCCATCAGCATGCTGCGAGTCTTCCTGCTTTTCCTGCTGCTTGCGCTGACCGCCTGCGCGGTCGCCACCACCACGCGCGAAGTACTGCCGCCCGAGGCGGAGTTCGCGGAATCCCTGTACCGGGACGGCGCGTTCGACGCCGCCGCACAGGCCTTCATCGATGCCGCCAACGCCCCGCGTGCACCGCGCGACCGCTTTCTGCTGCGCGCCGCCGAAAGCTGGCGCGAGGAGGGCCGTCTTGACCAGGCCGAGGCAATCCTGTCGCGCGTCGCAGTGGCGCGCCTGCCCGGCTCGCTGCAGCGTCGCATGCGCCTGCTGCAGGCTGAGATTTCGCTGTCGAATGGGCAGCCGGAACGCGCCCTGGAGCTGCTGGCCGGGCGCGACCCTGCGCCGGATGACCGCAGCGCGCTGCGTCATTTCGAGCTGCGCGCGCGGGCGCTGGAGATTCTGGACCGACCAGTAGAGGCGGCTGCGGCGCGTGCCCGTCTGGATCTGGTGCTGCCCGGAGAGGAACGCTTCGGCAATGCCCGCGAGCTGAACGCCCTGCTTACCGGTCTGGATGACGAGCAATTGCGTGCCGCTGCCGTGCACGTGCCGGAGCATGATCCGCTGCGTACGTGGATGGGCGCGGCGCTGTCGCAACGCGGCATGCGGGTTCCGTGGAGCGAAGCCGGCATGGCGATGCCCGGCGAGCACATCGAATTTGGGGATGCAGATGGCTATGCGCCACCGCGCCGCATCGCGCTGCTGCTGCCGGAACATGGCCCCCTGGCCACAGCCGCACAGTCGGTACGCGACGGCCTGTTGGCGGCGTATTTCGCCGAAACGCGCAACCGCCCGGAGTTGCGCATCTACGACAGTGGCAGCGATACCAGCCAGGCACTGGCGTCCTACGACCTTGCCAGCAGCGAGGGCGCGGATCTGGTGATCGGGCCGCTGTCGCGCGAAGCAGTTGCGGCCCTGTTTGAGCGCGGCCAGCTGCGTACCCCGGTGCTGACGCTGAATCGCGCAGGCAACCTGCCGCCGCCGCCCGGCAGCCAGAGTTTCTCGCTCAGTCCGGACGAGGAAGCTGCTGCTGCCGCCGAACGCTTCGCGCGGCGCGGCATCGCGCGGGTGATCACCATTGGTGGCAACGATGAATCCAGCCTGCGCAGCCTGGAAGCCTTCACCCAGCGCTTCGAGCAGCGCGGCGGAGAAATCGTTTCCCACGCCAGCCTGCCCGAGGACAGCCCGAATTTTGGTCCGGTCTTGAGACAGTCCTTCGCCCACCTCAAGGCTCCGACACCGCCAGCTCTGCTCTACACCATTCAAGGCGAACCGCCGACCCCGGATTTCGACGGCGTTTTCCTGGCCCTGCGCCCAACTCAGGCGCGCCTGCTGATCTCGCAGCTCAAGGTGATCGGCATTGAAGGACTGCCGATTTTTGCAACCTCCATGATTCAGGGCAGCGATTCCGACCCGCGCCTCGACAAGGAGCTCGACGGAGTCGAGTTCACTACCCTGCCCTGGTTGATCGACGCCGCCGTCGGCGTGGTGCCGCGCGACGAGCTGGCTCCTGACCTGGCTTCCGCGCAGGGGCCCGGCGCGCGCCTGTTTGCCTTCGGCCACGATGCCTTCCGTCTGAGCGTTTACATGCGCCATCTCGGCGCGCGGCGCGATGCCAGCATCTTCGGCGCTACAGGAGAGCTGTCTCTCGACGGTTTCGGCCAGGTACAGCGCATTCCAGCCTGGGCACGCTTCCGCAACGGCCGCGCACGTCCCGCTGAAGGCGCCCTGCAAACAGATGTCAGCGGCCCCTGATCGCGCCCAGCGCGGCGCGGCCTGCGAGGATCGCGCACTGCGCGAACTCGGCAAGGCCGGTCTGCGGCTGCTGGCGCGCAATGTGCGCTACCGGTTCGGCGAGATCGATCTGGTGATGCGCGAACGCGACATGCTGGTGTTCGTCGAAGTGCGCTTGCGCAGCGCGAGGGGTTTCGGCGATGCCGGCGATTCAGTCGACACCCACAAACAGCGCCGCCTGATCAGCGCCGCTTCGGCCTACCTTGCCGCCAACCCTGGCCTGGCCACCCTGCCTTGTCGCTTCGACGTGGTGGGCTTCGTCGATGCGCAGGACAATTCGCCCATGGAATGGATCAAGGATGCGTTCCGGCTGGATTGATCGGCGCGGCAGAAGCGGGCGGATAGTGCAGGGACGGGGTCGATGTCGGCACAGGGGTGCCGACCTACGCTGACACTGTCGTAGGGCGGCATCCCCTGCCGCCATTTTGGCTGTTCAGCCCTGCACGTACTGCTTGAGCTGGTCAATTTCCTGCTGCTGGTCTTCGATCACGGCCTTGACCAGGTCGCCGATCGATAGCATGCCCGTCGCCACGCCATCCTCGATCACTGGCAGGTGGCGGATGTGGTGGTTTGTCATCAAGCGCATGCAGCCGTTGATGGTGTCGTCCGGCCCTACGCTCAGTACCGGGCTGCTCATGATTTCCCAAACTTCAGTTTCGCCCGATGAGCGGCCGCGCAGGATCACCTTGCGAGCGTAGTCGCGCTCCGAGCAGATTCCCGCAATGGCATCTTCCCGCATCACCAGCAATGCGCCGATGTGCTCGTCGGCCATCATCTGGATGGCTTCAAGCACGGGCGCCTCGGGTGCGATGGTGACAATCCTGCGGCCCTTTGAATCGAGCAAGTGCTTGACGGTACGCATGGTCTTACGCTCCCTGTGCCACTGAAGCCATGATCATAGTCCCGCGCCGCGTCGCCGCAAACCGTCAGTCTGTCCGGGAGGCATCTGCGGCCGGGTGCCAGGCTTCGATCAGGTACAGCGGGCGCTGCTTGGACTCGTCATAGAGGCGACCCAGGTACTCGCCGATCATGCCCAGCGCCATCAGCTGGACACCACCAAGAAACAGCATGACGGTCATGATCGAGGGGTAGCCGGCGACCGGGTCACCCCACAGCAGGGTCTTGCCGATGATGACCGCGCCATAGCCAAAGGCGACCGTCGCCGCGATCACGCCGATATACGTTGCCACCCGCAGCGGCGTGGTGGAGAAGCTGGTGATGCCTTCGAGGGCGAGGTTCCACAGCTTCCAATAGTTGAACTTGCTCTTGCCGACCAGGCGCGGATCGCGACGGTAGGGAACCGAGCACTGGCGGAAGCCAACCCAGGAGAACAAGCCCTTCATGAACCGGTTGCGCTCGCGCAGGCTGAGCAGGGCATCCAGGGCGCGGCGCGAAAGCAGGCGGAAATCGCCGGTGTCGCGCGGCAGCGGCGTGCTGGAGAGACGGTTCATCACCCGGTAAAACCCGGCAGCACTCAGCTTTTTCAGCCAGGTTTCCCCATCGCGCTGCAGGCGGGTGCCGTACACCACGTCGAATCCTTCGCGCCAGCGTGCGACGAATTCCGGGATCAGTTCGGGCGGATCCTGCAGATCGGCGTCGATCACCACCACCGCGTCGCCGCGCGCATGGTCCAGTCCGGCAGTGAGCGCCAGCTCCTTGCCGAAATTGCGCGACAGGCGCAAGGTCTCTACCCGCGCGTCAGCCTCGGCCAGCTCGCGCATCACTGCCCAGGTGTGATCGCGGCTGCCGTCGTCGACATAAAGGAGTGCGGTCTGCAGGCCTTCGAGGCCATCCAGCACGGGCAACAGGCGGGACTGGAGGGCGCGAAGTCCATCGCCTTCATTGAAGGCGGGCACGACGACGATCAGTCGGAGCAATGCATCAGGCATGCAGCGGTCCTGCGAAGCGGGGACTGAATGCTAACGTTGCCGGAGCCCGAGTTCGATCCCTGACGAACCTCGGTGCGGTCTCGCCCGCGGGCGCACGGGCACTTGCTTTGGCGCTGCCCTGCCCCGTCCGCTTGTCACTTCGCCGAATCATCCGCAGCACTCGAGCAGATAGTCCGGCCCGCCCAGTTGACGCATCTGGCGTTCGATCCAGACGCCGCGGCTGCGCACATACTCGCCGGGCGCCTGGGCCGAATAACGTTTGGGGTTGGGCAGCACGGCCGCCAGGCGTGCACTCTCGGCGCGGCTCAGGCGAACCGCCGGCTTGTTGTAGAAGCGCTGCGCGGCGGCCTCGGCGCCATAGATGCCGTCGCCGAACTCGGCCACGTTTACATAAAGCTCCAGAATCCGCCGTTTCGGCACCGCAAATTCCAGCAGCACGGTGTACCAGGCTTCCAGGCCTTTGCGCACCCAACTGCGTCCAGACCACAGAAACAGGTTCTTGGCCGTCTGCTGGCTGATGGTGCTGGCACCACGAACCGTGCCTCCGTCGCGGTTGCCCTCCAGAGCCAGACGAATGGCATCGGAGTCGAAGCCGCTGTGCTGCGGAAACAGTTGATCCTCGGCGGCGACCACCGCCAGCGGCAGTTCAGGCGAAACCTCCTCGAGCGGCACCCAGCGGTAATCGAGGGAGAAATCCTCCTCGCCCGCCTGACGGGCATCCCACTGCCGTGCCAGCATGAAGGCACTGGTGGGCGGATCCACCCAACGCACCGCCAGCACCTGCAGCAGGCTGATTGCCACGGGTAGCAGCAGGGCGATGAGCATCCAGCGCCAGAGGCGGCGTCGTTTGGGGGTAAGCATCGGCACAGCATAACCGCTGGCCGGGAGCTTCCCGCGGCGGTAGATTGCGCGCATGAACTCATCTGTCGATCTGGAACTACCGGAGCGAGACGCACTCTGGCGCTTTGTGCTGCAGCGCTCCGGTGTACGCGGCCTGCTGGTGCGTCTCGACGAAAGCTGGCGGCGCGTACGTGAGCGTTCCGAGTATCCCGAAGCCGTGGCCGATCTGCTCGGCCAGACCCTTGCCGCTGCGGCACTGTTCACCGGCCATGTGAAGATGCAGGGGCGGCTTTCGATCCAGCTGAAAGCCAATGGCCCGGTGCCGCGCGTGTTTGCCGAATGTACGCATCAGGGGCGGCTGCGCGGACTGGCACAGTGGCACCCTCCGCTTCCCGAAATGCTGGATCTGCACGCCATCGGTGACGAGCGCATCCTGGCCATCACGATTGAATCGGAATCCGCCGGCTCGCGTGAGCCGCGCCGCTACCAAGGCCTGGTTCCGATGGAAGGAACACGGCTCGCGGACGCCTTCGAGGCCTACTTTGACCGCTCGGAACAGATCCCGACCCGGCTGATCCTGGCTACCGATGCGGACCGGTCGGTCGGACTGATGCTGCAGAAGCTGCCGGAGAGTCCTTCCTCGAACGAAGACTGGGCAACAGCCCAGGCGCTGTTCGAAACGCTTGGCAACGCAGAGTTGCTGCAGAGCGATCCGCATACGTTGCTGTTCCGGCTGTTTCACCAGGAAGGCATCAGCGTGCTGGACACCCGCTTGCTGGCTTTTGGCTGCAGTTGCTCGCGCGAGCGGGTCGCCGAGGTGCTGCGTAGCCTGGGCCAGGAAGAGGCCATGGCCGCGGCCGAAGAGAATGACCGGGCCCTGATCCATTGCGAGTTTTGTGGCGCCAGTTACGCCTTCGACAGGGTCGATCTGGGCCAGCTGTTCGCGGTCGCGGGACGGGCGCCAGACCGGGCTCAGTGAACTGGTCGAAGCACGCTGTGCGGAAGCGGCCGGGAAAACAGGAAGCCCTGCCCGAATCGACAGCCCAACGAGGAGAGCACCTCGCGCTGGACTTCGGTTTCTATACCTTCCGCGATGACTTCCAGATCCAGCGAGCGCGCCAGCGACGTGATGGCGCGCAATACCGCGAGGGTGCTGGCGGGGGAATCGGGACCCAGATCATTCACAAAGCTGCGATCAATCTTCAGCGCGTGCAATGGAAAGCGGTGCAGGTAGCTGAGCGAGGAATAGCCTGTACCAAAATCGTCCAGTGCCACCTTGATGCCGCGCTCGCGCAGTGAGTTGAGAGTCTGCATCACCTGCGGCGGGTCTTCCAGCAAGGTCCGCTCGGTCACTTCAATGCGCAGCTGGGTGGCCGGCATTTCGTAACGCTTCAACAGGGCTAGCAGCCGCTCTATGAACAAGGGGCTGTGAAAATGTCGCGCGCCGACATTGACGCTGACAAAACCGCGCTCGCCCAGCAGCAGGTGGGCCTGCGCGAACACCAGTTCATAGATCTGCCAGTCAATCGACTCGGCCAATCCCGACTCCTCGGCCAGCTCCAGGAACTCACCGGGCAGACGCACCGCGCCGTCCGGCTGGCGCCAGCGCAACAGCGCCTCGAAGCCAAGCACCTCGCCGCTTGCGATATCGACGATCCCCTGGTAATGCGGCTCGAATTCCGAGCGCACCACGGCACGGCGCAGATTGCCTTCCAGCTCGAGTTGCTCCAGGGCCTCGCGTCGCAGCGCCTCATCGAACACTTCGAATCGCCGGCGGCCTTGAGCCTTGGCCCGGTAGAGCGCGACATCGGCGTCACGCAGCAACTCTTCTGGCGTGCGGTATTGGGTGTGCGACAAGGCAATGCCAATGCTGGTCGAGGTGTACAGCTCCTTGCCCGCCACCCGCACCGACTCGCCGAGCGCTTCGATGATGCGACCAGCCACGTCGGTAGCATCGGATTCGCCCTCGATCGGTTCCAGCAACACGGCGAACTCGTCGCCGCCCAGCCGCGCCACCATGCCCCAGCCTTTCAGCACGGCGGTGATCCGCCCGCCAACTTCCTTCAGCAGCTCATCGCCGATCAGGTGCCCGACGGAGTCATTGATTACCTTGAAGCGGTCAAGATCCAGGAACAGCACCGCGAAGCGCCGCTGCGGAAAACGCACGAACCGCGCCAGCGCTTCACCCAGTCGATTGAGCAGGTGCGGCCTGTTGGGCAGACCGGTCAGTCCGTCGTGCAGGGCATCGTGCTTGAGCTGCCGTTCGACCCGCTCACGTTGGGTAATCTGGTCGCGCAGGTCACGATTGGCGTTGAACAGTTCCTCGGTGCGATCAGCCACGCGGCGTTCGAGCAGGGCGTTGGCAGTCTTCAGCGAATCGGCCGCGCGCTTGCGCATCAAGGCATTGGCGATGTGATAGGAGACAAAGGTCAGCAGCTCCTGATCGAGGCGGCTGTACTGGTGGGCACTGTCGTAGCTCTGCACGGCCAGCACGCCGACGGTCTGTTCGTCACAGATCAGCGGCACACCCAGCCAGGTAGTCGAGAGCGTGCCGTGGCTAAGCACTTCGCCTTCGCTGGTCAGGCGCTGGATCATGGCGCGATCGGCGAGCATTGGTTTGCCGCTGCGCAGCACGAACTCGGTCAAGCCTCGCCCAAGTTGGCGCGGCTCGCGCGACACGTCGAATTCGTCGACCGAGTAGGGAAACTGGATGCGCTGCGCGTCGCTGGACAGCAGCGCGATATAGAAATTGCCGGCGTACAGCAGTTCGCCCACGACCGTGTGCACGGCAGCGTAGAAGGCTTCAGGAGTTTCCGTCGTGGAGCCCAGCTCGGCGATGCGGAACAGTGCGGCCTGCAGCCGTTCGCCGCGCTGCCTTTCCTCGACTTCACGACTGAGTTCTTCGGTGCGTTCGGCGACACGCTGTTCTAGTTGCTCGTGCGCCAGCTTGCGTTCCAGCGCGGTGGCGATGTGCTGGGCCACGAAGTTCAGCAGGATCTTGTCCTTGTCGGTGTAGCGGTGGCGCTCGTCGTAGCTTTGCACCACCACCGCGCCCATCACTTCGGCGCCGCGTGGCATGGGCACACCCAGCCAGTCGACGCTTTGTGGTCCAAAACCGATCGGCTCGCTGCCGATGGTGTCGACCAGTTGCTGCGAAGGGCCCATCAGGATGTTGCCGGTGCGCAACACGTGTGCGGTCAGGGAGCCCTCATATTCCGACATCGGGAACAACTGCTGCGCAGGTGGCATGTCGACGTCTGCCACATCGCGGAAATAGGGAAAATACAGCGCGTCATGCTCGCGCGAGTAGAGCGCGATGAAGAAGTTCTCCGCGTACATCAGTTCGCCGACCACCGAGTGGATCGCGGCAAGTACCTCACCCATTTCGCGATCCGAACCGGCCAGGTCGGCAATGCGGAACAGCGCCCGCTGGAGGCGCTCGGCCTCTTCAAGCCGCAGCACGGCTTCATGCAGTCGCTCCAGTTCCAGCGCCGCAGGAAGGCGCTGGCGAAACAGGAACAGCATGTCGAGCAGCTCGTTTTCCGATTCCGCCAGACCGGCCGCCGGCAACAGCAGGCTGACCGCCAAGTCGGTTTCCTGCTCACTGCCCAGACCGAGACAGGTCAGACTGCCTTCGTTCAGCATCTGGGTTCGCAGTTCACCCGGTCGGCCCAGGCAGTCAACCACCAGGTCCATGCGCCAGTTCGGGAACTCGCCGGCGCTGGCCGCCAGGGTAATGGGCTCGCCTGGGTCGCAGCGCCACATGGCAACCGAGGCCGCTCCGAAGCGTCCGATGGCCCACTGGCCCAGACTGGCCACCAGTTCCTGCATGCGACTGCCCGACAAGACCAGGGACACCGGTCGGTTCACCGAGCGCGATCCGACGGCTGCCGCTGGGGTGTTCCCCGTGCATTGCCTGTGTCTGTCGCCCCCCGATTCAACCACCGGATCCCTCCCTCGCCAGCGCGGCGCCCGTTCATCATGAAGCCATCCAGCCCGGGCAACAACCATGCCCAAGCCATTGTTGACGCGTGCCTGAAAGCGTAGGATTCAGGCTGTACATGAACTAATGCCAGTCGGCCTTGTCGTAATTCCTACGTTGGCCTGGACTCACACCCGGTGATTCGTCTTCTCATCCTGCTGGTAGCACTGCACGCGCCCTTGCTGGGCGCGCAAAGTCTGTCGCCTGCTGCGGGTGGAACGGTCGATTCCGGCAGTCTGCAACTGGAGGCCGTATGGTTGCTGGGTTCGGAAGAACCCGCCGCGAGCCCGCTGGAGCGACTTGTCTCGCCGGGTAGCCTGCCCTCCCAACACGTCGGGCTGCGCTCTGCGACGAGTCCGAGGCCGGCCTTTGGCGCCTCGCTTAGCCTGGATCGCGGCACGCCGGCAATGGCATTGCTGTGTCGCAGCGGCGCGCCCCTGGTCAGCCTGGGCGCGATGGCAGAACATTGTCTTCTGGCGCAGATCGAGGCGCCGGCCGATCTGATGGGCGGCCTGCTGCGCTCCAGCCAAGCCGAGATTAGCTGGAGCGAGCCTGCCGCCGGCCTGGACCTTAGCTTCGGTCTGTTCTGGCTGCGCGGACAGAACAGTGCCTTCGTCCTCGATTCCAATCTGCGTGCCAGCGGCCTGGGATGGACATCGCCTTTGCAAGTTCCCGATCTGCGCGGTTTCAGCTTCGGCGCGTCGAAATCCTTCATCGTCGGTGAGGAGCTGAAACTGGTCCTCGGCGGAAGCATGGCGCGCCAGGAAATGCGCATGCCGGGGCTGGCCTCTCCCCTTGATTCAAGCCTTCTTGATCTGAATCTCGCCCTGGAGGGCAGTGCGTTCAGTGGCATTCTGAATAGCCGGCACTATCGCCCGGACGGTGGCGCGGCGCGCTGGCAGGCCATTGACCTGGGGATTGCCTGGCGCACGCCGTGGCATGGGCAACTCAGCTTTGGCGCGCGCAATCTGTTGGGCAAGCGTGCGCCTCCCACCCTGACGCCGTCGCAGGCGCTCAGCTTTGGTGCGCAGGCCGACCTGATGGATGAGCCTTCGCAAGGTCGCGTGCCTTTCGTACGCTATCGTCAGGATCTCTGATTCAACACGCTGCGGTTGAACACGTCAGCCCTGAATTGGTTCACATTGGGACCTCGCCCAGCCTGTCATCCGAGTTTTCCTAGCCCTTTCGTGCTCGCCACCAGGCCCGCGTAGCGGCCAGCAGAAATCGCGTCCAGATTGCTGTCTGCAGCCCGCGCCGCCATAGCCACGAACCCGGCGGCGTCTGGAAGCGGAGGAAGTAGCGCCACAGGCTGCGGTGTTTCTGCCATTCCACCCAGACCGGCCTGCGCTGGCTCGAGGTGCCACGCAGATGGACGACCCGAATCGAATTGGCCACGGCCACCACGTAACCCGCAGCGCGCACACGCCGGCACAAGTCCAGATCTTCGGCGTGCAGGCGATAGCCGGTGTCGAAGCCGCCGACCACCCGGAATGCCGATGCCGGCATCAGCATCAGGGCGCCGGAAATGGCGTCGAGCACTTGAAGCGCTTCGTCACTTGGCGTCACCGCCAGGCTGCCGGGACTTCCCCAGGCGCGCAGCAGGCGCTGCAGATCCGGGTCGCGGCGACGGGCGGCGGGATCGCGTCGACCCTGAGCATCCACCAGGTCGGCGCCGATCACACCCAGCCGCTCGATTGACTGGGCTTCATTGCGCAGGCGCTGAAGACTGTCGGGGTCAACCAGGCAATCGGGATTCACGAAGGCAAGCCAGGCCGCATCGCTGAGGCCGGCGCCGGCGTTGCAGGCGGCGGCAAAGCCCGGATTGTCCTTCAGGCGCAGCACACGCACGCGTGGGTCCTGCCCGGCGTGGTGCGTGGCCAGTGTGATCGAGTTGTCGGTGGATCCATTGTCGACCAGGATGATCTGCGCCACATCGCGCGCGCCGCGCAGCCGGGTCAGGCACTCATCGAGACTCAGGTCGCTGTTGTACACCACCACCACCGCATCGATGGCTGCAGCGTCGTACACGTCAGATTTTCGCTTCCAGCTTGCCCTGCAAGTCTCGAGCCGCGGCAAAGGCCTGTGGCCACACCGCTATACCCGCGGCCAGTGCGGCAGTCTCTTCGCGGAATCGCGCCACGCAGCCGGCCTCGTCGGTGTCTTCAGGCCAGGCGCCGAAGCGCGGCGCAGCGGACTCCAGCAGACTACGGCCGTTCGCCTCGACCAGGGCGCGCAAGTCAGCGGCCCAGTACAGCGGCGGATCCTTGGATGCAGCCAGCGAGCTTTGCAGCGACTGCACAACCCGGGTACGCAGATAGGCGAGGTACTCGCGCAGGTAGCTGGTCACACCAGCCGAATCGGCCGCCGCCAGATCGGTCAGACGATGGCCGAAAGCCTGCAGGCGCTGGCCCGGATCGGCGGCAAACACGTCTTCGCCCATCTGCCTCGCCAGTTCCGCCAGGGCCAGATTGAGATCGGGCGTTTCCGGGCGCTGCAGTGCGGCCTGTCGGCCGCGGCCTGGCTCTTGCGAATGGCCCACGGCAAACGGCGTTTCAATCGTGACCGAGTCGCGATGGCAGAGCGACGAAAGAGCGCTGAACAGCGCGTCCTCGCTACGACCAAAGGGACTGGTGCAGGGCATCATGGCGGCGTTGTCGACCAGGAACGGCGTGAAGTTGTTGCTTTGTACAACCCGGTAGCCACGCGGTCCCAGCCATACGGCCGGATCCTTCAGGCCACGCAGATAGGTGTCGCGATCGGCGATCAGCCCGGCGCGCGCCTGCGGCCCCAGCGCGAACAGCCACGCCATACCCGAGGCACCGGCACTGCCGCGATGGCCATTGACCGTCATGCTGACCCGCGCTTCCGGTCGCAGGGTGCGCAGCCGGCTGTAATCGAGCCCGCGCAGTTGCGCGCTCTGCAGGCTCAGCTCGGGGCGTGATCCAACCAGGTTGCCCAGCCGGTGGCCGCACAGTCCCAGCATGAGCTCGAGCGGATCCTGCTCTGGCTCCGTGCCCGCGGCAAGCGCCTCGGCGCGCGTCGCAAACGTGCGCGGCGCCAGGCTGCGGGTTGCGAAATCCATTCCCGGCTCGAACTCCGGGTGGCGGCGCAGCGGAAAACTGAAATCGTCATCGAGCAGCGCGTAGCGCTGCCCGGCGGTGAGCAGGGTGATCAGGTTCTTGCCGATGCCGCCGCCGCGCGGTGTCGCATCGGCAACGCTGCGTTGCAGCAGGGTGCGCAGCGCGCTGCCGCCTGGCACTTCACGCGCCAGCAACTCGACCATGCCGTCCCAGGCAGTCCGGCCCAGGTAGTTGGCGCGCACGCCGGCCGATTGGGCGAATTCGATCACCAGCTGCTCATGCTGGCGGGCGCAGTCAGGATCGCGCGAATCGTCGACCACCAGATAGCGATGCCGCGCAGCGAAGCGCTGCTCATACTCCAGCAGGCTGGCCAACAAAGCCCGCAGTTGTGCGGGTCGATCGCAGGCGCGGATGCAGAACCCGAAAAAAGGCGCCGGGCTCAAGGGCGCGACCGCCGCAAAGCGCTTGCGCAGTTCGTCCTCCGAAAGCATCAGCCCGGTCCGCACCAGGCCTTCGAGCACGCGGCGCACACCATCCTGCTGCCCGCGCAGGCCTTCAATTGCCTCGCTGACGCGTGCGACATGTTCGCCCAGGGTGCGGAACTCGCGGCACAGGTTGAGCGCCTGCAACACCTGCTCGGTCATCACGTGGCTCTTGCCGGTCTCCGGCACGAAGAACACCACCTCGCCATTCGCCAGCGAACTCGCCCGGCCGCCAATCGAGGCATACAGCGGCCCCTGCGGCGGAGGCGCAATCCCCGCATAGGTCTGCGTGCCGAAGTCGATCTTGAAGTCCATTCAGGGGATTCCCGTTTAAGTCTGTGCTCAGCCCTGCAGCCGGGCGCGCAGTGCCGCGACTTCAGCTTCGAGCTCCAGAATGCGATGGCCGGCGGCCATGTTCTTGCGCACTTCGTGATCGTAGTGCTGGTAGACACTTTCCTCCGCGTCGCCGAACAGGCCCAGCGCCGGCAAGTCTTTCGGAAGGCCGTTTTTGCCGCACAGGGCCAGCAGATAGAGCGGCGGGTATGTCAGTCCGTTCTGTGGCACGCCTTCGTGCATGGTGATGGCCTGCGCCGGTCCGCCACCGCTGTCCATTGCCCACAACGCCGACTGAAACAGCAGCTTCTGGCCATACATGCGCCAGCTGGGGAAGCGTTCGGCAATGAGATCCTCGAATTCGTTGCGATACAACTCGCGCACATGAAATTCGTTCACGAAGCCGCGGGCGTCGGAATAGTTGGCCTTGTCAGGCGACGAGATCAGCAGCAGGCCATCGTCGCGCAGCAATCGCTGAAAGCCATCCAGCATGCGCTCCTGTTCGGACACGTGTTCGAGGGTTTCGATGCTGACGATCAGGTCGAAGCTGGCGTCCGGCAGGTGATCCAGCCGGGTGCAGTCGGCGCGTTGGAACTGCAGCCGCTCGGTTCCATATCGCGCCGTGGCATGCGCCACCGTGGCCTGATCGAGGTCCAGCCCGATCACGTCGCTCGCTGCGCGGGCCAGCATGGCGCTGCCGTAGCCCTCGCCACAGGCCGCGTCGAGAACTCGCCGGCCCTGCGCAAGCGGCAAGGCGAACGCATAACGGTGCCAGTGCTCGTAGCGGATTTCGCGTACGCACTCGGGAGTGAAGCGTTCGCCGGTAAATTCGAGTGCTGTGTCAGACATGGGATGAAGGCGGAAAAAGCGAGGGCTGCCAGCCAGAGGCCAACACATCAAGGCGTTCAGCGATGCGGTCGCGACGGGCTCGCAGCGGATCTTCGAGGATAAAACGGGCTATGCGCTCATTGTATCCGGGGTAACGAGCATTGAGGCGCGCCAGTGCACCGCCGCCTGGTGCGAGGCCGAGTGGCCCGAACGAGGCGCCACCGTGGTGGACGACATAGGCATCATCGCAAAGGACATTTCGCCATCCGTGGCCGCTGGCGCGCAGGCACCAGTCATTCTCTTCACCATAGCCGCGCCCGAAACTGGCCTGGTCGAAGTCGCCGACCGAAACCAGGGCCGCGCGGCGGATGTACATGCAGAAGCCGACGCCGGTCGGCAAGTCGGGATACTGCGGGCTGCCACCGGTAAGCGCGGCGCTCGCCACCAACTCGGGATCTTCGGGTGGCGGCAACGCCCGGCAGATGGCCGGAAACGTGCAGATCTCGGCATTGTTGGACCACGGGGTGGCGCTGGCGATGCGCGCGTCACTGCGCGCGCAGGCAGCGATGCGATCCAGCCAGCCCGTGGTGGTTTCGGTATCGGAGTTGAGCAGCACGACATCGCGCGCGCCGGCTTCTTGCATGGCGCCATTGCAGTTGCCGACGAATCCGAGATTCCGGGCCTGACGCAGCACACGCACCTCGAACGAAGCACGTCGGGCAAAGGCGGCAAGAATCGCCTGGACCTGTGGGTCGGTGGAGGCATCATCGGCAATCAGCACGCAATCTGATCGGCCCAGGGTTCGCAGCAGGCTGCCGAGACAGGCATCCAGCGCCTGCGCGGCATTGAAGACCGGAACCACCACCAGCGGATTCATGGAACGCGATCGCCCCAGCGGTGGGGCAATCTGACCAGACCAAATTCACGCGAGGCGCCGCGAACCATCACCCCCCGATCAACCGTATCGAACAGGCGCATGCCTTCGGGATCCAGCACGTGCAGCTTCAACGCGTAGCCACCGGGCAAGAGGGTTCCGGCGTCGATCTCACAGCGAAAGCGAAAGTGGTTGGCGTCGTCCTGTTCGCCGGACACCTTGTCGATCTCGGTACTGGTGCCGAAAATCGGGGTGCCATCTGCGCGGCTGATTCCAAAGCCGAACTGCGGCTCGCGGCCGTCCGGACTGAAAACGCGCGCTGCAACGCGCAGCACACCATCCGGAGGCACGGTCAGCGTCGCGGCATCCTCGCGTTCGTTCAAAGTGAGGGCAACGATGCGGTATTCGGCGCCGCTGTAGCCGCTTTCCAGCTCGGGTCCGGATTCACGCACCGATTTTCGCTCGTGGTAAGCGAGGTAGTCCTGGGTAACATCGAACACATCGCCATAGGCCCGCATCTGGCCATGGTGCAGCCAGAGCGCCTGGGTGCACAGCTTCTGTACGTGATACATCGAATGGCTGACCAACAACAGGGTTCCGCCACCCTCGAGGTAGTCCTCCATCCAGCGGATGCATTTCTTCTGGAAGCTTTCGTCACCCACCGCCAGCACTTCATCGGTGATCAACAGGTCCGGCCGCTGCGCGGCCACCAGGGCAAAACCCAGCCGCACGACCATGCCGGATGAGTAGTGCTTCACCGGTTCATCGATATAGCGGCCGATGTCGGCAAATTCGATGATCTGATCGAGCTTCGCGCGCAGCTCGGCTTCACTCATGCCCATCAATCGTGCGGCAGTCAGCAAGTTGTAGCGGCCGGTGTATTCGGGATCGAATCCTGCGCCGAGCTCCAGCAGCGCGCCGACCGAACCGCTGCGATGGACCTTGCCGGTGGTGGGCGTAAGGACACCGCATACAAGCTTCAGCAAGGTCGACTTGCCGGCACCATTCTCGCCAATGATGCCGAGCGATTGGCCGGGACGGACCGAAAGGCTGACATCCTGAAGCACCGGGCTGCGCGCCACACGTCGGCCGGCGAGTACACGCAGGAATGCAAGCAGGCGCTCGCGTGGTGAACTCGCATCCGGATAAGCTTTTCCCACTCCGACAACTTCAAGCAGGTGGCTCACAGGAATTCCTCCAGCGCCAGCCTGCTGCGATGGAAGACCCAGGCACCCAGCGTGGCCAGGATCAGCACGCCGAAAACGGTAGGCAGCACGGAAACCTGCGTGTCAACGCCAAGCAAGAGCAGGCGGTGGGCCTCGATCAGGCCGGTCATCGGGTTGAGGTCCATGATCGGCCTGACCCATTCAGGAATCATCTGGCGCGAATAGATGATCGGCGTGAGAAAGAACCAGAACGACAGTATCAGGCCAATGGCTTGCGCCAGGTCGCGAACAAATACCTGGGTAGCCGCCGCTGCCAGCGCCAGGCCGCTGGCCAGCACCAACAGGGGCAACCACAGCAGAACCACCAGGGGCAGGGCCAGCCAGCGAACCTCCACGCCGATCAGGGCGAGTGCCAGCAGCACGGCCAGAAATCCCAGCCCGTGCAGCACGAAGGCGGCAAACACTCGCGCCATCACCAGAGCCGAAATCGGCACCGCCACCTTGCGTATCAGGCCTGCCTGGTCCTGCAGGGTCGTAGTGGCGCGGGACACGGCTTCGGAAAAGGCGAACCATGGCCAGAATCCCAGCGCCAGGAAGGCAAGGTAGCCGGCCCCTTCGAGGCCTTCGATGCGGGTCTTGAAGATCTGGGTGAAAACGAAGTAGAAGATCGCCAACTGCAGCAGCGGGGCGAGCAGCGCCCAGGCCAGTCCGCCTGCATTGCCCTGGAATCGGGCGGCGAAATCCTGCCGCAGGAACAGACGGCAGAGTGACAGCCAGGTGTCGAGAGCGGCTCGGGAAGTGCGGTCAGGATTCACGCCGGTTCGACCAGGCTGATACCAATGCAGTGTTCGCGGGTGGTCTTGCGGCGCTGCGAAGTTTTACTGCCCCTGCAGCAAACCTGCCTCCAGTTCATCCATGAAGAGCTCTCCATAAAGCTCGCGCAGGGCGGCAAGATCGGTATCCGTCGGAGAAAGCTTCCCCAGGTCGCGGACGATGGCATAGCGCTGCGCGGTATTTTCCTCCGGTACTTCGGAAAGCCGCTTTACCAGGTAACCAATGCGTTCCTGTCGGTCCTTGAGCTGGCGCTGGACATTGAGCTCGCCCATCATGCTCAGCGCTTTCTCGTCACCGGCTGCCGCATGCGGTCCAATCACCGCCATGGCTCCTTCATATTCGCCCTGCACTGCGAGCGCATCAGCCTCGGCGAGGGCATCGGCAGTCGCTGCTGCCTGCTCTGCGGGCGAACCTGTCGCGCGTGGCCAGGAATCGCCACCCGGAGAGACGGTTGCGGTTGTTGTTTCGCCGGCAGTCCCGGTCTGTGGCTGCGCGTCCACGCTGGGCTTTTGAAACCAGCCGAAATAGACGATCGTAGCCAGCAGGGCGAGACCCGCCACCAAGCCAATCAATTTGGTCATCTAACCAGTCCTCCGGCAGTCAAGCCGAGTTTTGCAAAACAGTCCAGACGAGCTGGCGGCGATTGCATCAGCGGAAGTCCGGCGGCAGGAAGTACCAGACATCGTCAATCCTCAGCCACGATTCGGTCACCTGATGGTTCAGGGTCAGCCGTCCCACGTAACGCATCGGCACCTGGTTCTGGAACTCCACGTTGATCATCACCTTGCAGGTCGGGGCACCTTCCCCGCATTCGGACGACACGAACTCAGTCTTCAACCACTTGATTGGTTGAAGTTCCGACTTGGCGACATAGTTCTCCAACGACACTGCGGCGCGATAGCCCGGTGTCGTGAACGTGTAGGCCTTGGCGAAATCACCCGCGGCGAACAGCTGCGCGCGCTCGGTTGCACGCTCCCCAGCCGGACGGGTGTCCTTGGCCGATTTGGTTGGCACCGTGGCACAGGCGCCCAGCAACAGGGCCAGGATTGCCAGGCCGATCAGCATTCGACCATGCAGGTGATGGCTGGAACGGGTCATTGCGCAGCCTCCTTCGAAGAATCGGCATAGCGACGCGACAAGGTCGAAATGACGTCCTTGTTGCCCTCAACCGGCAGGCTGCGAAGATCGGCCACGGTGTCATCACGCTTCTTGCGTGTCAGCCAGCGCGCCGTTTCTGCCATAACCGTCTCCCGGACCTCTGCATAAGGCAGGCGCTTTTCGGGCTGGATGCGCAGCAGCTTGATGATGTGAAAGCCGTGTGCCGACTGGACCGGCTCACTCAAGTCACCCGGCTTCTTCAGGGCAAAGGCCACCTTTTCGAAATCGGGATCGGTTTCGCCCAGCCCGATACTGGGCAGCAGGCCTGGCGCCTTGGGCAGCCCGGCCTCGTCGAAGCGGGACTTGTCGGCAGAATAGGTCATCGCAAGTTGGTCGAAGGATTCGCCGCGCCCCAGTCGGGCGTGGATGTCCTCGGCCAGGGCCCGGGCGTCGACCAGGCTGCGCCCTTCGTAAGCGATCAGAATATGCTGGACATCGCGCTTCTCATCGGTACCTCCAAACACCGAAGGCGATGCCATCAGGAAACGTTCCTGAGCCAGCAGGTCGAGCTGCTCCGTGCTCAGTTCGTGGGTGATTTTTTCCGAGTATTCCTGTGCCAGGAAGCGGTCCTCGGCAAGCTTCAACTTGGTCGGATGAAGCGGGCTCTCATGTAGTTGCGCCGTGCGCGCCTTATCTGCCAATTGGCGATTCAGCAAGAGGTCCTCGATAAGCTTCTCTACGCGCTCCGGGTCGGCCATCATGCCCGCTCGAACCGCGGGAGGAAGCCCGTCCAGTTGCGCGTCGACATCCTTGAGAGTCACAACCGAGCCACCTTTACGCGCCACCCAAGGGTCCGCTTCACTGCTCGCGCCGCTTTGGGCAAAGGCTTGCCAGGGTATGCCCGCAAAAGCAAGGGCCACAGATATGGCTAAGGAATAAAGTTCAGGTCGCATTGGTTCAATCGACTCCAGATCGACAACGAGAAGGTGCCTGCAAAGGCGAAGCGCATCTATGACAGGAACATCTGATGTTAGTTCCTCCATACGGTCGCCAACTGGTCACTACCGCTTTAAGACCAAACTGAACAGGCACTTACGCTAGTGCCCGAAGCGCCCAGTCTCCAAAAGGCAAGGATAGCCCCGCATCGGGGGGGGGGAGGACGAGCGAGCTCAGCTGTAGGAGCCCAGTCCCACACCATGAAGGTTAGGAGTGTCGTGACAACGCGATGCGGTACAACCATGACCGGGCATGACGAACCCAAGTGCCTAAAGAAGCAGCCAATGGCCGCTAGTGCGACGACGAGTTTTTTGCGTTTGGGCGGGGAAACGCAAGTTGTTTGACTCTCACCCGGCACATTCACCTGTTGCACCGGGTTTGGCGCGCCCCCGACTTCACGCGGACGCGGAAGTTGGCTGCAAGTGACAGCCAGCCACTTCCGCTTTGAAACGCAACAAGTCGATCAGTCGTTATCCGTCGAGTGTTTCCAACTGGTTTCACAGACCCCGCTGAACGTATCTCGGCAACCGGTTTCGCTTGGCACAAGACCGTCTGCTGGATCAGCAAAGACGATGTTCAGGTAATAGTTCTGACCTGCCTTGACGGGGCAGCGACCGAATCCGGTCGGGCCATAGTAGATGCCGGTCTCCGCGATCACCTGATTCCGACACTGCCGGATCAGGGTGGGGTCATTGATCAGGTCCGCCGC
Organism: Lysobacterales bacterium; assembly: GCA_038257155.1. GTDB lineage: Bacteria > Pseudomonadota > Gammaproteobacteria > Xanthomonadales > Xanthomonadaceae > JANJTY01. The sequence goes on along the minus strand of JBBSJP010000030.1, from coordinate 32,754 downwards.
AATGTATGCCGAAGTCGTGCGGAAGTCGCCGCGGCAAGTGCTCAAGGTCACATACTTGAAGTCGGTGGGGCGGTTTGGCGCGTAGGCATACTGGGTTGACGGCTTCGCCTGGATCCACTCCAATTTGTAAGTGCTGCCGTTCCCGATGATCGGCACAGTCAAATAGCGACCTCGCGTCGACACCGGGTTGGCATGCTGATTGCCTGCCAGTGTGTAGCTGCCAACCGGATAGACCTCAGCAGCAAGGGGATTGGGGTAAACAGCGCCCGGGCCAAACAGTTGGTTCCAACCAAGCAGACGCATCTCGAAACCTTCGGGCTGGAACAGCGCGCGCTGAACAGGATCGGTGATCTGCGACTTGACGACGTTGCAATTATCCGGCGGCGGCGGCGGCGCGGTGCTGGTGACCTCCACCGAATGACTTATGACCTGGCTCTTGCCGAAGGCGTTGTAGCAGGCCAACTCGAACTCGTATATGCCCGTAGCTGCAAAATTCAACGTTCGTGAGCCCGCAACAGGAAACATGCCGCCCCATTCCTGCGCATTAACGTTGGCGCTTCCGGCTGCAATACAAACCTCGGCAGCAAGCTCAGGATCGGGGTCGGTGCTCCAATTCAGGGTCACGGACGTGACAGCGTCAGCCAAGTCGACAGCGGTTCGCGACACGGTGAATTGGAGGACCGGACCGTTGCCGTCAATGGTGTCGGTCTGGATTCCGGCGCAGTAGACGTCTGAAACGGCATCCTTGCGACAGCTGGCAGTAAAGTTGCCCTGCACGTTGAGCAGGATGTCCGAGGTCAGTTCAACACTGAGCGGGGGCACGGCAGGTGATGCACCCTGATCGCCGGTGTTGCTGAAGGTTATCGTGCTGGCGCGCACGTCGGATGTCGAAAAGCTAAGAGCTGCGCCCATGACGAACGGAGTCAGCAATCGCAGAGAGTGGGATACGGTCATGGCATTCCAGACGGGTGCGCGCAGTGCGCGGAGTAACGGTCATTGTCCTCGCCCAGCGGCGTCAGCGTCAATGCCGGATGTGAGTCCTCGCTTAATCAGCGCGTGTCCCGTGTTGCACAACGCGTTTCGGCCGGACAAAAAAAGAGGCCCCCGCGAACGGGGGCCTCCGATGCATCATGCAACCAGATTGCAGATTAGGACCAGAGGATGTCGAAGTTCTGCGGATCGATCTGGCCAGCACCGTCAACCTGCACGGTGAAGCCAACGCGGTCGCCACGATGGTTGAAGAGACCGGCATACTGAGCCAGCAGGCCCGGCTGCGCGTTCGAGTTGGTGCCCTTCACGGCGTAGAAGCCCGTGACCGGCAGACCTTCCGCCATGTTCACACCACCCGCTTCCGGGAGGCTCAACAAACGGTGGATGCTGATGCCAACCGGCTGCGTTGCATCCTGCACGAAGAAATTCAAGCGAGCCCAGCCAGCGCCGAAACGCTCGTCGGTGCTCGGCAGGCCAAATGCATCATAGGCTGCCGCGGTCTCGAAGTTCTCGTAATAGGTGGCACCGAGGATGTTCGACGGCAGGTTGTTGCTGCGGTTGTCGAACTGGTTGAAGGTGAAGACGTTGGCTTCCCAGCACAGCGCAGTGCCCGGCACTTCGTCCGTCGGATTACAGCCCTGCGGCGGCAGCGGCGACGGGCATACGTTATCGCTGATGGTGCCACTACCCGGGGTGCGCTCTTCACGATCCCAGAAGCTCACATTGACCGGCTCGCACGCGCCAACCACGACACCATTCGAAGTGACGTACTGACGGGTGAATGGACGACGACCATCAACCGTGGCCTGACGGATGTGCAGACGCTTGGTCGGATGGGTGATGACCCACTCGGAGGACAGCGCAGCGATACCGCCAACGGCGTACTCGTTGTAGATTTCGTTGTGCATCAGCACCGCAGTGACGGCATTCGGCGTACCGGCGACGAAGTCCAGCGTGACCACCTGGCTCGGGGTGTTCGGATCGAAGATCACCGCCGTGGCGAGACCGCCGCCGTTGTTGGCCTGGCTCAGGTCGGGCTGGGTATTTCCCGGATCGGTGTGCATGTTGTTACCCGGACCGGTGAGCGTATAGAAGCCCTGCAGTGCGTCGGCGTTGTAGGTCACCGAGGTACCCTCAGCCACGTCCACCAGCAACGCTCCACCGAACAGGCCACCGTTCGGCGAGTCGATGCCAGTCGTCAGTGGGTTGGCTCTCCAATAGCCCGACGCCCCATTGATTATGCGGAACGCGTTGACGAGATTGAGGCAACCCGGCGGACGTGCCGCGACGGTTGCGCTGCCGCCAGTGTGAATGGCAGAAGTCCGCAGGTTCGGGGAGGCTGCGTTTCCGGCCAGGGAGTTTACGCTGCCCATCTCGATCATCTCGAGGTGGCCGGCGCGGGTACGATCCAGGCCGAACGGGCCAACGTCCTTGTTGTTCGCGGCGTATTCGAAGTTCTGGAAGCGCAGACCCTCGGTGGCCGAAGTCACGGCGCCACGCGGATCGGTTGCGTCGTAGCCGTCACCCGGGAAGCGGATCAGCGGCACGGTGCAGGAGGTATCGCGGGTGACCAGACGGCCAGCGGCCGTGCCGTCGCCAGCAGGTACCACGGAGCCGGTCCACACGTCGAACGGCGACATGTAGAGGTTGAAGTCGAGGACTTCCTGGCTGTTACGACCTTCGAGGAAGCGGACCTTGACGGCCTTGACTTCGTCGGTGGTGTTGACCACGGAGATCGCTGTTACCAGGTCGTTCTCGATGGTGTAGTACGGGTAGATGAGGACCTGGCCCACGCCATCCGGGTTCAGGTTCACCGCGTTGGAGACGTTGACGAGTCCCGCGGCGCCTACGAGGCCCGCGACAACCGCCGTCGTCAGATTAGTTTTTTTCATCACAACACTCCTAAAGTCATGTCACAGGGCTTGCGCATTGCCTCATTCCCCCGGCGGTTTTAGACCGCGTAATTATCATGGGATTGGACAGCAGCGTGGCAAGTCTACAGACGCATCGAGGGTGCCGCAATCCCCCTGAAGCATTCCGAGGGCTGGCGTTTGGGGCCGTAAATAGCAGCACTTCCCCAGTGGCCGCTTCGAGCGCTGCCGTAGTGTGCCGGCATATGCGCGGCTCGGCAAGGGCAAATCGCGGCAGCCAGGTGCGCGGCGTGACCAGGGGCACGATGCCCTGCAGGGAAGGCGGGGCATGGCTGTGGGTCGCTTCGCGTCGAGGACTCCTTACTGCTAGAAACCAGAAAGGCCCGACCTCAGCGGCCGGGCCCTTCTTAAGAGGTGTCGCTGCGGTCGAGCCCCGCGTGGCCCAACCAGAGGGGGCGCGGCTCACCAGCCAGCCCCAGTTTGGTTCAGCTTAGCGCTGGGCCTCGATCTCGATTTCCTGCTTCGGGACCGGGTGCAGCATTTTGATGGGCTCCAGGCCGCGGAACTGGCTACGGTACTCTTCGGTGACGCGGCGCGAATCTGACTCGTTGTAGATGACCCGTGGGGTGATCAGGACCAACAGCTCTTCACGCTCTGAAAAAGTGGACTTTTTGCCGAAAAGACCACCGATGATCGGCAGACGCGAAAGTCCAGGAATCCCGCCTTGGCCGTTGAGCGTGGTGTTCTTGATCAGCCCTCCCAGCACCAAGGTCTGACCGCTCTGCACCGCCACTTCGGTGGTGATGGTGCGGTTGTCGACGGATTGATTGCCGCTTGGGCTGTCCGGCTCGGCGATCGGGTCGCTTTGCTGCTGGTCGACTTCCATGAAGACCAGACCACCCGGGTTCACGCGCGGCGTCACGGTCAAGGTGATGCCGGTCTGTCGGAACTGCACATAGCTCTGGTTGAGGTTGCCCTGGCCAGTCCCCGTGTTTCCACCAATAAAGCTGCTGGTGACGGGGATCTGTTTGCCGACATTGATAGTGGCGGACTTGTTGTTGAGTACGGTAAGCGTTGGCGCCGACAGTATCGTGGCCTTCGAGACCGCGTCGAGCGCCGTGATGATCGCCGCCGCACTTGGCCCCACAAAGGTCCAGTCCAACCCGCCAGGCGTGGTGGTCTGTCCACCGATGCCGCTGAGACCGGATCGGCTAAGGGTTCGGCCTGCTGCGATGCTGCTGAGGTTCAAGCCATAGCTTCCCGGAACCGCTGCTGTAGGAAGCGCGTTCTCAAAATACCACTGCACGCCGAAGGCGAGCGTCTCATTGAGCGTAACGCGCACGATCTGCGCCTCGATGAACACCTGCAGCGGAATGGTGTCGAGCCGCTCGATGGTGCGGCGGATGGATTCCCATTGGCCCGAAGTGGCACGCACAAGCAGGGCGTTGCTCTCTTCGACCGCCGAGATGCGCACTTCCTCGACCGCACCCAGTGCGATGCCTCCTGCGGCGTCAACCACCGGGCCCGATACCGAGCCGCCGGCACCGCCATCGCTGGCGGACTTGCCGCCCGGCTGGGCACGGGACTGCTGCTGTTGTTGCTGCTGCGGCAGTTCGGGCTGTCCACTGCGGCCCAGGGTGCGCACTTCGACCGGCTCAAGGCCCGGCATCAGCGGGTCGCCGGAAGGGCTGCGAACGCTGGAAGCGCCGGATCCGCCGCCGCTGCCAAAGATTTCACTGAGCGTGCTGGCAAGATCGGTCGCCTTGACGTTCTTCACGTCATAGACGTAAAGCCGCTGACCCGCCTGGCCACCGCCGAGGTCGAAGCGCTCCATCCACTCTTCGATGGCGCCGAGGTAGCGCGGCTGCGGGGTGATCACCATCACCGAGTTGACTCCTTCCAGCGGCAGGAAGCGGAACATGCCGGCCATTGGGGTGTTGGAACCCTCGCCGAAGATCTTTTCCAGTTCTCCAACCACCTTGCTGGCCTCGGCCTGCTGCAGCGGGAAGATGCCGACGGACATGCCGTCGAGCCAGTCAACGTCGAAGATCTCGACGGTCTGAAGATAATTCTCCAGTTCGGCGCGGGTGCCGCCCAGGATCAGCATGTTGCGGGCAGGGTCGACATTGACCACGGCGTTGGGCCGGGCGTAGGGCTTGAGCACTTTTTCCATCTCGATGGCGGAGATGTACTTCAGCGGCACTGCGCGCACTTCATAGCCACGCTGTTGCGACATCGGCCCGGCGCGCAGGGTGAGATTGCCCGACACCGCGCGATCCACCGGCAATACGGTGTAGCGACCGTCGCCCCATACCAGCGCGGCGTTGTTCCAGGAGAGCAGCATTTCCAGCACCGACATGGCCTGGTCCGCACCAATCGGTTTGGCGGTGGAGAAGGTCACCGACCCCTGCACGCCCGGCGCGATCACATAGTTCTCTTGCAGCAGGTCGCCGAGGATGGCCTTGATCACCGCCTGCAGCGACTCACCCTCGAAGTTGAACACCACTTCACCAGCCGCGCCCGAGGGCTTTGGGCGTCGAGCAGCCGCACCCTGGTTGATGAAGTTGCCGGAACCCTGCATCACCTGACGCAGTTCCAGTTCGTCCTGACCCGGCGTGGTCGACATGTCCTCCTGCTGGTCCGCGGGCCGCGGTGCCTCGGCCGGCGGCACCACACTCTCCCACTCCGCAGTGTTGGCGCTCCGGGTCGCGGGCGCAGTGGCACAGCCTCCCAACAGCACCAGGCTTACCACGAACAGCATCGGCAGGACTTGTTTCATGCTCATTCCTTTTTCGGCTCACTGCTGCGCGCTGCGGCTTCCCGCATCTGGCGTCGGCGTTCTTCAATGCGGCGCCGGATCAACTCGGCGCGCGATTCGGGTGTCTCGGTTGCCACGGCGACGGTTTCGCCGTCGCCCTTCTCAGTCTGCTCGCCGCTCTCGGCGACCGCCGAACCGGTGGGAGGTGCAGCCGGAGTGGCAAGGGCGGTAGGCGCCTGCGCGCCAGAACCGTCGAAAATGCGAAGGTCGGCCTCGGTGCGGCCGCCCGGCCCTTCGAAGACCGCCTTTCGCGGCCCGAGTTCAACCAGCTTCCAGGCTGACTGATCACCCTCGAGATTGTTGCCGACGCGCACGCTCTGGGTGGTCTGGTTGCGCGTGTCCTGCACGATGGCGATCTTCACTTCACCGCTGATGATCACGCTGGTGAGCGTGAGCTCCAGGGGACTGGGCGGCGGCGCCGCCTCGACGTCACCGTCCGCGACTTGATCCGGCGGCAGTGGTCGCCGATCGGAATTGAACAAGGGGCGCTGCGCGACATCGGCGTACTGGTCCATGCCTGGCAGCTCGGTTCGCGCCTGCGACAGGTTCAGCTGGGCGATGCCCGGAACACTGGCGGGATCGTCAGGATGCAGTCCGACGCGGCCGGCAAGGCCCGTGAACGCCGCGGCCGCAACCAGCAGCGCCCACACCGCCACCACGCCCAGCACCAGGGTCGGTACCGGAAGCTCACGCATCTGCATCAGGCACCTCCCTTGAGGCGCAGATAGCCAGAAAGGTCGAAGCTGATATCGAGATAACTCTGGCTGCGGTTGTCGCCGCGGGCCGCCTGCACACCGCGTCGGCTGATGCTGAGCTGCTCGACCAGCAGCATCGGGCTGCCGCCTTCCAGGCCATGCAGCACTTCGGCAAAGTCTTCCATTTCGCAGCGCATCCGCACCTTGATGGTGACGCGCTGGAACGGTTCGCTATCGCGCGGCCGGAACGGCGTGCGACTGACTACCGAGCAGCGCTCGCGCGACGAAGCGCGTTCACCGATGAGGTTCTCCAGGCGCTGGATCAGGGCTGCCGCAGCAAGGTCGAAGTTTGCCTCATCCAGGAAACCGGGATTGTCCGCTTCAAACCGGCGCACTTCGGCCAACCGTTCCTCCACTTTCGGGCGCTGCTGGGCAGTGGATCGGAATTCGAACTCCTGGTCGCGCAGTTCGATCAGGTCGGTACGCAGCTGCATATGCGGCGATACAAACCACCAGTGCAAACCCAGCATGTAACCAAGCAGCAAGGCGATCAGCAGGATCACCACCGCCAGGAAGCGACCGTGCTTAGCGTCGGGGAGCAGGCGCATCGGCGCTCTCCTGCGGCTTCGGGCCGAAACCGGCGGTTATCTGGAAGCGATCCTTGCCGGCTCGTGGATCGGGCTGGATTGGCCCGGACAACGAGGGGTCATGCAGGCGCTCGGAGCCCTGCAGCGCCTGCAGCAAGGCCGAAGCCTGGCTAGAAAGACCATGGATGGTTACCTGCTGGCCGTCGAAACTGAGCCTCTCAAGATAGGTATCGTCGGGCAGCAGGCGGGTCAGCTCATCGAGCAGATTGATCATCAGGGGCTGCTGCTGGCGTTTGTTGGACAGGAAATTGCCACCCTCCACCGCTTCGTTCAGACCCTTTCGCAACTGCGTGACCGAGCGCGCCAGGGCGCGTTGCTCTTCAACCTGCGCATCGAGTTCGACGATCGCATTCTCGCGATTGCTCAGGGTTTGCCCCATCGCCAGCACCAGGATCACGACAGTCGCAAGCAGCAGGGCAACGTTGGTCCAAAGCCAGAAATTGGCGCGTCGCAGGCGTCGTGTCGAAGGCAGCAGGTTGAAGCCGGCACGATGACCGTTGGGAGCGCGCACATCGACCGCATCGAGCGCGCTGCCCAGCGAGCCCAGTCCGGAAAGCGCGGTGTCGAGCTGCTCACGCGGCACCAAGGCCAGTTCGACGCGAATCTGCTTGCCGCTGGCATCCTCGCCCAGCACGCGGCTGTCGAAATGCACCTGGTCTGGCTTGAATGGCGTCTGGCGATCCAGCTCGAAACCCAGCACCGCGTTGAGCCGCTCGCGCGCTGCGGTCGGCAAGGTGATGACACGACGCAGCACCCGCGCTGGCGGCAGCAGCAGTACGCGACGGGTAGCCGCCTTGTCGCCCAGCGCCCGCTCGAGCGCTTCCAGCAGTTCGGTGGCCGAGTCGACCCGTACTTCGTGGCGCTCAGGCAGGGATGTGCCGAACAGCAGGGCATTCACGCCGCCTTCGACCGGCTCTATTTCTACCCAGGCGCGCTCGGCGTTCAGCGCTTCCTGCCAGCGTGCCGGCAGAATGGAACGCAGCTCGCCCAGCCACCAGGCAAGAAAGCCCGGAACTGGGGAAGCGTCGTAGCGGGCCTTCAGCCGCTGCAGCGGAATTTCAAAAGCGTCGGCAAGTGGCATCAGAGGGCTTCCCCCTCCTGCCAACGCAGGACGGTGTAAGCGAGTCCAGAGGTTCCTACGCCACCCAAGCGGAGCGTGACCTCCAGCTCCGTCCAGGCGCCGTTGGGCAGGGTGGCGCGGCTGCTAATACTATACGTGCCGCTTCCGCCCTGTGCTATCAGCGGCGTGCCATCGGGCAGCATCGGCGGGGAAAAACCCGAGTTCGGGTCGAATTCGTGCCGCATCGCAATGACCTCGCGCGCCAGTTCGTCATTCATGCCGGGCCAGGCGCGCAGTGCCTCGGCCGGCGCGAACGCCGGATTGAACTGGCCCTGGCCGGTGTACACGGTGATCGCATGCTGCAACGCTTGGAACCGCTCATAGCTCATGCCCAGCACCTGCTGCAGTTCGGTGGTCAGATCAAACGGGGCGTTCTTCGGCCCATGGGTCAAGCCGGCGGCCTCGTATTCGGTCAGTTCCGCACCGTTCGGCATCACCAGGTCATCCGGATCGCGGAAGTCGATGATGGCCTCGGCCAGGGACAGCGCCTCCAGCTCTTCGACGCCGATCGTCATGAACAGATTGGAGAGGATCAGCGGATCTGCCGCATTGATATCGATCTTGCCGGACTCATCGGTAACCTTGAGCAGGATCTGCATGCCTTCGAACCCGAATTCATAGGGCCGGCCATCGGGAATCCAGCGTCGTTCGGGATCGGGATCGTAAAGACTCAGCACCGCGCGATTGACGCCGGCCTCGGCGCCGTATCGTGCCTGGGTACCATCGAACAGGTGGCGGGCCTGGTAATTCTCGGTGCGCGCCAACAGGGCGAAGGCGCCCATGATGATGGCGAGCAAGGCCAACAGCCAGATCACCACCACGAATGCGACACCCCGTGATCGACTGATCACTGTTCCGGCCTCGTCGGGCGTGTGGGACGTGATGCACCCGGGCGCTGCATGTCGGAACCCGGCTGCAGCATGCCCGGATTGCCTCCCAGGCCGGCCGCGCCAAGGCCCGGCACGGCAACCGCGCGCATCAGCGGAATCTCCAGCGGCGGCCAGCGCATCTGGGCGGCCTCTGGCCATTCCATGTTGAAGCGAACCATCAGCGGCAGGCGCGTGGCGTCCTCCCAGCTGTCCTGCCATTCGCCCAACTCACCTTCCTCGTCCATGCCGCGATACTGGAAGCCGCCATCACTGGCACCCTGCATCAGCACCACCGGCGGACGGGCGTCCGCCGCGGGCACGTCGAGCTCGAAGCCGTTCAGCATGGCGTGCTCGAATTCAAGGCTCAATCCATCCTCGGCCGAGTTCAACGTCAAGGTCTGCACGTGGGCTCCACCGCGCGCCAGATAGCCCGGCATCGGCGCAACAAAGCGCATACGGTTGGAATCGCCCTCGAAAACCTTGTTGTCCATGCCACCCAGATCCACCCGCTCGAACATCATCGGCATCGAGAATGAAATCTGCCGGCGCAGGAACTGCTGCGCCACGCGCATGCGCTCGGTACGGTCGATCAAGGCTTCGCCTCGACTCACCGACGCGGCCGTGGTGCGAAACGCGCCGTAGGCCAGACCCAGGAGCAGGGCCAGCAGCACGATCGACATCAGCACTTCCATCAGGGTGAAGCCCGTGGCGAAACGCACGCCACGTGCTTGCGCCAGGCTGCGGGCGACCCGCCCCATGTGGCTGACCCGTGCAGACATCAGAGCTGCGGCCCCGGCGTCAAGGCGCGCAGGGTCACGAAGCGCGCCGAGCGGCGACCTTCGGCCCAGCGCACTTCCAGCTCCAGTCGCATCAATTCGACCGGAGCCGCGGTTAGTCCATCAATCAGGTTCAGTTCCTCCAGCTCGTAAGGCTCGACCCGCAGGGTCCACTGGAAACGCTCTTCGTAGTCGCCTTCCTGCTCACCCGCCTCCAGCCGTTTGCCGGTGCCGGCGGCATCCAGCAGGCTCTGCGCCAGCAGTGCCGCTTCCGTCTGGTCGGCGGCATTGCGCGCCTGGCGCAGCGCCCCCGCGACACTCTGCATGGCGATTGCCATGCCGAGTGCCAGCACGACGAAAGCGGCCACGATCTCGATCAGGCTGTAGCCGCCCTGGCGGTGGTGGTAGTTATGGGAATGACGACGCATGGGGCGTCTGACCGCGCGGCCCGGCATGGAGTTCAACCCGGCCCACTACCGGGCTGGAACAGCACCACTTCACCGGTAAGCCATTGCACTTCGATGATCCACTCGCGCTCGCCCATCTGCAGGGTTACCCGGCCGCCGGTGGAGCTGCCGTCAGGAAAGAAGCGAATGCCGGCAGTGCCATCGCCGATCAACTCCTCGCGCGCAGTCAGCACGCGAATCTCCATGTCCTTGGGCAATTCGGTTTCCTTGCGGCCCGGCGCCGTGTAGCGACGTCGTTCGAGATCGATGCTGAAGACCTGGGATTCGCGCTTGACGATTGCCTGGCCCCGGGTATGCCGCATCGCCGCCACCAGTTCGCGGCCGGCGGCGGAAACGCGCGCGCCGGACAGGCCACTGCCGATGGATACCGACACCACGGTCAGCACCAGCGCGATCAGCATGATCACCGCGAGAATTTCGATCAGGGTGAAGCCGCGCGACCTGGCGGTGCTACCGCAACCGCCAGCGCAGTAAAGCGCCCGCGCTTCCGCGCGGGCCGGAAAGAAGCCGCGCGCCAATGCAAGGGGCGTGCGATGCGCACGACCGCCAATTCGCGGCGGGACGATCGCGCCCGCGGATCTGCTGGCGAGCGACTTCAAACGCTCAGGCATGCTGAGGCACTCAGCCCGGGCGCAGGCAGCGAGGATGGTTCAGTCCCAGTTGGAAATATCGCGCGCGTGCGTCTCGCCGCCCGGCTTGCCGTCTCGTCCCAGGCTGATCAGGTCGTAGGGTCCACGTTCGCCGGGTGCGCGGTAGGAAAACTGGTTCTTCCAGGGGTCCTTCAGTTCCGACTCGCGGGCATAGGGTCCGTTCCAGTTCGGCGCATTGCCGGGATCGGTGACCAGATCCTCCAGCCGCGCCGGTGGCGAACCGTTGTCGAGTTCGTACTGTTCCACCTTGGCCGCCAGCGTACGGACCTGCGCCTGGGCCAGGTTCCAGTTGGCCTTCTGGGCATTCCCACCGATCTGGTTGGCGGCGAAGGCCACCACACCACCGATCAGCACGATCACCACCACGATCTCGATCAGGCTGAAACCACCCTGCCGGCGCGCGGCGCTGATCAGGCCCGGGTTGAAATGTCGAATCGGCTTCATAAACGTTTACCCCATCGCGTTGCTGAGACTGAAAATCGGCTCCAGAATGGCCATCATGATCAATGCGATCAAGACCGCCATCCCGATCACCGTTACGGGCACGATCGTCGCCATCAGGCGATCGAGTGTGTTCTTGACCTCGACATCAAACGTGTCGGCAACACGTTCAAGCATGCTGTCGAGTTCGCCGGACTCCTCGCCGACCTGAATCATCTGCAGGGCAAGCCTCGGGAAGCGTTTGCTCCTGCCCAGCGACACAGCCAGGCCGCCGCCGGTCTTGACGTCCTTGGTGGCCTCTTCGAGGGCAGCCGCGATCGCCGTGTTGCCGACCACATTCTTGCCGATCGAAAGGGCTGTCAACAATGGAACACCATTGCGGGCCAAAGTTCCCAAGGTACGGGCAAGACGTGCCGTTTCGAGGCGCGCGACCAGGCTGCCCACCAGGCCGCGGTTCAGCAACCAGCCATCGAACGCCAGGCGCTTGCCTGGATCCTTCAGCTGCCGGCGCAGCACCATCACGGCCGCCACGATCGCGACGATGATCGCCCACCACCAGCTCTGCACGAAGTTGCCAAAGCCCAGCACCGCCGCGGTGAGCGGCGGAATCTCGCCACCCATGTCCTCCAGCAGCGGAATGAATGTCGGTACCACGTACCCCATCAGGAACAGCAGCGAACTGAGCACCAGCACGATCAGGATGACCGGGTAGATCAAGGCGTTGACCACGCCATCTCGCAGCGTCTTGCTGCGTTCCAGGTAGCTGCACAGACGCGAAAGGGTCTCGTGCAGCGCGCCACCCGCTTCACCGGCGCGCACCATGTTCACATAGAGGCGGGAGAACACCCCGTGCTCGTGCTCCATCGCCTGCGACAGGGGCGCGCCGCCGCGCACCGATTCGCGCACCCGCTCGATCACCTTGCGCGCCTTGGCCGACTCGGGAAGCTCGAGCAGGATCTGCAGGGCGCGATCCAGTGGCTGCCCCGCCCCGAGCAGGGTCGCCAGTTGCTGGGTGAATTGCAGCACCTGGTTGGCGTTCATGTCCGAACGACGGGTGAGCAAGGCCAGCAGGCCGCCCGTGTCACCAGCATCGGCGAGGCGAGCCTCGACCGGAATATTGCCCGCATCCTGCAGCCGCGAGATCACTTCCTCGGCAGAGGCCGCTTCCATCTGGCCGTCTAGGGCATCACCGGCAGGGCTGTAGGCTTTGAAGCGGAAGAGGGGCACGTTGGGGAGTTGGAAAGTGAGTGAGTGAGTGAGTGAGTGAGTGAGTTAGTGAGTCAGTTGGTCAGTGAGCAAGCGGTCTGGACATCCGGGGGCAGGCCGAGGCAGGTGTGGCGGCGACGCGCCGCTTTCAGCGCCCGAATCCGTGGGCCGATTTCCGCCCGGTCGCGGACTAGCTTTCCTGGGTCACGCGCAGGATTTCCTCGATGGTGGTGATGCCGCCCAGTGCCTTGACCAGGCCATCCTCGTACATCGTGCGCATGCCTTCCTTGCGTGCCTCGTTCTCGATCACGCCCATGTCGGCATGCTGCATGATCATGCGACGCAGCGGGTCGGACATCACCAGGAATTCCATGATGGTGGTGCGTCCGAGGTAGCCGGTCGGCGTGATGGCCGAGGGCATCGGCCGGTACAGGGTGACGGGATCGGTGTCGGTGAAACGCTTAAGGCCCAGCTCCTCGACCATTTCGGGCAGTGCGGCATACGCTTCGCGGTGCGTCGGCTCAAGGCGTCGCACCAGGCGCTGCGCCAGGATGCCGTTCACCGTGGAGGTCAGCAGGTAATCGTCCACGCCCATGTCGAGCAGGCGGGTGATGCCGCCGGCGGCGTTGTTGGTGTGCAGGGTGGAGAGCACCAGGTGACCGGTCAGAGCGGACTGGATGGCGATCTTGGCGGTTTCCAGATCACGCATCTCGCCGATCATGATGATGTCGGGATCCTGGCGCACGATCGAGCGCAGCGCGTGCGAGAAGTCCAGACCGATCTGCGGCTTGGCCTGGATCTGGTTGATGCCTTCGATCTGGTACTCGACCGGGTCTTCGACCGTGATGATCTTGACGTCGGCCGTATTGAGCTGGGACAGCGCGGTGTAGAGCGTCGTCGTCTTGCCTGAACCGGTAGGGCCGGTCACCAGCATGATGCCGTGCGGCAACTCCAGCACGCGCAGGAACTTCGACAGGAACTGGTCGGTGAAACCGAGCGACTGGAAGTCGAACACCACCGATTCGCGGTCGAGGATACGCATCACCACCGACTCGCCGTGGGCGGTCGGTACGGTGGAAACACGCAGGTCCAGCTCCTTGCCCTGCACGCGCAGCATGATGCGGCCGTCCTGCGGAAGGCGCCGCTCGGCAATGTTGAGCTTGGACATGATCTTGACGCGCGAAATGACCGCAGCAGTCAGATTTCCTGGCGGGCTCTCGCCTTCCTCCAGCACGCCGTCGATGCGGTAGCGCACCTTGAGGCGGCTTTCGAAGGGCTCGATGTGGATGTCTGAAGCCCGCACCTCGACCCCGCGCTGGATGATCAGGTTGACCAGTCGAATGACCGGCGCTTCGGACGCCAGATCGCGCAGGTGTTCGACGTCGTCCTCATCGCGTGCGCCGTCTTCGCCGACGCTCTCGACGATCGCGCCCATCGCCGAGCGACCCTGCCCGTAGAAGCGCTCGATCAGATCGCCAATCTCGGAGCGGATGCCGATTCTGACGCGCACTTCGCGGCCGGTAGCCAGCCGCACGGCGTCGACAGGAAACGGGTCGTGCGCATCGCCAACCAGCAGATCCACCCAGTCGTCGCCCTCGCCCACCGGGCAGACGGCCTGTTGCTTCATGAAGCGCAACGACAGCTGGATGTTCGGGGGCGGCGCTTCGGGGAAGTCCTTGGAAAACATCAACGGCAAGCCCAGCACCTCGCTGCTGGCCTCAGCCACATCGCGTTCGGATGCCAGTCCGATGCGGGTCAGCAGCGAAATGAGGCTGCCGCCGGATTCCTCCAGCAGGCGGCGCGCGCGGCCCAGGTCGGCTTCCTTCAAACGCCCGCGCGCAAGCAGCTGCTGGCTGATCAGCTCCTCCAGGTTGTCCTGGACCAGATTGGGATCGTCCTGCAGTGCTGCGTTCATGGGTTGCTATTGTCCTCCGCCGAGCCGCTCAGACCGTCCGACACCACGTCGGGTTCCCGGTTCCAGCCGACCAGGCTTTCGATGAAAACGCGATTCATAAGGATCCACAAAGCCGCTGGCACGACGGCCGGCAGGACCAGGTAGCCAAACTGCGACAGCAGCGCTATCAGGTCCAGGCTCAGGCCATGCTCAGCCATCGCGCCAACGATGCCGTTTTGCGCAGCCGCTGCGGCCGTCACCGCTGCGTCTCCAAAGCCCATCGGCTCAAGCGCTGCCTGAACGGCGGGGCGGACCCCAAACGCCATGGTCTTGAGGACCGCACCAATCACGCCGAAAGCGGAGGTAGCACTCAGGACGACGAAGCCTACTACGAACTGGACTCCCACGCTGCGCCAGCTCAAGGGCGTTGCCATCACCAGGCCCCAGAGCAGCGGAAGTCCGTAGCAGAACACGAGCACATTGTTGCGTTGATCTTCGATAGCCAGCCTGGATCCGGGAAGACCCGGCACCTGTCCAAGGTTGACTATGTAGGTGTAGGCGATCTCGTGATACTCCTGGCCAACCGAAACAAAGATCTCGGGCATCCACGACATCAGGACGAATTCAGCCAGCCGAATCGGCAGATACACCACGGCGGTCTGCAGCACGAACCAGACGGTAAACATGGCCGGCAGCCACAAGGCGGCGGCCAACACGAACTGGCGAAGCGGACTGATCGTCACGCTCAGGCGACCCAGGCGCGGGCGTTGCGGAACAGCCGCATCCAGGGCGAATCTTCACCCCATTGCGGCGGGCACCAGCTGAGCTGGGCGCTGCGGAACACACGCTCGGGGTGCGGCATCATGATTGTGGCGCGACCGTCCAGGCTGCTCAGGCCTGCGATTCCCAGCGGGGAGCCATTCGGATTGGCGGGATACGTTTGCGCAACCTGCCCTGCTGCGTCGACATAACGTAGCGCCACGGGTACGCCGGCCAGCTCGGTGCCAGCATCGAACTCGGCGCGCCCCTCGCCGTGCGCTACCACCACCGGGATGCGCGAACCTGCCATGCCCTGCAGCAGGATCGAGGCTGACTGGAGAATCTCCAACTGCGCCAGACGCGCCTCGTACTGCTCCGAGCGATTGCGCACGAAGCGAGGCCAGTGCGCGGCGCCGGGAATCAGGTCCTTCAGCTGGCTGAGCATCTGGCAGCCATTGCACACGCCCAGCGAAAAGCTGTCCGGGCGGTCGAAGAACTCTGCGAAGGCCTCGCGCAGGGTCGGCCGTTCGAGGATCGAGGTGGCCCAGCCGCGTCCCGCACCCAGCACATCGCCATAGCTGAACCCGCCGCAGGCCGCCAGTCCGGTGAAGTCCTGCAGTTTGATACGCCCGCTGATCAGGTCGCTCATGTGCACATCGACCGTCTCGAAGCCGGCGCGGTCGAATGCCGCGGCCATTTCCACCTGTCCGTTGACGCCCTGCTCACGCAAGACGGCGAGCCGCGGACGCGTGCCGCGACCGATATAGGGCGCGGCGATGTCTTCCTGCATATCGAAGTTGATCTGTGGTGCGATGCCTTCGTCTTCGAAATCGCGCCGCGCCACGCGCTCTTCATCGACACAGTCGGGCTCGTCACGACGCTTGGCGATTGCATGACTCACCGACCACCAGGCGTCGAAGAGCTCCTCCCAGGACCAGTCGGCCAGGGTGCGGCGATCCTCGGTGATGCGTACGCGCGGCGCCTGCACCGGGCGACCGATGCGCTGCGCACAGGCGGTCAGTCCATGCCGCTGGATCAGGTCGGCAAACGCCGCGCGGTCCTCGCAGCCCACCTGCACCACGGCGCCCAGTTCCTCGCAGAACAGGGTGCGGAAAGGATCTTCGCCCCACTGATCAAGGCTGATGTCGAGGCCAAGATGCGAGGCAAAGGCCATCTCGCACAAGGCAGCAAACGCGCCGCCATCGGAGCGGTCGTGATAGGCCAGCAGCAGTTCGTCGGCGCGTGCCTCCTGCACCATGTCGAAGAAGTCGCGCAGTCGCTCGGGCTCGTCCAGATCCGGAACGGTGCCGCCGAACGCGTCGTAGCATTGCGCCAGGATCGAGCCACCAAGACGGCGCTGACCCGCACCCAGGCCAATCAGCCACAGCTCGCTGTCGACGTCGTGCCGCAGCAAGGGAGTCAGGGTCTGGCGCACATCGGCGACGCGCGCAAAGGCCGTCACCACCAGCGAAACCGGCGATACCGCCAATTGTTCGCCTGCGGGTGCCTGCCAGCGCGCCTGCATCGAGAGCGAGTCCTTGCCGACCGGAATGCTGATGTCCAGCGCCGGGCACAGCGCCATGCCGACGGCGTGCACGGCGTCGTACAGCAGGGCGTCCTCACCGGGGAAACCGGTGGCGGCCATCCAGTTGGCCGACAGCTTGATCTCCTCCAGCGCCGCGACCGGCGCAGCCGCCAGATTGGTCAGCGCCTCGCCCACGGCCATGCGCGCCGCCGCGGCCGAATCAATCAGCGCCAGCGGACTGCGTTCGCCAACCGCCATGGCTTCGCCAGCCAGTCCCGTGAAGTCGGCCAGCGTGACAGCACAGTCGGCCACAGGAACCTGCCAGGGCCCGACCATCTGGTCACGCGCGCACAGACCACCGACGCTGCGGTCGCCGATCGTGATCAGGAAGTTCTTCGCTGCGACCGTGGGATGCGCCAGCACCCGCAAGCCTGCTTCGCGCAGGTCCAGCCTGGCCGTATCCAGACGCGGCCAGCGTTCCGGATGCGGACGCTCGGTATCGCGCAGTACCTTGGGCGCCTTGCCGAACAGCAGGTCAAGCGGGATGTCGATGGCAGCCGTGCCGGACTCGGCCTGCTGCGACAGGTCCGCCAGCAACAGCTGCTCGTCGGCAGTCGTCTCGCCGACCACGGCATAGGGGCAGCGCTCACGCGCGCAGATCGCTTCGAATGCACCGAGGTGTTCAGCCGCGATGCCAAGTACATAGCGCTCCTGCGCCTCGTTGCACCACAACTGCATCGGTGACAGCGAGGGGTCGTCACTCGGAATACGCGACAGGTCAATGCGCCCACCCACGCCGGAATCGTGCAGGATCTCGGGTATGCCATTCGACAGACCGCCCGCACCCACGTCGTGCGCGCTGAGGATCGGATTCTCCGCGCCCATCGCAAAGCAGCGATCGATGACTTCCTGGCAGCGTCGCTGCATCTCGGGGTTGTCGCGCTGCACCGAGGCAAAATCCAGATCTTCGGAAATCTGTCCGGACGCCACCGAACTGGCGGCGCCGCCGCCCAGACCGATCAGCATCGCGGGGCCGCCCAGTACCACGATTGCATCACCCGGTCGCAGGCGCTGTTTTTCTACCTGCTCGCGATCGATCGATCCCAGGCCACCGGCCAGCATGATCGGTTTGTCATAGGCTCGGGTCAGCCCAGCCTGCTCGCCGGCCAGCTCGAAGCTGCGGAAATAACCGGTCAGCGCAGGCCGGCCGAACTCGTTGTTGAACGCAGCCGCGCCAAGCGGGCCGTCGGTCATGATCTCCAACGCAGAGGCCATGCGCGGATTCAGGGGCCGGGAATGCTCCCAGGGCTGGGTCAGTTCGGGAATGCGCAGATGCGAGACCGAAAACCCCACCAGGCCGGCCTTCGGTTTGCCGCCACGGCCAGTGGCGCCTTCGTCGCGAATCTCGCCACCGCTGCCCGTCGCAGCACCGGCAAAGGGCGAGATGGCGGTCGGGTGATTGTGGGTTTCCACCTTGATCGCGAAGGCCGAGGCCTGCGCCGGCGTCGTGCGATACACGCCATCGGCCTGCGGGCGAAAACGCGCCGCGGCGAAGCCTTCGATTACGGCGGCGTTGTCTTTGTAGGCGGTCAGGGTGAGCTGCGGCGACACCGCGTGGGTATTGCGGATCATGCGGAACAGCGACAGCGGCTGCTTCTCGCCATCAATGCGGTAATCCGCATTGAAGATCTTGTGCCGGCAATGTTCCGAGTTGGCCTGCGCGAACATCATCAGTTCGGCATCGGTCGGATCACGCCCCAGTTCTACATAGCGCGCGCGCAGGTAGGCGATCTCGTCCTCGGACAGCGCCAGGCCGAGCGCGGCATTGGCTGATTCCAGCGCATCCAGTGCGATGTGACCAAGCGAGCCCGCAGAGGGCGAAACAAACAGCGATTCAGCGTCTTCGCTGGACGACACCAGCGACTGGGTCATGGGATCGAAGAGCAGCCGGGCAAGCGCGGCATGCTCAGGCGACTGCGCAACCGGCAGCGACTCGAACGCATAACGCAGGCCGCGCTCCACCCGGTGCACCGGCAACCCCACCCCGCGCAAAATCTCGGTCGCCTTGCTGGCCCAGGGGCTGAGCGTACCCAGACGGGGGATCACGTACAGGCAGGCGTTCTGCAGGGTCGCCGCAGGCCCGGCCTGAAGGATACGCATCAGACTTGCTCGATCAGGTTCGGCGCCAGCCTCGGCCTTCACGAAGTAGACAAACTCGCAGGCGCTCAGGCCGAAACCAGGCGCCGCATTCGTCAAACGCCGCACCAGCCGCTCGCGTCGAAACGGCGACAGCGCGGAGGCGCCCTGTAAAACAATCATCCGAGTCCCTGATGGCGGTCGCCGGGCAACGCCCGGAGCGGGGCGCGAATGATAGCCAAAGCGGGGCAAACCTGCTTCGGTTTGCTCCGCCCCTGCTGGCCTTACTTGGCGGCGAGCTTCTTTGCGGCCAGCTCATCGAGACGCTGGAGCAACTGCTCGGGTGGCGAATAACCACCTACCTGGGTGCCGTCCTGGGTGAACACGGCGGGCGTTCCGTTTACCCCAACTTTCGAACCCAGGGCGAAATGCTCTTCGATCGGATTCGCGCAGGTCTTTGGCACGACCGGCTGGCCCGCCTTGGCGTTGGTCAGGGCGACGCGACGATCATCGGCGCAATACACCGACACGGCCTTGTCCCAGGACTCGGTGCCCGGACCGGAGCGCGGAAAGAACACGTATTCCAGAGCGATGCCGAGCTTGCTGAACTCTTCCACATGCTGGTGCATGCGGCGGCAGTAGCCGCAGTCAATATCGGTGTAAACGGTCAGCGTGTGCTTGGGATTCTCCGGGCCGAAGACGATGCGCTGATCCTTGGGGATGCTTCGCAGCGCCTTGGTGCGGATGCCTGCGCGGGTCTGTTCGGTCACGTCAACCTTGTTGGCGATATCGAACAGGCTGCCCTGCACCAGGTACTTGCCGTCCTGGCTGACATACACGATCTGGCCATCGAGAATGACCTCGAAAAGTCCCGGCACGACCGCCTCGGCAATGCTGTCGATCTTGGCGTTCGGTACCAGGGTCTCGATCGCGGCACGGATATTGGCGTCTGAGGCGTGGAGCGGAAGGACCACTGCGCCAAACAGCAGCGCGACAAGCGTACGGATCATGGGAATTCCTGAACAAGTGGTGGGCACAAAGGGCTCGGACAGCGGAAAGGCTGAAGAAGTTCCGCACGGTTGCCGGGGAGGATACCGAAACACGCGACCGTGCGGGGCAGGGAATTCAAGTCTCAGCCGCGCGGATGATGCTGCTGCAGCAGCCGTCGCAGGCCTTCCTTGGCAACCATGGTGTAGATCTGCGTGGTGGACAGGCTGGCGTGTCCCAGGATCATCTGCAGGGCGCGCAGATCGGCGCCATGATTGAGCAGGTGCGTGGCAAAGCTGTGTCGCAGCCCGTGCGGACTGACGCCAGTCGGATCGATGCCAGCGGTGAGCGCATGACGCTTGACCAGAAGCCAGAACTGCTGACGGCCCAGCGGTCCGCCTCGCGGGCCGAGAAACAGCGTGGTGGGCTGCCGTTTGCCAGTCAGCTGCGGCCTGGCCTCGCTCAGGAAGCGGCCAACCCAGTGCGCCGCCTCGTCTCCCAATGGAACCAGGCGCTCCTTGCCGCCCTTGCCCAGCACACGCAGCACACCCTGTCGCAGATTGAGCTGACCGGCCGCCATTCCAACCAGCTCGCTGACTCGAAGTCCGGTGGCGTACATCAACTCCAGCATTGCCCGGTCCCGCAGACCGGACACGGTTTCCACGTCCGGCGCGGCCAGCAGGGCTTCAACCTGGGCTTCCGACATGGCCTTGGGCAGCGAACGCGCCAGGCGCGGCGACTCAAGCAGGGCACTGGGATCGGTCTCAAGCCGGCCAGCGCGCAGCTGCTGGGCGTAGAACTGGCGTAGCGCCGAGAGCAGGCGGGCATTGCTGCGCGCTGCGTAACCTTGATCGCGGCGCAGTGCCAGGAAATCGAACAGATCGGCGCGCGCCGCATTGAGCAGCCCACGCCGTCGGCCGAGCAGCCAGCGAGCCAGCAACTCCAGATCCCGGCGATAGGCGTCCAGGGTGTTGCGTGAGAGCCCCTGCTCGGCCCACAACCGCTCGATGAAATCGGCAATACACGTCGCCTCCTGCTCGGGCAGCGGCGGAAGGCTGCGAGTGGCGGCGCGACGGTCGGCAATGCTGGCTTTCATGCCGCACCAGCATGCCGCATCCGGCTATCCTTCGTCGCTATGGAAACCATGGACTCTGCCAACGCTTGTGCCACTCCCGCCGGGTTGCAGTGGCGCCTCGCCGCAATCATCTACGACCTGTTTCCGCTCGCCGGCATCTGGTTCGCCTGCGGCGTGATCGGCGTGGCCCTGAATGGCGGTGCCGCGCCCGCCCCTGCAAGTCTTGGGGCGTGGCTGCAGCTTGCCCTGCTGCTGGGCGCAAGTTACGCCTACTTCCTGTTGTCCTGGGGACGCGGTGGGCAAACCCTGGGAATGCGCGCATGGCGCATGCGCGTGCTCGATGAACATGGCCGGGCCCCACCGCTTGGCGCCCTGCACCTGCGTTTCCTGGTGGCTGGGCTGTCCTGGCTGCCTGCCGGTCTCGGTTATCTGTGGTCGCTCTTCGACCCGCAGCGCCGCACCTGGCACGATATGGCGTCGCGCACCGTGCTGGTACGGATGCCGCTGCCCGTCGCCTGATCAGGCCTGAGGATCCAGACGCAAGGCCCAGCCCATCAATGCGCCGTGCGCATGATGAATCGGCTCAGCGGTAACGCGGCGCAGTGGGGTATCCCCGAGCAGCTCAAGCAGGCTGCGAATGCCCGCCTCATCCAGTGCATGCGACTGCAGTTCGGCGAGTCGCAGCGCCGCGTCGTCCAGTGCCTGTGCCAGTTCGGCGATCGCCGCCAGAGCGGCAGCCTCGCCCTGACCGGGCGCCCGCGCGAGCGCCGCAGCAAGTCCATCGCGTGCCTCCAGCAGGGCGTCCGGCACCGGACTGCCCGAAGCGCGTTGCTCCAGCGCCTGCATCGCCAGATTGAATTGCTGCCGCAGCGTGTTTGCCGCCGCGTCACCCGCCAGCGCCGCGCGTCCGGCGGGAGTGCCAGCCTGTGCCAGCGGCCTTGCCATGCCGCGCGCCAGATCCACGAGGCCGGATCCGGAGAGCAGCCAGTGAATGTGCGCAGCTTCCTCGTGCGCCACCGTCACCAGGCGTGAATCCGCATGGTGCAGGAGCATCCGGACACGCCCGTCGGGGCGAATCACACGCAGCAACTCGCACGCCGCCGAGCGCGGTTCGGCGTACTCGAATCCGTACTGGCTGATCACCCAATCGAAGCTCGCGGCGTCGAATGGCAGCGCCTCCATGTGCACCGCCGAATGCAGATGCACCTGCTCGGCCATGTCAGGCGGGTAATCGGCCAACCAGGCCGCGTTGAGTTCCGCCAGGTCCACGGCGTCCACCCGGGGCATCGGCTGCACCGCGTGGGTGCGCTGCTGCAGCAGTCCGCGCAGCAGGGGCCCATTGCCTGTACCCAGATCCAGCACGCGCTGGGTCGGACCGATTGCGGCAAAACTGTCCCGCCAAAACGCACTCACCGGGCCTGCGTGAACGCCGGACGATGCATCGCTGCTGGCGGCGGCGCTGCCACTGGCCCAATAGCGCGACCAGGATGCCGCACGATCGCTCGTGCTCATGGGTGATTTACCGTCATTGCGTGCGGCGGAAGTACAGCCAGCTGCTGACCGCCAGCAGCAGGGGCGGCAGGGCATTGGCCATGCGCAGGTCGAGGCTGTACACCTGGGCCGTATTCAGTGCCAGGCGCTGTGCGAAGAAGTAACCCAGTCCCAGCGCAATGCCCAGAAACAGGCGCTTTCCAAAGCCGCCGGAACGAAGCGTGCCAAAGGCGAAGGGCATGACCGCCAGGCTCAGCACCAGCGCGTTCACCGGATAGAAGATACGCGCCCAGAAGGCGGCTGCGAACTGCCCTTCGTCGAGTTGATTGCGGCGCATGTAGTCAAGACTGGTCTGGATATCATGCATCGACAGGTGACGCGGCCGGATCACGCTGAGATTGAGCAGTTCGGGCGAAAGCTGGGAGTCCCAGGCTTCGCGCTCGGCGGTTTCTGAAACCGCACTGCGTTCCAGGAACCGCGTGCGGCGAACATCGAAAAGCTGCCACTGGCCGTCGCGATGCTCGGCCCGCGTCGCGACCGAAAGCGATGCCAGCCGTCCGCCCGGATCGAAGGAAAACAGTCGCACCTCGGTGAGCTCGACATACGCTTCCGGTCCCGTGCCACGTACGGTGCCGCGCTTGGCATTGAGGAAGGTATCGTCCTCACGCGCCCAGAGTCCCGACCAACTCGCCACCACCAGATCCTGCGTTTTCGCGGCTACCGTTTCAGCCTGCGCGCGTCGTTCGCCTGCCGGCCCGAGGGTCTCGCCCGAAATCACCATGACAAGGGTGAGCACCAGTACGGCGAGGCCGGCCGCCAGGCAGATGCGTGTGCGCGACAGGCCAGCGGCGCGCAATGCGGTCAACTCCGAGCTTGCGGCCAGTGAGCCAAGCCCCATGATGCAGCCGATCAGGGCGACATGCGGGAACAGTTCGTAGGCGCGCCGCGGCAAGGTGTAGAGCGAGTAGAGCAAGGCCGTGTTCACGCTGAAGTCGCCTTCGCCGACGTCATCCAGCTTGCCGGCAAAGGCGGTTACCAGATCAAAGCCCAGCAACACGGCCCAGGTCAGCCCGATGGCTCCCAGCACGGTGCTGGCGATCAGCCAGTCGGAACGTCGCAGCATGGCCCTCATGCGCGCTGCAACCGGTATGGGCGTTGCTGGCCCCAGAACAGCGCCAGGCCAATGGCCAGGATCGGCAGATGCACCCACCACAGCCCCAGCAGCGCAGGAACCCAGCCGCTTTCAAGACCGGAACGACCGATCAAGAGGAAATTGAGATATACGAGGTAGATGAGCAGGGCCACCAGCAGTCGCCCGTAGCGCGCCGCACGCGGAGCCTGGCGGGCCATGGGCAAGGCCAGCAGCCCGAGCAACACTGTCGCGAGGGGCGCCCCGATGCGCCAGTGCAGCTCGGCCGTAGCGGCCGGGCTGCGAAGCCGCAACAGGTCGGGCAAACGATCACGGCGTTCGGAGGCACCCACGCTGGCAGGCTCACTGTCGGGCACGCGGATGTCGTTGCGCTCGAACCGCATCATGCGGAAATCGTCCTGTCCGATGGCACCTTCGGCCCGGAAGCCCCGGGTGAGGCCCAGATAGCGCTCTTCACCCAGCGACTCGGAATACAGCTCGCCGGCTTCCGCGGTGATGATGTCGATGCGTCCGTCACGTTCGGCCGCAACGAACAGGCGGCGGAACTCGCTGCCATCGGGACTCATGTCGGCCAGATACACCACGCTGTGGCGACCAGGCAGCTCCACGAAACGACCCGGCTCCAGACCCGCAACCAAGAGTGATTTGTTGGCGGTGTCGATCATGTCCTTGGACACACGCAATGCAGCCGGCGCCAGCACCAGGGAGGTCGCGCCAACCAGCAAGGCCACCGGCAGGACCAGACCTGCCACAGGGCGCAGCAGACGCACGGGGCCGAAACCGGCCGCCGCCAGCACGGCCATTTCGCTGTCGCGATAGAGCCGTGAAAACGCCATCAAGACGGCGATGAACAGAGCCAGGGGCAGCATCATGGGCAATACGTCGACCAGTCGCAGGCCAAGCTGGGACAACAGCAAACTGGCCGGAACCTTGCCGCTCGCGATGCGCGACAGCAGATCGGCCATCAGTCCGCTCATGCTGACCATCAACAGCACCGTCAGGGTGGCGCCATAGGTCAGCCAGAGTTCGCGCAGCAGGTAGCGGTCGATGCGGTTCATTCACTAAGAGCCAAGAACCACGCCAACGTGGTTTCGCGGAGCCTTGAAGTCGGGCTGGTATGCTTGAGGGCCAAGGCCGCGCGCAGTGCGACCTGAATCCCCAGCCTGTTTGCCAGCTCCGCCGCAGTGCAGCGGAGCGGGCCTGATTGTACGGAAATCCACGTCATGAGCCTGAAGTTCTCCCTGAGCACCGCCGCCCCTGCCAGTTTTGACGGCGATACCGTCATCGTCGGACTGTTCGAAAGCGGACCCTTGCCTGCGACCACCGCGGCGCTCGACGCCGCCAGTTCGGGGAGCATTTCGCGCCTGCAGGCCAGCGGTGACGTCAGCGGCAAGTGTGGCCGTACCAGCCTGCTGCTCGGTTTGCCCGGCATTGCCGCCGCCCGCGTGCTTGCCGTGGGCCTGGGCAAGGCCGAGGAATATTCAGTATCCGCATTCGTCAAAGCCGCCACCGAATCGGCCAAAGCGCTTGCCAATGGCGCGGCGCGGCGCGCGCTCAGCACCTTGCCGGATATCGCCATTCCCGGCCGTAGCCGCGACTGGGCGCTTTGCCAGACGCTCGTGCTGGGCTCACACGCCTGCTACCGCTACACCGCCACGCGCAAGTCTGGAAACAGTCAGGGACTGAGCGAACTGTGCGTTGCGGGTGAAAGCGACACGGCGCTGCAGCAGGCCGAAGCACTGGCCGCCGGTGTGCAACTGGCAAGGGAACTGGGCAATCTGCCGCCCAACATCTGCAACCCGGCCTACCTCGCCGAACAGGCCCAGAAGCTCGCCGCCGAGCATCCTGGCGCGAACTGCGAAGTGCTGGATCGGGCCGATATGGAGGCCCTGGGCATGGGTTCGCTGCTGGCAGTTGCGCGGGGCTCGGCCAACCCGCCCAAGCTGATCGTGCTGCGCTGGAACGGCGCCGGCGACGCCAAGCCGTATGCGCTGGTCGGCAAGGGCATCACCTTCGACACCGGCGGCGTGAACCTCAAGGTGCAGGGCGGCATCGAGGAAATGAAGTTCGACATGTGTGGTGCCGCTACCGTCATCGGCACCTTCTTGACTGCCGTGAAGCTGAAGCTCCCGGTAAATCTGGTGGCAGTCGCTGTGGCAGTCGAGAACATGATCGACGGCAACGCCTATCGTCCGTCTGACGTACTTACGTCGATGTCGGGCAAGACCATCGAGGTAGGCAATACCGACGCGGAAGGCCGCCTGATCCTGTGCGATGCGCTGACCTATGTGCAGCGCTTCGAGCCTGCCGCCATTGTCGATGTTGCCACCCTCACCGGCGCCTGCATGATCGCGCTGGGAAAAGTGGCGACTGGCCTGATGAGCAAGAACGATGAACTCGCCGCGGAACTGCTGCGCGCCGGCGAACATGCGCATGACCGCGCCTGGCGCCTGCCGCTGTGGGACGACTACCAGCCCTTGCTGGATTCCAGCTTCGCCGACGTCTACAACATCGGCGGGCGCT
This sequence comes from Lysobacterales bacterium, assembly GCA_038257155.1. Taxonomy (GTDB): domain Bacteria; phylum Pseudomonadota; class Gammaproteobacteria; order Xanthomonadales; family Xanthomonadaceae; genus JANJTY01. The sequence continues at coordinate 6,664 of JBBSJP010000030.1, read as the reverse complement.
GGGCCGGCGCCATCACTGCCGGCTGCTTCCTGTCACGCTTCGCCGAAGGCCAGCGCTGGGCCCACCTCGACATCGCCGGCTCAGGCTCTGAAGAAGGCCGCAAAGGCATGGCCACCGGCCGACCAGTCGGCCTGCTGACCCAGTGGCTGCTGGACCGAGTCGGCATCTGACCTCCGCTCTTCCGCTCTGCTGTTCCCCGTTCCCTGTTCCCAGTTCCCGGCTCTCAACCATTGCCCCGCGCCGACTTCTACATCATTGAATCGCCGCGCTTCGCGGCCGATCCGCTGCGCGTGATCTGCGTGCTGGCCAAGCGCCTGTTCGAGTCGGATGCTCCGGCGCTGATCCTGGCGGCGGATCTGCGCCAGGCCGAGGCCATCGACCAGCGCCTGTGGGACTTCCAGCCGGATGCCTTTGTGCCGCACCAGATTGCCGGACGAGAGGAATTCGATGCACGTTGCCCGATCCTGATCGTGCCGCCCGACGCCAAGACCGCAGGGCGGTCGCACGTGATCAACCTCCGCACCGCGGCGGTGGAGGAACCCTTTGATCGCGTTCTGGAAGTCGTGCCGCCGGAGGAAGACGCCAAGCTGCCGCTGCGCGCGCGCTGGAAAGTCTACAAGGCGCGTGGCCTCGAACTGACAACCCACAAGCTGTAGGCAGCCGCGCGCGGCAGGATTCAGCGGGGGCGATAGCCCGGAATCACGTTCTGCTCCGGGTCCAGTCGCACCGTCTCGAACTCCACGCCTTCGGGCGGCGGGGTGTCGGTGAACTGGACGCGACCCTGCGCATCCTTCCATTTGTACAGAATGGGCGCGTAGTCCGGCGAATTCGGATTGTCGCGACGCAGCTCCAAAGGCAGCCAATCCGGAAACCAGGTCCATACCGCCCACGCGACAGCAGCCAAGGCCAGCAGCGCGATCACGGCGTTCTTGAGAAGCTTCGCCACGCAGAATGCTCAGCGACAGAGCAGGCTGATCAAGCCGCGGGTTCGTTCCAGTTCAGCCTCGCGCTCTTCGGGGCTCAGCAGCTCCGGTGTGCCATCCCCATCCAGATCCATGCGGATGTCGTCGTTGTTTTCGAACACAACCAGATTCTGGCGTGCGGTGGTGCAGGCATCGGAAGCCGGCGTTTCCGCGGCGGCGGGGGCAGTGCCGTCCACTTGCTGCGGTTCGCTGCGCGGGCGGCCGATCGCCTTGATGTTGACCCGCTCGGCACCGGCCGATTCGGGCGGCGGCTGATCGGAGTAATGCACAACACCATTGGCGTCGGTCCACTTGTAGATCGCCTGGGCATCAACCGGCAAGGCCGCCAGCAAGGCAACAAGCCCCAGGGAAGCGGAAAAAGCACGGATAAACGGGTTCATGGCGGCGCTCCTGGGATTCTGCGGCTACTAGTTAGCATTCCGCCGCTGCACTAGCAAGCCGGAGCCGCCGCCCTGCAGCGGTTACACTGTCGGTCAACGCCCATCCGGCCCCCGGCATGACCCCCAGCGATCCGAACCAGGCCCGCCGCCCGCGCGGCATCTACCTGCTTCCCAACCTGTTCACCACCGGTGGGTTGTTTGCCGGCTTTTACGCCATCATTGCGGCAAGTGAAGGGAACTTCGTGAACGCCTGTATCGCGGTGTTCGTTGCCGGCCTGCTGGACGGCCTGGACGGCCGTGTGGCGCGCATGACCAATACGCAGAGCGAGTTCGGCACCCAGTACGACAGCCTCGCCGACCTGATCAGCTTTGGCATGGCGCCGGCGCTGGTGATGTACCACTGGGCCCTGATCGACCTGCGCCTGGAAAGCAACATGTGGGGCAAGATCGGCTGGGGTGCGGCTTTCCTGTATGCCGCCTGCGCCGCGCTGCGCCTAGCGCGCTTCAACACCCAGGTGAGTGTGGTCGACAAGCGCTGGTTCATCGGTCTGGCCAGCCCGGCGGCGGCCGGTCTGATGATGGCCTTCGTCTGGACCATGCACGAGCACGGCCTTGGCGCCGGTTACCGCCAGTATCTTGCCCTGGGGGTAACCCTGATCGCAGCGGCACTGATGGTCAGCCGGGTGCGCTACTTCAGCTTCAAGGCATTGCCGATGCGCGATCGGGTGCCTTTCATCGTGATCCCCCTGGCCCTGCTGGTGTTCTTTGCGCTGGCTGTGGATACCGCGCGCGTGCTGCTGCTGATTGGCATCGTCTACGCGGCATCGGGGCCGATACAGTGGCTGGTAAACCGCATCCGCGGCGCTCGCCGGCGCACACCGACGGGCGGCGACGACACCCCATGAACGCTGCGGCTGCGCCTGCGCGCGGCGGCCTCGAGCGCCGCGTCCTGCCGCTGCTTGCCGAACTGAGCCAGGAACTCGCGCGATCACTGGATCTGGACCGTACCCTGCGCGAGTCGGTGCAGCGCATCGCCAGCGCGATGCAAGCAGAAGCCGCGGCGGTATTCCTGATTGAAGGCGAAGAGCTGGTCTGCCGAGCCTGCGCCGGACCCAGCGACATCCTCGGACTGCGCCTGAAGCTGAGCGAAGGCATCGTGGGCCGCGCCGTGGTACAGAATCGCTGCCAGATGGTGCGCGATGCGCACGCTGACCCGGATTTCACCGGCAAGACCGACACCAGCACCGGCTTCGTCACGCAAAGCGTTCTTTGCACACCACTGGCCACCGGCGACGGACCGATCGGCGCCCTGCAGGTGTTGAACAAGCGTGACGGCGGCCTGTTCGACGAGGACGACCGCGACCTGCTGCTGGCGCTGGCTGCACCCACCTCGCTGGCGCTGGCCGGCGCGCGCATGGCACAGGCGCTGCTCGAGCAGAACCGCATCAAGCGCGAACTGGGCATGGCGCGCAACCTGCAACGCAGCCTGTTGCCCAAGCGCCGCCGCGACGGTTTCCCGGTGCGCGGCCTGAACATTCCAGCGCGCGAGATCTCCGGCGATTTCTACGACTACTTCGAACTGCCCGACGGGCGAATCGGGTTCTGCGCCGGGGATGTCTCGGGAAAAGGCCTGGACGCGGCCTTCCTGATGGTGCGTTGCGCCAGCCTGCTGCGCTGGGTCGGCATGGAGGGCAAGCCGCCCGGGGAATGGCTGGCGCAGGTCAACAACGAACTGGGCAAGTCGACCGCTGCAGGGATGTTCGTCTGCGCCGTGGTCGGCTACGTGGATGCCGGCCACAGCAACGCGGTCTGGGCGAATGCCGGGTTCCCGCCGGCCTTGCGCATTCCGCGCCAGGGCACGGTCGAGAGCTTCCACGCCGAAGGCCCGCCGCTGGGCATCCTGCCGGACCTCCACTACCCCGAACAGGGAACCAGTCTGGATGAGGCCGCACTGTATTTTTTCTCCGACGGCGTCACCGACGTGCGCGATGCCGACGGCAGCCTGCTTGGCACCGAACGCATCGCCGAACTGCTGGCCGAACTGGCACCGCTGCCGCGCGAGGCCCGCCTGCGCCGTCTGGTGCGCGCCCTGCGCGGCCATACCCTGACTGACGACACCACCCTGCTGCTGCTGGAAACCGGACCCGAACGCCTGCTGCAGATCGAGTTTGCCGCGCAGCCCGAGGTGCTGGCCGGAATCCGCAAGCGCGTCAGCAAGACCCTGGCCCGCGCCGGCGTAGAGCCCGAGCTGCGCTATCAGCTGGTGTTGGCGGTGGACGAAGCCTGCACCAATATCATCCGGCATGCTTACGGCGGACCCTGCAACAACCAGATCGCGCTATGGGTGTCGCGCGAAGGCGCCGAGCTGCGTTTCGAACTGCGAGATTCCGCTCCATGCGTCGATCCGGCTAGAGTGAGGCCACGCGATCTGTCCGAGTGCCGCCCGGGGGGGCTGGGTGTGGCGCTGATCGACGGGCTGATGGACGACTGGCGGATCGAACCCATCGCCGAAAGCTGTGGCAACCGATTGTTGATGCGCAAGACCATTCCGGGGATCCCTGACTGATGAACCAGTGCAGCACCGAAACCATTGCCGACCACCTGGTGGTGCGTCTCTCCGGCGAAGTGGACCTTTCCTGGTCTTCGCAAGTCCGCGCAGCCGTGCTCGACGCGCTGGCCAGATCGTCCAGGGTGGCGGTGCATCTGGGCGCGGTCGAATACATCGATTCCTCCGGCATCGCGGCACTGGTGGAAGGCTTCCAGAACGCGCGCGGCAAGGGCCAGCGCTTCGTGCTGCTGGAAGTCTCGCCGGCCGTGATGGCTGTGTTGAAGCTGGCGCGGCTCGACAAGGTTTTCAGCATCGTGGAGACGCTTGAGGCCTGATGGACGCGCTGCTGGGCCCGCTTGAGCGCCTCGGTCGGCGCACGGCGCAAACCGTGGCCGCGCTGGGCTATGGCGGCATGCTGCTGCTGGAAAGCCTTTATTTCACTGCCTGGGGCTGGCGCATCGGCCAGCCGGTTCGGCTGCGTCTGGTGCTGGAGCAGATGCGCCAGGTCGGAGTGGATGCCATACCGATCGTGTCGATGCTGGCTTTCACCATCGGCGTGATGTTGGGCATCCAGTTCGTCTCGGCGCTGTCGGAGTTCGGTGCCGAGAGCCAGGTGGTGGTGGCAGCCGGAAAGTCCATCACACGCGAGTTCGGCGCGCTGATCACCGCCATCGTGGTGGCCGGGCGCAGTGGCTCTTCGTTTGCGGCGCGGCTGGGCTCGATGGTTGTTTCGCAGGAGGTCGACGCGCTGGCCGTGATCGGCATCGACCCGGTGCGCTATCTCGTCGCGCCGGCGCTGATCGCGATGCTGGTGATGGTTCCTACCCTAACGCTGTTCGCCGATGCGGTCGCGCTGCTCGGCGCGGCGCTGTACAGCTCGGCGATGCTCGACATCAGCGTCGGCGCCTACCTGGCGCAGACCATGAACATGCTCGAGCCACGTGACATCTGGGAGGGTTACTCGAAGAGCTACGTGTTCGCCGTGTTGATCACCGTGATTGGCGTCAGCACCGGCTTTGGTGTCAGCGGCGGCGCCGAGGGCGTAGGCCGCGCCACCACCCGCGCCGTGGTGCTGTCGATCAGCGCCATCGTGATTGCCGACATGCTGTTTTCGTTCTTCCTCAATCGATGAGCAGCGAGCCGGTCATCGAAGTGCGCGGCCTCGACGCCTGGTACGGGCGTCGCAAGATCCTGCATGGCGTGGACTTCGTGGTCCAGCCCGGCGAGATCCGCGTGATCATGGGCGGCTCGGGTTCGGGCAAGAGCACCCTGCTGCGCCATCTGCTCGGCTTGCTGCGACCGGCCAAAGGCACGGTTAAGATCCTTGGCCGCGACATCGCCCACACCAGCCCGGCAGAAACCTTGGCACTGCGGCGGCAGATGGGCGTGAGCTTCCAGGGCGGCGCCCTGTTTACCTCGATGACGATCGGCGACAACGTCGCCCTGCCGCTGCGCGAGCACACCCGGCTCGACGAGAACACGATCCGCATCATGAGCCGGCTGAAGCTCGAGGTGGTCAACCTGGGTGGCTTCCAGGACCTGATGCCCAGCCAGCTCTCCGGCGGCATGATCAAGCGCGCCGCGCTGGCCCGCGCAATCGTAACCGACCCGAAATTGCTGTTCTTCGACGAACCTTCGGCCGGGCTGGACCCGGTCGTGTCGGCCGAACTCGACGAACTGATCCTGCAGCTGCGCGACGCCATGCGCATGAGCATCGTGGTGGTCACCCACGAACTGGATTCCGCCTTCAAGATCGCCGACACGATCACCGTGCTGGATCAGGGACAGGTATTGATGACCGGCACGGTGGCCGAAGTGCGCGCCTCCGCCAATGAGCGTATCCAGGATTTGCTGAATCGGCGGCCTCGGGAGATCGAGGTGGATGTTGACGAGTATTTGCGGCGTTTGACGGAGGAGGAATTGTGACTGGGGGCGCTGGGCGAAGCGCAGGTCGCTTGGCTGCGGTCGCCGGCTGCTTGCCGGGTGCGGCGTGGGCTGATCCGTTCTTGAGAAGACCTGATGCGGAGCGGCTTTGTAGGGCGGATCTTGATCCGCCAATGCGGGGTGCCGCGTACTTGTTGCAACGACAACGGCAACCTCAAGATCAAGAGCTTTCGCGCCCCTGCGGGGCAGCGAGTCACTTTCTCTTGCTTGTCCAAGAGAAAGTAACCAAAGAGAAGGACACCCCAGTCTCGCGCCGCGCGGATAAAGCCCGCGCGGTCCCCTGCGCTGCTCGCCATGACCGGGCCGGCGCGAACTCGCACATCCATGTGCTCGAACATGCGCGCCTTGCTCCCGGTCCTGACTCCGCTGCTCGGCACGAGCCGATGGGGACCCTTGAAGTCAACAGCAAGAGCCACAAGCAAAATCAACAGCAACAGCAACAGCAAGCTTCGACTTCGCTCACCTCGAGGCGAGCGCAGCGAAGCCGCACACCGCTTATCGAAGCGAGAGAAGTCGCGGTATCAATCAGAGCAGGCTCTTGGCTCCTGACTTTTCGCTCTGAAATCCCCGTTCATTTTCCGCCGAGTAGCGGAAGAATCCGACGGGGAAAGGCGCGCATGTTTGAGCGCATGGATGCGCGAGTTCGCGCCGGCCGGCGGATTCTGAGCAACGCAGGGCACCCCGCGCGCTCTTTGCGCGGGGCGGGAAATCCGGGGTGCCCTTCTCTTTGGTTACTTTCTCTTGGGCAAGCAAGAGAAAGTGACTCGTGGCCCCGTAGGGGCGCGAAAGCGTTTGATCTTGATCTTGAT
>JBBSJP010000029.1:0-53615 GCA_038257155.1 Lysobacterales bacterium | reverse complement strand
TCCGGCGCTTCGCGCCACCTTCTCCCGGCGGGAGAAGGAAAGGCAGTCTCTTCAGCGCGAAGTGTGTGTCCGCTTCGATCGACCCCTCATCCGGCACTTCGTGCCACCTGCTCCCGGCGGGAGAAGGAAAGGCAGTCTCTTCAGCGCGAGGTGAGTTTCCGCTTCGATCGACCCCTCATCCGGCGCTTCGCGCCACCTTCTCCCGGCGGGAGAAGGAAAGGCAGTCTCTTCAGCGCGAAGTGTGTGTCCGCTTCGATCGACCCCTCATCCGGCACTTCGTGCCACCTGCTCCCGGCGGGAGAAGGAAAAGGCACTTCCCGCTTCTCAAAATCACGATCTGAATGCAGCAAGACGAAGGCCGCCGAGTGGCGGCCTTCGCATGTCGCCACTCACAGGTGCCGACCGACAGCCAGGTGATCATCGACCTGGCCGCCGTGCAGTTCAGTGACGCTGCGGGTTGCCCTGCTGACGTCCGCCCTGCCCGTCTTCACGATGCTGCTCGCGTTTGCTGCCTTCACCTTGCTGGCCATCCTGCCGGCTCTGACCCTGATCCTTGTTCATGCCGCGCTGACCTTCCTGACGGTTCTGACCCTGGCCCTGCTGGGCCTTGTTCTGGCCACCCGGGTCGTTGTCCTGGCCGCCCTGTCCCTTCTGGGCATTCTGGCCTTGTCCCTGCTCGCGGTTCTGGCCGCGTTCCTGCTGATTGCGGTTGTTGTTAGCCATGAGTAACTCCGTCGTTGGATTGCATCGGCACGTCGCCGACGAAGTGCAATTTGCAAGTAGCGTGCCAGCGTTTCGAGGCCCACTCGCGGCATGATCGCCAAGGCATCCGTGAAGTTCTCGACAATGCGTGAACATATTCCCGCTGCTACCTGCGAGAGCGCGATGGCATCATCCCGGCCCGCTCGGCATACGCGGAAAAGACCTGCGAAAGCTACCTCGCCGCCTGGGCACTGGGCCACACCGAGGCATTCGATAACGTGATAATCGGTGCTCCAGTCGCCAACATCGAATCGCAATACGGCACCTCCGACGCCGGCTACTACGTGGGCCGATGCTCGATGAACACGGAGCTGACCGAGAATCGCGGGCACTATCGAGCACTCTCACCAATTGAGCACTGTGCAGAGGGAACTGCGCCCGGGTTCACGTGTCGTGACTACCGAATTGGACGCACGAAATCCTCCCGCGCAATCACCCCTCGCTACCTGAGCAGGGTGGAATTGCGGGGGAGGCGTGTATGCGCATTGCTTGCGGACCGAGGTCTGCCGCTAAGCAGCTGCTGCCCGCGGTGCAGTGCCTGAGCGCGCGCTCGGCCTGGCAGTGTGGTTGGCATCAAGATACATCTCTTTCAGCACTTTCCTGCGCGCTGACATCTCCTTCCCCAGGCTGTCCAGGTCGATGTCCGTCTTCATGCGCACCCGCGGGAAGATACGGTTCTCTTCCTCGCGCACATGGTGCTGTACGTACTCTTTCAGCACCTTCAGGTGCGCATCAAAGCTTTCATCGTCCGCGTCAGCAGCTTCGAGGGCTTCGATCAAACCGGACAGCGTTCCGTGTTCGACCGTGGCTTCCCAGATCAGCTCCTGACCCTGGTCGTCGAGGCTTACCAGCGCCAACGGGTAAAACAGTTCTTCTTCCAGGCGGGCATGGACAGTAAGCTCCTGAACGATCGACGCGACCACGGCGATGCGCCGATCGCCGCGGCCTTCGCCTTCGAGCTGAGCAAACAGCTTTTCGACCACGCGATGGTCCTTCCTGAGCAGCGCGATCGCGTCAGTTTCCGATGACTCAAATCCGAACATGGGACGGGTTCCTCTGTGGTGGATGCATCTCATCAGGTGCAATTCTCGTGCGCGCTGCGAAGCACTGGCTCGCCTGGAAGCAGCTAGGCTTGCGTAGAACGCCGCGCGGGGCGAGGTTGCCCCGCACGGCGTTTTCAATCATCAACGCATGGCGGCGAGGCTTCCGTGTAGCTCCTGGGCATGCTCCAGATGCATCGCGATGTGGGTGCGCGTTTCGCGCAAATGCTTGGCAAGCTCGGGGTCAGTTGCATTAGGAAGCAACTCGTTGTCGATCTTCGACAGAACTTCGGTGTGGTCCTGCACCATCGCGGCAATGAACGCCGTCTCGAATGCGTCGTCAGGCAGTGCTGACAGTTCGTCACGCTTGGCCTTGCTCTTCGCCTTCATCGCGTCGAGACCCGGCGAGTCATTGGCTGAAATGCCTGCCGCATCGGCAAAGGCGAGGTTCTTCTCCTGGTTACTGGTGTGCTGGTCATGCAACATTTGCGCGTACTCGGCGACGGCTTCGCTGGGATTCTTTTCAAGCGCCATTTCCGCAGCCATCATCTCGTGGTCATTGACCGCGGTGAGGAACGCAATGGCGTCCGAGTCAACAGCCGCAGCCGTCATGATCTGCGACGAAGCGGTGGGGGTCTTGCCCGGCTCATTTGCGACGGCCATTGAGGTCATCAGGGCGGCGGACAGGCAAGCAACAAGAACAGTGGTCTTCATGTGATCTCCAGGGTGGGTGCCGAAAAGCCGGCAGTTGCTCTGAGAAGCACAGCAAGCTCCATGCCAGCATCACCGGGTCGCGAGTGATGCGCTGTCTGCCACGCTGTGCTTCGCGCGCTGCTGTCGGCCTGGCATCGCGAATCCCTCTGTTGGCGGTGCAGTTCCGCTCGTTCGCATGCTCACTTCGATCCTGCCTGCGTGGTTCACATTCGCTGGGTGTCGCGAAGCATCCGCTCAACGGTCCGCAGCCGACCAGCCTGTATCCGTGAACGATTTGCCGACTGGTGCACTTCTTTCGGCACACGCTTGCCAGCCGCAATCTTTCTCGCCCGCAACAGCAGCGCACCCGTGCTGGGAAAGCACACGTGTTGATCGGTCAGGGCAGGTATGCAGCAGGAATCCCGCAGGCTGGATTGCGGCGTCACGCGCTACAGAGGGCGAGGCTCGATGGGTAGCAGTTCGCTTTCGCCACCGCAGCCAGACGTGTCGCCGTGCCCTCCCAATTTCAGTGCCGGTGGGGAGGCGCGGCGCATTCGTGAATGCCGTAACGCACCAGTTTGTTGTAGATCGTCTTGACACTCACGCCAAGCACGCGCGCCGTTCTGGTCTTGTCGTCGTTGTAGTACTTGAGCGTTTTCAGCAACATTCTTCGCTCAATGTCTTCAAGGCTCATGCCCACGGCGAGCGTCAGACTGCAGGCTGTTTCATCAAGTGGTTGCGATACGCGCAAGCCCTGCAAGGGGTCGCAAATCGTTGTTTCCGCCGCCATCAAGTGGGCCCGTCCAACGATGTTTCGCAATTCGCGCACGTTTCCTGGCCAAGCGTAGAGTCGCAACTGTTCAAGTGCGCGAGTGCTGAAGTCCTTGTGGACTCCATGCCGCTCATTGAGGCGCGTCAGGAAGAAATGGGCTAGCGGAATGACATCCTCACTCCTGTCGCGCAGCGGCGGAACAGTCAGCAGAAACTCACCCACGCGATAGAAGAGGTCTTCACGCATCTTGGAATCCGCGACCGCGCGACCCAGCGGATGGTTCGTGGCCGCGATGATCCGCGTGTCGATCCTGATATCTTCACCGCCTCCCACCCGGCGCACGGTCTTGCTCTCCAACGCGCGCAACAGGTGGACCTGCAGATGCAAGGGCATCTCGGTAATCTCGTCGAGAAACAGCGTCCCCTCTCGAGCTTGCTCGAAGTATCCGAGGTGTCTCGCGCTGGCACCCGTAAAGCTTCCGCGCTCATGACCGAAAAGCTGGCTCGCGAGCAAGTCTGGCGCGACCGCCCCGCAGTTCAGCGCGACGAAGTCGCCCTTGCGCCCGCTATTGCTGTGGATCGCCTGTGCCACGAGTTCCTTGCCGACCCCGCTTTCGCCCTGGATCAGCACGGACGCGTCGCTGGGTGCGACGCGCTTGATCTGCGTGATGAGCTGGCTGAGTCCCTCGGACTCCCCTACCAGACCGCACCAGGCCTCGCTGTTGGCCACAGCTGGTTTCACAGGCTCCACGGCCGTGGCACGCGGCAACTCCAGAAACGCAACCGACTCGATGGACTTGACGCGCAAGTCGGGCTGGGTCGGGCGGAACGGGCAAATCACATTGTCGACAGGATCAAGATGCGCAGGCTGAGTCACAGCAAAGGGGCCGCCGGCTGCGTATGCCTGTAATGATTGCGGGGCTCCTGCCCACGTACCTTGTCGTTCATGCCGCTTCTCCTTGGACAGTGCAGGCTGCGATCGCGCGCCATACGATGTGCGCAAATCACACGCCATCACGTGCGGTGATCATTTGCGTACCGGGCCGGGCTGTATGTGCGTACTGGCACACACCCGCAACCAGTGACCCATTCAACGGCTGCAAAAGGTCCCGTGAGATCGGCGCCGCGGCGGGCATGATCGGCGTCCTGCCGCCAGATACTTCACGCGAATCTCCGCCTGAACCATCGCCAAGGGTCTGTTGGCGCGGGCGCATTGGAGTTGTACGCGCGCGCAAAGTATGTGGTCGAGCGAACTGTATGCGATGGTCGGAATGTGCGCTTGGATTCGCATCTCCACCGTGCTGGCATTCACCACGGCGGATTCATCGGTTTGGGCGAACCTCGACCGATCAATCTGGATTCTGGTGCCTATGCGGGAGAGCAAGGAGGATGCGAAAATCGCATGGCAATCCGGCTCGCTCCCGGGCAGCGAGTAGTTTCTCGGGGAGACACATGACTGATCAAGCGTCGCCTACGCAATCCACGCTGCCAACGGCACCTGGGCGCCTGGCGCTGTGGCGACGTCGCGAGTTTGTCTCGGCCGCACTGCGAGCGGCTGCCGTGCTCGTCTCGGTGCTCTGGTTTGCCTTGAGCCCTGCGGCCGCGGTGGTGCTGTTCGTGTTTGAAGCCTGGGTCTACATGACCCTGCGTGCTGCCGTGGAGGGCGCGTTCGAGCGCGCTCCCGGCGAGGATAGCCTGAGCATGCGCCTGCTTTGGCTACCGCTGGGCATTGCCGGTGCCGGGCTGGTCTATGGAGTTCTATTGGGCGCCTACGCAAGCTTCGTCTGTGTCGTGCTTTACGACGCCGGCGACCTGATCGGATTCTTCACCAGCCTGATGGCCGAACCCGGCCTGCTCATGAGTGCAACCGTGTTGGTGCTTGTCGAACTGGTCGATGCAGGGCGCTACGCTGTCGTGGTTCGCGGCGGTTACAGACCGCCACCCAAGAGCCTGCAACTGACCTTCATGCGGGTGATCGTGCTGATATTTCCCGCCGCGCTGCTCAACGGAGTTGATGCCCCGCCGACCGTCGCCAGCTGGACCATGCTGATTGCAATGCTGCTGTCCATTCTGTATTTCGAGGGCCTGCCCACGATCGCGAGAGCGTCACTGGCCAGCGGCAAGGGGCTGCCTTAAGCTCGCACACGACCTGTGTGCGCCGCCTGCGCGCAAGCGCCGCGCTGCACAGCCAATGCCTGGAGCCATTCCTGTCAGTCCCGCAGACAGCCGCCACTCAGGACCCCACAGCAGTTAGCATGCACGGATGTCCTCTCCAGCGCCCTTCTCGTCTTGGCGAAGTGCAGTCGCTGCACTAATCCTGCTGCTCCTGATGGGATTGGCGGGGCTTGCCTCGGTTGCAGCAGCTCAGACCCGGCAAACGACGACACAGGCGCAGACTGCAGACGACCGGGCGCAGGCCACGAGCGAAGATCCGCTCGAGGCCGCCGCAGTGGCGGCGCAGGTGATGGAAACGGTCGAGCGAGACGTCGAGATCCAGCGTGCACTGAAGGCGCGCTTTTCCCTGGTAGAGCCCTTGCGTGAAATCGAGATCGATGTGTCGGCCGGCGTCGTCGTGCTGAACGGCTCGGTAGACGACGATGCGCGTCGCGATCTTGCCTTGCGTCTGGCGCAGAGCGTGCCAGGCGTGATCGCGGTCGAGGACCGACTCGAATTCGAGACCGCTCTGGAACGGCGCCTGCAACCGGCGGTGAACAGCGGCTTCGAGAAGCTCAAGCGCCTCGCGCGCGGCCTGCCCTTGCTCGGCTTGGCTGCACTGATCGTCTACGTCTTCAGTCTGCTCGGGCGCCTGGTGACACGCTGGGACCGACCGTTTCGGCGTTTCGAGGCCAATCCTTTCCTGCGTGATCTGCTGCAGCGCGCCCTGCGCGCGGCATTCCTTGTGGCTGGCGTGCTGCTGGCACTGGATCTGCTCGGCGCCACGCGCGTGGTCGGCGCCGTGCTGGGTGCCGCTGGCGTCGTGGGTCTGGCCTTGGGCTTTGCCTTCCGCGATCTGGTCGAGAACTACATCGCCTCCATCCTGCTCAGCCTGCGCCAGCCCTTCGCGCCGAACGATCTGGTGGTGATCGGCGGCAACGAGGGCCGCGTGGCGGCACTGAACTCACGCGCCACGATCCTGATCACGCCTGAGGGCAACCACCTGCGCCTGGCCAATGCCTTCGTTTTCAAGTCGGTGATCTTGAACTACACCCGCAACCCGACTCGGCGCTTCAACTTCGAATTGGGTGTCAGCGGGCGCGAAGACCTGCGCGCGGCAAAGCGCATCGCTGCGGCGGCACTGGGCGAAACGCCTGGCGTCCTGCAGCAGCCTGCACCGCGAGCCCAGGTGCAGGCCATCGGTGATTCCAGTGTCGTCCTGTGCTGCCTGGCCTGGGTGGATCAGCACGCCTCCAGCTTCGACGCGGTGCGCAGCGAAGCACTGATCCGGGTGAAGGAAGCCCTGGAGGGGGCCGGCATGGACCTGCCGGAGCCGACCTATCGCGTACAGTTGCAGGGGGAAGTGCCGAATCCCTGCCCCGCACCCGCCACGCCAAATACGCAGCCGGCTCATTCGGCCGCAAGCCCTGCGGCGCAGCGCGAAGAGGCTGCTGCGGAGGACTCTGTCAAACACCATCTGGCCGAACAGGTGGAGATCGAGCAGCGTGCCCAGGGCGAACAGAATCTGCTGCGCGAGGCTGCGCCGAAGGAGTAGGTCGATCCGAGCGCCGAGTTGCCCCGGCCTACGGGTCACGCAGTTTGCCTACCTCTCCGCCGCATCATTCGACTCGAATCCGTCGACCAACAAGATGGATGGTTCGGACCCCTGCGGGAAGTACGCGCCGCCAGTGTGGCGATAGCCGCTCCAGGTGCCGGTGCCGCCCCACACGATCATCGCGTCGCCGGTCCATACCGCGGTGTGGAAGACGCGCGCCTCCGGCACGCCGTCCAGGGTGGTCGCCGTCCAGGAATCGGTCTGTGGATCGTAACGACCACCCTCGTAGCTGTCCGAGTGGCAGGTGAGCAGGCCGGACTGGTCGCACTCCCCACCCCAGACGATCATTTCGCTGCCAGTCCAAACGCCCGTGCCGGAACGCGCCGGCAACGGCGCACCGAGGACGCTGGTGGCGCTCCAGGTGTCGGTTGCCGGGTCGTAGCGTCCGCCCGTGTTGTAGTAGTCGTCAGTGGCAAAGTCCATGCCGCCCCATACGACCATTTCCACACCGGTCCAGACGGCGACGTGGCCAAAACGGGCCGTCGGTGCCTTGCTGCTGGTGATCGCTGCCCAACTGTTGGTACCCGGGTTGTAACGGCCGCCGTTGGCCAGTTGACCGGTTTCTCCGGAGCCACCCCAGACCAGCATCTCGGTGCCCGTCCAGACGAAGCCACCCAGACTCTTGCGCCCTGCCGGCGCGCCAATCGTGGTCATGGGAGACCAACTGTTGGTAGTCGGATCGTAGCGGACGCCGGTGTTGTTCCAGATGACGCTCCAGGTGGAACCACCCCAGACCAGCATCTCCGTGCCGGTCCAGACGTGGGCGCTGTCGGCGCGTCCATCGCTGGTGGCCATGCTTGTCCATGAATCACTCATCGGGTTGTAGCGGCCGCCGGTGTCCCGCAACACCGAACCCGAGGCGCCGCCCCAGACGATCATCTCGGTTCCCGTCCAGACGGCGCTGGCGCCGGAAGCGCCGGGAGGCGCGCCAACAGTCGTAGTAGCGGTCCAACTGTCGGTGGCCGGGTCGTAAAGCCGGCCGGTGTTGCGGCCTCCGCTGAGGCCGTCGCCGGTTCCGCCCCAGACGATCATCTCGGCGCCGGTCCAGAAGGCCACGTGGTGGGTGCGAAACGCGTCTGGGTCCGTGGTGTCGATCGGCGTCCAGCTGTCGCTGATCGGATCGTAGCGCCCACCCGTGCGCATGTCGGTGCCGGTGAACCCCCTGACGCCGCCCCAGACCAGCACCAGCGAGTCGGTCCACAGCATCTGGTGATCGCGCCGCGGGCTCGGTGCGCCGGTGCTGCTGACCTGAATCCAGCTGTCGCTGGCCGGGTCGTAGCGAGCACCGCTGTCGAGGTGGCCGCCAGCGTTGTAGCCGCCCCAGACGATCATCTGGTCGCCCATCCAGACGGCTGCGTGACCGGAGCGTGCTGTCGGTGCGTTGCTCGTGCTGGTAGGTGCCCATGTGTCGCTTGCAGGGTCGTAACGGCCGCCGGCATCGGACCAGGAATCGCAAGATGGATTGCCGGTGCATCCGCCCCAGGCGATCATTTCCGTGCCGCTCCACACCGCCGTATTGTTGGCGCCTGGCGGCGCCCCGTCGGTGCTCAGGGTGCTCCAGGTGTTGGTCGATGGGTCATAGCGGCCGCCGCCGCTTACGTCGCCCGACTGGCCGCCCCAGACCAGCATTTCGGTGCCCGACCACACCAGGTTGGGATAGGTGCGCCCGAGCGGAGCGCCGTCGCTGCTCATGACCTGCCAATTGTTGGTTTCCGGGTTGTAGCGCGCGCCGACCTGGGAGAAGACCTGGCACAGGTCCTGGGCATAGGTACAGCCGCCCCAGACGATCATTTCCGAGCCAGTCCACACGGCGCTCTGGTCGGTGCGGCTGATAGGGGCGTTGGGGACCTGCTCCCACAGGTCGATCATCGGGTCGTAGCGCCAGGCCAGGCTGGTGGTGCAGGTGTGGTTGTTGGCGGTGCAGCCGTGCGAGGCGACGACGTATTGCCCAGTCCAGACGGCGGTGGTGTCGCGCAGACCAAGCGGTCCACCCAGGGTCGAGGCAGTCTTCCAACTGTCGGTCGTGGGATCGTAGCGATACGCCTCGCGGTCGAAGTCGCCGAAATACACCATCTCGGTGCCGGTCCAGACTGCCGCTCCAACGACGTCGCCATCGATGTCGTCCAGTGGCAACGAGGCGGTATCGCGCCAGCTGTCCGCTGCCCCGTTCAACGCACTCGGTGCAGGCAAGGTGTAGGCATATGCCGGCGCGGAGAAAGACGCTGGCGACGCGCGGTTGGCGACCCACCAGGTGCTGAACTCGGTGCCCGCGTGGCTCGCATCAGCGTGGAATCGCTCCTGCACCAGGCGCTCCGCCAACAACGGCCGCGCGAGGCACTCCGCCACCAGGTAGGGTTGGTGATCGAGGGCAGCATAGATCGCGGCGAGCAAGCTCGGACGGCGGCTGGAATGCGCGATGCGCTCGAGCTCGGCCTGCAACATGGCGCCGGTGATTGGAGCCTGCCACTGTTCGACAAGGGCCACCGACTGGGCAAGGGTTTCTTCGACCTGGGCGATCAAGGCATCGGTCGAAACCACAGCCATGAGCGGCGGCTTCTGATCGGGATTCGCGTCGGGCCAGATCCGCGCACCCCAATAGATCTCTTCGATGGCAATGCGGCAGTCGAGGCGGTCGGACAGGGTCAGCGGCGGCTGGGTCGCAGCGGCGACCAAGGAACCGGCGCACAAGCCGGCCATGATGACCGCGGCGCAAGTGAAGGAACGTACCATCATGCCTAGATCTCCGGATCTACCTGGGTGGGTAGTACTGATCACAAGGTACGCAGGCATAGATGAGGCCAAGGTAACCCCGCCGAAGTGAGGTCCTGCGCGACAGCGCGCTTGAGCTCGCGACTGAACCTGGGCTGTCGGTCGACGACACACTTCGGACTGGCTGCAACAATCTAGACCGTGGCAATAGTCTGCGTCGTGGAGGATCGGCTGGCCTCTGCGCGCACGGACGCCTCCAAATCACCGGCAAACGCGGCCATAGCTACATCAGCGGCAAGTGGGTCACTCGCCCATGCTCGAAGCGATCGGGTTCGTGGATGTCTCGCGCCGCCCGCGACGATGGTCGTCGCCGGATGATTGGCAGGCCTGGAGGCGTACTCGCTCGGATTCGTCTGCGCCGGCACGCCGACCTACGCGTTGCGCTAGATTGCACGGCGCACTAGGCGAGCACAGAACGCGCGCTCACTGGGGAGCGGCTCGGTCATGTCGAAGGCGCGGGTCAACGGAAAGCGTGCCGTAAAGGAACTCCGTCAATGCCCGGACCCGTGCGACGCGTTTGAGATCCGGATGGGACAGCACCCATATCTGCGTATCCAGTTCGCTGGGCGGTGGCCTCAACTGGATGAGACCGGCACGGGATTGCGCGAGAGGACACAGCAGCCAGCCGACCCCGAATCCGGCGGCGACTGCGTCAGCCATCGTGATCAGGCTGTCGACGCGCAGCGCCACCTGCTCGGGTGCGACGTTCTCGCGCATCCACTTGGCCGACATGATGTGCGACAGCGCTTCTGCGTGGCCGACCCAACGGTAGTCGGAGTCCTGGTGGTTTGCAGCGAGCGATTCCAGGTACGCGGTTGAGGCATACAGCGCGGTCTCGATGGTGCCGACCCGGCGACCAACAAGGTTTTCCGGGGGTCGATTGGATCCACGTACCGCAACGTCCGCTTCCCGCTGGGTCAGATTGAGCAGGCTGTCATTCATGACCAGCTCAATGCGAAGCTGCGGGTTGTTGCCCTGGAACGCGGCCAGCGGCGGCAGCAACAATGCCTGCACCAGCGTGTCTGGCGCAGTGAGTCGGATCGACCCGCTCAGTTGTAGATCACCGCCGGTCACTCTGCGTCCGGCCGCGTCCAACTGCTCCGACACGCCGGCAATGCAGGCGGCCAACTCGTGACCCTGCGCGGTCAGCGCATAGCCGCTCGGCAGCCGGTCAAACAGACGGACATCGAGCGTTCTCTCAAGACTGCTGATGCGCCTCAGCACCGTCGAATGATTGACGCCGAGCGACTGGGCTGCGCCGCCGATGGAGCCGCGTTCGCACACCGCGACGAAAAACTGCAGGTCGTTCCATTGCACGCGCATTCCCATGGGTCCGGCCTCTATGCGTATCTGCATACATCTTATGCGCTTCTTGCCAGTTTTTCTGCGTTTATGCATTGCATAGTCTGGCCACCCCTGTTCTGAGTACTCGCCATGAACCACCAGGAAATGCCGATGACATCCTCAACTGCAGCATCGCCCGCTGCGCCCACCGCGTGGGGACCCGCCCAGCGCTTTGCTGCGTATGCCTTGCACTGCGGTGCCGGAATCGAGGGCATCGGACGCATCGAACGGGAAGTAGATCCTCTCCGTGCAAATGAGGTGCGGGTGCGCATCGGCGCCGTCGCGCTGAACCATCGAGATTTGATGTTCGCCGATGGACGATCCGGCTCCGGCGGGCGCCTGACCATTCCGGCTTCCGACGCGGCCGGCACCGTGATCGCGATCGGTCCCGATGTCACCTCCCTGGCAGTCGGCGATCGCGTCGTCAGCAGTTTCTTTCCGGATTGGCTCGACGGGCCGGCGACCGATGCGGTCACTGCGCGCGCGCTCGGCGGTACGCTCGATGGCGTGCTGGCCGAACAGGTCGTATTGCCCGAGACCGCTTGGGTATCGACCCCCGCGCAGCTGAGCGATGTCGAAGCCGCAACCCTGAGCTGCGCGGGCGTTACGGCCTGGCATGCGTTGTTCGGTATCGAGCCGTTGCCGGCGCAATCCACGGTAGCGTTGCTGGGCACAGGTGGCGTCTCGATCTGGGCACTGCAGCTGGCGAAGGCAGCAGGCCATCGGGTCGCGATCACCTCATCGGACGATGCCAAGCTGCGTCGGGCACGCACGCTCGGCGCCGATGTGACCCTGAACTATCGAACCACACCGCAATGGGGCAGTGAACTTCGCCGGCTTAATGGCGGCCATGGTGTCGACCGCGTGCTGGATGTTGGTGGCCCGGAAACGATCGCAGAATCCATCACCGCACTTCGTACGGGCGGCAGTGTCGTCGTGATCGGTCGGATGAGCGGAAATTCGCCGGCCCGGATCAACCCGGCCGACCTGTTCCTCGGGAACAAGCGTCTGGTCGGTCTGATGGTCGGCAGTCGTGGGATGGCCGCGGCACTGGCGCGTTTTGTCGAAAAGGAGGCGCTGCATCCCGTGATCGACAAGGTATTCGGATTCGCCCAGGTCCACGAAGCCTATCGGCACCTGGCCGCCGCGCAGCACTTTGGCAAGGTCGTGATTGACCTGGACACAGACGCAGGACCCCGCAGGAAACTCCGACCGTCGTGATCGGTTTGTCGGCGTTGATCGAACCCGTGTTCGATCAGGCATCGTCTGCCCTCTGCCATGGCGCCAGTCTCGGCACGTCAAGGTTCGTCCGTTGCGCGGCGGCTGAAGCCTCGGCCTACTCTTTCTTCTTCCGGCTGCGCATGGAAAATACGCCAGCAATGATGGTGATGAAGACGACGACAACAGCGGCGGTGGTGCCCATCTGGAAACTCCTCGGTGCGTGGTTGGTAAATCAGGATTGCTAGCCCGAAGATTTCGTGAATCCGCGCGATGATCGCGCAGGATGCTGATTTCTCAGGGAAGTTTCTGAAGGAGTGGCGTATCGGCCATACGGTCGACTGAAGAAAATTTCCTGTGGGATCAGCAGACAAGCGAGGGCGCGTGCGATTTATGAAATCTTCGGGCTAGGTGGGTCGGGTGGGAATGTTGGCAATGACGGCGGCCAGGCCTTGTCGATAGTCGGCAAGCGCCTGGCGCCCTGCGCTTGTGGCGCGCAACGTGGTGAGTGGGCGTTTGCCGCGAAATGACTTGTTCATTTCGACCAGGCCGGCGGCCTCGAGCTTGGCCAGGTGGCTCGACAGATTGCCCTTGCTGAGGCCACTCAAGGTCTCGATGAAGCCGAACTCGGCCGACTCCGCGCCCGCAAGAATGGACATGATCAGCAACCGCGCGGGTTCATGGATCAAGCGATCCAATTGAAGGACGGAGGCGAGATCGCGCTCGTGGTTCATGCAGATTCCTGCCGTGCGAGCACCAGAGCGCGGATTTCCGCACGGATGGCAAGGAATCTCCGGTGATCGCCAAATCCGGTCGCAATCAGCAACACCGCAGCGAAGGGGAACACGATGGCGCTGCTCCACAACGGGTAGCTCTGACCGGCAAAAGCCAGTGCCGCCTGGCAAAACAGGAACACGCCGACAGTGAGTTCGAGCGGGTTACGCAGCCAGTACCAGGCGATGACCGGCATTCCAGCCAGCATCGACACGTACCCCGCCGTGCGCAGATCCCAGGACGCGTTGCCGATGGGCGCGGCGCCAAGCAGAAACGTGGCGACGACGACCACGCTGATCAGAGCCACCAAGGCCGTGATCGCCAGGCGCGTACGTCGCTCACCGGGCGAAGTGAACTCCTCCACCTGGCCAAGCCATTGGTAGTAGTAGTGTGCCATCCCCTGTTTGAGTACCAGCCAGAACACCGGCATGGCGATCAGCGCAACTTGAAGCCCCAGCGACATCTCGAGCAGCCCGCCTGCCAGGTAGCCTGCAAGGCACAGCACTCCGCCTGCGACGGCGGCCATCCCGCCCGCGCTGCGAGAGTAGCGGGAGTATTCGCGGGTCAGTTCCTGGAGGCGGTCGTGCGGGCCAAGCATGGGGTGATCGGGCTTCGAGGGGATCAGATGCAGACTAGTTTGCGTTACAAACCTATCTGTGTCAATCAGCCTAACCTTGAAATGAACCTTGGGGACCGCGAGCGCTGCCATTGAACGCAACGATCACGTCTGCGTCAGCGTTCGCCGCAACCGACGGTGATCCAGCCCTGGCGGACACGGAGTTGCTGATTATTTGGAGCCTGATTGAGACGAATTCCTAGTGTCTCGGTCGTGCGCCGCGTCATCTATGATTGTCCGGTCTCACACCCATCGGACAACGGAAGGAAACGCATGATCACTATCTCGGCGTTCAGGTGGGTTCCAGACTTCGCCAAAGGCCTGGTGCGCGACCTGCGGGTGCGCTGGGCGCTCGAGGAAGCCGGCCTGCCCTACCAGACGCGGCTGCTCAATCAGGGCGATCAGAACACGCCGGAGTATCGCGCGCTGCAGCCCTTCGGGCAGGTGCCGATCCTCGAGGAGAATGGCCTGGTCCTGTTCGAATCCGGCGCCATCCTGCTGTACCTGGGCGAGCGCAGCGAGGCGCTGCTGCCGAAGGATGCGGGCGCCCGCGCGCGCGCGACGCAATGGCTGGTGGCCGCACTGAATTCGATCGAACCCTTCGTCAACCAGGTCGCCTTGATCGACCTGTTCTACAGCAAGGAGGAGTGGGCCAGGCTGCGTCGTCCCGGGGCCGTGGAGTTCCTGCAGAAACGCCTGTCTGCCTTGTCCAGTTCACTCGCGGACAAACCCTACCTTGACGGCGATCACTTCACCGTCGGCGACTTGATGATGGCAACGGTGCTGCGCATCCTCAAGCACACCGACATCGTCACCAGCGATGCACGACTGGCCGACTACATGAATCGCTGCACTGCGCGCCCGGCGTTCCAGCGAGCCCTCGATGCGCAGCATGCCGACTTCAGCAAGGCCGGCTAGTCGAAACCATCGTGGTCTGTCAGGGCGTAGCTGCTGACAGCGCCGCGCGCACCGCCTCGACGAATCCGGGGTCGGGCTTGGCGCCGAGCTTGCTGGTCTGGGCGAGGATGCGGCCCTTGGCATCGAGCAGGCTGATTACGGTGGAATGATTGACCTCGCCGTCGTCGAGCTGGCGGTACTGCACACCCAGTACCGCCGAGAGCTTGCGCAGGTCGCCAGGCTGCGGGCGCGCGAGGGTCCAGCGCTGCAGGTCGAGGCCACGTTCGAGGGCCAGCGTAGCCAGCGCATCGGGTGTGTCGCGCGCGGGGTCGAGACTGATCAGCAGCACGCGCAGGCGCTGCTTCTGTTCGTCATCGAGCTGGGTCTCAATGCCGCGGATCTGCTCGATCAGCAGCGGGCAGACGTAACCGCAGCTGGCGTAGAACATGCTCGCCAGCCGCACGTTGCCGGCGGCGTCGGCGAATGCCAAGGCTTGCCCGGATTGGTCGCTGAGCTCGGCAGCGACCCGATAGACCGAGTCGCCTGGCAGGTCGTCGACCGACGTGGCGGCAACTGGCAAGGCCAGCAGCAGCGCCAGCAGGCTTCCGCCAATCCGCGCGCACATTTGCATCATGGTGTGGTGCCCCTTGGGTCGCGGGCGCAACGGAAACCGAGGTTGCGCGTGGTGGAATCAGCCTGCAGCGCGCTCAGCATCGCAGTGCGCATCAGGATCGCGTAGTTCTCGCGGTCGTTGGTCGAGAGCGCGCCGGCGCCGCAGAAGCGCAGCAGGTCGGGGTCGCCCTGGTCGCGGTTGTCGCCCGAGACCATCAGAGCATTGAAGTCTTCGGTCCACTCCCAGACCAGGCCGTGCATGTCCTGCACGCCGTAGGCATTTGCCGGCGTCTGCCCGACTGCGGGCAGGTCCTTGCCGCCGGTGCGGCTGTACCAACCCAGGATGTGTTCGCGCCAGGCCGGATCGCTGCGCGCGTCCAGGCGGGTCTCGTCGGCGGCGGCGACGTATTCCCACTCCAGCCAGGTGGGCAGCCGCCCGCCCTGCGCCTCGCAGTAAGCGCTGGCGGCGAACCAGCTGACCCGGGTGACTGGCGCCGCGTCGTCGGCCGATTCACCGATGGCGGTGGCCGACTCCCAGTGCGACAGGTACTGGCCGTCGACAAACACCGTCGGCGCCGCACCGCGTTGCCATTCCGGGTGGGCCGACACGAAGGCGAGGAACTCGGCGTTGCTGACCGGCCGACGCATCAGGGCGAAGCCGTCGATGGCGCTGTCAGCGCCGGGCTCGGTCAATGCCAGCACCGAAGCGAAGCGACCGGCGGGAATTTCCACCCAGTCCTGCCTGCCGTCCGCCGCCGGCGCATTGCCGGCGGCGAGAGCCATCATGATCGCAAGTGACCTGCAGCGATTCATGCACGCAGCCTCAGTGTGCCGCGCCGTCGCCGCGATCGGTGCTGGCGCGGACCTTGGCGACAGCGTCCTTGCTGATCGGCGCACCACCGTCGTTCATGTCGTGCTGCACGTAGCTGAGGATGTTGGCGATCTCGTCGTCGGTGAGCTGGCTCATCGGCGGCATCACCGAGTTGTAGTCCGTGCCGTTGACCTTGACCGGACCGGTCAGGCCGTTCAGGACCACGGCAATCAGTTCCTCGCTGCTGTGCCCGGCGATCCAGTCGGACTTGGCCAGCGGCGGGAATACATTGGCGAGTCCCTGGCCATTGTCCTGGTGGCATACCGAGCAGGTGCCGTTGTACAGGGTCTTGCCGGCGGCGACTTGCTGCGCCGCGGTCAGCGTGCCGCTGGCAGCAGCGGCCGCCGCTTCGCGCACCGGTGTCTGGCTGACCGCCTTGTCGCCCAGATAGACCGAATCGACTTCCTTGCCGGAATAGATCGACTTGTCCTCCGGACCATCGACTTGGAGGATGCCGAGCGCGCCCTTGTTGAAGGCGCGGAAGATCGAGTGGTCGACCAGCACATAGCCGCCGGGCACTTCGAGGTGGAAGTCGGCAATCATCGCGCCGCCGGCCGGGATCAGGGTGGTCTGCACGTTCTCCTGGAAGCGCGTGCCGCCCTCATACCAGACCTTGTCGAAGATCTCGCCGATCACGTGGAAGCTCGACACCAGGTTCGGCCCGCCATTGCCGACGTAGAGGCGCACGGTCTCGCCGACACTGGCCTTGATCGCGTTGTCGCCGACCAGCGCGCCCTCGGCGCCGTTGAACAGGACATACGTTGCGTTCTCGTCGATCGCCTTCTGCATGTCGAAGGCCTGGTGGCCCTTTTCGCGGTACTTGCCGACCGTGTAGAAGTCGCCCTGCATGACGTAGAACTCCTTGTCGACCGGCGGCAGGCCCTCGGGCGGCTCGACCAGGATCAGGCCATACATGCCGTTGGCGACGTGCATGCCAACTGGCGCGGTGGCGCAGTGGTAGACATACAGGCCCTGGTTGAGTGCCTTGAAGGTGAACTGCGAGCTATGCCCCGGCGCGGTGAAGGTCGAGGCAGCGCCGCCGCCCGGCCCGGTCACGCCGTGCAGGTCGATGTTGTGCGGCATCTTCGAATCGGGGTGGTTGTGCAAGCGGAACTCGACGGTGTCGCCCTGGCGCACACGAATGAAGCTGCCCGGCACCGTGCCGCCGAAGGTCCACATGGTGTAAGTGACGCCCTCGGCGATCGGCATGTCGATCTCGCGCACTTCAAGATCCACCAGCACCTTGGCCGGGTAGTTGCGCCCGGTGGCCGGCGGCACCAGCGGTGGGCTGGTCAGGATGGCCTTGACGGGTTCGCCCTGCGGCGGGCCGAAATCACCTTTCAGCGAGCCGCCGGTATCGACCGGTGCGGCGGTCTGCGCTTTGCCGGCCGCCGGTGCGCTCGGCGCCGGCTGCTCTGGCGCGCCGCCGCAGGCCGCGAGTGCAATCGCCAGCGCGAAGCCAAGGGTGGGAAGACGTATGGAGAACGGATGGCGGAGCATTGTGGAACTCCCAGTCGGGTGTGTGAAAGCGTGTTGATCAGTTCGATGCGCTCAGACTGCGCTTCGCTGGGAGCCTGCGCCCTGACGCAGGTCAAGTTCGGTGCGGTGGGCCATATTGCCTGCCCTCGGGTGGACGGCACACGACTGAGCACTGCGCGGTCGCGGACGGATCGGCCACCGGCGCGAGGCGCGCGAACGCCATACCGTCATCCCGCTGTTGTGGGGGCTGACCCTGTTGGCGACCGGGATGGGTGGCCTCACCAATACCCATGGCTGGTCCACATATGCCGCATTTGCGACGAGATCGGACGCACGGGCTCGCACGCAACACAAGCGAACGAGCAGGGTGCGCTCGGCCATTATCACGTAATGTCGGCGAAATGATCCATATTTCGCCCGTTTCTGGAATTCCAGTCGCCCGACGCGGGCAGCAGCCGCCTCCGTAGGCACGATTTCACCAGGCTCACGCAAGCGGAACCCTGGGAGAGACGAACCCTACATCTGCCGGAATGCCGCCAGATAACTGCGGCTCACCGGCAGGTGCTCGGGCCGGTCTCGCAGATGGATGCGGGCGGTGTCGTTGTCGCCGCGTACGACCAGGCTGATGGATCGCAGGTTCACCACGACAGAACGGTGCGACTGCACAAACAGATCCGGATCCAGTTGCGCCAGCAGGTCCTTCAGCGGTGTGCGGATCACGGCCTCGGTCGGCTGGCCGTCAGCGGCACGCCAAGCAACCAGGGTGTACTTGTCTTCGGCGCGCAGGTAGTCGACCTCTTCCACCGCGATCAGGCGCACGCTGTTTCCGACAGAAGCCCGCAGCCAGCGCAAGCCCGGCGGCCGTGTGTGTCGCTCCAGGCGTGCGGCAAGCGCTTCAAGCAGCGCATCGCTGTCGGCGACTGGCTCCGCCAGGCGCAGGCGCTGCTGCAACCGCGTCACGGTCTCCACCAGGCGCGGTAGTTCGACCGGCTTTACCAGGTAGTCGAGGGCACCCTGCTCGAAGGCCTGTACCGCGTACTGCTGATAGGCAGTCACAAACACCAGGTGCGTGCGTCTGCCAATGAGTTGCGCGGCCTCCACCCCGGACATGCCGGGCATGTGCACATCCAGAAAGCAGACGTCAGGCCGATGTTGTTCAAACAGATCGACCGTCTCGCGGCCGTGACGGGCCGAGGCGACGATGTTCAATGCCGGCCAGGCGCTGCGCAGTTGCCGCGTCAGCGACTGCAGCAGCAGCGGCTCGTCGTCGGCGAGCAAGGCGGTGGCAGGTTTGGCGAGTGTGCCGGGCATGCGATTCAATGTTCCCTTCCAAGGGGCCATTCGACGCTGGCGCGCACACCCTGTGGCGTGTTCGCGAGCAAGCTCAGTTCCGCAGCCTCGCCGAAAGCCAGACGCAGTCGTTCGCGCAGGTTGGCAAGCCCGGTGCCGAGGCCGTCGACACCGCCGTGCAGGCCCGCGCCGCTATCGGCCACCACCAGGTGCACGCGATCATCAACGATGCGGGCACTCACCTCGATACGCCCGCCCTGCACGGTCGGGTCAATGCCATGGCGCACGGCATTCTCCACCAGGGTGAGCACCAGCATGGGCGGGCACTGCAGCGTGGCAGCGGCAGGATCAAGGTCAAGTTCGAACTGCAGACGGTCTGGCATGCGCATGTGCATTACCTCGAGATAGGCTCGCGCCAGATCAAACTCCTGCGCCAAGGTATTTGCCGTGGCGTGGAGGCGTGGAACCGCCGCGCGCAGATAGGTGATCAGGTGTTCGAGCACCGTGGCGGCCTGCGGCGAGCCGGATTCGACCAGTTCGCGGATATTGGCCAGGGTGTTGAACAGGAAGTGCGGCTCCACTTGCGCCTGCAGCAGGCGCAAGCGGGAGTCCAGTTCGCGGCGCTCGAACTCGCTGCGTTCCAGTTCGAAGGCCAGCGCCTGCTTGCGCGCCTCGTCCTTGATCTGACGCAGCAGCGCTGCGACGGCGATCCACGGTCCGAACAGAATGCCGAACATCGTCAGCAGGCTGTAGCCACCCATACGCGCTTTGTCCTGATACCACGGCTGGGGGTCACCGAAGGTGGTGAGCCAGTAGATCAGCGCCATCGCGAACGGGTAGGTCAAAGCCACGCCCGCCACCTGCAGGGCCCAGCGTGCTATCCAACGCGGCAACTGCCGCGGCCAGCGCTCGAACAGGCCGAACACCAGCAGTGCGCAGCAACCGCCAGCGAACAGGCGCAGCAGCAGCACGGCATTGGAACCCTCCCAGGTGAGCTGCGCCAGCACCGCCAAGGCAAGACTGGCCACGATGACGACACGCAGGCGCCGCCAGCCGAACATCGGTGGATGGGTTCCCATGGCGGATGGTGCGTTGGTCACAAGAAAGCCGCAGCACGTCTCGGTCGCGAATGCTTGCAGCCTAAGCCGTCGCCCACCTCGCTGGAAAGGGCGTTGGCACGTTCCAACGCAGTCTGGCGCCCGGGTTTCCGCGGCCTGTCGCTTCCAGCCGCAGCCCACGCCCGGGCCGCCGTCGTTCGTCGCATGGCCACGGACGCCGCCGCCGAGCACCGTCATAGTCGAGGTCACGCAACGCGCCAGGCGGAGGATGAACATGCTTTGGATCCACGTGGTTGCTGGCCTCGTCGCGTTGCTTGCCGGCGCGCTGGCACTGATCGCAACCAAAGGCTCGCCTCTGCACCGCCGAGGTGGTCGGGTGTTCGCGTTGGCGATGCTGGTGATGACCGCCAGCGCCGTGGTGATGGCCGCATACCTTCGACCGAACATCGGCAACGTGCTCGCCGGCAGCCTGACCTTCTACCTGGTGGTGACGGGTGTACTGGCGGTGGCGCGTCCAGTCCAGGACGTGCGCGCCATGCTGGCGGGCTTGATGCTGGTTGCTCTGGTAGTTGGTGCCAGTGGCCTGCTGCTCGGCATGCGTGCGCTGGCGATGCCCAACGGCGCCATCGACGAGATTCCGGCCTTCGCCTATTTCATGTTCGGCACGGTCGGTAGCGTTGCCGGTCTGCTCGACGCGCGCTTGTTGCTGGTCGGTCGGCTGCAGGGCAAGCACCGCTTGGCACGCCACCTGTGGCGCATGGGCTACGCCATGTGGATCGCGACGATGTCTTTCTTCCTTGGTCAGGCGGACGAGTTACCGGCCGCCGTGCGCGCGTCGGGCGTGCTGACGCTGCCAGTGCTGCTGGTGACGCTTACCCTGCTCTACTGGGTTGTCAGGGCCTTTCTTGCACGCGATGCCTTGGCCCTCAACAGTCATGCGGCAAAGGCCGCTCGGCGAACAAGCAATGCGCGTGGTCTGCCGAACGACCGTGCCGGTGCCCGGACGCCAGAGTTCGCAGAAGGCGCACCGCGATGACCAGTTTCCTGCCCGCTGACGCGGCTCACGTCGCCACGCTCTGCCTGGCGGGGCGTGCAACCGGACCGGATGCGGTTCGAACTTCGACCTCCAGCTGATCCGACGCGAGGTTTTTCTGTTGGCCTGGCCCGTCGGTACTTCCTTCTGCGTTGGCTTCAGGCGACACGGAGAAGGCAAGCATGCATTCAACATCGCCCCGCACTGTTCAATCCCCGATTGGCGTCGCCCCACGCAGCGTGGCGTGGTTGATGCACCTCTGGCTGCTGCTGTTGGCAGCCGCTGGCAGCGAACTTGCCGCGCAGGACTATCTTGTCCAGCAGACCTTGCAGGCCAGCACGCTGGGTGAGGGTCAGCCGGGACTGCGCCACGGCGCGCGCGTGGCGCTGGATGGCGACCTGGCGGTCGTCGCCGATGCACCCGAGTTCCGCGCTTCGACCACGCTGCGTACCTGGGTGCGGGTGGGACGAATCTGGCAACCCGAGCCGGATCTCACCTTCACGCGCGAGGGCCGCCAACTGGTTGACATAGCCTTGAGCGGAAACCTGCTGCTGGTCTCGACCCTGGGCGCCAGCGGCGGATCGGGCAACGTTGCGATCTTCGAGCTGACGCCCGAAGGCTGGCATTCCCCACTCTCGTTCACCGACGCCGATGACGTGGACGGGTCGCGCGTTGCCCTCGACGCCGAAACCGGCATCATCGTCTACGGCGTGCCCGGCGATGGCGTGTCAGATGCTGGCATGGCGATAGTGAGGCGTCGGAACAACAGCGGCGGGTGGTCGCGTCAGTTCCTGGACCCCTCGCCGGTCCAGGCGGGTGCGCGCTTTGGTGCCTCGGTTGCCATCGTTGCAGGTGCGGTCGTGGTCGGCGCGCCGCGTGAGGACATCGACGTGGCCGGGCAACTGCGCACGGATGCCGGCGCCGCCTACGTGTTCGAACTCACCCAGGACACCTGGAACCAGGTCAACCGCTTCACCTCGGCCACACCACAGTCGACCGCACATTTCGGCCATGCGGTGGCCATCAGCGGGCTCGACACCGCGGTGCCGGATCGCATCCTGGTGGGCGCGCCGCGCGAAGACAATTCCGCCGGTGCGGTCTATGGCTACACCCGCGGCAACAGCGCGTGGTCGCAGTCGCTGCGGCTCAACGACGCCGGCGGCGAGCCCTTCCAGCGCTTCGGCAGTGCGCTGGCGATGGATGGGCAGTTTGCTGCCATTGGCGCCGATGCCTATCGCCTCGGCGATGATCTGATCCAGGCCGGCGCGGTCTACGGCGCGGCGTTTACCTCAAACTTCGCCAGTGCCACCCTGGTGCGGCGCAACGATCCGCAACCCGCGATGCAGGATCGCGTGGGCGAAGTGGTCGCGATCGACCGCGATGGTCCCACCGTGCTGATAGGGGTGCCGCGCGCCGAGATGTATTCGCTCAATGACGATCAGGGCATCGTGTTACTGAGCGATGGGGATGGTCCTGCGCCACCCTTTCCACCGCTGCAGCGCGTGTTCGATCTGGGTCAGGGGCTGTATTCCGCTGCATTTGGCAGCAGTCTCGCCACCCAGGGCGACGTGCTGGTGGTCGGCGCGCCGTTCGAGTCGGTCGGCAGCCAGCCTTACGTCGGTGCCGCCTATCTTTTCCGTCGCCAGGGCGATGGTCACTTTGCCGAGGAGATGCGGCTGCAGTCGCCTGCCGGGCTCGGTGGAGACCTGTTCGGCAGCGCCGTGGAGGTGCATGGTGACCTCGCCCTGATCGGCGCGCCGGGCGTGGCTGGCGGCGGCATCGACGACCGCGGCATCGTCTACGCCTATCGCCACGCGTTCGGCACGTGGACGCTTGAAGCCGTGTTGAACAGCCGCTGCGCCAGTACGTCGCCGCAGCGCGGCAGCTTCGGGCGGCGCATCGCCTTTGACGGTACGCGCGCCCTGATCGGCGGCATTTGTCCTGTGAGTGAAGGCATCGGTCTCGATCTCGGCACCGCGCTTTACACCCGCGCGCCCGACGGCAGTTGGACCTCCGAAGTGATCACCGATGCGCCGCGCATGGGCGCCGGCGCCTGGGATGGGGAGCTCGCGATCATCGGCATGCCTGCCACGGCTGGCCCCGCACATGAAATGGGCGTGGGATCGGTTTACGCGTATCTGCGCGACACCAACGGCAACTGGAACATCACGGCCGGCAGCAGCGGCTCGGGCTCGGTGCAGGGCTATGGCTTCGATCTCGCCGCCGACCAGGGCGTGTTGGCCATCGCCAGCCACGCCCCCAACTATCCGGTTGTGGTGCGGCGCCGATCTGGCGACGGCTTCCTGCCGGAAACTGCGCTGATCGCGCCTGATCTCGACGCCACAGCGATCGTGAATTCCGTGGACGTTCGTGGCGATCTCATCGCCTTCGGTGCCCATCGGCATACCATCACCGAGCCCGAACAGGGCGCGGTCTATCTTTACCAACGCAGCGCCGGCACCTGGTCGCAGCGGCAGAAGCTGACGGCCCCGCAAGCGCAGGCGGGCGTCTGGTTTGGCAGCGAGGTTGCGATCGGCGGGGACGGCACGCTGTTCGTCAGCGCGCCCTACGAGACCCGGGACTTCGAGTATGAGGGTGCTGTGCACGTACTGGCCCCACCCGCCCCGGAGCTGTTCGCCGATGGCTTCGAATAGCGCCACGTTTGCTGCGAAGCGGCCGCAAGCCACGTGCAAACGTGGCAAGCGGCCCGGGCGTCGACGACGGCTTCGGGTCGCCGGTTGCACGGTTGCAGGGCGCATGGGAAAGTCCGCCCATGCTCGAGATAACGCAGCTGCTGCAGCAGGCACGCGCCGGCGACGCCGCGGCGGGCCAGTCCCTGTATTCCCTGGTGTACGAACGCCTGCACGCAATGGCGAGCGGCCAGCAGCGTGGTGCGCAGCGCGTGGCGCAGACCACGTCGCTGGTGCACGAGGCCTATCTGCGCATGGCCCTACCCGGCAACTTGCCTCTTGTGGACCGGCACCATTTCTTCGCCGTCGCTGCAACCGCCATGCGCCAGATCGTGATCGGTCGCGCGCGCGCCGCGAATGCACAGAAGCGCGGCAGCGGCCAGGTGGCCGTGACCCTGGACGAACGCATCAATGCCGCCCAGGTCGACGACCCGGCCGCGCTGCTGCGTGTGGATGCCGCCATCGAAAGGCTGCGCAGTGTCGACGCTCGCCTCGCAACCCTGGTCGAGCTGAAGGTATTTGGCGGGCTCGAGGTCGACGAATTGGCCGAGGCGCTCGGCGTGTCGGAACGCTCGGTCAAGCGCTACTGGCGCCAGGCGCGTGCGCTGCTGATTTCGGAACTCGCATGACGATTCGTCGGTGCGCGCGCAGCGCGTGCGCTGACGCGCCGCGGGCAGCTTGCAGCACACCCCCGCAGCCTCCCCGTATCAGCTCGATGCTCGCCGCCGATCCCGACGCCGGAGGGCGGGCATGAGCACACTGCTGGACCTGTTCGACCAACTCTGCGACCTGGAACCAGAAGCCCGCATGGCGCGCCTTGTCGAAATAGAACAAGACGACACGACGCTCGCGGCGCAGCTGCGGGCGATGTTGAAGGCCGACGCCAGTGACAGTCCATTGCTGGCGCGTGAAGTGGCAGACCAGACCGCAGTCAGCATTGCCGAACCTCGCGCGCGTGACCGCAGCGGCGATTGCTTCGGTCCCTACCTGGTGTTGGGCGAGCTCGGCAGCGGCGGCATGGGCAGCGTATGGCTGGCGCAGCGCACGCTCGGCGGCAGCGTGCAGCAAGTTGCGCTGAAGTTCATGCGGGTGCCGTTCGATGATCGCCTGACCCGACTGTTCAACAGTGAGCGCGATGCGCTGGCGCGACTTGAGCACCCTGGCATCGCGCGCCTGATCGATGCCGGCATGACCCCGGAGAATGAGCCCTTCATTGCCACCGAATACGTCGAAGGCGAGCCTTTGCTGCAGTATGTTCGCTCGCATGGCCTGGGCCTCGACGCACGCCTGCGGCTGATCGAACAGCTGTGTGAAGCAGCGGACTATGCCCATCGCCGCTTGCTGGTGCATCGTGATATCAAGCCATCCAACGTACTGGTGGACGCGGCAGGTCGCCCGCGCCTTCTCGACTTTGGCATCGCCAAGTCAATCGATGACGCACGCGGCGAACAGACGATGGACAACCCACTGTCGCCGGCCTATGCCGCACCCGAACAGGCTCTGGGCGAGCCGATCTCCACCGCGACCGACGTGTTCGCCCTCGGGTTGTTGTTGTACGAGCTGCTCACTGGCACCCTGCCCGGTAGCCGGCGTACCGGCGGCAGCGGGGTGCTGGTGCAGCGCATCCTGGATGAAACCATTGAGTTGCCCAGCCAGCGCAGTATCGGCGCGGCAGCCACACTTGATCCGGTACTTGCGGCGCGAGAATGGCCGCGCCGCCTGCGCGGCGATCTGGACCAGATCGTGCTGACGGCGCTGCGGCGCGAACCAGAGCGGCGCTATCCCGGCGCGCTCGCCCTGGCCGAGGACCTGCGCCGCTTCCGCGAAGGCCATCCGGTGCGGGCACGACCAGACGCTCTGGGCTACCGCATGAGCAAGTTCGCGCGTCGGCATCGCGGCGCGGTTACGGCGGCGGCGCTGGCCGTGCTGAGTCTGGTCCTGGGGCTGGCCATGTCGCTCTGGCAGGCCGACCGCGCGCGCCGCAGCGCCGAGTTCGCTGCGGCTGAGGCACGGCGTGCCGAGCAGCAGGCACAGATCGCTCACGAAACGGCGGAACGGGTGCAGCGGGTCAAGGCTTTCATGATGGCAATCTTTACCGCTGCCGATCCGATCCGAGGTGGCGGCGAGGCGCCGACCCTGGAGCAATCCTTTGCGGCGGCCATCGAGCGCGTGCAGACCTCGCTCGACGATGACCCGACACTGCGCATCGACCTGCTCGACGACTTCGGCGAAATCCGCTCCAACCAGGGTCGTTTCGCAGAGGCCCGCGCATTACTCGAACCGGCCCTGGCACAAGCCGAGCACCGTTACGGCGCGGACCATCCCGTCGTGGCCGAAACCTTGCAGAACCTGGCTGTAATCAAGCACTACGAAGGCGATTCCGCGGCAGCGGCGAGCCTGGTTGAGCGTGCACTTGCCATCATGCGAATCCACAAGGACAGCAATCCACTCTTGCTGGCGACCGTACTGGGGGCATCCTCAGGGCTGAAAGGCATGCAGGGCCAGACCCAGGAGGCGCTGGCCGGATTCCGCGAAGCACTGGTCCTGCAGCGGGCACACGGCGCCGACGCGACCCAGCTCGCATCGACCCTGCATGGCATCGGCACCATGCTGCTGGAACTCAAACGCTTCGACGAAGCGGAGGCGCCTTTGCGCGAATCGCTGGCGCTGAGCGCAGGTGCGTCCCACCCCGATGGCGCCGCCCAACTCGTCACCCTGTCGAGCCTGGCAATGGTGCTCGACCAGCAGGGACGCCGGGCCGAGGTGACAGCCACGCTCGAGCGTGCCGTACACATCGCGCGAGCGTCCTTCCCGGACGCACATGCCTGGACTGCTGGCGCGCTTGCCGATCTCGGCTGGGACCATGTGGCGAACGGCGACGTCGAGACCGGTATCGCGGCGCTCGAAGCCGCGCGCCTGATGTATGCCGAACTGGGAAGCGCGGAGATCGTGGACGCCTGGCGCTATCTGGGCCTGGCGCAGCGTCGCGCAGGCAGGGCCAATCAAGCGCTGCAGGCGTTTGACGAAGCCCTGAAAGTCTGCGCGGTGCCCGGCCAGGACCAGCCGCTGTGCATGGTGGTGAGCGCGAATCACGCAATGTTGAGAGCGGAACTCGCGTCGAAGGCCTCTCCGGTGCGCCGCGACGAGGCGCAGGCCGCCTTGTCCGAGGCCGAGGCGGTGCTGGTGCGCATGCGCGAGCACGGCTGGATCGACACCACCGAAGCGGCACAGGCGAAAGCAGCCGCTGCCACCGCGCTCATGGCCCTGGGGCGTCGTGATGATGCCCTCGCCCAGCAACGCCAAGTAGTGGCGATCTACACCAAGGTATTCGGAAGCGACCACTCGGAAACCCGCCGCGTGCAGGCCAACCTTGAGGTGATTGATCGCGCCACGCGCTGATCTGCCCGGAATGTGGCGTGGGCAGCGGCGCACCGGGCGAAACCCGGTTCGTGCGCAGTATTGATGGGTGCGCATGACCTCCGGCAGGGTTGCATATCGTTTATCGATGCGCTTAGCATCGTTTTACGATATACCCGGAGGCTGCAGCATGACCAGTACCAGCACCAAAGCCCTCGTCGTCGCCCGGCCAGTCATCCGGTTCCTGATCGTCCTCAACCTCCTGTACGCCGTCGTCATCGCGGGGCTGCTGGTCTTCAGCTTTTTCATCGAGGGCTGGCCGGAGCGACCGCTCGGATTCGAAATGGTCAATGCGCACCCGCTGGTCGGGTACGGGCTGCGCGCCATCGTCCTTGTCGGGGTGATTGGTGCATGGCTGGTACACACGATCCTGCTGCGCTTGCTGCTCATCATCGACACGGTACGCGCCGGTGATCCGTTCATCGACGAGAACGCGCGCCGTCTGAATGCGATCGCCTGGGCCGTGCTGTCGCTCGAAGGACTGCGGCTACTGGTTGCGGCGATCGCCGCCGCAGTATGGGAAGCAGGAAGAATTGACGCGTTTTCGCTTCCGTCCTGGCTGACGGTGCTGTTGTTGTTCGTGCTTGCCGGGGTGTTCGCGCACGGCGCGCGGATGCGCGATGACCTTGAAGGCACGGTCTGACATGGCGATCCGTATTCTGCTCGATGACAAGCTGCACGAACGGCGCATGACACTGACCGAACTGGCTGCGCGCGTCGACATCACCGTGGCCAACCTCTCGATCCTCAAGACCGGCAAGGCCAAGGCGATCCGCTTCTCAACCCTGGAGGCGATCTGCATCGCACTGGATTGCCAACCGGGAGAACTGCTCGCGTTTCAGAGCGACGATCAATCCGCGGGGCCCGCACGCAGCAAGGCAAACAGGGATGCGCCAGCATGAACGGCATCACCTGGATCCACATCGCCGGCGGCGCACTGGCACTGCTGACCGGCGCCATTGCGATTGCCGCGCGCAAGGGCGGCGGGGTGCATGTGGCGACAGGAACCTGGTTCTGCGCTGCGATGTTCGTGCTGGGTGTCACCGCCGCAATCCTGGCGCCCGTGAAAGCGCTGCCTGAATCCCCTGTCGGCGGAATCATGGTGTGCTATTTCGTCGCCACCGCCTGGATGGCCGCACGTCGGCGTAGCGGCATACCAGGCAGGCCAGAGAAGATTGCCTGCGCATTGGTGTTGGTGATCGCGACCCTGATCATCGGCCACGGGATCGAGCTTGCCCTTGCGCCCACCGACCAGCCCCAGGCACCGCCGGGTCCGGTTGGTCTGTTCGTCCTCGGTGCAATCTGCCTGCTCGCCGGCATGGGCGACCTGCGCTTCATCCTTTGCGGTTCGCTCAGCGAAACGCAACGGATTTCACGCCATCTGTGGCGGATGTGCTTCGCGCTCTTCATCGCCACTGGCTCGTTTTTCCTCGGTCAGCAGGACGTCCTGCCACACGCGCTACGCGGCTCGCCGCTGTTGGTCGTCCTCGCGTTTGCGCCTTTCGCGCTGATGCTTTTCTGGCTGGTGCGGCTTCGGCTCGCGAATTTCAGCCCACGCCTTCGGCCCGCACCGTCGCCTGTCGAAAACTGAGCCGGGACTTCAGCGGGACGTCTGTCACTCAGGCGGTGGCGCGCAATTCCGCCATCACCTCGAAGTACTGTGCCAGGCAGGCGCGTTGCGGCGGCGGCATGTACTCGAAATTGCGGCCGCGGTCGGTGATCTCCCAGAAATCCTTGCTGGTGGTGCGCTCCAGTTCGTGCCTCAGGGTCGCGACGCGCTCGGGCGGCTCATCCTTCATGTCCGCGGCAATGGCGGTGGCACGCTGCACTTCGCCGACACTGAGGTAATAGGCTGCGAGCTTGATCTGCGCCTTGCGTACACCCATCAGGGCGCGCTCCTGCTGCTTCGCCCGCAGCGGCCGGTCGAGCTCCAGGAAATGCGCGAGGATGCCGTCCTCCTGCTCGCAGCCCAGCGAATGCGCAGCCTGGCAAAGTGCCGAGAGGTCGTAGGCGACGGTCTCGGTCACGAAAGGCAGATTCAGGTCATAACCCACATGGCCGTAGTAGCTCATGTAGCGCGCCCCATCCAGCGCGTGGCGGCCCTTGCCGCGCCGCAGCAGCCCTTCCACCATCAAGCGGTACTGGTTGAGCACGTTGTAGGCGGTGCGCACACTGCGCGCATTGAGGGTGGATCGCAGGTAGGAATTGAAGTAGCAAAGAATCAGGTCGACCAGCAGATCGTCATCATGCTCCGCCGCCGCCTCGCCCATGTAGCGGCTGTCGATGGCGATCAGATAGTCGATGTCCGGCATGGTCGACAAGGCTTCGTTGTAGATGCCGAGCAGCTGTCGCAGGGCCTGCCATTCGAGCCAGGTTCGACGCGATTCCAGGTCGGTGAGAGATTCCGGATCCATAGCCACGAAATCGGGATTGCCACGGATTTCCGCGCCGATCCGGAACCAGGCCTCGGGTAGTCCCGACTTGATCGCCTGGTAGTCCACGATCAGGTCACGAAAGGCATCGACCGCGCGCGAAGCGATGATCTTGTCCTTGCCGGAGATCGAATTGCTGGCGATGTCGGCAAGTTCCGCCATCGCATCCAGCGTCTCACGCTGCAGACTGTGCAGGGTCACTTCGCTGGCGCTCGCCGCTGCCGATCGAATGGTTTGTGATGCACTGGCGCTGATCCGCGTCACCAGGTTGGTGGGCTCCAGAAACCAGAACACGTAACCGAAATAGGGCAGCATCAACAGCAGTCCCAGCGAGGCGCCAGCCAATCCGACGAACAACGCGACGCGCGGCACGAAGTCACCCTGCAGCCCGACGCTCAGCCAGATTCCGAATACGCCAAGCACCACGTAGTAGGACAGCGTCATGGCGTTTACACGGTCGCGCACGAACATCCGCACCACGCCGGTATAGCGGCCAGCCGCCAGCTGCACGATGATCGCCACCACGGTGACGACGATGCCGAACATCGCAATCGTCACCGGTGCCAGCTGGCTGATGGCATCGGTCAGGAAGTCGCCTTGCAGGCTAAAGTAGCGCCCGAGCGCCTCGGATGTCGGCTCTCCGCCGGCGCGATGATCGATCCAATAGGCGAAGGCGAACAGCCCCAAGGCAATCAGCGCGAGGGACAAGATGGGCGTCAACCAGTGGCGACGCCAGTGCAGAGCCGAGGCGGGCATGCGCCGGATGGTCGCACAGGAGGGCAAGCCTGCGACAGCGTCGGCGGTGCGCAATGGCAACGCGGCCGTACTCCGGGTTTCCTGATCACCCTGCCCCGCCGCGGTCGCCTGCTTGTCCGAGGTAGCATTCAGTCTGCGGCACCGGGCGCGGGAGAGCGCGATGACTGGACGCTTCACACGCATCATTCGATGGCTGCTGATGCTGCTGGCCGCAGGCTTCGCGGCGCTTTGCGTGGGCTTCACCCCGGCGCGCAACGTACGGCTGCTGGACGCCGCGGGTACGCCGATCGAAGGCGTCTACGTGGGCTACCACTACCGTAGTTCGGTGTTCAATTTCGTCGACACAGTGGGGCGATATGAACCTGGCCGCCTGCTGCGTTCCGATGCCCAGGGCAGAGTGCGGCTTCCGGCACGCTTGGCATTGAAGTCTCCGCTGCACTCGCAGCCGAAGCTGCAGGTGCACTTTGTATATGCGCCCCGGCAGCACAACGCGATGCGCGGCGGATTGGGAAGCGACGCTCGCCCCGGCGTGTTCGAAATCAACGCCGAGCGCGACACGCTGCGGCTGTACGACCTCGGCCCTGATCCAGCGCGCTGGGAGGATTCGCTTGGCGTGCTCTATTCGTGGGTTCGCTACGAGGCCTGGTCGACCCTCGAACAGGACGCAGGCAACAGGGTGCCGCGGGTGCGGGTGTCGCGGGCTGAACTATCGCCCCTGGTCGCTGAGCTGCAGGACGAGTACCGCCAGCTGATTGAGCGGCATGCAGACACCGTCCGCCGCCTGCCAAACGACGCCGAGCTTGCCGCCTGGCCAGCGGCCGGGCAGGAAGAGCGCCTGTCCAGACTGCGCGAGGAGCTGATTGAGGAACCGCTGTGGGGCGCCCTCCTGCAAAGCCGTTGGCAGCAGAGGATGCAGGGACTGGCCGACGAATGGGAAGCGAGCGGTGCAGCGGATCAGGAGTCGAAACGGTAAACGCCATCCCCGCTCAAGCGGTCGTGCGTCGCAAGCGTTTCAGAAAGACGTACTACCAGGCCCAGAGCCGCACGCCGAGCAGATCGATCCGCCACAGCCATAGCGCCAGGCCACATCCCGCGAGGCTGACCAGCAAGCTGTGCATGCGCGCCCAGCGGTTGCCTGCAGTCCGCCAGTGGCGCAACGTCTGCACGGCACCGATTACCGCCAAGACGGCGAACAGCCAGCCTCCCAGGGTGATTGCCATCATGCGCAGGGAGACAGAACCCGAAGTCACTTCGGCGATGCTCAGTCCGAATGCCAGCCAGACCGTGCCGATCATCACTAGGGATGCGGCCAGCGGCCACAGGCGGTCGCGCCAGAACGGGCTGTACTTCAGTCCGCCGCGCAAGGCACGCACAGACCAGATCGGCAAGAACAGGAGAGTCGAGAAAAGCAGCGCCAGTGCTGCGGTCAGCGCGTACTGCGGCAGCGCCACACTCCACCAGCTTCCCTGCAGGAAGACATTGTCGTCGGTGATCATTACCCTTCGCCCATCGGCATCGCGGGTCAACACGCCATTGGCGTGATTCACTTCCGGATCGCGCAGACGATTGCCCGCCAGTGCGATCTGCTCGGCGCTGTCGGGCACCACGCCATGGGTGAAGCGGTAGCGATCGCCGTCGGCGGCGAAGTAACCGGCATTCATCAGTCGATCCATGCCGCCCATCAATTCATTGCGCGGGTTGGCGACGTGGTACCAGCCATTCCACTGCGGATCTGCCGCGACGGCCTCGGCTGCCGATGGCGCGGGAAGGTCTCGCGTCGCATAGGCCAGTAGATCGCGCTGTGCGGCAGGCAGTTTCGGCGAACTGATCACATTGGCAAGCAGGACATAGCCGAATCCGGCTTCTTCGTTATAGACCAGGTTCGCCCAGTAACCGGGAATACCGCCGCTGTGACCACGCAGGGCCCAGCCGCCGCGCTGGCTGAACTCGGTTCCGGCGCCATAGCCCGCCTGCAGGCCGGCGCGCGCCACCAGGGTCGTTTCGGTGCGCTGCATGCGTTCCAGGCTGCTGGCATTCAACAGGCCAGGCACGCTGCTGCCGGCACTGAGAAAATAGGCCAGCGCCTTGGCCATGTCGCGTGGCGTGGAAACCAGTGCGCCGACTGCGGGCATGGTGGTGTCGTCCCAGGGTGTGGCGATGCCGCTGTCCGGATCGTAGCCCTGCGCCAGGCTGGTGCGGATCCCCTCGGGTTCCCAAACAGTTGCAGTCATGCCCAGTGGCAGCAGCACCGATTCGGTGATGGCCTCACGCTGCTCACGGCCGCTGATCTTCTCCAACAGGTAGCCGAGCAGCCCGTATCCGGGGTTTGAGTAACTCATGCGTTCGCCCGGACGCCAGCGCACCCGGAACTCATCGGTGAAGCGCGCCATTTCGGCTGCGGTGTCCTGCCCGGCAATGCGCGCCATGTTGCGGAAGTGCATGTCGTCGAAGCCGGCGCTGTGCTCCAAAAGGTGCACCACGCGCACCGGATCGGTTTCCTGCCAGGGATTGTCAATACGGATGTCAGGCAGCAGCTTGGCAACCTCGTCATCAAGCCGCAGTCGACCGCGTTCGACCTGCTGCAGTATTGCCATCGCCAAAAAGGTCTTGCTGATCGAACCAATGCGGAAGTGGGTATCGGCATCGACCCGGCGCTTGCTTTGCAGGTCGGCCATACCCGCTCCGAGCAACACGACTTCGCCGTCGGGACTGACCACGACTGCGCCGAGCCCAGGCAGCGCTGCATCTCCACTCGCCGCATCCAGGCGTGCCTGCAAGGCTTCGAAGGTAGCAGGCGGCTGGTCCACGGTGTCTGCGTGAAGCGGGGTCGTCAGAAGCAAGAGCACAAGCAAATAAGGGCGGAACATGTACGGCCTCGCGATGCAGAGGAAGAGCAAAGGGTTTAGTGTGGTAGCAATGTACCACACCAGTTCACCTAATGGAAGCCCAGATGCAACAGCCGATTCCCCGCATGCCACCCTTTCGGCGTTCCGAGGCCAGACCATGCACACGTCTGCGGCCTGTCGCATTTCAAACCTGGCACTGCCAGTGCTGATCACGCGGCTCGAGTGCCATGACCTGCTTCCACCGGACTTACGGGCGGCGCTGGCCTAGCGCTACACTTCGCGCGCCAGCCCGGTCCAACGGCGCCTGGCGCCATCCTGTTCGACAACCAACGGAGAGTACCCATGAGCAAGGGAATGGATCAGAAGAAGACCCAGAAAAAGGAACCGGCCAAGACGCTGAAGGAAAAGCGTGCTGCCAAGCAGGAAAAGAAGAACAAGTGAGTTGAAAGGCAGGCATTGACGCCTGCCCGTTCCTGGGACGGCGGCAAGGCCATGCCGCCGCCCGAGCCGGGGCGGATGCTCTCCTGGTGTTTGCTCCCCGCCTGCGCCGGCTGTCAGCAGCCAGCAAATAGCAGGCGGACTATCCCGTTCAATGGCTGGACTCCGACTTCCGTCGAAGTCCAGGTTTTGCCGGCGTCCGACTGTGCAGGCCGCTCGCCCTGCAGTACCATTCCGCCACGTTTTGCGGGGAGTGTTGCGCCGTTCCGGT
This sequence comes from Lysobacterales bacterium, assembly GCA_038257155.1. Lineage (GTDB taxonomy): Bacteria > Pseudomonadota > Gammaproteobacteria > Xanthomonadales > Xanthomonadaceae > JANJTY01. The sequence continues at coordinate 19,769 of JBBSJP010000029.1, read as the reverse complement.
GTAATCGGGGACTGGAAACGGCGTTCGGCAACTGACTTCAGGCCGCTGCGGCGGCATCGGGAATGAAACCATGAACCAGCTTTCACGTGCGGCTGCCGTCGCGCTGTTGTGTTTTGCGGCAGGCGTTTCTGCACCTGTGCATGCCATTGCTCCGCACTCGGACAAGCCACACTCCGAAGCCGCGCTGCCACAGTTCCGGGCCACCTCCGACGCACTCGAGGTCAATTCATCGCTGTTGTTGCAGGCGCAGCGGGACTTCAGCCTGCACGGTCGAACAGCCCCCTTCCTGCAACGATTCGGCAGCGACTGGGAAGTTCGTTGGGACACCCGAGGTGACCGCGCCGCCGTGGTACAGGGTAAAGGCGTCGCGCTGCTTCCGGGCCGCGGCAACAGCCTGCGCAGCGCTGACTTTCAGTTCAGTGGCGATATGCGTACCGATCTGCCAAGCGTGGCGGACAAGGCGCGTGACTTTATCGACAGCGTGCCGGAACTGCTGGGCGCCGATCGGCTGGAGCTGAAGCTGGATCCTGAGCGCAGCAGCGGCTTTGGTTCGGACAACGCGCGATGGTTCCTGGAGTTTCAGCAGTTTCACCAGGGCATTCCCGTTGATGGAGCCTTTGTCTATGTGCGCATCGTGCATGGCAATGTGGTGCAGTTCGGCGCCGAGCGGATTGGCGAAGTCGCATTGCAAGTGCAGGAATCCAGCCTCGCCAGCTCCGCGTCGCTGTTTGCCGATGCATGGAACACGCTGGCATTTCCCAGCGGGACCGAAGTGCGGGAAGTCCTGACGGACGGCGAACTGCGCATCTATCCGCTGCTGCCATCTGGGCAGCAGCTCGCAACCGAGCACCTGGGCCTGCGTGGTGCGGGCTATGACCACGCGCTGGTAAGGCGCTACGTTTTCCGGGTCGACGATCACGCCACCTGGCAGGTGCTGGTGGACGCACGCAGCGGCGAGATCATTGATCTGCGCGACCTCAATCTGCATGTCGACGCGCAGGTAAGTGGCGGCGTCTACCCGACCACCAATACCGATCCACTGATCAGCGTGGATTTCCCCTTCGCCGCGGTCACGAACAATGGCAGCAAGATAACCGACATCAACGGTGTGTATGACTATTCCGGCGGCACCGCGACAGTGACCCTGGATGGTCAGTACTTCCGCATGAGCGACGCATGCGGAGCGCTCTCGCTCTCCAACAACACCACTGGCAACCTCGACCTGGGCAGCAGTGGTGGTACCGATTGCACCACACCGGGCTTCGGCGGCGCGGGCAACACCCATTCCAGCCGCACCGGCTTCTACCACCTGACCCTGATCAACACCAAGGCGCGCTCGATCCTGCCCGCCAACGCGTGGCTGCAGACCAAGGTCACAGCCAACATGAACGTCAACGACGTGTGCAACGCGGGCTGGGACGGCAGCGCGGTGAGTTTCTTCCGCTCCGGCAGCGGATGTTCGAATACCGGTGAGATCGCCGCAGTGTTCCTGCACGAATGGGGCCATGGCATGGACCAGAACAGCGGTGGTGCGGCCAGCGAGAATGGCAGCGGCGAGGCTGTTGGTGACACATTTGCGTTTCTTGAAACGCGCGACTCCTGCATTGGTCCGAACTTCATTCCCGGTCAGCCCTGTTACAACTGCACCAGCTGCACCGGCGTGCGCGACATGGACGACTTCGCCCTCGGCGGCGCGCGCACGCTGGCCACGCCAGCGAACGTAACCAGCGATACGGGTCTGAACTGCGACCGGTTCACCTGCCCTTACAGCACACCCTTTGGCTTTCCGTATCGCGGCCCGATGGGCTACCAGGGTCACTGCGAAAGCCACATCGCCAGCACCGCGAACTGGGATCTGAAGAAGGCACTGGTCGACGAGTTCGGTGAAAGCGGCTGGCAACGCATGGATGACATCTGGTACAGCAGCCTGATTCCAAGCAAGAGCGCCTACCAGGTCGTCAGCGGCGGCACCTGCAACGCGGCGGCGACGGTGAACGGCTGCGGCGCCAGCAACTGGTACACCGTGTTTCTGGCGGCCGACGACGATGACGGCAACCTGGCCAATGGCACGCCCAATGCCTGCCGCATCTGGGACTCGTTCAGCGCGCATGGCATTGCCTGTGGCACGCGACCGGATTGCACCGAGTTCTCGACGCCGGATTTTTCGCTCGACAGTGCCCAGCCAGAGCTGCAGGTCTGCCTCGGCGACATCGCGCAGTTCCCCATTGCAGTCGCCAGCCAGAACAGCTTTGTGAATCCGGTAACGCTTGACGTCAGCGGCATTCCCGGCGGCGCCGCGGCGGGCATCAGCCCGAATCCCGTGGTTCCCGGCAATTCCAGCGTGCTGAGCATCGACACTGGCACGGGCTTCTCTGCCGCAACCTTCCCCCTGGTGGTGTCTGGAGTCGCGGCTGGCAGCCTTGGACACGACCTGGCCCTCAGCCTGCGCGTGGACGTTGCATTGGGTTCCGCTCCGACGCTGCAGTCGCCCGCCGATGACGCGGTTGACCAGGTGCTGTCGCCGACACTGAGTTGGCAGGCGGTTGCCGGTGCAGCGAGCTACACGGTGCAGGTGGCCACCGATGAGGCCTTCACCAATATCGTGGCGCAGGAAAGCGATCTGACGGACACGACCTGGCAATCGCCCGAGCTGCTGGCCGCGACCGGCTACTTCTGGCGCGTGATCGCGGTAAATGGCTGCGGCAGCAGTGCGCCGTCGGCGACCTTCTCCTTCACCACCGTCGAACAGTTCTGCCGGCAGCCCAGTCTTGCCATCCCTGACAACAATGCGACCGGCGCCGCCGACACCATGGTTGTCGCCAAGACCGGTGAGATCCAGGCACTGCAACTGCTGGTTCGTGCCAATCACACCTGGGTTGGAGACCTGAGCTTCCGCCTTACCCGCAACGGCGCCAGTTTCGCGGATGTGATCGATCGCCCTGGCGTGCCCGCCAGCACCAATGGCTGCGCCTCCAACGACATCAATGTGCTGCTGGACGACACTGCCGCTGGGCTGGTGGAAAACGCCTGCGCCGGGACACCGCCGGCTGTGGGCGGCGTACTGCGGCCCAACAACTTGATGGGTACTGCGTTCGCCGGCCAGGACTTTGCCGGAACCTGGACCCTGCGCGCGGTTGACTCGGTCGGATCCGACGTCGGCACCTTGCTCGAGTGGTGCCTGGAGCCCACCTTGCTGATCAACGAGTACAGCGTCGGAGGCCAGGTCAGCGGTCTGCTCGGCAGCGGCCTGGCGCTCAGTCTCAATGGTGGCGCATCCCTGCCGGTCGCCGCCGATGGCAGCTTCACCTTCCCGACCCCGCTTCCTGATGGCTCTGCCTACGTCGTCAGCGTGGCTTCCCAGCCAACTTCGCCGCTGCAGAACTGCGAAGTGACCAACGCCAGCGGCAACCTGGCCGGCGCCGACGTCACGGATGTCACCGTCACTTGCGGCACGGAGCTGTTCTCGGTTGGCGGCACGGTGACCGGACTGTCCGGCGACGGCCTGAGCCTGAGCCTGAATGGTGGTGCGGCCTTCGGCATCGCTGCCGACGGTGGCTTCGTGCTGCCCGACCTGCTCGCCGACGGCGAAAATTTCCTGGTCGAAATCGTGGATCAGCCCACTGTGCCGACCCAGGTCTGCGAGGTCACCAATGGCAGCGGTCAGATCAATGGCGCCAATGTCAGCTCGGTCAGCGTGGACTGCGTCTCGCCGGACTATCAGATCGGCGGACAGGTCCAGGGATTGCTGGGAAGCGGCCTGGAGCTGACGCTGAATGGTGCCGAAGATCTGCCGATCGCGGCGGACGGCAGCTTCCAGTTCATCACCACCCTTCCTGAGGGGCAGAACTACGATGTCCAGGTGACTGCCCAGCCGCAGCAACCCAGCCAGACCTGTGTTGCGCAGAATGCCTCTGGCGCAGTCGGACCTTCCGATGTCAGCGACGTGCAGATCAGCTGCGTTACCGATCAGTTCGCCATCGGCGGCACGGTCAGCGGACTGTCGGGCAGCGGCTTGGCTCTCAGCCTGAATGGCGGCACCGCTCTGCCGGTATCGGCGAACGGCGCGTTCAACTTCCCCGAGATGCTGGACGACGGTTCATCCTATGTCGTGACGGTCAGCAGCCAGCCCACCGATCCGACCCAGGTCTGCGAAGTGTCGCAAGGCAGCGGCAACATCGGCGGCGCGGCGATGACCGATGTCAGCGTCGCTTGCAGCACCCCGGATCGTACGATCGGTGGCCAGGTGAGCGGCCTGCTGGGAAGCGGACTGAGCATCGCGCTGAATGGCTCCGCGCCGATGGCGGTTGCTGGCGATGGCGGCTTCACGTTCGGATCCACCCTGATCGAGGGTGAGAGCTACCTGGTGGAGATCGTGAGCCAGCCGAGCGATCCGGAACAGGTGTGCAGCGTGCTCAACGCCAGCGGCAACGTGGGTGCGGCGGATGTCACCGACCTGCAGGTGCTGTGCTTCCTGATCGGCGTGTTCTCGGACGACTTCGAATAGTCGTAGGCAACCGCACATGCGGCAACCCAGCGGGGGCGCGAAAGCGCCCCCGTTGCGTTTGCGCCGGGACCGTGTTCTTGTCCGTCGCGTGATCAGACACGGAACCTCATGATTCCCGGATGCTGGGCTGAACAGCGCGGCTGGGCATCGAGGCATTCACTCGATGGATCGGGCGCCCCTATCTGTCGGGGAGCACGTTTGGCTACCTGCTGCCAGCGCTGTCGAGCGCCGCCAGCACGGCCGCGTCACGCTCATAGAGGTCGTCGATAAAGCGCACGCCGCCAGCATCGTCTGGCACAACGGTCAGATACTGCAGGTGCACCGACATCGCCGGCCCCAGGGTGACTGACGTTTCCGTGCCACTCGCCACGGCGGCATCGATGCGGGGACGATCCCAGTCCGGTGTTTCCTGCAGCAACCACTGCGACAGCCCCAAGGCATCCTCGACCCGAATGCAGCCCGACGAAAAATCCCGCCGCACGCGAGCGAACAGGCCTCGCGTCGGGGTGTCATGCAAATAGACACTGTGCGGATTGGGAAACAGGATCTTGACCTGACCCAGGGCGTTCTGTGGACCGGGCCGCTGGCGTAAACGGTAGGGAAATCTGGACGCCGTCAGGCTGTGCCAATCAATCGAATCTGGCTCCACCCGTGCGCCGGCCGTATCCAGCACTTCAAATCCCAAGCGATCCACCGCTGCCGGGTCGCGCTTGAAGAGCGGCAATTTGTCGTGCACAGCCAGACTGCGCGGGGTCTCCCACCACGGGTTGAAGACCACGCGATTGATGCGACCTGAAAAACTCGGTGTACGCCGGAACAGGCGGCCGACAATGACCTTGTGCTTGCGCTCAACCTGGCCCTGGTTCCAGGCCTGCAAGCTGAAGTCGGCGATGTTCACCCGCAGATGACGCCCACCGAGATCTTCCGGCAACCAGCGCCAGCGTTCCAGATTGACGCGCAGTTGATCGATGCGGTCCTGGGCGCGCCGGTTCAGCTGGGCCAGGGTGAGCATTCCCACCACGCCGTCCGGTTCGAGGTTGGCGCGACGCTGGAAGGCCATGACTGCCTGCTCCAGCTGCTCATCGAACGAGTCTTGGCCTTCAGCCTGCTCGAGCGCCAGCAGTCCACTCAAGGCCAGTCGCTGGCGCAGCTGGAGCACGCGCGAACCGGCATCCCCGACGCGCAGGGAAGGACCGCTATCGACGCCCTTCCAGCCTCCTCGGCCAAGGTAAGCGCGAAATCGCGCCAGTGCTTCCTTCATGGCTGCGTAGGTCTGATCAGCTGGCGCCAGGGCCAGCACAGCGGCGACAAGGCGCCGTTCGACCAGTGCACTTTCCAGCAGGACCGCGGGATCGATGTCGGGACGTGACGGGGTCCAATCCGGCTCGACTGCCCGCGGATCGACCCGACCCGCGTGAAGATGCGCCGCCAGCGCCAACCAGGCGTCGGTCGCCAGCCACTCGGTACGAACGGAACAGTCGGCTGGCGCGGCCAGTGCATCGCGGTGGTAATGCGCCGGTTCGAGACCGTGTTCAAACGCGATATCAATGGCCAGCAACAGTTCGTTGACCGCCTGGCGGCAGTGAGGGCCAATCCAGGCGGTGCGAAAATCACGCCGCTCGTAGAATTGGTGCACTGCTTCTGCATCGAGAAGGTCGAAGCCAGGCTCTTGCCTGCTCAGCCGCGTGCCCGCTGGTTCGGTGGCTTGCGAACAGGTGATGGCAAAACATAGCGGCAAGAGCCAGCCGGCCCGCCATAGCGATTGCATCAATTTGCTGCGCCCGCGGCGGCGCCTCCTGCAGAGGCGGCAGCGTTTGCGGCAACCTGTCGAGAGCGGCATCCAAAATGGGATGAGGAATCGAGCCACTCGCTGTCCGGATAGTAGGCGAACAGCAGTTGCCCATCGCGCAAGGTATCGATCACCTGCCGGGCGACTTCGGGGCGCACCGCAGGACAGCCGAAACTGCGCCCCAGCCGCCCCTGCCGCAAGGCCAGGATCGGATCCACATAGGGCGCGCCATGCATCACGATCAGTCGCTCGCGGGCCTGGTCATTGATGCCGGCATCCAGGCCATCCAGCCGCAGCGAATAGCCGTTGCCGCCGGTATAGGTCTCGGCGGTCAGGAACAGGCCCAGGCTCGACTGGTGACTGCCCTCGATGTTGGAGAACTGCTCGGCCTGGTTCTCACCACTGCCGCGACCATGCGCCACGTGCTCGGCATGAAGCAGCCGCTGCCGCTTCAGGTCGAACACCCAGAGCCGCGGCTCGGTGGATGGCAGTGTGTAGTCGATGACCGCCATGCGCTGTGCGCGCGGTGCCGCGCCACTCAGTGCTGCACAATCGCGCGCCTCGAGGGCAAGCGACAGCACCTCCGGCGAAGCCTCGGGGGCTTGCGCCAGCAGGCTTTCCAGCAGGCTGCCAGCCTGCGCCGGTGTCTGCAGCGCAATACAAAAAAGGATTGGCAGAACAGATGCGGGTCGCAACATGAGCCCGAGCATATACAAGTCCGCGTCGCGGCACATGCAAGCCGTTCACACTCGCCAACAAAAAGGCCCGCCAAAGCGGGCCTCTCTGCAAATCATGGCGTCCCCACGGGGATTCGAACCCCGGTCGCTACCGTGAAAGGGTAATGTCCTAGGCCTCTAGACGATGGGGACGCAGATGAAACCTGGTGGAGCCAGGCGGGATCGAACCGCCGACCTCTACAATGCCATTGTAGCGCTCTCCCAGCTGAGCTATGGCCCCACGTGCTGGAAAGCGCGGAAGTATAGAGAGCGATAGTGCAATGCGTCAAGCGCCGCCGACGAGTTCTTCGCCGACCGGCGAGATTGTCTCAGTGCAGGGCAACAGCGTGAATGGAGAGTGGCCCTGCTCACCCAGGTACTCCAGCCACTTGTCGAGAAACGCATTCATGCGCAGCCGGTGGTTCATCAGCAGTTTGGGATCCGGATGCAGACCGATGGTGTCCTGCCAGCGTCGCCCGATGTAGCAGTGAGTGGCCTCGGCCAGGCGCGCATCATGGTAGACGCGAATATAGGCAGAAGGGTCGCGCTGCCCGGTAAGTGGATCGAGCAGCCCGTAGGTCAGCCTCACTTCATCGGTATAGGCGTGGCGGGCCAATAGCTCCACGCTCAGGTCAAGTCCGTCCCCGATGCTCGATACATAACAGCCAGGCTCCCGCTGACGCAACTGCAGGACTCTTTCAATACGCACGTAGTTCTCAGCATAGAGTCCCATCAACCACATGAAGCGGTTCGGTCGAAGACGGGCAGACGGGGCGAGTACGGCGCTCATTGCCGGATGCTAGCACGCAGTCCGGACGGCGCCCTGTGCGCGCAGGCGGTCTCGATCAGGTTGTGGGAATTGCCTCGCATTTCAGTACATATGCCGTTCGATACCGAGCGCGGTGAGCACCTTGCTGGCGATCTCCTCGATCGAGGTATGGGTGGTGGAAAGTGACGGAATGTTCTCCTGCCGGAACAGTGCCTCGGCGATCTGCACTTCGTGCCGGCACTGCTCGAGCCTGGCGTAGCGAGTGTCGGGACGACGTGCCTGGCGTACCTGCTGCAGTCGCACCGGATCGATGGTCAGGCCGAACAACTTGCGCTTGTGGGCGCGCAGGCGCTTGGGCAACTCGCGGCATTCCAGGTCGTCATCCGTCAGCGGATAGTTGGCTGCCCGCACGCCGAAATGCAGCGCCATGTAGAGACAGGTCGGCGTCTTGCCGGAGCGCGACACGCCGACCAGGATCACATCGGCATCGTCGTAATTCAGATCCACGCCGTCGTCATGCGACAGGGCGAAATTGGTGGCGTTGATGCGGTGCTCGTACTGTTCGAAATCGACCAGGCCGTGCGCCCTGCCCACCCGCGGCAGCCGCGCCACGCCCAGTTCCGCCTCAAGTGGACCGATGAAGGGCGCAAACACGTCCAGCATCAGGGCGCCACTTTCGGCCAGGATGGTGCTGATCTTGGCATCGATGACCGTGTTCACCACGATCGGGCGCGATCCAATCCGCTCACCGCGCTCGCGGATCCGCTGCGCCATGGTGCGCGCCTTGACCTCGCTGTCGATGAAGGACAGCCGGAACGTCTCGATCTTGGCGTCGCCAAACTGGGTCAGCAGGCTGTGGCCGATGGTCTCGGCGGTGATGCCGGTACCGTCCGAAACAAAGAAAACCACGCGCTTGGCGTCGCTGGGGATGGGGGCGGTGAGCAGGGATTCCATGCAGCCATCGGACATGGCTTTGATCGATAAATCAAGCTTGTTTCACATCGGCGCGGCCCCCATCATAGGGATTCGGGTTCGCCCGCTCTGCCTTCCCTCCCCTTTGTCATCAACCCGGAGACGCCGACGTTGAACGCGCACGTCCTGTGGCTGCACGAGTTGCGCCTGTCTGACCTTGCCCAGGTGGGCGGCAAGAACGCCTCGCTTGGCGAGATGATTGGCCACCTTTCCGGGCTTGGCGTTTCGGTTCCAGGTGGTTTCGCCACCACGGCCGATGCCTTTCGTGAATTCATCGCTTTCGAGAATCTCGCGGGTCGGATATTCGACCGTCTTGCCGAGCTCGACGTGGAAGACGTCGACGCATTGACCCGCGCTGGCCGCGAGATCCGCAGCTGGGTTGCCGAATCACCCCTGCCCCCTGAACTCGATCGCACTGTGCGCGAGGCTTATGCGCGGCTCTGCGCGGAGAACGGCGGCGGCGAAATTGCGGTAGCAGTGCGCTCGTCCGCGACGGCCGAAGATCTTCCCGATGCCAGCTTTGCCGGTCAGCAGGAGACTTTCCTCAACGTGCTGGGCATCGAGTCGGTGCTGCACCGGATCAAGGAAGTATTCGCCTCGCTCTACAACGATCGCGCCATTGCCTATCGTGTGCATCAGGGCTTCAAGCACGAGGATGTGTTCCTGTCCGCTGGCGTGCAGTTGATGGTGCGGTCGGACATCGGTGCCGCCGGCGTGCTTTTTACGCTCGACACCGAGTCGGGTTTCCGCGACGTGGTGTTCATCACCTCCAGCTACGGCCTGGGCGAGAACATCGTGCAGGGCGCGGTCAATCCGGACGAGTTCTACGTGCACAAGGCCACCCTGCGCGCCGGCCGGCCGGCCGTGCTGCGTCGCCAGTTGGGCTCCAAGCAGATCCGCATGGTCTATTCCGATGCGCCGGGCGAACGGGTACGCAACGAGGAAACGCCGGACGAACTGCGCCTGCGCTTTTCGCTTAGCGACGCCGACGTGGAAGAGCTGTCGCGCCAGGCGCTGACCATCGAGCAGCATTACGACCGCCCGATGGACATCGAATGGGCAAAGGACGGCAACACCGGCAAGCTTTACATCGTTCAGGCACGCCCCGAAACAGTGAAGTCGCGCGAGCGCGCCAACCACATCGAGCGCTATCACCTGAGCGGCAGCGGCGAAGTGCTGTGCGAGGGCCGCTCGATCGGTCACAAGATCGGCTCGGGCGTGGCGCGGGTGGTCCGCTCGCTCGACCAGATGAACCAGGTGCAGCCGGGCGATGTGCTGGTAGCCGACATGACCGACCCCGACTGGGAGCCGGTGATGAAGCGCGCTTCGGCCATCGTTACCAACCGCGGCGGACGTACCTGCCACGCCGCCATCATTGCGCGCGAACTGGGTGTGCCGGCCGTGGTGGGCTGCGGCAATGCGCTGGAAAGCATTCCCGACGGCATGCAAGTGACAGTGAGCTGCGCCGAGGGTGACACCGGCACCATTTACAAGGGCCTGATTCCCTTCGAACACACGGTCACGGATCTGGGTGACATGCCCCCTGCCCCGCTCAAGATCATGATGAACGTTGGCAATCCGGAGCGCGCTTTCGATTTCGCCCAACTGCCGCACCAGGGCATTGGCCTGGCGCGTCTGGAGTTCATCATCGCGCGGCAGATCGGCGTGCACCCGCGTGCGCTGCTTGAGTACGACAGACAGTCTGATGACATCAAGGCACTGATCGCGCCACTGATGGCGGGTTATGCCGACCCGGTGAGCTTCTACGTCGATCGCCTGGCCGAGGGCATTGCCACCCTCACCGCCGCCTTCGCGCCGCATCCGGTGATTGTGCGCCTGTCGGATTTCAAGTCGAACGAGTACGCCAACCTTATCGGCGGCGCGGCCTACGAACCGCATGAAGAAAACCCCATGCTGGGTTTCCGCGGCGCTTCGCGCTACATCGACCCGAGCTTTTCCGAATGCTTCGCGCTGGAATGTCGCGCCATGCACAAGGTGCGCGACGTGATGGGCCTGACCAATGCCTGGGTCATGATTCCCTTTGTGCGCACCCTGGGCGAAGCGCGGGGCGTGATCGACGCGCTGGCAGCCAATGGCCTGGTGCGTGGCGAGAATGGCCTGAAGGTCATCATGATGTGCGAGGTGCCGAGCAACGCCCTGTTGGCCGACGAGTTCCTCGAACTGTTCGATGGCTTCTCGATCGGCAGCAATGACCTGACCCAACTCACCCTGGGCCTGGATCGCGATTCGGGCGTCATCGCGCACCTGTTCGACGAACGTGATGCCGCAGTCAAGAAGCTGCTGTCGATGGCGATCAGCACGGCCAAGGCCAAGGGCAAGTACATCGGCATCTGCGGCCAGGGCCCGTCCGACCATCCGGATCTGGCCGAATGGCTGATGGATCAGGGCATTGAATCGGTTTCATTGAATCCCGATACCGTGGTCGACACCTGGTTGCAATTGGCCAAGCACCGGCGCGATTTAGCGGAGTAGTTGCATCGCGTTTCAGCACCGCTTGCCAGATGGCCAGACTGATCCAATCGCTGCTGTTGGCCGTCCTGCTGAGCGCTTCGGCTGCCGCCGGCGCGGAAGAAAGCCGTTGCTTCGGTACCACCAGCAAAGGCCGACTCGAAGGAGGAGTCCGGCTGCCGCTCGGTGGCAACAACTTCAGCGCCTACAGCATGGCCGGCTGGAGCCTAGGAGTCTGCGCGGCAGAAGCAACCGAGGCGAAAGCGAGACTGCGCGAGAACGGAGTTTCGACGATTCGCCGGCCTGTAGTGGTTCTACAGGCCAAGAGTCGGCGGAATTCCGGGCCGCGCAGGCGCGTTTGCAGCCCGGTTGTCTTCTGCCGCGCAGGCTCCTATGCCGGACCCATGTGCATAGCAAGGTGCATGCGGTGCTGCTCGACGCATTGCAGAAACTTGAGCTGTCGGCCGCGGGGAAAGTGTTCGTGTATGGCGAAACCGGTTTCATGGAAGGTGGGCCATTCAAGCCACACAAGACCCACCAGAACGGTCTGTCAGTTGACCTGATGGTGCCTGTGCTGCTGGCTGGCAAGTCCGTTCCCTTGCCCGGTGGTCTGTTGAATCGCTTCGGCTACGACATCGAGTTCGACGAGCGGGGCCGGTTCGAAGACTACATTATTGATTTCGAGGCGCTCGCAGAGCTCATCCATCAGATCCAGCAATCCGCAAGCGCCCAGAAAATCGGCATAGCACAAGTGATCTTCGAGGTGCCGCTGCAGCAGCACTTGTGGGGCACGGCGCGCGGCGAACACTTGAAAAAGCATGTCCGCTTCTCTACCAAGGCTGCATGGGTGAGACATGACGAACACATCCATATCGATTTCGTCGTGCCCTGCAAGCCCATGTAGCCCTACCCGTTTGCCGGCTGCTCGCTACGACGGGAGGGGCATCTCAGAGAGCAACAAGGGCAACGACTCCCAGCTTCACCACTCGCCGCTTTCAAACGAATCGACACGAATTGTCATTGGCCACTCCAGCACTGCACAGGCCTGCTGATCAACAATCTGCTGGGTGCTCGACATCATCGTCTCGTAAGCAGGACGCGCGAGTTCGTTGACGTTGATGCCGCCGCGGATCATGAACACGCCGTACACGCCGCGCGCGCGATCGAGCCAGGGAAAGAAACCGAATGCACCCAGACTCGAGAGTGTCGGCAATTCCGCGCTGATTGAGCTCGGTTCGATCCAGCTTCCCAGCCCATAGCGCACCGGGAAGAAGGCCATCGGAGGGGCGTAGCCGATCGGCAGTCCGCCAACATTGTCGGAGCCCAGCATCGCCAGCGCGCCAGGGCCAAGTACCCGGCGGCCATTGCCGAATCCGTCGTTCGCCAACATGTGCAGCAGCCGCGCGTAATCGCGCAGGTTCGATTGCGCACCTCCGGCAATGCGGTAGTTGCTGGTCTCACCCAGGCCCTGCCAGTCGATGCTGCCGATACCCAGGGGCGCACCGATCGACTGCTGCCAGCCGGCTTGCCAATCACTCCCACTAACCACTTCGACCACGCGACCGGCTACGTGCATCGAGTTGCCGCCATAGGCGAACTGCGCGCCCGGCGACCAGCCCTTTGGCATGTCCACGCAGCAGGCAATCTGGTCGACTGCAGCCGCCAGCGATGGCTGGTCCACGCCCTGCACGGGGTCGAACAGATCGTCGCCGTATCCTGCGGTGTGAGAGAACATCTGGCGCACCGTCATCGTGCCCTTCACGCCTTGGAACGCGGGAAGGGTCTCTGATACCGGGGAATCCAGGTCGAGGCGTCCTTGCGCGGCGAGTTGCACCACCCGCACCGCGGACAGCAACTTGGTTGCCGATGCGATCGGCACAACGGTAGCCGATTGATACAGGCCGAAATAGCGCTCATGCAGCAAGCCTTCGTGGCTGCCGATCAGCACGGCACCGCCGAATAGTCCCGCATCGGTCAGCAACTGCTCGAAGCGTGTATCGACAGGAGCGAAATCACACGCCTCCTGTGCCTGCGCCGGACCGGCGGCCATTGCCAAAGTCAGGACGAACGTGCCGCCAAGGGCGCGAAAGGCGTTCAAGCAGGACATGGAGAACGAAGAGTGAACGGGCTTGATCTATAAAACGACCGAAAGAGGTCAATCCGTCGCGGCCGAAAAACGCTGCGGCAAGACGCTGTAGATACGCAATGCGCAATGCGCCGTCATCATGGCGGCGGCACATGCGCAAGATCGATGCGGCAGCTGGACACGCGCAGCGGGCTAGCCCAGCAGCTTCTCGATATCCTTCTCGATCTTTTCCGGCGTGTCGGTTGGCGAATAGCGCTTGATCACCTTGCCCTCGCGATCAGTAAGGAACTTGGTGAAGTTCCATTTCACCGCTTCGGTGCCGAGAAAGCCGGATTTCTCGCTCTTCAGCCAGCGATACAGCGGATGTGCGTTGTCTCCGTTGACATCGACCTTGGCAAACAGGGGGAAGCTCACGTCGTACGACAGGGAACAGAAGGTCTTGATCTCTTCCTCGTTGCCGGGTTCCTGATGGCCGAACTGGTCGCAGGGGAAACCCACCACGACGACATCCTTGTCCTTGAAGCGGCGCCACAGAGCCTCAAGCCCCGTGTATTGCGGCGTGAAGCCGCACTTGGAGGCCACGTTGACGATCAGCAGGGCCTTGCCCTGGTAATCGCTTAGCGGGCGTTCTTCGCCGTCAATGGTGCGGGCGGAAAAATCATAGGCGGTAGTCATGCTCGACATTGCTCCTCAAGGTGCAGACGCACAGTGTGAGATTACACTCCTACGCGCCACCTCGCGCGGGCGCGCGCTTGCGCGATTGCGCGACCGGCAGGCGATGCGGATCATCGCCGCCGCCGGTTTCCGATCCCGGACACGGTTGTGAAACGAGCAAGCACTGCACCCGACAGGGTCGTCGCGTGGACTTGAGCAATATCAAGACACGTTATGCTGCGCCGCGTCAGAATCTCGCGAAACTACTCGAAAGACCATTCATGGCCCAGTTCGCCACCGAAACCGTGCTCGATGTCCGTCACTGGACAGACGACTATTTCAGCTTCACCACCACCCGCGACGACGGCCTGCGCTTTGCCAACGGTCAATTTGTCATGATCGGGCTGGAGGTGGATGGCAGGCCACTGTTGCGCGCCTATTCGATTGCCAGCGCCAACTGGGAAGAACACTTGGAGTTCTTCAGCATCAAGGTACCGCATGGCCCACTGACATCGCGCCTGCAGCACATCAAGCCCGGCGATACGGTGTTGGTGGGGAGCAAGCCGACTGGCACCCTGCTGATCTCGGACCTGCACCCCGGCCGCAACCTGTTCCTGCTGTCCACCGGCACCGGCCTTGCGCCCTTCATGAGCGTGATCAAGGATCCCGACACATACGAACGCTTCGAACGCGTGGTCCTCTGCCACGGCGTGCGGGGGGTTGCGGACCTGGCCTATCGCGACTACATCGAGAACGAACTGCCGCGCATGGAATTCATTGGCGACCTGATCGCCGCGGGGCTGCGCTATTACCCGGCCGTGAGCCGCGAGCCATTTCCGCACAGTGGACGACTCACCGATCTGCTGGACAGCGGCAAGCTGTGCGCCGACCTGGGCCTTGCCCCGCTCGATCCCGTGCACGACCGCGCCATGCTTTGCGGCAGCCCGCAAATGCTCAGTGATTTCCAGCGGCTGTTCGATGCGCGCGGCTTTGAAGCCTCGCGCCGCATCGGCTCGCCCGGACAGTACGTGATCGAGCGGGCCTTCGTGGAACGCTGAAAACACGCTGATCGGGTGCACCGGGACCGACTGCCTGGTTCCGGTGCACGTCCCCTGCCTGCACTGCAGGTCAGGCGCGGTGGTCAGTGATGGTGTGTACCGTCATGCACATGACCATGGTCGAGCTCTTCCTGACTGGCGGCGCGCACCGCGGTCACTTCCACCGCGAAGTGCAGGGTTTGCCCGGCCAGCGGGTGGTTGCCATCAATCGTCACCATGCCCTCGTTGACCGAGGTCACCACAACCGAGTGCGCACCCTGAGGTGTCTGCGCCTGGAAGCGCATTCCGGGCTCCACGCTTGGAACCCCCGCGAAGGCGGAAAGGGGCACTTCCTGCACCAGGCCATCGTGGTGCGCACCATAGCCCTCTTCGGGCGCGACCGCGACGGTGAAGCTGTCGCCCACGCTGCGACCGAGCATGGCCTTTTCCAGGCCGGGAACGATGTTGCCGGCGCCATGCAGATAGTTGAGCGGCGCGTTGCCTGCGGAGGAATCCAGCACTTCGCCGGCATCGTTGGTCAGTGTGTAGTGGAAGCTGGCGACGGTGTTGTCGGCAATCTGCATGAAGTTTCTCGCGTGGCTATTGGGGAGTCTTGGGGCAAGATCAGTTCAGTTCAATCGAGGACCCGTCACTGCAGAAGCCTCGTGACCACCCGATTTCGCGGATCGGTCATCGCTGCGCAACACGCCCCGACTGGTCGGATGCCCTGAAATGAGAAACGGCCCGATCATCAGATCGGGCCGCCAGCGCCAATATTACCAGCCCCTCAGCGCCAGGTCGAACCCTGGGTCAATGTCCCGCTCAGGCCAGACTGGCATTGCGTGCCCCTGGCCAGCGATGCACATCGCCGTTTCACAACGCCATGTCGCACAATGGCGGCCCTGCCCCGGCCCCAAGACTGCGAGACCTCACACGATGCGCCAGCTCGCCCTGTTGCTTTTCGCCGTGCTGATCGGATCCTTGCAAGCGGCATGGGCCGGCGACGCTCGTGCACCCCTGTTGCAGGTGTTTGGAGAAGCGCCCTACCCGGACCGCATCGATAGTCCCGACACCTTGCTCGGTTTCCCGCATGGGCAGCGCGCAGCCTCACCCGAGGAAATCCACGGAGCCTTGCAGCGCTGGGCGCAGCAGAGCGATCGCATCCGCGTGCAGGTATACGGCCGCACTCATCAGGGCAGGCCGCTTTCGGTGGCCTTCATCGCCAGCCCCGAGCTGCTGGCACGCATCGACACGCTGCAGAATGAACTGGACGAGCTGGCCGATCCACGCCGTACGAGCGAGGACCGCGCCGCCCAGATTCTGGAGAATGCCCCTGCAGTCGGCTATCTGGCACATTCGATCCACGGCAATGAAACGTCAGGCGCCGACGCCGCACTGGGATTGATCTACCACCTGCTGGCCAGCGACTCGGCCGAGGTCAAGGCGATCCTGCAGAGCACCATCCTGATCATCGACCCGCAGATGAACCCTGATGGTCGCGCCAGAGCAGTCGCCGACCTGCGCGGTTTCGCTACGGCGACGCCCAGTTTCGACGAACAGCAGCTGTCGCGCGGCGCGAGCTGGCCCTTCGGGCGCGGCAACCACTATGTGTTCGACATGAACCGGGACTGGATCTACGCGACCCAGCCGGAAACCCGCGGTCGGCTTGCCCTGCTCAAGCGCTGGCACCCGCTGCTGTTCGTCGACGCGCATGAGATGGGCGCTCAGGACACCTTCCTGTTCTCGCCGCCACGCGCGCCGGTCAATCCGCACTTTGGCGAGGAATTCCGCCGGTTTGGCGAGCACTTCGCTCGCGAGCAGGCGCAGGCCTTCGACCGCCGCGGCTGGGTCTACTACTCGGGCGAATGGAACGAGGGCTGGTACCCCGGCTATACCGATGCCTGGGGCGGGCTGCGCGGCGCGGTCAACATCCTCTATGAGCAGGCTCGCGTGGCGGACCAGGGTGTGCGCCAGGCCAATCAGCGCGTGCTGCGCTACCAGGAAGGCGTGGCTCGCCAGCTCGGCAGTGCCTGGGCAAACATCGAGTCCCTGGCGCGTCACCGCGGCGAACTTCAGCGCGCCTTCTGGGAAGATCGCAAGCGCAGCCTGGCGGGAAGCGGGCCGTACGCGCGGCGCGTATTCGCCATTCCCGCAGACACGCATCCCAGCAGGATCCGTGCTCTGCGTGACAATCTCGCCCTGCAGAACATCGAAGTGCATCGTTTGACCGGCGAGTGGCGGGTTGGCTCAGCCACTGATCTGTACGGCCGCACCCGTGAAGTGACACTCGCGGCGGGCACCCTGCTGATTGCCAATCGCCAGCCGCTGGCGCGCCTGGTGGCCAACCTGTTCGAGTTTGACCCGCGCCCGGATGCAGCCTCTTTGAGCCGTGAGCGTGAGGAGTTGCTACGCAATGGCGCTGGCACAATCTACGACGTAACCGCCTGGAACCTGCCAATGATGTACGGACTGGAGGCGTACAGCTTCGACGCCAGCCTTCCAGCCACGAGCGAGCTTCTGAGTGCAGACCAAGACAATGTTCGGGTCGCGGTTCCGGCAGAAAGCGCAGTTGGATACCTCATCAGCGGACGCGATGATGGCGCGCTGCCGGCGGCAGCAAGCTTGCTTCGCGCGGGCCTTCGTCCGCGTGTGGCGCTCAAGGACATTGAACTGGATGGGCGACGCTACCCGCGCGGAAGTCTGGTACTGACCCGCTTCGATCACCGCGACCTATCGCCGGCAGTGCTGCGCGAAGCTCTGCAGGCCGCAGTTGCGCATCTGCACGAACCGGTCGTTGCCTTGGGCAGTGGCCAGGGTCCAGGCGATTTTCCCGATCTGGGAGGCGGCGAGTTCGGCCTGCTGCAACCTGCGCAGGTGGCAGTACTCGGGCGCGGGCGCACCAGTTCGCAGTCGTTCGGCTTCATCTGGCACTACCTCGAGCAAGGTCTCGGCCTGACTCCCAGCCTGCTGGATGAAGACTGGCTCGGACGCATCGATCTGCGCCGCTACAACGTGATCATCGCGCCGGAGCGCTGGGGTGCACCGTTGACGAGCGAGCAGACCGAGGTACTCAAACTCTGGGTTGAAAGTGGCGGCACCCTGATTGCGCTCGGCAACGCCGCGGCCGGCATGGCGGGCAAGGAAGGGCCAGCGCAAGCGCGAACGTTGGAGGCCAGCTTCGAGAATCTGGTGCCATTCCGCAGTGCCCTGGCGCGCGAGTGGATAGCCACCCAGGACAGCCTGCCCCGTGCACCGCAGTTGTGGAGCCACACCGCGGTGCCGGGTCAGAAGGCTGCCTGGCCTGAAGACGTTTCCGACCCAAAGCTCGACAGCAAGGCGCTGGCAGTTCGCGATGAATGGCAGCAGCTGTTCATGCCACGTGGTGCCTTCGTTGCCAGCCGCTGCAGCCAGCATTACTGGCTCAGCATGGGGTGTGACACAGCGCTGCCCGTGCTGGTTTCCGACAACAGTCCGCTGATGGTGGCCAGTGGCGTCGAGGCGCCGTTCCGGCTTGGCTTGCATGAGGCAGGCGGCGGCAAGGGCAGTACGGCAACCTGGACCGACTTTGGCTGGGCCGGCGTGCCGCCCGGCCAGAACCTGCTGCTCCGCATGGGAGGCCTGTTGTGGCCAGAAGCGCAGGAACGTCTGGCGAACACTGCTTGGGTGACGCGAGAATCTCGCGGCCGCGGACAGATTGTGCTGTTCTCCAATCCGCCGGTTTTCCGCGGCGCCACCTTGGGAATGCAGCGTGTCATGGGTAATGCAGTGATCTTCGGCCCTGGCCTGGGTGCATCGCCCAGCATTGTCCCGTAATCCAATGAAGCGTCAGGAATCGGGACGCACAGCCCTGCTGGCTGCACTGAGCTCAGCCACATCGGCGGCAGGCGAGGAAGGTGGGGACTGGACCTTAGGCGGCGTGCGCGCCAGGCGCGGCAAAGGGTCGCCATGATGAGGATCGGCTGCCACCCAGCAATCGCATCAGTTTCGCTTGCGAGTCGAGACTCTGCTCGGCCAGATTTGCGCTGCCACCGGGCACGCTGAACGCGGCGCCTGTGCGGGCAACCTGACTTCGGGTCGATTGTGAAGAATAGAAGATATAAGCCTGAACCGTAAGGGAATAATTCGTCGTTGACGGTGCCCATACAGGGTGAAGCGTGTCCTGCGCCACGGGTGAATTGAGTTCCCCAGGCGGGGCGCGCGAGACGGCAGCCATATGGCAACCGCTCGCGCGGATATTCGCTCTAGCGGCGGCGACCGCGCTTTTCCACGTGCAGGCCAACCCGGATCATGTCACCACCCTGGGTCGAACCGTTCAGCGCTGCAATCGCAGCGCGAGCCTCGTGGCCTTCCATTTCGAGTTCAGCAAAGCCCTTGCATTCGCCACTGAACAGGTCCTTCGACATTTTCAGGCCGTGAACCCGGCCGTGAGCAGCGAAGAGGTCGTTCAGGGATTTTTCGTCCATCTGGCGCGGCAAGCCACGCACACTGATCTTTAGCATGAAGCAGTTCTCCAAAACAGAGCGCCGGGCGGATATGATCCGCCCGGCGCTGAATCGAGCCGTGAGGCTCGGATCTTTAGCTTCGAGGACTCCGAGCGGGCGTTAGTCCGTGATTCGGGCCCCGAACAGCGCCTTAGATGGTCTGGACGGCGTCGGCCTGCAGACCCTTCGGGCCGCGAACGACCGTGAAGCTCACGCGCTGACCTTCCTGGAGCGACTTGAAGCCGCTGCCCTGGATGGCGCGGAAATGGACGAAAAGGTCTTCGCCGCTCTC
>JBBSJP010000028.1:0-54123 GCA_038257155.1 Lysobacterales bacterium | reverse complement strand
TGCTGCCAGCACCAGCAGCCAGATGGCCACTCTGAAGCGCACCACGCCAGTCATTTGCCGTCTCATGATCGAACCCCTTCCCCGAAATGCAGTGCCCCGAAACACCCGGACGGCGCACCAACCCGCTCCGCCTTGCCTAATTTAACGACAAACGACGCCGCGCGGGGCCATCGTCCGATTAACCAGATCCTAATCCGACCTGCGGCGTGAACATGAGATACTGCCATCCTTGCAGCAGGCCCTCAGGCCCCCCGAGCCCCTCGGAGACAGGAATGTCCATTCTCATCCGCGATGTGCATGAGCACGAACTGGATTCGGTTCTCGCCCTCAACAATGCCGCTGGCCCAACCATCCTACCGATGGATGCCAGCGCCGTGCGCTTCTTCTTCGACCAGGCCGCCTATTTTCGCGTGGCCGAGGTCGATGGTCATATCGCCGGCTTCCTGATCGCGATGATGCCGGATGCGCCCTATGAAAGCCCCAATTTCCAGTGGTTCAGAGCGCACTACGAGAGCTTTGTCTACATCGACCGCGTCGTTGTCGCCAGCACCCGCCGCGGCGCTGGTGTCGGCCGCGTGTTCTACGCCGACGTGCAGGGCTTCGCCGAAGCGCGCGCGCCGCTGCTGACCTGCGAGGTGTTCCTCGACGAGGGCCGCGCCAACGACGTGGCGCTGCTGTTCCACGGAACCTACGGTTTCGCTGAAGTCGGCCAGCAGGTGATGAAGAACACCGGCAAGCGCGTTGCACTGCTCGCCAAGCAGTTGTCCAGCTTCGCCTTCGTGAAGGAGCAGTACCTCGACAAAGGCGGCTTGCCCGACCTGCCCTGGATCACCGAACGCGAGCGGGGCGATACCCGTCGCTCGCTGGCCACGGGAACCTGATCGCATGGCAGCTGTGGCGCCCGGCAGCTTCGAACAGGCCGGGGAACTCAAGATCGGGCAGGTCGGCATCGCCAACCTGCGGGTACGCTCTCTGGACGTCGCACAGCTTGCTGCGGAAATGCGCGAGCGCGTGCAGCGCGCCCCCAAACTTTTCGCGCGCGCCGCCGTGGTGATCGACTTCGGCGGCCTCAGCACCTGCCCTGATGCCGACACTACCCGTCGCCTGCTCGAAGCGCTGCGCGCAGCCGGCGTACTGCCGGTTGCATTGGCGTATGGCACGAGCGAAATCGAGCAACTATCGGAAGCCGTCGACTTGCCCTTGCTGGCCAAATTCCGCGTCCAGTACGAGCGCGAAACGCCGCCGACGCCAGCGCCTGCAGCGCCCGAACCCATCGCCACGCCTGCGCCCGCTCCGCCTCCCGCTGCGCCGCGCGCCGAGGCCATCGGCCTGGTGCACACCGCGCCGATCCGCTCGGGTCAGCAGGTTTACGCCCAGGGCCGCGATCTGGTGGTGGCCGCCACGGTGGGAGCCGGCGCCGAAGTGATTGCCGACGGCTCGGTGCATATCTACGGCGCGCTGCGTGGCCGCGCGCTGGCCGGCGCCGTGGGCGAGACCCGCGCGCGCATCTTCTGCCGCGAGTTCCACGCCGAACTGGTTTCCATCGCCGGGCACTTCAAGGTGCTCGAAGACATCCCCCCCGCCCTGCGCGGTCGTCCGGTCCAGGTGCGACTGGATGGCGAAGCGCTGCTCATCGAACCGCTGGAATGAATGCAATGACCGAACCCGACGCAAGCCTGTCCGACACACCCTCCAGCGAAGCCATCGCGGCCGAAGTCATCGTCGTCACCTCGGGCAAGGGCGGCGTGGGAAAAACCACGACCAGCGCCAGCCTGGCGGTCGGCCTGGCACGCCGCGGCCACAAGACTGCGGTAATCGACTTCGACGTCGGTCTGCGCAATCTCGACCTGATCATGGGCTGCGAGCGGCGCGTTGTTTACGACTTCGTCAACGTGATCCAGGGCGAGTGCACCCTCAAGCAGGCCCTCATCAAGGACAAGCGGCACGAGAACCTGCACGTGCTGGCTGCATCGCAGACGCGCGACAAGGATGCGCTGACCCGCGAAGGCGTCGAAAAGGTGCTGCGCGAACTGGCCGAAGACGACTTCCGCTACATCGTCTGCGACTCGCCCGCTGGCATCGAGAAAGGTGCCTTCCTGGCGATGTATTTCGCCGACCGCGCCGTGGTGGTGGTCAATCCGGAAGTTAGCTCGGTGCGCGATTCCGACCGCATCCTCGGGCTGCTGGCCAGCAAGACCCGCCATGCCGAAAACGGCACCCGCGTGAAGGAGCATCTGCTGCTGACCCGTTACAGCCCGCAGCGCGTCGCCGACGGCGACATGCTGTCGATCGATGACGTGCAGGAGATCCTGGGCCTGGAGGTGCTGGGCGTGATTCCGGAATCGCCCGGCGTACTGCAGTCGTCCAATTCGGGTGTACCGGTGATTCTCGACGAAAACTCACAGGCCGGCCAGGCCTACGAGGACGCCGTTGCGCGCCTGCTCGGCGACAGCCGTCCGCTGCGCTTCATCAAGATCGAGAAGAAGGGCCTGCTGAACCGGCTTTTCGGCGGCTGATCAGGAGAAAGAATCATGGGAATTTTTGATTTTCTGCGCAGCCGACCGCGCAACACCGCCTCCCTCGCCAAGGAGCGCCTGCGCATCATCGTCTCGCAGGAACGCAATGCACGCGGCGGGCCCGATTACCTGCCCCTGCTGCGCCGCGAACTGCTGGAAGTGATCCGCAAGTACGTGAGCGTGGATATCGACGCGGTGCAGGTTCAGCTGGAGAAGGATGGCGAGCACGAGGTACTGGAGCTGACCGTCACCCTGCCCGACAAGGCCGAGCCGCGCGCCGCCAGCGCAGGCTGATGTTGCATGCAGGCGAGTGCCATGGACGCCTCGGCAGCGACGCCGGATGTGCTTTGCCTTGCCGATATCGACGCCGATGCGGTGGCGCAACTACTCGCGCAATTTCATCTTGAACTCTGCGCGGTTGCCGACGGCGAAGCGATTCCCGGCAGTTACTGGGGCGAACCCGAAGCCGGCCTGATCGGCCACCGCGTTTACGCACGGCGCGACACGCCGGTGCATTCGCTGCTGCACGAAGCCTGCCACCTGATCGTGCAGCCCCCCGAACGCCGCGCCGCCGTGCACACCGACGCCACCGATTCGGTCGCCGAGGAAGACGCCACCTGTTATCTGCAGATCGTACTGGCCGAACGCTTGCCCAGTGTCGGCAGCGCCCGCCTGATGGCCGACATGGATACCTGGGGCTACAGCTTTCGCCTTGGCTCGACGCGTGCCTGGTTTGAGCAGGACGCGGAAGACGCTCGCGCCTGGCTGCTCGATCGCAAGCTGCCTGTCGCCTGAGGCTCGAGGGCGAGGCGGTTTGATTGCTGCCAGGCAGAATCAGGACCAAATTCAGCGTGCGTACCGCAGCACAGGGTGAGGATCGAACTGCTTCGCCGCATTTCCTTGAGCCGAACTGGACCGGCAAGCCGGGCTCACGCCAGCTGCGTGCGCGCCCGCAGCGCTTTATCTGGAGGCCAGGCCATGCAAGCTCTCGTGACACGTGCATTGTTGCTGGGACTGGCGGTCGTGCTCAGCGCCTGTGGCGCCCAGTCGAACCTCGCGGTCCAGCGCGGAACAGGCCCCGATCCGCACCTGCCTGCGCCCGACCATTCACTGATTCCGGTCGTCAACATCGCTCCAGCCACAGGCTGGCCACCCGGTATGCAACCCACGCCGGCCAAGGGACTGGCAGTGCAGGCGTTTGCCACCGGCCTGGACCATCCGCGCTGGCTGTATGTGTTGCCGAATGGCGACGTGCTGGTCGCCGAATCCAACGCACCGCCGGATTCAGGCGCGGTCACGGGCCTCAAGGGCATGGTGATGAAGCGCGCGATGAAGAAGGCTGGCGCCGCGGTACCCAGCGCGAACCGGATTACCTTGCTGCGAGACGCCGACGCCGATGGTGTGGCCGAAACGCGCAGCGTTCTGTTGTCGGGACTGACGTCGCCTTTCGGCATGGCCCTGGTCGACGACACCCTCTTCATTGCCAACGCCGATGCGCTGATGGCATTTCCCTACCACGAGGGCGACACCGTCATCTCCACGCCGGGTCGCAAGCTGACTGACCTGCCCACGGGACCTGGATCACTCAATCACCACTGGACCAAGAGCCTGATCGCAAGTCCGGACGGCCGACATCTGTACGTCGGCGTGGGTTCCAACAGCAATATCGCCGAAGGCGGCATGGACAAGGAAACCAATCGCGCCTCGGTCCTGCAGATCGATCGCAGCAGTGGCGCGAGCCGGGTGTATGCCTCCGGCTTGCGCAATCCGGTAGGACTGGCCTGGCATCCGGATAGCGGAGTGCTGTGGGCGGTGGTGAATGAACGCGACGAACTCGGCAATGACCTGGTTCCGGATTTTCTGGTTGCGCTTCGCGACGGTGGCTTCTATGGCTGGCCCTGGAGCTATTACGGCGACAACACCGATGACCGGGTACAACCACAGCGGCCGGACATGGTCGCCAAGGCCCTGGTCCCGGACTACGCGCTCGGTCCGCATGTGGCTCCGCTCGGATTGACCTTCAGTCACGGAACCCTTCTGCCATCGCGCTTTGCCGAAGGGGCCTTCGTCGGGCTGCACGGCTCCTGGAACCGCAAACCACCGAGTGGCTATGAAGTGATCTTCGTACCCTTTGCGCAAGGCAGGCCGCAGGGAGCACCGGAAACGGTGCTGAACGGCTTTCTCAGTGCCGATGGCGAGGCGCGCGGCCGGCCGGTCGGCGTCGCGATCGACGCCCGCGGCGCCCTGCTGGTCGCCGACGATGTCGGCAATGCCGTGTGGCGTGTAACGGCCGCAACAGTGCAACAACCGGTCCAGCAGGGCCGCAAACCCTGAGTCCACTTGCGCGCGGCGCCTTGCCGTCATAGCCTGCGCCCCCGCGCCTTATCGCGCCCCGATCCCGCAGGAGCCAACCCTCGTGAACCTTTCCCGTGCGCTGCTCGCCAGCGCTGTTGCTGCCTCCCTGTTGCTGCTTGCCGGCTGCAACGAGTCCGAAGCCAAGCGCGAAGCCGAGCCCAGTGCGCAAGCCAAGCCCACTGCAGCCGAGGCGGATGCGTTTGTCGCCCAGCACAATGCCGACATGCTGGCCGAATTCCCGGAAGTCGCCGCCGCGCAATGGGTGTCGGTCACCTACATCAACCCGGACACGCAGATGCTGGCCTCCAAGGCCAATGAGCGCATGCTCGGCAAGCTCAGCCAGCGCATCGAGGAATCGAAGCGTTTCGACGGTCTTGACCTGTCTTCGGAAACCTCGCGTGCCCTGCATCTTCTGAAACTGCAGACCTCCATGCCGGCGCCCAAGGACCCCGCCAAGCTGGCCGAAGTCACCCAGATCGCCACCCGCATGGAAGGCGCCTATGGTGCGGGCCGTTACTGCACGGGTGAAGGTGAAGCGAAAAGCTGTCGCCAGCTCGGTGAGCTGGAAACCGTATTGCGCAGCTCGCGCGATTACGATGCCCAGCTCGATGCATGGACCGGCTGGCATACGGTGTCGCCGCCGTATCGCGCCGATTACACCCGCTTCGTCGAACTGATCAACGAAGGCTCGAAGGAACTCGGCTTTGCCGATGCCGGGCAGATGTGGCGTGCGGGCTACGACATGAGTCCGGCGGAGTTCGAAGTCGAAGCTGACCGTCTCTGGGATCAGGTCAAGCCGCTCTACCAGGATCTGCACTGTTTCGTGCGCGGCAAGCTGGAGGAAACCTACGGCGAAAAGGGCTCGGTCGACGGCATGATCCCGGCGCACCTGACCGGCAACATGTGGGCCCAGCAGTGGGGCAACCTGTGGGACATCCTGGAACCCTACAAGGGCGCAGGCAGCCTCGACGTCACCGCCGGCCTGGTCAAGCAGGGCTACGATGCCGAGAAGATGGTGCGCAAGTCCGAGGACTTCTACACCTCGCTCGGCATGCCCGCCCTGCCCGCCTCGTTCTACGAGAACTCGCAGTTGCTCAAGCCGCGCGACCGCGATGTGGTCTGCCATGCCAGCGCCTGGGACATGAACTACGTGGGCGATGTGCGCATCAAGATGTGCATCGAGCCGACCGAAGAAGAGTTCACCACGATCTACCACGAGCTCGGCCACGTCTATTACTACCTGGCCTACAACCAGTTGCCGCCGCTGTTCCAGAACGGCGCGCACGATGGCTTCCACGAGGCGATCGGCGACACCATCGTCTTGGCGATGACGCCCGATTACATGGCTTCGATCGGTCTGGTCGACGCACCGCAGACCTCCAAGGAAGCCCTGATCAACTCGCAGCTGCGCATGGCGCTGGACAAGGTCGCCTTCCTGCCGTTCGGCAAGATGATCGACCAGTGGCGCTGGGCAGTATTCGACGGCCGCGTTGCGCCGGGCGACTACAACAAGGCCTGGTGGGAGCTGCGCGCCAAGTACCAGGGCGTAGCCCCGGCCAGTCCGCGCGGCGAGGAGTTCTTTGATGCCGGCGCCAAGTACCACGTCCCTGGCAACACGCCCTACACGCGCTACTTCCTGTCGCACATCCTGCAGTTCCAGATGTACAAGGCGCTTTGCGATGCCGCCGGCCACACCGGTCCACTGCATTCCTGCAGCTATTACGGCAACAAGGAAGCCGGCGCCAAGTTCTGGGCGCTGCTGCAGAAGGGCCAGAGTCAGCCGTGGCAGAAGACCATGAGCGAACTCACCGGTGGCGAGCAGATGGATGCCAGCGCCATTCTGGATTACTTCGCCCCGCTGCAGGGCTGGCTGAAGGAACAGAACGCCGGCAAGACCTGCGGCTGGTGAGTCCGCTTCGGGACAATCGCTTGATCGGCTAGGTGGGCCAAGGCCCACCCTACAAAAAAAGGAACGCGGCGGCGAGATACGATCCCTGTTCTCGCCGCCGCGCGTCGCACAACGCCATGGCGCTGCGCCCGAGCCGCACCGCCCGAAGGTCCGGGGGGGGCCGTTTGCGGGGCGGCTCTATACTGGTTACTCGCAACACGGCGGCCAAATCGATCACCGCAACGCATTATTTTTCTGAACGCCCGCGCCGGCGACGTCGTTGGCGCCCTTCCCGGTGCCCGACGAACCGCACAGCACCTGGGAAAACACCGTCTCGCGCAGGCCGTTTGGCGCCGTGACGGTGACCGACATCAGGGTGCTGCCCTTTCCTGCCGCGCAGCGGATCGACTGGACTGCATCGCCTGCATGGCTTCCACGCATGGCATCCAGTCCCTCACCCAGCACCCAGCTGTACTTCATGTCGCCCTGCGGCCACGCCGCGCAGCGGAACGCATCGCCGTTTGCCTCACAGGTGATGAAGCTGGGCGACGGGCCGATGCCCGCATCCAGCGCGACGCAGCTCGACTTTTCCATGCAATCCTCACCGTCCTTGGCCTGGTCCATGAGCAGGAAGCGGAAGCTGCCAGCCGGGCAGCTCGACCTGGACTTGGGTCCACCGTCCTCGCACGTGTCATCAGCCCAGGAGGGGCTGGTTGCGGCGAGCGCCACTGCGGCAGCGCAGATCAAGGAAACCCATTTGGCCTGGAACATGCGTCTTCTCCGAATATCGCGGCGCGCAGGGGTTGCGCACTACTCAACTCGCAGCGAGGCGACGATTTCGATCAGGCTCAGCGCGATCCCGCGAGGTCGCTCTCCGGATCAGGTCCAGTTGGAACGAGACGGCGCAGGCGGGCGCAGGCCTCGACCAGCTCTGCCGAGATCTGGCGTTCTTCACATTCAGCGCTCAGGACCAGCCTGAGACTGGGCTCCCACAAGCTGCGAATCTCTGCCTGCAAAGGACGTTGCAGCAGCAGGGAGACTGCTTCGGCACCTTTGCCATTGTGCGAAAGTTGGCGCGCCAGCCGGGCGCGGTAACGGCCAGCGATCTGCGAATCCATACCGACCCGCAATTCGGCGGCCAGAAGTGCCTCGCGCAGGACTTGTTCGGCCTCGTCAGCCAAGCCTGGCGCATCGAAGGCGACAATAGCGAAGTTGTAGGCGGCTCGGCCAACCTGTGGGTGGGAAGCCCCCAAGACCTCGCGCAGGATCGTGTACGCCTGTCGCTGATGATGAATTGCGCCCGCGTGATCACCCTGGGCCGTACGCAGTTTGGAAACGCTGCCATGAATACTGGCCGCCATCGCGCTGCGCTCTCCAAACGTTGCCGGAATGCTCTGCAACGCAAATGCAGCCTGCTCGGCGGCCTCGTCCAGTCGCCCCGCCTGGCGCAGCACATCCACCAGCCACATGCGGGTCATCGCCAGACGTGGATGCTCGGGGTGGAGTCCCCTGTCCTGCATCCATCGGTAGGTTTCCTGATAGGAAACCGCCGCCTCGGAATAGCGACCGGCTCGACGATGGGCATCGGCCAACAGCCAACGCGCCATCACCGCCAGGTCGTCCTCCGGTCCACGGTCGCGAAGCTGCGCCACCGCGCGACCGAGTTCCTCGACCGCCTCGGCATAGCGCAATTGATAAATCAACAGTCGCCCGCGCACCACCAGCCAATCGGCCTGCTCGACGCTATCCATGCGGCGGACCCTGGCCAATGCCTGCTCAGCCTGTTCCTGGTTCACCGAATCGACCAGTGCGCGCGCCTGAATCAACAGCAAGGGGCGACGCTCTGCCTCAGGCAGACCGGCGCGTTCGGCCGCCTCCAGTCCACGCGCTGCCGTCGCCGCCGCCGCGGTGTCGAGGCGCAGCGCCATCTCCACGTCCGCAATCACCTCAGCGAGCGAGGCGTAGAGCTCGGGCTGGCTGTCGAAGCGTTCTTCGAGCGCCGGCCTGGCCGCATCCAGAATGTCGCGAGCCGTGATCTCCTCGCCTGCGACACGTGCCGGATCCGCGGCGTTGAATGCCTGGCTCAGCAGGTCAACCGCGCTGCGCGCCCGGTCACGTTCGATCAGGGCCTGATTGCGCTCCTCGCGCGCAGCCAAGGTCTGCAGCAACACGCCGCCCATGCCCAGCATCAGGCTGAGCGCCAGTCCGGCAGTCAGCGCCACCGGCAGCCGGTTGCGCGCGACGAAACGGCGCGTCCGGTACCAGCGCTCGTTCCCGCGCGCCTGGATCGCGCGCCCCTGAAGAAAGCGCTCGATCTCCGCATCGACCTGCTCAACGCTGGCGTAGCGTTCCTCACTCTGCTTGCGCAGACAGGTCGCGACGATAAGATCCAGATCTCCGCGCAGGGCGGTGGAAAGCGCCGTCTTGTTCGGATACCCGCGCACCCGAGCCGCGGCATCCTCGGCTTCGAGCACGCGCCGACTCATGGTCAGTGGTGGCACTTCACGCACCAGTCGCTCGACCTCACCCTGACTTCGCCCTTCGAACTCGAACGGTGGGGCGCCACTCAGGAGCTCGTACAGCAGTGCTCCCAGAGCGTAGACATCGGCCGCGACGGTGACCGGCTTTCCCTCGATCTGTTCGGGTGCCGCAGCACTGGGCGTGAGAAAGCGATCCTGCGTGGCGGTCTCGCCCGCCGTGGCATCCCAGAAGGTCTTGGCGATGCCGAAATCAACCAGCTTGGGGTCACCCTGTTGATTGACCAGCACATTGCTCGACTTGATGTCGCGATGCACCACCAGGTTGCGATGCGCGTGCGCCACCGCCGCCAGCACCTTGCGGAACAGCTCGAGTCGGGCGCGCAATCCGAGTCGCTGGCTGTCGCAGTAGACAAAGAACGTCTGGCCGCGAACCAGCTCCATCAGCACATACGGCCGGTCACCATCCATCAGGCCAGCGTCGAGGAAGCGACAGATGCCCGGGTGATCCAGCGCCGCCAGCACGCGGCGCTCAACCGAGAAGCGATGCAGCAGGTAGGGATTGACCCGGTCCGCCCTGACCAGCTTCAGTGCAGCTTCCTGTTCAACCTGGCCATCGACCCGGACTGCCCGATAGACGCTGCCCATGCCACCATCGCCGATCCGTTCGGCAATGCGGAAGGCGCCCACTCTGCGCCCTTCCAGCACAGCCCCAGGCAAGGCTTCAACCAGCGCGGAATCCGCCGTGAACGGGTTGTGCCCCTCATCGCTGCCCAGCTGTCTGTCGCGCTCGAGCAGAGCGAGCAAGCGATCCCGCAGTTCAAGGTTCCCAGCGCAGGCAGTAGCGGCGAACGACGGCCACTGCTCCGGCGGCAGCTCTACCGCCTGCTCGAATAGCTCTCCCAGCCTGGGCAACATGGGGTCTGCCACGCGCTAGGCCGCCCCGCTCGTACCGCAGGAAAGCGACTGCGCTGCCGTCGAAGCGCAGGACCCGGCGGCAACCGCTGTCACCGGATCACGGCAGCACACGGCGAGGGCATGGGCGGCGGAGGTCCGCCGAACGGCCGAACCACACATTGCGACGACAGCAAGTCTGCCTCTACAAGATTCCGGGAAAGAGGTCGGCACATCCCTCTGCTGTCGCGTCAGCCAGGCCTGACGCGCGTTGCTGGACTTCGATGCAGGATCTGGCGGGCAGGACATGAAGGTGGCCGGAGGAATAATTCGAGCTAATCAGCCCGGGTCAATCGCTCAGTGAGCCAGGCCCGGGCAAAGCGCCAGCGCCGTCCAACAGTAGCCGTGGATGCCCCGGTTACCTTGGCAATTTGATCGATGCCGAGTCCTGCAAAGACGCGCAACTCGATCAGCTGGACCAGGCCATCGTCAACTTTCGCCAGTTCGGTCAGCGCCTGGTCCATTTCCAGCCAGTCGACGCTCGGAACGGCGATCGCCAACTCATCGGCATCGATCTGGTCGAACGGCAGCACCATCACATCGCCACCGCGCTTCTCCGCACGGCGCTGCCGCACGTAGTCCACCGCAACGCGTCGCAGCACGGTTGCAGCAATGGCAAAGAAATGTTCACGATTGCGCCAGTCGACGCTGCGCTGTTCAACCAGTCGCTCGTAGGCTTCGTGGGCCAACTCGGTGGCGCGTAGCGTAAGGGCCGCACCGTTGCGTTTCACCTGGGCCTGAGCCTGGGCGCGCAAGATCGGATAGATGCGCTCGGCCAGGGCGTTCTCGACCGATCGGTCACCGCCTTTCCACTGGTCAAGCAATGTGGTTATGCCGGAATCGGAGTCGACCGCCATACAAGCCCCCTTTGCTTGATTGTGGCACAGCCCTCACCCCCACTTCCGACCCGCAACACAGGCGGCTGTGCTGCGACAGGGGTCACACCAGAGCAGCGCTGAACATTCGCCTCAAAGCTGGTCCGCCGGCTGTAGAGGCACGCTGTCGACACTGGTTGAAGGTATCTTGCGACAGTGTCGCAGATAAGCCCACCAAAGCAGCCATGCAATTGCGGTAAATGCGGCTGCCGTCACGGCCAGCTGAATCCCGCTTCCACTCACCCACGGTGAGACCAGCCCGGCAAGCAGGGCGTTGAACCCCAGGCTGATAAAGGCCTGCAAACTCGAAGCCGCGCCCCGCTGACGCGGATACAGGTCCAGGATGGCCAGGGTCAGCACCGGAAAGACCAGCGCGATGCCAAATGCGTTCAGCACCATGGGAAGCACGCCCAGGGGCAACACAGGGACATCCACGAGCAGGTTGTACACCAGGTTCAGCACCGCCGCCGAACCACAGATCAGGAATCCGATTCCCGCCAGACGCGGGCCGCTGACGCGACCAGCCAGGCGTCCGCTGGCAAAGGCGCCAAGCATCATGCCGCTGATCATGGGTACGAAGAACCAGGCAAATTGCTGCTCGTTCAGACCCATCAGATCGATGACGAAGGCCGGCGCCGAGGCGATATAGAGGAATAGCGCGCCAAAATTGAAACTGCCAGCCAAGGCCAGACGGAGCATGCCCGGGTTGCGCAGCATCGCCAGGTTTCCGTGCCAGAGATTTGCAGGCCTGAATGCCACGCGGTTGGATGCGGGATGGGTTTCGGGAAGGAAAACCCAGGCCGCCAGCCAGATCAGCGCGCCCCACAGGGCGAGAAACCAGAAAATCCCGTGCCAGTCGGCAAAGCCCAGTATCCACCCGCCAATGATCGGCGCGATTGCCGGAGCAATGCCGAAAATCATGGTGATGGTGCTGAGCAGCCGCTGCGCCTCAGCACCATCGAGGCAATCACGCACCACTGCCCGCGACACGATCAGGCCAACGCCAGCCGATATCCCCTGCAGGGCGCGGAAGCCCAGCAGCCACTCCAGCGAGCCGGCCAGCGCGCAACCCACCGATGCGGCAGTGAAAACAGCCACTCCGATCAGGATCACCTTGCGTCGACCGACGGCGTCGGACACCGGCCCGTGCAGCAGGCTCATCGCGGCATAGGCAGCCAGATAGATCGCAATCGTCTGCTGCATGGCCAGCTTGGACGCGCCAAAGTCGTTCGCCATGGCCGGGAAGGCCGGAAAGATCGTGTCGATCGACAGCGCGCCAAACATCGACAGCGCGCCCAGCAGGATCGCCAGACGGGTTCGCGAGACAGGAGCAGAGGCAGGCATGGGGGGACTCGTTGGTTGATCAGGATAGCAGTGACGGAAAACCGTGATCAGACCGATGCCGGGTGCGCTGCAAGCGCATGCACCGGCCCTGCACCCCTGACGCAACTGGCTCGCCAGCGCTGGCTCGCCGGACGCCGCCAACCCCGGTGGGCGAAGGCTGCAGCCTCTCCTGGCCCCGGAACAAACAACGAATGATGACGCGGCGCCGTTGATCGCAGCGCTGGCGCCCCCAGATGGGTGTGATGTCCAAACCCATCGCCTCCTCCACTGCCGAGTCCTCGCCGGTGCCCGTCGCGCGTGATGCCTCGGTGCGCGGCGATCTTGGCGTCATCGCCAGCCTGCTGCCCTTCCTCCGGCCCTACCTGGGCCGCATTGCACTGGCCCTCGCATTGATCGTTGCTGCCAAGCTCACCAATCTGGGCGTGCCTCTGGTGCTGAAGCACATTGTCGACGGGCTGAACGTCGAGCCCAGCCTGATGCTGCTGCCGGTCGGACTGCTGCTGGCCTACGGAGCGGCGCGCATTGGAACGACCCTGTTCACGGAGCTGCGCCAGGTGGTGTTCGCGCGGGTCATGGCACGCGCCTCGCGTCAGGTCACCCTGCAGGTGTTCCGCCACCTGCATGCCTTGAGCCTGAAATTCCACTTGGCCCGGCGCACCGGCGGCGTGGCGCGCGATGTCGAGCGCGGCGGCAGTTCGGTGTCCGACCTGCTCGACTGGACTCTCTACACCATCATTCCGGTGCTGCTCGAAGTCACCCTGGTCACGATTGTGCTGGTCTGGGCCTACGATTGGGGCTTCGCCGCCATCACCCTTGGCACGGTTGTGGCCTACACGGTGTGGACCTACTTCATCACCGAGTGGCGCACCCGCTATTACCGGGCATCGGTCGAGGCCGACACCCATGCCAATGAGCGCGCGGTGGATTCGCTGCTGAACTACGAGACGGTCAAGTATTTCGGCAATGAAGCGCACGAGGCCGAGCGCTACGACCAGAACCTGCGCCAGCTCGAAGACGCCCGGGTGATGGCCACCAAGACCCTCGGCGCGCTGAATCTCGGCCAGGCCAGCATCGTTTCGATCGGCGTCACCGCCATGATGTGGCGCGCCGCCGCCGGCGTGGTGGATGGCTCGATGACGGTCGGCGACCTGGTGCTGGTCAATGCCTACCTGCTGCAGTTGTCGGCACCGCTGTTCATCCTCGGCATGATGTACCGCGAGGTCAAAGCGGCACTGACAAACATGGAGCGGCTGTTCGGCCTGCTCGACCAACGTCAGGACGTGCAGGATGCGGCGGATGCGAAGCCGCTTGAAGCGCGGCGCCCTGCACTGAGCTTCGAAGCAGTGGAATTCGGTTACGACGAGCGTCGGCAGATCCTGCATGGTGTGGACTTCACCATCCCACCGGGCGGCACGGTAGCCGTGGTCGGTCATTCGGGCTCAGGCAAGTCCACCCTCGCCCGATTGCTCTACCGCTTCTACGACGTCAACGCCGGCCGCATCACCATCGACGGACAGGACCTGCGCGAGCTGACCCAGGCCTCGCTGCGCGCGGCAATTGCCATCGTGCCGCAGGACACGGTGCTGTTCAATGACACAATCTTTTACAACATCCAGTACGGGCGACCCGCAGCGTCGCGCGAAGAGGTCTTCGCGGCGGCGCGCGCGGCGCACATCCATGACTTCATCGAGTCCCTGCCGGACGCTTACGAAACCGAAGTCGGCGAACGCGGCCTCAAACTCTCTGGCGGCGAGAAGCAGCGCGTCGCCATCGCCCGTGCTCTGCTGAAGAATCCCGCCATCCTGATTTTCGATGAGGCGACTTCGGCCCTGGACTCCAAGTCGGAAAAGGCTATCCAGGCCGAACTCGACCGCATCCAGCAAGGCCGCACCACCCTGGTCATCGCGCATCGCTTGTCAACCGTGATGAATGCTGACCAGATCCTCGTCATGGACGCAGGCCGCATCATCGAGCGCGGCAGCCACGCCGAACTGCTCGCTGCGCACGGTCCCTATGCGCAGATGTGGCGGCTGCAGCAGGAGCGTCTCGATGAAGCCAAGGCTACGCATTTGACGACCTGAATTGCCGGCCTGAGCAATCAAGGCAGACGTTTCCTGCGTGAAGGAAACGGGCTCGGTCACATTTTCTGGGTGACTTGCGTCACTGTCTCAAGCAGGATGTTCTGCGCGACAATCATCACGTCACAACGGGGAAATCGATATGAGCACGAACTACAGCGTGGGCAATGCCCTCGTCGACATCATCGCTGCGCCGGCCCGGGCACTGGACGAAGTTAAGAATCGCGTTTCCTGGCTATGGGTTCCATTGGGCATTTCGCTGCTGCTGACCATTGTTGCCGTGGTGGTCTACAACCTGTGGGTGGATATCGACTGGCTGGTGGATGAAACCGTGCGCACCGCGTTGCCACCGGGCAGTGATCCTGCCGCGGCGGAATCCATCCGCGGCTTCATGAAGCCGGCCGTGATGATCACCACGGGTGTGGTCGCGATCATCGTGGTGACCTTTCTGATCTACGCCATCCAGTCGGCCTATCTGCACCTGGTCAACAAGGCGGTTGGTGATCCGTCATTGCGCTATGGCCAGTGGTTTGCGTTTTCTGCGTGGACCGCATTTCCCGGCATTTTTGGTGCCATTGCCATGCTGGTGGTCATCGCCATGGCCGACAGCAACCAGCTGGCACAGCACGACCTGAATCCGCTCAGCATGCAAGCGCTGTTCATCCATGCCGAACCGGGATCGTCCTGGTTCACCTGGGGCAATTCGCTGTCGCTGATCAATCTGTGGATGCTGGTGCTGATGACCATCGGATTCATGCGCTGGACTGGCTCCTCCCTCATCAAGTCCGCCATCGTTGCCTGCGCCCCCTGGGTGCTGATCTTCGGGGTCTGGGCGCTGATCATTTCCTGACATGAATCGCAAAGTCCTGGTATTCGTCGCGCTGGGCGCGGCGCTGGTGGCGCTGCCGCTGATTTCCAAGCTGACCCGCGGCGACAGCGCCAAAGGCGTCGAGTTGGTGGCGGTGGAAGCGCAGCAGATCCGCAGCGCCGTGCTGTCCTCAGGTCAGCTTGCCTATCGCGAGCAGGTGCAGTTGCGCTCCGAAGTGATCGGCAAGGCCGCGACGGTACCGGTGGAGGAAGGCGATCGGGTCTCAACCGGCGACCTGATCATCAGTCTGGATCCGGAACAGTTCCGCGCCCAGCTCGAGCAGCAGACCGCGAATGTGCGACTGCAGGAGATCGCCATCTCGCGCCAGCGCCTGCTGCTGGAAAACCTCGAGCGCCAGGTGGAGCGCACCCGTGAACTGTTCCGCCGCAAGCTGACCGACGCCAACAGTCAGGAAGCCGCGGAAAACGAACTGGCCCTGGCGCAGATGGACCTGCGCTCGCGCCAGACGGCGTTATCACAGGCCCAGGCCGCCCAGGCCCAGGCCCGCGACGCGCTGAGCAAGACCGAGATCCGTTCGCCTATCGATGGCATCGTCATTCAACTCGACGTCAAGCCAGGCGAGGCGGTCATCGCCGGCACCACCAACATCCCCGGCTCGACCGTGGCGGTGATCGCCGACACGAGCTCGATGCTGACCGAACTGCGGGTCGATGAGGCCGACATTGCCAGAGTGTCGCTCGGACAGCCGGCGGCGATCTTTGCCGCAGGGTTTCCCGACATCGCCCTGCCTGGCGTGGTGGAAAGCATTGCCACCTCGGCGCAGCGTGCCGAGGGCCAGCAGAACCTGTCCTTCGAGGTCCGCGTGCGGCTTACCGAACCGGAATTGGCCAAGGTTCGACCAGGCATGAGCTGCCGCGCCGAGATCTACACCGAAACCAGCGATGACGCCCTCGCCGTGCCCATCGCAGCCGTACTGTATGACGAAGACGAAAAGGCCAGCAGCGAGCAGGCCTACGTCTTCGTCCAGGCCGATGAAAAGGCGGAAAAGCGCGAGGTGCAGACCGGACTTTCCTCCGACAGTCACATGGAGATCACCGAAGGCCTGAAGGCCGGCGAGCAGGTCGTCGCGGGACCATTCCGGGTCCTGCGCAGCCTGCGTGAGGGTGACCGACTGAAGCCGGAGGAGAAGAAGCCAAAGGACGACGGCGACGCAAAGGCAAAGGACGAGTGATCGGTCCATGAGTGCTGCCGACTCGCCCAATGCGACACCATCCTCGTCATGCCCTTGCTCGATGCGCTTCCTGACGAATCCAGTCTGATGTCCGCCCAGATCATTCCCAAGGCCACCCCGGTCATCATGCTGCGCGACATCCGGCGTGAGTACCGCATGGGCGAACAGATCGTGCGAGCGCTGGATGGGCTCGATCTCGACATCGCGCGCAACGAATACCTTGCCGTGATCGGTGCCTCAGGCTCGGGCAAGTCCACCCTGATGAACCTGATCGGCTGCCTCGACAAACCCACCGGCGGTACCTACACGCTCAATGATCGTGAAGTGGCGCAGATGAGCGAAAACGAGCTGGCAACCGTGCGCAACCGCGAGATCGGCTTCATCTTCCAGAGCTTCAATCTGCTGCCACGCGCCGATGCGCTGCACAACGTGATGCAGCCATTGGTCTACCGCCGCCTGGCCCTGGCCGAGCGACGCCGCCTGGCAACCGAGGCATTGCAGCGCGTGGGCCTGGGTTCGCGCATGGACCATTTGCCGAACCAGCTCTCCGGCGGGCAGCGCCAGCGCGTTGCGGTGGCGCGCGCCCTGGTCGGACGTCCAGCCATCCTGCTCGCGGACGAACCCACCGGCAACCTGGATTCAGCCACGACGGTGGAGATCATGGCCCTGTTTGACCAGCTTCACGCCGAAGGCCAGACCATCATCATTGTCACGCACGAGCCCGACATTGCCGCGCACTGCCATCGCGTGGTGCGGCTGCGCGACGGCAAGCTCGAGTACGACCGCCGCCAGGAGCGCAAGCGGTGAACTTCATCCTGCTGGAAAGCCTGCGCTCGGCCTTCGCCGCGATTCGCGCCAACGGTCTGCGTTCCTTCCTCACCACGCTGGGCATCATCATCGGCGTGATGGCGGTCATCGCGGTGGTCTCCATCGTGCAAGGCCTGTCGCATACGGTGAATGCACAGTTCCAGGGCCTGGGCGCGGATTCAGTCACGGTGCGCTCCTACACGCCCTTCCAGCAGGCCATTCGTGGACGGCTTGCGCGCCTCTCCGAGTCGGACCTGGCCGCGGTGCGCAATCGCATCGAAGGCATCTCGCACATTACCCCGGTGTTGTTCAGCCCGGACGGACGCACCGGCCAGGTCGGTCACCGCGCCAAGAACCATTTCACCCAGGTCTTCGGCGTTGGCCCCAGCTACATGGACGTGACTGGCGTGATGCCCAGTGAGGGGCGCTTCTTCACCCGCAGCGACGAAGACCGCCGCCGTATGGTCTGCCTGATCGGCATCGAAGTCGCCGAACGCCTGGAACTGCCCGACAACGGCATGGGCGAGTTCATCCGCGTTGGCGACGACTGGTGTCGCGTGATCGGCGTGATGGAACCACGCGGCGAACTGTTCGGTTTCTCGCAGGACGACTTCGTGCTGCTGCCCTACAGCACCATGCAGCGCCTGATCGGCAACACGCGCCGAACCGACATCCAGATCCAGCTGAAGGTGGACGACGTCGAGCGCATGGAGGAAGTATCCGATCGCATCCGCCGCGTGCTGCGCCAACAGCACAACCTCAAGCCTGGCCAGGCCGACGACTTCCGTGTGCAGACCTCCGCGCAGCTCACCGAAAGCTTCAACTCGGTCATCAACACCGTCACCGCGGTGGCCGCCGGCATCGTCGGCATTTCCCTGCTGGTGGGTGGCATCGGCATCATGAACATCATGCTGGTCTCGGTAACCGAGCGCACTCGCGAGATCGGCATCCTGAAGGCGCTCGGCGCGACTCGCAGCGACATCCTGCTGCAGTTCCTCATCGAAGCCATCCTGCTCTGCGTGCTGGGCGGCCTGCTGGGTGTCGCCCTTGGCTATGGTGTCGGCTTTCTTGCCGCGACAATGCTGCCTGGCTTCCCTCCGGCGCACGTCCCGCTCTGGGCCATCGCCCTGTCGGTCGGCTTCTCCGCTGCTGTCGGCATCCTGTTCGGCATTCTGCCCGCCGCCAAAGCGGCACAGCTCGATCCGATCGACGCATTGCGCTACGAGTGAACCGCAGCCTTGCACCTGCCGAACTTGGCGACGACTCCCACGTAGCGCAGAATCCTTAGACCTGTCGGCCCACCGCCTGCATCCGGAAGCGCTGCACCAGAATAGTGAGCACGCCACTCATCAGCTCTGCACCGCCAGTTGCCGCGCACACCGAATCTGTCGGCGCGCCGAAGATCCGCGCCGTGCTGGTCTGCGATCTGGTCGATTCAACGGCACTGGTCGAGCGCATCGGCGACAGCGCTGCGGCAGCCCTGTGGCGTCGCCATGACCGTATCGCCCGCGATCTGGTCCATCGCCATGGCGGCCGCGAGATCGACAAGACGGATGGCTTCCTGATCCTGTTCGAGCGCGCCATCGAAGCCGTGGCCTTCGCTCTGGCCTACCAGCGCGCGCTCAAGACACTAGGTGAGGACTGTGGCGAGCCGCTGCGCGCCCGGGTCGGCATCCATGTCGGCGAAGTGCTGATGTGGCCCAACAGCGTCCACGACATCGCTGATGGCGCCAAGACGCACGAGGTGGAAGGACTGGCCAAACCAGTTGCGGCGCGCCTGATGGCGCTGGCCCTGCCAGGCCAGATCCTGATGTCCGGCATTGCCTTCGGTCTGGCGCAGCGCGCTGCAGTCGAACTCGATACGCCCACCGAGGCGCGCTGGGTGGAGCATGGCCGTTACCGGTTCAAGGGCCTGCCAACGACCACCAAGGTGCACGAGGTCGGGGAACCCGGCTTGGCCCCACTGACTGCGCCGCCCTCCGGGCCCAAGGCGCAACGCGCCATACCCTGGTGGCGTCGCCCGGCTACCCTGGCCGTGGAAGCGGTGGCCGTGTTGGCTGCGGTAGGCATTGGCCTTGCGCTGACAATGCGCGCCCAACCTGTCATCGCGTTCGCAGAGCGGGACTGGGTAGTGCTGGGTGACGTGCGCAATCTCACTGGCGAAAGCCTGTTGGACGATTCACTCGCCACTGCCTTCCAGATCAGCATGGAGCAATCGCGCCATGTCAATGTTCTGCCCGAGCTCAAGCTGCAGGCCGCGCTGGCGCGCATGCAGCGCCCACCTGGCACCACCCTGGACCGGGAAGTAGCCTCGGAAATTGCATTGCGCGAAGGCGCCCGCGCCGTGATCCTGCCAACCGTCGCCGAAATCGGTGGTCGCGTACGGGTCAGCGCCGAACTCGTCGATCCAAGAACCCAGACCACGGTCTATGCCGAATCGGCGGACGGCATCGGCGTCGATTCGACGCTGAATTCTATCGATTTGGTTACCCAGCAGCTGCGCGGTCGACTGGGTGAGGCGCTCAAGGCAATCGAGCGTGACTCCATGCCTCTGCCCCAGGTCACCAGTGCCAGCCTTGACGCACTGCGCGCCTACGCGCTGGGTGAGGCAGCCTACGCCCAATCGCGACTTGATGAAGCCCGCACCAGCTATCAGCACGCACTGCATCTCGACCCGCAGTTCGCCCTGGCCAGCATTGGACTTGCGCGGATCGAGGTGCGCACCGATCACCTGGAAGCTGGACTGAAACACGCCGAGCAGGCGCGCAGCTGGCAAGACCGGCTCACCGAACGCGATGCGCTGTACGTTGACGCCTGGATTGCCAGCTTTGGCAAGCCGGAACCGGCAGCCCAGAAATGGCGTCTGATGGGCAGCATGTACCCGGACTTCCACACCGCGCACTACAACGAGGCGCTGGCCGAGCACCTCATGCTGAATCGTCAGGGCGAATGCGAGCGCATCGCGGCAATGGCCGACCAACCGCAGTATGCCTATCGAGGCGATGCGGTATACCTGCGCGCTACCTGCCTAACCGCCGACAACAGACTGGCCGAGGCAGTCACCGAATTTGCTCGCGCCGACGAACTCGGCGTTTACGGCTCGGGCCTGTTCCACACCTACGCGCTGGTCGCAGCGGATCGCGTGCCCGAAGCACTTGCCCGACTCGACGCAATGGATGAGTCGCTCGCCCCGAATGCAGACTGGGACAAGGCCTTGGCAAGGGCGCTGATCGCGCTCGATCAGGGTCAGCACGATGCCGCAAGATCTCACCTGGACGAGCTCGCCGCCACGACCTACGGGGCAGGGTCGCGTGGCACCAGCGTTCGCGACCTGGCCAATCTCAGCTTCAGCTTGCTGCACGGTGATCAGGATGCGTTCCGGGCAATCCTGCCGCTGGCCATGGAACGGGCGACCATCGATCTGCAGAATGACTCGGACGCAGAGCGTCGCCGTGGCCTGTATAGCGCGCTCGCACTCGGTTACCTGGCAGCGCGAGGTGGCTTTGTGGCGCAAGCCGAGGCTCTGCTGGATCAGACCGCAGGCTTGGCAGAAACCAGCGAGTTTCCACTCCAGCAACAGCTGGCCAAGCTTGTGAGGGCTCAGGTGGCACTGTCGAAGGGGCAACACGACGAAGCGCTGCGACTGCTTCAGCAAGACGCCGCCGAGCCCCTCTTGCTTCAATGGCATGTCACCCGGCTCGCAACGCTGAAGGCCCTGGGCCAGACTGCTGAAGCCAGACGCGCAGCGGACGAACTCAGCCAGGCGCGCGGCCAGGCTTTCTCCGAATCCGGCATCAGTCCGGGACTGCGCGTTCAGAATATCGTCGACGTAAGCATGGCGCTGCTGACCGCAGCCGAACTGGCTGCAGCCGAGGGCGAAAACCCGACCGTTCACGCACGTCTACGGGCCTTCGAAGCACGCTGGACCGAAAGGCAGTGGCCAGACAGCATTCGATCGCGCGTCGGGGCCATCCGCCCGGAGTAGAACAACGGCGCCGGCTGAAATCCGCCGACGCCGTCTTGTCGATCCCGGATCAGGCTTCCAACAGTTTTGGAATGTGATTGTTGGTGCCCATCAGTTGATCATGCAGCACCTGCAAACTGGCCTGAATAGCCGCCTTGCTGGCCAGTTGCACCGGACGCAGGCAACCACCCGGCACTACGCCGGGGGGAATGGCCGGCTGACCCGGAAGCTGCGCCAGCGCCGCGCCAAGATTGTTCTGGAACAGGGCGCGGTAGACATCATCGGTCGCGAGTTTGTCGAGCAGGGCCATGACCTGCTCGGAACTGAGTGGTGGCATCGCGGCGTCTCCCCTTGTCGACCGGAAGTGGTCGACCCGCATCATACGATTGCAGATGAGGAGAATCACCGTTAGCGTGAGGCCCGACTCCGCCAACCAGGATCGTCAATGCGAGTGCGACGCTGCCAGACCCTGCTGATCGAGCCGCGCGAATCGCTGGATTTCGACCTGCAGGACCTCACCCAGGGCGGTGACGGACTGCGCTCCAGGCTGCGCTGGGTCGCACTGGCTCCGCATCTTGATGCGGAGCGTGAACTGTCGCAGGCCGAGCTCCTGGCTCTGGGCGCAATTGGCAGTCATCGCTGGGTCGGGATCGATGAACTGGATAGTTCGCATGACGCCGAGGTCTTGCACGAACTGCAGCTCTGCGGCCTGTTGATCAGCGATAGCCCGGCACATGCAGCGCATGCCAGCAAGGAGCAGCAGCACCGCGATGGCCACTGGCACGGCCTCTCTGCGGTGATGCACAGCTTCGGTCGATGGCAGGACGTGGATTCGGCTGAGTCGATGGATCGCGAAGGCTCGCGCACTCTGGCTGAACTAGTGAACAAGCTCGGCACGCCTCCTCCGCATTACCACCCGAACCTTGAGGGCGCGGCGATGCGGCCGCTGCCGCGTCAGGACGAGGACGATTTCGATGCACTGCTGGCGCGACGCACCACCTGCCGCAATTTTGATATCGACACGCAATTGCCGCTGGCGCAGTTCTCGCAGCTGCTGCAACGCTGCTTCGCGACGCAGGGAACCTACGAGGCAGCGCCGGGAGCCACCATCCTGAAGAAGCACAGTCCCTCCGGCGGAGGCCTGCACGCTACTGAGGCCTATCTGCTCGTGCAGCGCGTCGAGGACATCAGCCCGGGCCTATATCATTACCACGGTGGGGCTCACGCGCTGGCCCGGCTCGAAGGTCCGGATATGTCGCTGGACGCACTGGCACTGACCTTTGTTGCCGGTCAGCACTGGTTCTCGCCGGCACACGTGCTGGTGGTGCTCGCGCCGCGATTC
This sequence comes from Lysobacterales bacterium, assembly GCA_038257155.1. Lineage (GTDB taxonomy): Bacteria > Pseudomonadota > Gammaproteobacteria > Xanthomonadales > Xanthomonadaceae > JANJTY01. The sequence goes on along the minus strand of JBBSJP010000028.1, from coordinate 31,463 downwards.
ACGCGCAGCTTCTGGAAGTACCGCAATCACGCCAAGGCCTATCGCGCCCTGGTGCTGGATGTCGGCCATCTGTCGCAGACGCTCTATCTGTCAGCGACAGAAATGGGCCTCGGCGCCTTCGTTACCGCGGCAATCAACGAGGTCGATATTGAACGCGTCCTGGGCCTGGACCCGGCACACGAAGGTCCGCTGGCGATCTGCGGATTCGGCCCGCGCGCTGCGCAACGGAACATGGTGGAATTTGATCCGCAGGGGCGCGTCTGGCCGACCAATCCGTAAGCGATACGTCAGCAAGCATGACCAATCCGGAAACGGCGGGCCACGCCCTGCCCTACCAAACCGGGCCTGCCGGCTGCATTATCGGGCTTGCACAACTCGGAAGCCCGCATGATCCTTACCGCCCTGCTGCTGGCCGCTGTTGCGTCAGCCGCACCACAGCGCATTTATCAATGCACCAACGCGCGCGGCGAGTCTGCCTATCAGGATCGCCCCTGTGACGACGCCTCGCGCCAGCAACTCAGCGAAGGCGGAGAGCAGGCCCTGCGGCGCTGGCTGGAGCAGCAACGCGCTGCTGACGTGGCCAAGCACAGCGCAGCGCGCACCCCATCAAGGCCCGCGATTGAACAGGCACCACGTTCCACCACATCGCTGCCACTTGCTGATCGTTCGGCCGCGGAGGAACGCCTGATTGCGAGTTGCTCGGAACGATTCCTCAACTGCGCCAGATCTGATGCAGCCGCAATGGACGCCTGCGTCGCCAGCCTGCCACGCTGCGGCCAGGGAAGCACCGGCTGCTGTCCTGCGGCGTGCATCGAGAGCTACCAGAGTTTGCGACGCGAAGGCGAAGGCCTGGCCTCAGCCGTTCGCCTTGCGCTGCTGGATCCGTTCGCGCCCAGTTGCGCGGCGCTGCGCTGAGAGCTACTTGCGGCGCGGACGGCGCGAGCGCCTTGCCTTCGGGGCCGGAGCATCCGGCGCCTTCTCCGCAGCCTTCTCGGACGGTTTGAAATCGCCAATCAGCTGGCTTGCCGGGCAGATCGAAAATACCGGACATTTCTTGCAGCCTACAGCCAGTGCGACGGGACAGATGACCATGGACATGTTCTCGCCGGAAAGGCGTACAGCTTAGTCCGCAATTCGTGCGCGGTGAATGCTCGCTGCGAGACCACCGGTCTCAGGTTGCGTCTGTAGGGCAAGCGTGTCGCTTGCCGCTCTTCATGCAAACCCGGGCGGAATGAATGCGCCCACAGGGCAAGCCGCACTTGTCGCGCTTCGCTCAACACGCCGCAAGTCCAGCTCAGGCGACCAGCCTGCGGCCGACAAAACCAAACTCACCGCAGGCAAGCGGCACGCTTGCCCTACAGATGAAGCCATCGAGGCCAGCCGAGGAACATAATCCTCCTCAACGCGCCGCAGACACTCAGGTTGCTAGAACCACTCAGGCTGCATCGCGAAAGCCGAATCGTCCAAAGACGACAACAGGCGCGCGCTATGCTCCACCGCCGGCAGTTCCTGGGCAAAGAAATACCGGCAGGTTTGCAGCTTGCCGCGATAGAAGTCCTGGTCCGTGGCGCTCGCATTTGGCAGCGCCTGCTGCGCCGCCAAAGCCTGCTTCAGCCACATCCAGGCGATCACCACATGGCCAAGCAGGGTCATGTAGTGCGTCGCATTGGCCAGTCCCAGTCGCACCTGTCCACCCGCCATGGCCGCACCAATGCACTGCGTGGTCTTGCCAGCCAACGCGCAGTAGCTCCGCAGGCTCGCCGCATGCTCGGCCAGCGATTCCTGCGCTGCGGCGGCGGAACAATCGACTTCGATGCGCGCCATCAGCAGCTTCAGCGCGGCGCCGTCCTGCATCATGGCCTTGCGACCCAAAAGGTCGAGCGCCTGGATGCCATTGGTGCCTTCGTGGATAGAGTTCAGGCGGTTGTCGCGGTAATGCTGCTCGACCGGATACTCGCGCGTGTAGCCATAGCCACCCAGCACCTGGATCGCCAGCTCGTTGGCCTTCAGGCACCAGTCCGAGGACCAGGCCTTGACGATCGGCGTGAGCAGTTCCAGCAGCAGATGGCTCTCGTCGCGCTTTGCTGCGTCGGGTTCGTTGTTCTGTTCGTCGATCAGGCGCGAGGCATACAGGGCCAGCGCCATCGCGCCTTCCACATAGCTGCGCTGGGCCAGCAACATGCGGCGCACATCGGCATGCTCGATGATGGGCACCGGCTTCGAGGACGGATCGCGATTGTCCGGGTGGCGTCCCTGGCGACGCTCGCCGGCGTACTGCAGGGAGTAGAGATAACCCGCATTGCCCAGCATGATCGCGCCCAGGCCAACGCCGATGCGCTCCTCATTCATCATGTGGAACATGTGCGCCAGGCCCTGATGCGGTTCACCGACCAGTTCACCGATGCAGCCGTTGTTCTCGCCGAATTTCAGGAAGCAGTTGATCGAGCCGCGATAGCCCATCTTGTGGTTGACACCAGCCAGGCGCACATCATTGGGCTCGCCAATGCTGCCGTCGGCATTTGCCCGGTGCTTGGGCACCGCAAACAGGCTGATGCCCTTCACTCCGGCCGGCGCATCCGGCAGTCGCGCCAGCACCAGATGCACGATGTTCTCGCTCATCTCGTGGTCGCCGGCCGAGATCCACATCTTGGCTCCCTCGATGCGATAGGCGCCCGCGCCATCCGGCGTGGCGCGCGTGGTGATATCGGCCAGCGACGAACCCGCCTGCGGTTCGGACAGGCACATGGTGCCGAACCAGCGGCCGGCCCAGATCGGATCCATGAAGCGGCGCTTCTGCGCCTCGCTGCCGTAGGCCTCGATCAGGTTGGCCACGCCCTTGGCCAGGGCGGGATAGGCCAGGGTCGGCAGGTTGGCGCTGCCGAAGCAGATGCCGTAGGCATTCTCCATCGTGAAAGGCAGCTGCATGCCACCGTGGCTGGCGTCGGCTGTGGCGCCCATGAAGCCGGCTTCGATGTAGGCCTGCAGTGCCGCCTTCACTTCGGGGATGATCTGCGCACGGCCATCGACCAGCTCCGGTTCGTGCAGATCGGAGGCGCGGTAATGCGGCAGGAAGGTTTCCAGCGCCACCTGATGGGCCACGTCGATCACCGCGGCAAAGGTCTCGCGGCTATGCTCCGAAAACCGCGGATAGCGCAGCAGATCTTCAATGCGCACCACGTCGTAAAGCAGGAAATCCAGGCTGCGTCGGTCGAGGATGGGACTCTTGCTCATGCGGATCGGCTTCCTTGCTTTCTGTCAAAACCGCCAGGGCTCAGGCCCATTCGGTCAAGCCTTCGGCGGCGTAGAGCTTGGCAAAGCTGGGACGCGCCTTCATGCGCTCGGCCAGGGCACGCAGCGCCGGCCACTCCGTAGCGGGCCGCGGCATGTTGCGCGACCAGCGCATCAGCATGGTGAGCAGGAAATCGGCCGCCGAGAGCTTCTCGCCAAGCAGGTATGGGCCATGCACGGCCAGGTGCGCATCGACCCGTTCCCATGCCGCCTCGATACGTTGCCGCGCCACGTCCTTGGACAGCTCGGCATTCACTTCGCCGGCAGGCTCGGACGGATAGAACCAGGTGCGAAACGGCGGCTGCACGGTATTCGCCAGATGCAGCACCCACTGGTAGTAGCGCGCGCGTTCCAGGCTGCCCTGTGGCGGCGCAAGGCCGGACGGCAGATCGACATCAGCAAGGTGCATGACCAGCGCGGCGGCTTCGTACACCGGCTGGCCATCGACCAGCAGGGTAGGCACCACGCCATTGGGATTCAGCGCCAGGTACTCCGGCTGCTTGTGCTCGCCTGCGGCAAGGTCGAGGCGGTGCAAGGTGTAATCAGCGTCGGCTTCGATCAGCAGCCAGTGCACAACGAAACTGGCTGCGCCGGGAGCGTAATAGAGGGTGTACATACGGTGGCGTCCGGTTGGGAAAGAGCCAGACTTTACCCGAAGCAGTCGTGTATGGCGCGCATGCGTCGCACAATGATGGTCTGACCCAGTGCTCTCAACTTAGGGATTGCCTTTGTGGCTGGCTCAAGTTGAGAGCCAGCCTTGCACAGGAGTTCTCATGTCCCAGTTTCAAGTCCGTCTTCTCACACCAGCTGATCGCCCGGACTGGGAGCCACTCTGGCTGGCCTACCTGGGCTTCTACAAGACTGCCCTGGCGCCCGAGGTCACAGACAGCACCTGGGACCGTTTTCACGATCCAGCCGAGCCGATGTGGGCGCTCGGCGCCTTCGAAGGCGAATCGCTGCTTGGTTTCAGTCACTACATATTCCATCGCAGCTGCTGGACCCTGGCACCTTCGTGCTACTTGCAAGACCTGTTCACGGTGCATGAAGCGCGCGGCCGCGGCATCGGCGGCCGGCTGATCGCTGCGGTGCGAGAGGCTGCGCGCGAAGCGGGCTCGGCGCGGGTGCACTGGCTGACCCAGGAAGACAATGCCACGGCGCGCGCGCTGTACGACCAGGTGGCGATCCGCTCGGGCTTCATCCAGTATCAGCTGCCGGTTTGAGGCTTCGGATTTCGGGTGTCTCTGGATCCTCTGTAAAGACGCGCTTCGCGCGACAATGCCCCGCAACAGAGAGCTTCATTGCCCACCCCACTCAACGACGCTTGGCAGCCCAATAGAGCTTCCGTAGGGCGCATCTTGATGCGCCGCTGCGACCCCGTCTGGCGTGCCGACGGCGGATCAAGATCCGCCCTACACTGGCTACGCCCATCTCCCTGCGGGGCGGGAGGGAGCGTTTGCGAGCCACTGGCTCGCGCGACTTCCAGCGCCATCGCGCGAGCGATGGCCGGGGTGTGGGCCGGGGGTGAGGGGCGGGGCTTGCCCAAGCCTTCAGCTCCGTATTTCCCCTCACCCCTGCCCCTCTCCCGAAGGGAGAGGGGTTCAATGGGTACACACCCGTCAGGAGCAACAGATGTCACGTTCAAACCCCGACCCGCTTGAGCTCACCCGCCAATGGATCGATCGCGTGGTGATCGGCCTCAACCTCTGCCCCTTCGCCAAGGCGGTGCAGGCAAAGGGCCAGGTGCGCTATGCGCTGAGTGAGGCGCGCGATGCCGAAGCGCTGCTGACCGATCTGGTGGCCGAGTTCGAACGCTTGCGCGATACGCCGGCCGACACCATCGACACCACCGTGCTGGTGCATCCGTGGGTGCTGAACGACTTCCTTGACTACAACGATTTCCTCGACATCGCCGACGCCGCCCTGGTCGAAATGGATCTGGAAGGCATTCTGCAGGTCGCCAGCTTCCATCCGGGCTACCAGTTCGCCGACAGCGCGCCGGATGACATCGAAAACCACACCAACCGTTCGCCCTTTCCGATGCTGCACCTGCTGCGCGAGGACAGTATCGATCGCGCCGTGGCGGCCTATCCGGATCCGGACGCAATCATTGAGCGCAACCAGGCAAGGCTGCGCCGCCTGGGGTCCGAGGGCTTACGCCGTCAGCTCGCCGGAGAAGGCGAGGCGTAGACCCGGATTCGACGTCACTGCAGCGATGCGTTGATCTTCGCCAGCGCTTCGGCTCCCGGGCACAGTTCGGCCTCACCCAAGCGGTTCAAGGGCGTACGCACGGTATTGAGGTGCTGGTGCAGGTCGTCGGCTTCGGGATGTACGTATAGCAAGCCGGTCACCACTTCGCCGCGCGCCTCGTGCCGCTGGATGTGGTTCATCGCCGCGATGCGGTCGGTCGGATCATAGAAGGCATCGAGTTTGCGCAGGCGCAGGATGCTGCCATCGTGCTGACGCACATCGGTGGTGGTGCCGGCGGCGTAGTCTGCGCGGATCTCGGCGCGCGGCGGAATCACATCGAGGCGATTCACCGCATCGTTGTGCTCGCGCACATAGCTATAGCTCTTGGTGCTGCCGTCGTGGTTGTTGAACGCCACGCAGGGGCTGATGACATCGATGAATGCCGCGCCGCGATGCGCAATCGCGCCCTTGATCAAGGGAACCAGCTGCCCCTTGTCGCCGGAGAAACTGCGTCCGACATAGGTGGCGCCGAGCTGCAGCGCCAGTGCCACCAGGTCGATGGGGCTGTCGGTATTGGCGACGCCGCGCTTGGACACCGAACCGGCATCGGCGGTGGCGGAGAACTGCCCCTTGGTCAAGCCATAGACGCCGTTGTTCTCGACGATGTAGACCATGTTCACGCCGCGCCGGATGGCGTGCACGAACTGGCCCATGCCGATCGAGGCCGAGTCGCCATCACCAGACACACCGAGATAGAGCAGCTCGCGATTGGCGAGATTGGCGCCGGTCAGCACGCTGGGCATCCGGCCGTGCACGGTATTGAAGCCGTGCGAAGGGCCGAGGAAATAGTCGGGCGTCTTCGAACTGCAGCCGATGCCGGACAGCTTGGCCACGCGGTGCGGCTGGATGTCGAGCTCCCAGCAGGCCTGGATGATGGCCGCGGAAATCGAATCATGGCCACAGCCGGCACACAGCGTGGAGACCTTGCCCTCGTAGTCACGCCGGGTGTAGCCGATCGCGTTCTTCGGCAAGGTCGGATGGTGCAGCTTGGGTTTGACGATATAGGTCACGCCGCTTGCTCCTTCTGCGACTCGCTCTGCCCCAGGCGCTGGCGGATAGCCCCGACGATGAAGCGCGCGGTGATCGGCGTGCCGTCGTAGTGCAGGACCGGCTCCAGCCGCGCCGGATCGATCTCGAACTCGGTCACCAGCAGATTGCGCAACTGGCCATCGCGGTTCTGTTCCACCACGAAGACGCGCCGATGCGCGTCGATGAAATGCCGCACCGACTCCGGAAACGGCAGCGCGCGCAGGCGCAGCCGATCGATCGGCGAGCCGTCCGCTGCAAGCGTGGCGGCGGCCTCGTCCATCGCGGGCGCAGTGGACCCGATGTAGATCACGCCGACGGTCGATGGCTGTTCGCCACTGATCTCGATCGGCTGCGGCACCAGCCCCTTGGCGGTTTCCCACTTCTTCAGCAGGCGCTGCATGTTGTAGACGTAATCCGGGCCGCGCTCCGAATAGCGCGCATAGGGATCACGCGAGGTGCCACGGGTGAAGTAGCTGCCCTTGCTTTCATGCGTGGCCGGCAGGGTGCGCCAGGGAATGCCATCTCCATCGACATCCTTGTAGCGCCCGAAATCGGCGCCGGCCTCGAGCTGTTCGGCCGTCATCACCTTGCCGCGGTCGAAGCGCCGCTCCGAATCCCATTGCAGTGGCGCGCACAGGCGCTGGTTCATGCCGATGTCCAGATCCGACAGGACGAAGATCGGTGTCTGCAGGCGATCGGCGAGGTCCAGCGCCGCGGCCGAGAACTCGAAACATTCGGTCGGATCGGCCGGCAGCAGCAGCACATGCTTGGTATCGCCGTGCGAGGCATAGGCGCAAAGGGTCAGGTCCGACTGCTGGGTGCGGGTCGGCATGCCGGTGCTGGGCCCGCCGCGCTGCACATCGATGATGGTGGCCGGAATCTCGGCGAAATAAGCCAGCCCGAGAAACTCGTTCATCAGCGAAATACCCGGCCCCGACGTGGCGGTAAAGGCGCGCGCGCCATTCCAGCCGGCGCCCACCACCATGCCGATCGAGGCAATCTCGTCCTCGGCCTGGATGATGGCGTAGCGGTTCTCGCCGGTCTGCGGATCGACGCGGAACTTCTGGCAATACTTCTGGAAGGCCTCCGCCACCGAACTCGACGGCGTGATCGGATACCAGGCGCAGACCGTGGCACCGCCATAGATGCAGCCCAGTGCCGAGGCCGCATTGCCTTCCATGAAGATCCGGTCACCCACCGCATCGGCGCGTTGCACGCGCAGGCCGATGCGTTCGGGCAGCAGCTCGCGGGCCTGCTCGCGGCCCAGGTGCAGGGCCTTGACGTTGGCGTCGACCAGCTTTTCCTTGCCCTTGAACTGCTCAAGGAACAGTTTCTCGATCACTTCGGGCTCGATCCCGAGCAACTGCGACAGCACACCCACGTAAACGATGTTCTTGAACAACTGGCGCTGGCGCGGATCGCTCCAGGCGGTATTGCAGATTCGCGTCAGCGGCACACCCAGCACGCTGATGTCCTCGCGAAATCGGCTTGGTGGCAGTGCGCGCGTGCTGTCGTACAGCAGATAGCCACCAGACTCGATTTCGGCGACGTCGGCATCCCAGGTCTGCGGATTCATCGCCACCATCAGGTCAACGCCACCGCGCCGCCCCAGCCAGCCGGCCTCGGTGACCCGCACCTCGTACCAGGTCGGCAGACCCTGGATATTGCTCGGAAAGATGTTGCGCGGACTGACCGGCACGCCCATGCGCAGGATGGCCTTGGCGAACAACTCGTTGGCCGAGGCCGAACCGGAGCCATTGACGTTGGCGAACTTGACGACGAAATCGTTGGTGGCGGTGATGGGGGTCATTGCCGGATTCCGGGGCTCACGGCCGTAGGGTGGGCCTTGGCCCACCGTTGCGGAATGTCACGGAGCGCCATTGCGCAAACCGTAGGGTGGGCCTTGGCCCACCGTTGTGAGGTGAATCGGTGGGCCAAGGCCCACCCTACCAACGTGACTGGTTGCATACCCATCACGCCGCCTCCTTCCGCTCATCCGGCCCGGATTCGCTGGCATGGGTCATCTCCAGCAGGAACTTCTGCATGTCCCAGGCGCCGGTCGGGCAGCGTTCGGCGCAGAGGCCGCAGTGCAGGCAGACATCCTCGTCCTTCACCATCACCCGCTTGGTCTTCAGGCCGTCCGAGACATACAGGTCCTGCGTGATATTCAGCGCCGGGGCCTGCAGGCGCCCGCGCAGGTCAGACTCCTCGCCATTGGCGGTGAAGCTGATGCAGTCCATCGGGCAGATGTCGACGCAGGCATCGCATTCGATGCACTTTTCCTTGAAGAAGACGGTCTGCACATCGCAGTTCAGGCAGCGCTGGGTCTCCTTCCAGGCCGTGGCCATGTCGAAGCCCAGCTCCACTTCCATGCTGATCGATTTCAGCGTCTGTTCCGACGGCGCCAGCGGCACCTTGAAGCGCTCGTCGGCGGAAATGTCGTTGTCGTAGCTCCACTCGTGGATGCCCATCTTCTGCGAGGCGAGCGTCACGCCGGGTGGTGGGCGCAGGGCGATGTCCTCGCCGTTCAGCAGCTTGTGAATCGAGACCGCGGCTTCGTGACCATGCGCCACGGCCCAGATGATGTTCTTCGGCCCGAACGCCGCGTCGCCGCCGAAGAACACATTCGGCAGGCTGCAGCGAAAGGTGGTCTTGTCGACCACCGGCATATCCCATTCATTGAACTCGATGCCGATGTCGCGCTCGATCCAGGGGAACGCATTCTCCTGGCCGATCGCCAGCAACACTTCGTCGCAGGCATGGAACTCGTCGGGCTCGCCGGTCGGTACCAGCTTGCGGCGGCCGCGTTCGTCGCGTTCGGCTTTGACCTTCTCGAAGCTCATGCCGGTGATGCGGCCGTTGTCGTGGTGCACCGCCTTTGGCACGCGGTAGTCGAGGATCGGGATGCCTTCGTGCATGGCATCCTCCTTCTCCCACGGGCTGGCCTTCATCTCGTCGAAGCCCGAGCGCACGATGACCTTGACCTCGTCGCCGCCGAGCCGGCGCGCCGAGCGGCAGCAGTCCATCGCGGTATTGCCGCCGCCCAGCACCAGCACGCGCTTGCCGACCTGGGTCACGTGACCGAAGTAGACCGAGGCCAGCCAGTCGATGCCGATATGGATGTTGTCTGCGCATTCGGCCCGTCCTGGTACGTCCAGGTCACGACCACGCGGCGCACCGCTACCGACGAACACCGCGTCATAACCTTCGCCCAGCAGCGCCTTCATCGAATCGATGTTGCGGCCGCCGATGAATTCAACGCCCTGGTCGAGGATGAAGCCGACCTCCTCGTCGATCACCGACTCGGGCAGGCGAAAGCGCGGCACCTGGGTGCGCATGAAGCCGCCGGCCTCGGGGTCCTTGTCGAACACGGTGATGTGGTAGCCGAGCGGCACCAGGTCGCGCGCCACAGTCAGCGAGGATGGGCCTGCGCCGATGCAGGCGACCCGCTTGCCATTGCGCTTTGTCGCAAGCGGCGGCATGCGCGGCTTCACATCGCCCTTGTTATCGGCGGCAACGCGCTTGAGACGGCAGATCGCCACCGGTTCTGGCGATTCACCATTGCTTTCCTCCACCCGGCCGCGCCGGCAAGCCGGTTCGCAGGGACGGTCGCAGGTGCGGCCGAGGATTCCCGGAAAGACATTGCTTTTCCAGTTCACCATGTAAGCGTCGGCATAGCGCCCGGCGGCGATCAGGCGGATGTACTCCGGCACCGGTGTATGCGCCGGGCAGGCCCACTGGCAATCGACGACCTTGTGGAAATAATCGGGATTGCGGATATCCGTTGGACGCATGGCCCCTCCAGCCTGCGGGCCGAGTCGAAGCGCCTGTCGGACCACCCGAGAGCGCGCCGAAAACGGCCTTGGTCGCGAGTCTAGCAGGCAAGGCAACGCCCGATGCAAGCCCGCCGCAGGCTATGCTTCCCACCCCCGCCCCACGCCGCGCGAGTCCCGCACCATGGATGAAACCACGCCTGCCCTGCCCCAGCTCGATGCCACCGAAGCCCGCATCCTGGGCAGCCTGGTGGAGAAGGCCGCCACCACGCCGGACGCGTATCCGCTGACCCTCAACGCCATCGTGCTGGCCTGCAATCAAAAGACCAGTCGCGAGCCGGTCATGAACCTGGAGCTGGGCGCCGTCGGCCATGCGGTCCGTGTGATGGAAGAGCGCGGCCTGCTCAAGAGCAATTACGGCGCACGCGTAGCGCGCTACGAGCACCGTGCCGAGTCATTCCTCAAGTTGACCCAGCAGCAGTGCGCCGTGGTCGCCCTGCTTCTGCTGCGTGGCCCACAGACCGCGCATGAGTTGATGACTCGCACCGAGCGTCTTGCTCGCTTTGCTGACATGGACGACCTGCAGCACACCCTGGAGCGCCTGATGACGCGCGAACCGGGTTGCGTGGTGCGCCTGCCGCGCGCCGCCGGCCAGCGCGAAGAGCGCTACATGCACCTCTTCTGCGGCCCGATCGACGTCGAAGCACTGGCCGCATCCAGCGCCGCGCGCAGCGCCTCGCGCGGCAGCGGCGATACTGAACTGGAATCCCGCGTTACCACGCTGGAAGCCGAAGTGGCCGAGCTGCGCGGCGCCCTGAAGCAGCTGCAGGATTCACTCGGCGGCTGATTGCGGCTCCGGAACTGCCCAGCCTGCGCCTGAATTAGCCGCGTAGGCTGTCTCCATCCACTGCAAGACTTCACCCAAGCGCGCAGCCCAGCAGCAACGCCCCGGTTTCGCCACAAGCCCGCCTCCGCCCCGCCCTGCACCGGCGTTCCACTGTGCACCACGGCAACGACCACCCCGGTCGTTCGGCAATGGAACGGGATGCCATGGAACGCGCGTTGGCGATCAAGCTCATCACCTTGCTGGTGTTGATCCTCTTGCTGCTGATTCCACTCAGCATGCTTGATGGATTGGTACAGGAACGTCAGCAGCGCGGCGAAGAAGTGGCTGCCGAGATCAGTCAGTCGGCCGCCGGGCCGCAGCTGCTGGCCGGGCCGGTGCTGCGCATCGAAACCCTGAGCCGCCAGCTGCGCGAACGCACGGTTCTGGAGAACGGCGTCTCGCGCAGCGTGGCGCAGTATGAGGAACGGCGCAGCTGGCGCCTGATTGCACCCTCATCGCTGCAGGTCGATACCACGCAGCGCAGCGAGCGACGCGCGCGCGGGCCATTCTCGGCACTGTTGCATCACGGCGAGCACCGTTTGCGGGCGCGCTTCGAAGCGGCCGATTTTGCCTGGATTGCCGCCCTCGATGCCGACACCAGGATCGTGTCAGCCAGCGTCAGCATGCTGGTCACGGACCCTCGTGGTGTCAGCGCGGCGCAGCTGCGGGTGAACCGCGTCGAACACCGGCTCGATCCTGGCAGCGGCCTACCCTGGCATGCCCAAGGACTGCAGTCCGCAATCACGCCCTTGACGCTCGCCGGAGCGCCGCTCGACATCGAACTGGAGCTTGCGCTGACAGGCAGCGGCTCCTGGGGCTGGGTAGCGCTGGGCTCTGAATCGCAGATATCGCTTAGCTCTGACTGGCCGCACCCCAGTTTCGGGGGCCACCTGCTGCCGCAGCAGCGCGAGATCAATGCGACCGGATTCAGCGCCACCTGGCGCAGCAGCCGGCTGTCGAGTGGCGCGCAGCAGGCCCTGGCCGACTGCGGCAATGAGCCTGGTCCGTGCCCGGCCTTCTGGCAAAACGCCTTCCAGGTGGATCTTGTCGATCCGGTTGACCGATACCTGATGTCGGAGCGTGCCCTGAAGTACGCCCTGCTCTTTCTGCTGCTGGTGTTCGGCGCAGTGTTCTTCGTCGAAGTGCTGAAGCGGCTGCGCGTGCACCCCATGCAGTACGCACTCACTGCGCTCGCCCTTGCCATGTTCTTTCTGCTGCTGCTGTCGCTGTCGGAACACGTGGGGTTTGCCACTGCCTACACCGTCGCCGCCCTGGCCTGCTGCAGTCTGATCGGTTTCTACATGGCCGCAGTGCTGCAGAGCCGTGCCCGCGGGCTGGGTTTTGCTGCCCTGCTTGGGGGCCTTTACGGCCTGCTTTACGGCCTGCTGCAAGCCGAAGACATCGCCCTGCTGCTCGGCTCGATCGGGCTGTTCGCCCTGCTGGCGACCGTGATGCTGGCCACGCGGCGACTGGACTGGAACCGGCTCGGCGCAAGCTGAGCCACATCGGGAATCTGACGTGCTCAAGTCGACGGCGCCCGGCACGCCGGGCGGTCTTGCAACGCGCCGCAATAATCAGCGTGTCGGATTCGTGTTTCTTGTGCGTACTGGCAAGTGGGTGGGGGAGCTCTCCAACCCATTACGACCGGGAGAGCAGCGCCAGATGCCTTTGCCGCTGCCCAACCCGTCCAGATCCATACACGCATCAAGGATTCCCGATGAACCGCACGACACCTATTTGTATCGCGTTCCTGTTAGCCACTCTCGCCATGGTCTTGTCAGGAGCCGCAATAGCCGACGCGCCCTTGCAATCGCGACTGGAGCTGAGCATGGACCAGGCCCGCAAGGTAAACGAGATCCAGGCAGCATCCCGCCGCAGCTTTGCCTCCAGGCGTCAGGACTTCAATCGTGAATCGCGCGCCCAACGCCGTGCCCGGATTGCCAATGACAGCAACGAGGTCACGCGACTGGACGGCGTCATCGAAGCGCTGCGCGAGGAGCTTCGTCAGATCCAGCAGAACGAGGACGACAGCATCCGCGCAGTGCTCGACGCACGTCAGCAACTGGCCTTTGATGACTACATTGCCGAGCGACGGCAAATGCAGGGCAGTTCGCGCGACGAGCGCCTGTTCGACTGAGCCCGGGCACCCGGTGAACTACCGTGCAGCGCATGCTTGTCTGCATTCCTTGCGACACGGATGCCTACCATGTCGCAGGGAGCAGGTGCCGCATGCGCATGGCCTGCAGCGCAGCCTGCCAGACACGTCGGCGCCGTCGGGGCTTACTCATCCTGCGGCAGCCGCCTCGCGGTCGAGCCCTGGGCGGGTGCCGGTTCCACCACTGGCTGCGTCGCATCCGGCCTGACCTGTTGCGCGGCGAGTCGGGCAATGTCGCTGTCGAGCTGCAGGATCCGCAGCCGCGAACGCATCATTTCCAGGTCGGCGGCAAAGGTCCTGGCATCGTGTCGGTCGCTAAACTTGATGCTCAGGGTGACGCGCCCCTGTTCGGATTCGGGCAGATCCTTGAGCGTGGCCAGGTCGCGTACCCGCAGTTCGATCTTCGGCATGAGCCAGAACCAGCCCGCTCGATAGCGCACGGACATCAAGGACGAGAGTGGCACCTTCACCGAGCGCTGGCCGGATTTCAACACGCCAAACAACGCATCGCGCGTGGTGAACTGCAGCTCAAGACCCTGCTCGGTGATCTGCGCAAGACCCTGCACTTCGCCAAATCCGCCGAAGGCATCGAAGTGGAAGGGAACGGTATCCATGGACGGGCCCGGCTGGAATGGCCCGCAAGGATGGCGGCGGACGCAGTCGGTTACAAGTCTGCACGCAGGTGGCCATGCCGAAACCGTCGTGCAAAGCTCGCAGGTCGACCCGGCATGGACGACAAGCCGCTTGCGCCGCGACGACGGCCTCGCTTGCCGTCGTAGCGCAGGAAGACGTCGCGGTTTTTCGCTACTCTGTGGCTCCTGTCAATCACCCGCGCCGGAGCCTTCCATGAACAAGGTAGTGCACTTCGAGATCCCGACCGATGATCACCCGCGTGCCAAGCGCTTCTACGCCGACGTGTTCGGCTGGCAGGTGCACGACATGCCCATGGGACAGGACGTCTACACATTTGCGATCACCTCGCCGGTCGACGAGCAGTTCCGGCACGCGGAAAGCGGCGCGATCAACGGCGGAATGTTCAAGCGCAATCCCGCGCTGCCAGTCAACAATCCCGTGATCACGATCGGGGTGGACTCGATCGACGCGCACGTGCCGCGCATCGAGGCGGCAGGCGGCACCCTGGTCGTACCCAAGGGCGAAGTGCCCGACATGGGCTACTACGCGTATTTCAAAGACACCGAAGGCAACCTCATGGGTCTGTGGGAGTCGATGCGCAAGTAAGGAACACGTCTTCGAGTAATCAAAGGATGGAACCGTGCCCGATCCCAACCGATTCGAAGCCCAGCAACGCGCCGACGACATCCGGGTTTTTCGTGCCGAACTGGGGCGTCTGGACGAAGCGGGCGTGCTGCGTCTCGACCCGGCGCAGCATGCCGCAGTGCGGGCTCACCACGAGGCCCTGCTGAGCGGATTCATACGTGACTTCGATATCGACCGCGACAGCCACGCCAAGCAGCTATCACTCGGCATGCGCGTCGTTTCCTTTCTTGGCGCACTGGCGCTGGCAGCGTCGGTCTACTTCCTTTTCTATCGCTTCTGGGGCCATCTGGGCACCACCTTTCAGGTGGCAATCCTGGCACTCGCACCGCTGGCCGCTCTGGGCCTGAGCGCCTGGCTTTCCACCCGTAGCAATGGCGCCTACTTCGCCAAGCTGGCGGCCTTGGTCACCTTTGCGTGCTTCCTGCTCAACCTGAGCATGCTCGGGCAGATCTTCAACATAACCCCCACCGACAAGGCACTGCTGCCCTGGGCCGCGTTCGCTTTCCTGCTGGCCTACTGCCTCGACATGCGCCTGCTGCTGGTGGCGGGATTGATCTGCATTGCCGCATGGATAGCTGCGCGTGCCGGCACCTGGAGTGGCATGTACTGGCTATCCATGGGCGAGCGTCCAGAGAACTTCCTGCCGGCCGGTCTGCTCGCTTTCGGATTGCCACTGGCACTTGCACATCAGCGCTACCCCGGCTTCGCCGCCACGTACCGGATCTTCGGCCTCTTGTGCCTGCTGATTCCCGTGCTGGTGCTGGGCAACTGGGGCGACGGGAGCTATCTGACCTGGCCGACATCGGTGATCGAGGGCGGCTACCAAGTCCTCGGCTTCGCCTTGAGTGCGGCGGCCATCTGGCTGGGCGCACGCCGCGGATGGAATGACACGGTCAATACCGGCGTCGTCTTCTTCGTCATTTTCCTCTACACCAAGTTTTACGACTGGTGGTGGGAAATGATGCCGAAATGGCTGTTCTTCCTCGTGCTCGCGCTGGCCGCCGTTCTGCTGCTGTTGGTGTTCCAGCGTTTGCGCGGCGCGGTAGCGCAGCGTGCGGGAGACATGGCATGAACCGGCGCGTGCGGAATCTCCTGGCAGTTGCTTGCGCCCTCGTGCTGCTCGTCAACACCCTGGTTCTGGCCGGCGTTGCCTGGAATCGAAGCGGCGAACCAGAGGCCATGCTGCGCTTGAGCGAACGTGAGCTCGACCTGCCATCGATATGGCGCGACCAAGGCGAGAACAGCGGGCTGGCGCTGTCCTTGCGCTGGCGCGTGGTGCCAGAACCGCGCGCCGGTGAAGCGGAAAATCCGTACGAACAAAGCGCTTACAGCTGGGTCCAATGGCTTGATGCCGATCACCTCGCGGCGCTCGGATTCGACGTGCGCGACCCTCCGGACTCAGCTTCCTCGCCCCGCTATCGCGGATCGGCGCGCGAAGTGTGGCTGGCGCTGGAGTTGGACGGACCTGCACATGCCAGGAGTGTGCAACTGGCGGAGGACTACACCGCCAGGGCCGAACTGGAACGCGACCAGCACCCGGAAGATCAGCAACACCAGCAACGCGTCGTCGAGGCCAGGCAGCGCCTCGAACGGGTACGCAACGAATGGAGCCGGCTGATCGCCATCGACGCCGACCTCGACCCCGAAGCACTGCGCGCACACCATCCCGATCGTCAACGAGTCGCCATCGTCTACGGCCGGGTGCGAACAAACTGGCATTACACCCATGCGCAAACGGCGCAAAGAGGCGAATGGCGTGGCCACATCGAGGCGGTCAGCATCGCCAGCCTGCACGTTCCCCTGGCAATGCGCGCGGCGTTCGACCCGCTGCTCACCGAACGCGATCCAGAACACCGCAACCGCTACGAAGTGAGCGTTGCTTACGGCAAACGCAGGGAGCCGTGGATTGTCGAGGTTCATCCAGCGGCGAAATGAGCTGAGCACCCGAGCTTGCCCGCTACAGACCGGAGCACGACCTGCCTTTGGGCGTCTGGTCGAGCTGCGATGAAAAGCCAAAGTCAAGCGTGCTCCCACCAGTGAGAGCATCGATGTCCCAGCTCATGAACCTCGCGCGTTGGCTTCGGCTTTAGACGGGATTGAGTCGGATCAGGTACAGCCCGGCACCGACTGGATCTGCAATGCGCGCGATCCGACCGACGCCCTTGGCATCGAAGGCTGGCACCGTGACCTGCCCACCCAGGTTGACGGTCCTGGCGAGACACGCGTCGACATCGGCCACAGGAACGTACAAGGACCAGTGCGAGGGCGTATCGCCCCACTCGGCATTCATTGGCAGGATGCCGCCATAGCGGGTGCCACCCACCGCATACTCGGTGTACTCGGCACCAGCGCCAGCGGCGCTAGTGCTGGTGCTGCAGGTCCATCCAAGCAGTGCTTCATAGAAACGTCGCGAGGCGCTTGCGTCTCGGGTGGCCAGTTCCACCCAGCCCACTGCATTGTCCTCGAACATGACGAAATCGCCCGAGTCTGCGCTGGCCGCCTGCCAGATACAAAACACCGCGCCCTGATTGTCGCAGAGCACCGCGCCGCGACCGTGCCCGGGAACGTCGAAAGGGTCGAAAAACAGTTCCCCACCCAAGGCCTTCGCCTGCTCGATACTGGCGTCGACGTCAGCCACTGCGAAATACACGCTCCACGCCGAAGGCCTGCCATCGCTGTCCGGCGGCAGGCCGCAAAGCGCGCCGACGGTGCCCTGGGCGTTGCGCAAAAACGAGTAGACACCCATCGCGCCCATGTCGTTGTCGACGCATGTCCAGCCGAACAGGGCCTGGTGGAACGCCTTCGAAACATCCGGACTGGCGCTGGCCAGTTCGAACCAGCAGGGTGCGCCGATGGGTGGGCTGTGCAGCGGCATGATGAAGCTCCATTGCGTGGGCCGCGCCAGCTTGTGACTAAAAACGCACGCAAGGCAAGCTGAGAGCTCAGCCCGGGCCTGGCCCGGGTTGAGCATTTCACAGCAGCGGAGCAGAAGCTGCCAACCCCGTTCAAGCGCGGAGACGGTTGCCGCTTCGCGAGATTCCCGTTGTAGTGGCCGTTGCTTGAGCAATTCGCCCGCTGCGGCCAGATTCAGTCAGCCGAAACGACCAGCCGACCCTTGTCGAGACTTCTGGATGCGATATCAGCGGCCCACAACACCCAGGCCGCGCTGCGCGCTGTGGCCAATCATGACGAGGCGTTGACCATCGCCACGCGCCTCAAGCCAGCCCCGACCGCGATAGGGCGTCGCCTCGGGCTCGTTGCTTGCCGCCAGTTCGAAGTCGAAGAACCCGTTCTGCGGGTCGGTCAGCCACAAGCGACCACGAAGGGCACAGGCAAGCATGGGCGATTCGACGCTCAGTCTCTGCCCCAGGCAGATACTGCCGTCAGGCTGCACATGCAAGGGGACCTGCATTTCGCCGAACCACCAGCGCAGGGTTACCTCGAATTCCTTTGCCAGCTGTCCCATCGCGAGCGGTGTCTCGATCTGTACGGTTTCGCGCGCACTGAACTGCCAGCGTCGGTGCACCAGGGCACTGCTGTTGCGCAGCTCGATTTCCGTTGCACTGCTTTGCGCCGTGCCCTGCCAGGCGGCGCCGACGCAGGCGCTGCCGTAGCTGGTAGCGGACCAGGCATTGGCCAGTTCGCGCAGGCTCGCGCGGGTGGGCTGCGATGGACGTGCTTCGATGCTGCCCAGAACAACGCAGGGAAAGGGTCCCGTCCAGCCACCCATGGGCGAGAGATCGGTCCATGGAGTCTCCATTGCCCAGATGCGACCATCAGGATCGATCGCACCGATGCCGCTATGAGGGCTGACTCCAGAAAGGTCGTCGCCCAGCATGTCTTTCACCAGCAACTGGATCGGCCCTGCCAGTGCGGGTGGTGCAGCTTCCAGCACGCACTCGCTGCCATAGGTCCGAGACAGGCGGCGCAGATCGGTGCTGCCGCTACCGAACTCGGATGACAGCGCGTCCCACTCGAGCCGCGCATTGTTGCAGTCATCGAACTCGATACTGACCGTACCCCAGGTCGGCGTACTGAAGTTGCTGCGGTCGAAGGTGCCGAAGTGCAATCCCTGTGGCGCAACCGCGGTGGCCTCGATGCGACGCCCCTCGATGCGTCCGTCGAGATAGAGGAAGAAGGGATTGCCGGCACTGTCGTACAGGTACCAGAACATCAGCGCGCGATCAGGCGCCAGGACCTCGATCGAGATTCCATGGCCCGACTGCTCCGGGTTGTACCAGGCGCCGCCGATGCCTGTCGACGGGCTCGCCTGGGCTAGCGGCAGAAGCATCAAGGTTGCTGCCAGTGCGGCAGCCGAAGTGAACACGTTCTTTGCGTGCATGCTTGTAGATCTCCGTTGATCCAAAAGGGACGCCGGCTGTTGTGCGTTGCTTTGTGTTGCCGGAGCCAGTCCATCGCGTTACACAACGTGATGGACCGATGCTGCGACACAGGTCGGAGCGGATGAGTTCCTGCACATGGGCAAGGAACTTTTCTGCAGGCTGGCGATCAACCAAGCGACCTCAAAGTCCCGCGATCCACGGTCGCGACTATCATTGCATCGACATCCGCATTCCAGCCCACGATGAAACCCGCCATCAATCTGCAGCACAAGCTTTCGCTGTTCTCCGAGCATTGGTCGCCGCGCGTGATCGCCGAAATGAACGACTACCAGTTCAAGCTCGCGAAACTGCTTGGTGAATTCGTCTGGCACTGTCACGCCGACACCGATGAAGTGTTCATCATTCTCAGCGGCTCGCTGATTCTGGAATTTCGCGACGGTTCCGTTTCCCTGAACGCCGGGGAGATGTATGTCGTGCCCAAGGGCGTTGAACATCGACCCGTGGCCGCACAGGAATGCTGCGTGATGCTCGTCGAGCCACGCGGCGTGGTGAACACCGGCGAAAGCGGAGGCAGGCTGACGGCGCAGAATGATGTCTGGGTTTAGGCCTCACCGGCCCGACGCCAGTTTGGCACCGGCGCCCGAAGCATCTCGGACACCATCGGCGATTCGCAGTGCGCTCGCCTATTCCGCCGCCTCGGGCGCACTGAGGCTCTTGCTGAAGGCACCGGATCGATCATAGCAGCAGACGCGCCGCTTGCCCGATGCGAGCATGTCGCAGGCATTTTCGATGCGGCGCGAGCGTGTCTCGGCGCGCTTGGCGGTGGTGATCCACTGAATCCAGTCCCTGCGCGCGGCAGGCGTGATTTCGGCCCATAGCGCGCGCGCCGCTGGCGCCTGCGCCAGCGCCTTGCGCAGATCGGTCGGCAGCTTGGCCTCCGGCTGGCTGGCAGCCGGCGTGATCTCCAGGACTACCAACTCACCAAGCTGGGCGCCTGCGGCTTCGCGCAACTTGTTGCTGACCTTCAGCCAGTGACTTCGCTGGCCGTCAGGCTCAAGCGTGGCAGAGAACGGATGCTCATTGATGGTGCCTTCGACTGAGGTCATGCCGCGCGTCGGGAGCTTGGCGCTGGCGGCCTTGGGCAAGACCAGGAAGCTCCAGCTGGCGCCCTTGCCGGGCGAAGCCGGGCGCAAGAGTCTGGCCTTGAAGCGAATGGTGGAATCGGATCGGCTCATGGACTCATTGTGCAACTCGAGGCTGTCGAATTCCCAGTCAGTCAAGGCCGGAAATCCCGCTTCGAATCCGGTCCGTTCAAATGCGCCTGGGCGCTTGTCATTCCGCTACGATGCCCGATCTGGCCGCAGCCAATCGATGAATCCCAAAACATGAAACGCCGCCACTTCCTCGCCAGCGGCACGCTGGCAGCCGCCACGCCGCTGTTGGCCGCCAACACGCCGCAGCATGCCGCAACACCGCCAAGGTCGCGCCGCATCGAGTTCAACTCCGACGGACTGGCCTTGTCGCCCGTGGAGTATGCCGCGCAGTTGCTGGATATCACTTCGGAGCCGGGCTTCGTACCGGACTATTACTCCAACGGCGGCGCCATTGCCGCGCTGGAGCAAGCCTTTGCGCAACGACTTGGCAAGCAGGCGGCGGTGTTTCTGCCGACCGGCACGCTGGCCAACATGATGGCGATACGCACGCTGGCAGGTGGTCCGGGACGGGTGCTGGTGCAGGCCGAAAGCCATCTCTACAACGACAGCGGCGATGGCGCCAGCGTGCTGAGCGGACTGAACCTGGTGCCACTGGCGGCAGGGCGTGCGACGCTCGACGTCGACGACATCGCCCCGTGGATCGAGCGCTCTGCCGGTGGACGCGTGCCGAATCCGGTGCGCGTGCTGTCGATTGAAACGCCGGTACGGCGTTTGCACCATGCGTACGTCGACTGGCAGGCGCTGCAGCGCGTCTGCCAGGTGGCGCGCGACAAGGGCATCCGCCTGCATCTCGACGGCGCGCGCCTGTTCACCCTGCCACAGCACACCGGACGCAGCGTGCTTGAATACGCCGCCTTGTTCGATACGGTCTACGTTTCACTGTGGAAGCATTTCAATGCCGCGTCGGGTGCGATCCTGGCCGGCGATACCGACCTGATCGAAGGCCTCTTCCACGTGCGCCGCATGTTCGGCGGCTCCCTGCCCTTCGCCTGGCCGCAGGCCGCACTTGCGGCACGCTATCTCGACAGTTTCGAGCGTAACTACGCCCTGGCATGGACCGCAATGGACGCGATAGCCGCGCTGCTGAAGGCTGATGGGCGCCTCGACCTGCGTCGCATGCCCGATGGCACCAGTCGCTGCTTTCTCGTTGCACGCGAGGCCTTTCCTGATGGCTATACCGCGCGGCTGCGCGCTGCCGACATCCACCTGCCAAACATCCAGCCCGAAGCGCACGAGACCGGACTTCAGATCAATGCCAGCCTGCTGCGCCGCCCGGCGCAGGAAATTGCCGGCGCCCTGCTCGCCGCACTGCACAACTGAAGGCGGCAGCCTGCCGCGAAGTTCCCCTCGCGCTACTTTGCAGCCAGCACGACGCGATCCCGTCCGGCTTGCTTGGCCGCGTACAAGGCCGCGTCGGCGGCTCCCAGCAGGGCGTCGGCCGAGTCACCATCGCGCGGATGAAACGCCAGGCCAATGGAAACGCTGACAGCGCCGATCAGCACGCCGGCATGGCTTATCTGCAGGTCGCGAAGCGAGGCGCGCAAGGCTTCTGCACGCTCCAGCGCCACGTCCTCGGTGGTGTCAGCAAGCAGTACCACGAACTCCTCACCGCCGTAGCGGCATACTTCATCGCCGCTGCGGAAGCTGCCCTGGATGGCTTCGGCCACCACGCGAATCGCATGATCCCCAGCGGCGTGACCGAAACGGTCATTGATCGGCTTGAAATGGTCGATGTCGATCATTGCCAGCGCCAGGGGCAGGCCGTGTGCCTGGCAGCGGTTGAGTTCGCGCGCCAGGCTGGCATCCAGATGCCGCCGATTGAACACGCCGGTCAGGCCATCGCGAATCGACTGCTGCTGCAAGGCTTCGCGCAGACGCAAATTGGACAGCGCCAGCGCAGTCTGCTCGGCCAGGGCCAAGGCCAGCGGATAGCGACGATCCGTGGCGATCGCGTCCTTGCCTGGAGCAAACTCAAGCACCAGCGCGCCGAACACCTGACCACCTTCGGCTGCCATAGGCAGGCAGGCGCGTGCGGTCTGCGGCGCACCCTCCGGCGGCAGTCGGCAGCATGGATTCAGCTGTCCCATCGGATGCCACACCGCGCGACCATCGCACAGCGCAGTGCATGGGGTTCCGGCTACCGAGACACAGAAGCCCGGTGGCCGCGCGCCCCAGTCAACTTCGGCGACGAAGGATTCGTTCTCTTCGTTGAGATACAGCGAGCCGCTGCTACCGGGAAACAGTCGTTGCGCGGCGCGTGCCAGGCAACGGTAGGCCTCTTCTGCTTCGACACAGGACTGCAGGCGAGACGAAAGCTCACTCAATCCGGCCAACTCGCGGTGGGCGTGTTCAAGCTCGCGATAGGCCGCGGCATTGTCGAGCGCGATGGCGCCATAGGCTGCCAGGCTGCGAAAGATGAGCTTCTCACGTTCTCCATAGGCGGCGCTGCGCAAGGACTGCACGGTCATCACTCCCAGCAGGCGCTCGCCGATCAGCAGCGGCGAGAACATGGCACTGAGGGTGGCGAGTGACCCGGGCAACTGGCTGGGATCATCATCCACGGCGGGTCGCTGCAGCACGAACTCACGGCGCTCACGCGCACAACGCGCTGCGTGGCGCAGCTTGCTGTCAAGCGGGATTCGGTCGCCCGGCAGCACCTCTCCGCGCTCGATCAGCAAGGCCGCATCCAGCGCTCCGCCATCGGGCTGAAGCAAATAGATTCCGAAGCTGTCGGCATCCAGCAGCTCGCGAATCTGCGCGGCCAGCAGATTCAGCACCGCGTCCATTGAAAGCGTGGCGGTAATGGCCTGGCCGATGGCGCCCAGCTTTTCCAGGGTGTGGGTGGTTTCCTGCAGATCCTCTGCGCGCCGCGCTTCGGCTTCGGCCAGTTCGCGATGCTGGTCCGCCTCGGCGCGCGCCGCTTCGGTTTCCCGGCGGATCTGCATGGCCATCGCGCGCTGCGTTGCCTGCTCACTGTGAATTCGGTCGCGCGCGGTGATGGCTTCGCTGGTGAACCGGTAGGCCGCTTCGAAGTTGCCCCTGGCTGCCTGGCCGCGCGCAGCCGCCTCGAGCAGTTCCGGCGACGTGATATGGCCCTCGATGGCGCGCGCGATCGCCAGTGCCTGGTCGATCAGTTCGAGCACGAGCTCGTCCTGATCTGGCGACTGGCGGGCATGGATGCTGGCCATCACCCGCAGCGCCGCGATCTGGTTGTAGTCATCGCCTTGCGCCTTCGACATTGCCAGCGCGTTGCGCGCCGCCAACAACGCTTCATCGACCCTATCCAGTCCGCCCAGCGCATGCGCACGACCGCGCTCGGCAATGCCCTGCAAATCGGCCTGCTCAAGCAGACCAGCCAACTCGGCGAGGCGATCAAACTGCTGCAGGGCATTGGCATGCTCACCGCGATCCAGCGCGATGTCGCCAAGATAGTTGAACACCAGCGCTCGCCAGCGCGAACGGCCCAGAGGCGCCAGAACTGCCAGGGCTTCGCGCAGGAGTGCCTCGGCGGCATCGAGCCGATCCAGCTGGCGCAGGGTTTCTGCAGTCTCTGAAAGACACACGCCCAGGCTGGCTGGCCAGCCACGCGAGCGCGCCAATTCCAGGCCACGCTGCATCCACTCCAGCGCCGACTGGTGGTCGTTCAGACGGGTCAGATCGAATCCGATATTGGTGGCCGCAGTAATCGCCCGCTGGGTTTGTCCGGTGCGCAGGGCCGACTCATACATCCGTACGCCATGCGCAACCGCCGCAGCGATACGCTGCGACTTGCTGGCAACCAGTGCGCGGAAATCCTCCACCCAGACCATCAGCGACGGATCAGCGCCGGAACCGCGCTCAAGGAAGCGCTGCCCCCACCGATCAACCGCCCCTTGCAGGTCGCGGAACACAGCGCAACGCGCGAGCGCCGCCTCGGCGAGTTCCACGCGAAGACCGTCGCCTGCCGCCGCGGCCGCGGTTGCCGAAGCCGCCAGCTCGCGGTCACGCCGTTCCGGTTCACCCTGGTCGCTCGCTATCCATGCACGTAACCAGTGGGCATCGGAGAGCCCGCGCGCGTCACCGCAACCGGCAAACAGGGCCATTGCCTGCTCGAAGTCACGCAGCGCGCGATCCAGGTCCGCGAATAGCCAATGCACTTCGCTGCGTACCAGGGCCAGGCGTGCCCGCACCACATCATCCCGATAGTCCGCTTCGTCGAGCGTCGACTCGACCTCATCGGCCAGTGCCAGGGCGCGGCGCGAATCGCGCTGACGCAGATGCCAGGCGATCTGCACCTTGCTGGAGCGCTGCGCGTCGGCCTCAAGATCAGCCAGTTGCTGCAGCCAGGCCTGAACCTCCGAATCGTGGACAAAACGCCGCTCTGCCGGGTCCAACTCGGTTGGCAGAGGCTCTACTCCCGGCAGTAATACGGGCATGACTCAGGAAGAATCCGAACGCGTCATGTAAACAATAACGCAGCTGAGGCTCCGAATCGGACATCGGGCCGCATTTGGGCCGGGGTCACGGCCGAACCAGCAAGGTTTCGAATCAGAAAGGGAGATGTTTGCCATTCGCCAGCCTCCACGGCGGAGCCGACTGCCCCGGCCTACCTGGAGAACGAACTCGTGCACCACTGCTGTTCACAGGGGATACCATCGCTGTTGCCGTCCATGCGTGTGCCTGGGCAATTGTTGATGAACCAGGTTGCTTCAGCACACGAGCTCATCTGCGAGCACTGCGTACGACCGTCGCAGCGAAACCCGCCGGAAATCTGGGCAGGCACCAGAGCGCCGGGTTTCGCAGCAGGCTGCGCGGCCAGCGATTTCCGGTTCAGGGAAGCAGCGATCTGCTCATACGCCCACACGCCTGCAGCACCCACGACGGCGAGCAGAACAAGGCTGCCAAACACATTCGGCGTGGCGCGTGACGAAGCAGCTGGCCTTTTTGTTGCAGGTCGAGGTGGGCCATGAGAAAGGCGCACGATCGCGACCGCTTGAAGCTTGCCGTTGCGGCCAGTGGCAAGTTCATAGCCGAGACTTTCCCCGACCTCCGGGCGACCGCCAGATCGTGGGAACGCACTGGCATGGACGAAGACCTCGGCGCCACCCTCAGCGGGCGCAATGAATCCGAAGCCTCGTTCGTCGTGCCATCTGATTAGAGTGCCGGTGATCCGCATGGAGATGCCTTGATGCCTCACGTGTCGGCGTGGGCCACTGACAGAGGCCACCGATGGACGATCATGACCGCAACAATTGGTGATTGACGGGTCAACCGCTGCAAGGTGCGCTACCAGGTCCAGCAGCACTCGGTCCCCGCTTTTGTCCGAGGCAAGCAGGTAGTTTCCGCACCAATCGTCGCAACCCGCCGCGATGCTGACGCCTGGTCGGACAAAAGAGGGAAAGATGCTTTCACCCGGACCAAGGATCGTCCTGCCGGATTCCATGAATCCCTCGACGCGCAACCAGGCCAGCGCTGCCTGCCAACGCGTCACGTCGTCTGGGTCGAACGTCAACCAGTTGTGGCCGTTTGCAGCGGTAGAGAGTTCCGGTGCTGTCATTGATGGTCTGCCACCGTGAAGAGCCGCCTTTGCCAAACACGGCGAGATGAAAACACGTCACACCCGGTTCCGTTCACCAGCAAGGCCTAGATTGCGTCGCGACTCGCAATCAGGCCATGGTTTGTCAGCCAGCCAACCAATCCATGAAACTCCTCAACCGCCTTCGCAGGATTCTGCTTGCGTCGCGTGCTTGCCCATAGCGCGGCATCCGCAAACGTCTCCGCCACCTGTGGCGCGCGGTAGGTGAGCGCGCCGATCGCCCATTCCTGGTCGTAGTCACGCTCACCAACCGGCAGGTACATGCTCAGGTATGACGCCAGGTACCGCGTCCCTGCCTCGTCCGCACAGAGCGCCAGGGCCAGACAATAGCCCTGTCCAGCGAAGCAGGTTTCGCTGCGCAGGAGTCGTTCGCCCACGCGATCGATCAGCGCAGCGCGGCGTCCAAGCGCCACGAACCAGCCCGCACACAACTTATGCCTCCAGTCCTTCCATTCAAGTAGCTCCGCAACCTGCGCATCGGTCAGTGCGTCATTCGACCGCTTCAACTCGGAGGCGATGGCTGATGCCTCCGCAGGCAGCGACGACGTGAGATTCCCATGGAGAACCCTCAGGTAGAGAGATTCGACGATGCCGTGCATCAGTGCCTCAGGGACTGGGTTTGGCGGGGCCAAGCGACATTGGCATGAATCAGCACTCAGGAATTGCCCACGATGTTGATGATCGTAGCCTGCATGACCGCAATGGTCTCCCGGCCCGAGCCCCGCTCGCCTATCACCTCTCCCTGGCACAAGGTCAAGGTCTTGCCCGCCTTGGTTACCTTGCCGATCGCCACGAATCGATCCGCGACTGCAGGCCGGACGAAGTTGATCTTGAACTCGACGGTAAGCACGTCGAAACCGGCTGGTGCGACGGTCAGGGCGGCATAGCCACATGCGGTATCCAGCACACTGGTGATGGCGCCGGCATGCATGAAGCCGTGTTGCTGGGAAAGCTCCGGCCTGGGAAGCAGTGCGATCTGCACCTCACCTGGCACAACGTGCACCAGCTCCGCGCCCAGGGTGGCCATCAGCCCTTGGGCAGCGAAGCTCGTCGAAACCTTGTGCTGCAGGTCAGACATTCACATTCCTCACGTCAAACCACGGCCCGGAGTGGAGCGGCATCTTGGCCACGCGCAAGCAAGTCTACGACGTCACTTGTCCTGTGACCCTGTCGTCAGTGTGAGCAACCGATCAGGATGCGGAAGGCAAGTATCTCGGGACGCGGGACTGGAGCAACCGGATCAAGGCCGGCGCCATGAAGTCGTAGGTGTCCGGGATATCCAGACACACAACCCTTGCCTTGCCGATGTGCGTCTTGAACCGGGAAGACAGCCTGGCCCGATGGGCATGTTCCATCACGAAAATGAGGTCCGCCCACTCGATCAGCTCTGGCGACACCTGTACGTCCGCATCGTTGCTGAGCCCCGCTGAGCAAGTCTCGATGCCTGGCCACGCAGCGAAAAGCTGCTCTGCAGTAGGACTGCGAAGTCGGTTCTTGCCGCAGATGAAGAGGACGTTGAGCACTAGTAGAGCCGCAGCAGCCTGCTGCGGATCCACACAGCTAGCGGCCAGGAGAGTCTGGTTGGCATGAATCAACCATGGAGTCGAACTCGCAGAGCAGGGTGACGAGGGTCGCATACTCATCCCGGCCGTCAAGATTGCGTATGGCAGCAATGCCAACCTGGCTCCGGGAAGGCCACGCATTTGCGACCGATGCCTCGTATGCGCGAGGTAGAAAGACCTTTGCCAGCCACTGCTCAAATGGCATCTGCGCCGCGCCAAAGGCGGAAGCAATGATCGCGGGGGCCTCGATCGGACCGGCAAGAACGCCGAGCCGGCGTAGCTCAGCTTCAATCTTTTGCAGCTGTTGAGTGGGATTGGTGATGTTCATGGTCATGCGCCTAAGGCCACATCCGTTGACCACTGGCCATCGGTAAACGAGAAAACATCGAAGCAACTTCCGTGCGCCGGCTTGAACGCAACGCGAAGCGCGTCGCTCGGGACTTCGACTGCTTCAATCGCCACAGGCACGTTCCGATGCTGCAGGCCAACGCCAAGTCAGCGGCCACGCAAAGTGACGCCCGACGCAAGCGGCTGTCAGGAGTCCGCGCTCCCCGGTTGCCGCATGACGAGGTGCGTAGCCTTCTCCGATGCCACGAACTCCACGCATTCGTATCCCAGTGCCCGCATGTCAACGCCTTCGAACAGACGTTCTCCAGCGCCGAGCAGCACCGGAGAAATTGCCACGTGCAATTCATCAATCAGCCGCTCGCGAAGGTACTGCTGGATGGTGTTCGCCCCTCCGCCGACGCGCACGTCCATTGCTCCGGCCGCATCGCGCGCCCTTTCGAGTGCCTCGCGAATACCGCCCGTCACGAAATGGAACGTGGTGTTGCCCTGCATCGCGATGGGTGGGCGTGCATGATGCGTCAGGATGAAGACCGGAACGTGATATGGGGGATTATCTCCCCACCAGCCCTTCCAGTTCGAGTCCCGCCAAGGTCCCCGATCGGGGCTGAACATGTTCCGCCCCAGAATCCAGGCCCCCACGTTCTCAAAGCCACGAGCAGCGAAACGGTCGTCGACCCCGGTCGTGCCGCCGTCGTTCCCGAACAAGACCCGCTGGATCGTACGTGTAGGAAACAACCACTGGTGCAGATCCATCGCGCCAACGCCGAGCGGATTGTCGATGTCTTGATCTGGGCCCGCTCCGTATCCGTCGAGCGAGATGGTGAAGCTTTCAACGCGAACCCGTGTCATGCATGGCTCCGTTTGGATTGCCGACGCCGTGGGGGCTGGCCAAGTGCCGAGATGGAGTGGTTTGAACGCAACATGTCCCTGCGGCCCGGTTGAGAACAGTTAGGTTCCATGCCACAGCAACGCGACGGAGACAACCACGAACAGAGCAGGAACACACCCTGCAATTTGCAGTGCGCTGCCGATATGCGCACGGAACTGAAAAGCGCTCGCCACAGAAAACGCGGTCAGCATCGCCGGAAAGCCAAATAGCTGGAGGCTCTTTTCCTGCAGGGCAGCCTGGGGGCTGGACCCGGCCCTGTGCAGCACTACCCAAGCTCCGACCTGATTACCCATGTCCCTCAGCCATGTTTGCGAGCGAGGCTCCCGCTCCCCCCTCTCCCGTTCGCCCTGAGGAGCCGGGACCAAGCATAGCGAAGGCGCAGCGGCGTAGCCGCCGAACGAGGTCGAAGACCGAGGCCCGGTGTCTCGAAGGGTCCCGCGAAGGTGGTTCGAGACGGCCCGCCTCGAGCCTCGGTCTCGCTCGGCCCTCCTCACCACGAACGGTAAAAATTACGACAGGCCATGTCTATCAACGACTTATCTGGCCCTGCGCAAGTTAGGCTGAGGGACCTGGGTAATCAGGAGCTCCGATGACCAATAGAGCGAATCCAACGTAACCCCCGGCTATGCGCCAAAGCGCAAATGACCTTGGCTTTGAGGGACTGCGTCCGAGCAACACGGGCTAGAGCTCCTGTCCAAACATGAGTCGATGCCCATCAATTGTGAGGATACCAAACTCCCTCATGCCCCAAGGCTTGTCTGCGAGCTTCTGTGTGAACTGGGCGCCTGATGCCTGATACTCGGCATATAAAGCCGAAGCGTCCGAAACCGTAATGTATCCGTACCACGAGTGGTCACCAAGCTTCGCAGGAGGAATAGCGCCAGTGCACTCTCCAAGCATCACCCGAAAGCTGCCGCGAGAAAGAAATGTCCAACCAGGTACCGTAAAGTCGATGCTCAGACCGAGCACAGATGTGTAATAACCCGTGGACTTGGCCAAGTCATGGACTGCAAGCGTGTATCGCACTTTGGTGATATCCGACATGCGTTTATCCTCTCAACGAATGGTTGCTTTGACGCTTAACGTGCTAACCCGCCGAAGGGCCGATTCTCGTTTGATTGAACCTAACCTTTCCCCCCAGTTCCGGCTGGCCGTCATTTGAAAAGCAAACACGAAAGCCTCTCCCATCGGTTGAGCACACAGTTAGGTCACAGTTACTCGATCGGCCCGTGATCCGTGGCTGGAATGCACGCAGCTCCGTGGCCAAAAACCAAGTAACCGAAGCATACTGCAAACAAACCATAACCGAGCAGCACCGCCAGGACCAGCGGTTGAAGCCCAATGACAAAGATGGCCTTGCTGAGCGCAAGTGTGACGGCAACAAAATTAACCAGATTGCCCAACGTCAAAGGACGAGAGTAGATCCCTCCGACTACTAGCCCACGAGCAGTCCAATTGACCATGGCCCAACCAACCAGAGCCCCACCGCCCATTTGTAGGAGCAAAGGTATCGGCGCAGCAGCCGAAACACCGTAGAGGCGGAGAATCTCATCTGGGGCAAACGTAAGCGACAGACCAATTAGCGCCAAGAACGCAGCACTGGAGGCCATGACAATGCGAGTGTTCATATGCGTGAAGATTCTCTAACTGTGACCTAGCGCCGTGCTAACCGGCCGAGGGCCGAGATGGTTTGGTTTGAACGTAACATGTCCCCGACGGGGGAGCACCTAGTTAGGCATGACTTGGCTTTGCACCTTGCCGAACGCCAACGGCAAATAGCATAGAAACTTTGGCCACCCATGCGAGAGCCGCGACCCATCCCGGGATCAGCTCTCCGCCAGATCGCAAGTGCGAGCTGTCCAGCGGCACGTTTACGTCCACGAACCAAATGGTGATCAGCGATAAGGCCACGAGAGCAATGAATAGCAGGTTGCGAGCAAGCCGCGATTCCAGCATGGCTGGTATCCGACGCACAGCGAAGAAAGATGCGGCGGACGCAAAGATAATTATCACTGTCGAGCCCAGAACTGTACTTGTCATGCCTAACGCCGTGCTAACCGGGCGAGGGCCGAGATTGTTTGGTTTGAAGGTAACATGTCCCCGACGGTCCGGTTGAGCACATAGTTGGGCAGCAGCGCCATAAACATTGGGATGGCTCTACGAAGCGCGAAGCTCCTCGCGAATTACTTGTCGGACGGCCTCAATGGTGAGTGGCTGGCCATTGGCTGCGGCGTACTGTCGAAGAACCCTGTTGATCTCCGTCTGGTAGCCGGTGCCGGCAGCATCGGCAAGCGCCCGGAAGTGCTCGATGATGTCGTTGTCGAGCATGATCGTGATGCGCGTCTTTCCCGGTGAAGGGATGACTGCGCCACGCTTGCCCTTGGAAAAATCGTACTCACTGCGCATGGTATGCCTTGACCTCACTTGGGCTAGCTCGGCGAGCGGAAATGATGCGCGTCAGCTCTTCGCGCGGAGTGTGGACGACGACAAGAACACGACCGAGTGCGTCGGCGCCAAGCGTGACGAGGCGGGGCTCGCCCGTTGAGTCTGGATCCTCGATAGTGATCGCCAGAGGATCGCGCAGCGATTGCTCCGCATGAGCGAAGCTGACGCGATGCTTCTTGAGATTTGCGGCGGCCTTCGCAGGATCGAACTCAATCTCCATGACGTCGATCATGCATATAGCATATGCATCCGTCAAGAGGCAGGCTGTTCGGGGTCCATGACTACAGGAATGTTGCCGCGCGTTGAAAACTGACCAGCTGTGCGCGTTGAAAATTGACCAGGGATTGAGGCCGAGGGACAGGTCCCTCGGGATGGGTTGAGTCTACCTCTGGATTGCGGTCTTGGCTGTCAGTCGGCTGTGTCGGTCACCT